>JAKOZT010000122.1 GCA_029779845.1 Pseudomonadota bacterium | reverse complement strand
TCCGACTGGATCACCTCGGCGGGCAGGGTCAGCGTGATGCGGCGCTCGAGCTTCTCGAGGGTTTCGACTTGAACGGACATGGTGTTCTCGGACTGGAGGGTTGAATGTCTGGTGCGCGGGGGGGGACTCGAACCCCCACACCATCGCTGGCGTCAGGACCTAAACCTGGTGCGTCTACCAATTTCGCCACCCGCGCATGGGCAACGGCCTCTAAGGCAAGCCCGCGATTTTAGCGGGATGCGGCGGCGCGCCGTTCCTCCCGCGCCGGTTTGACGCGGAACCAGGCCGCGTACATCGCCGGCAGCGCCAGCAGCGTCAAGGCGGTGGCGACGATCAGCCCGCCCATGATCGCCACCGCCATCGGCCCCCAGAACACGCTGCGCGACAGCGGGATCATCGCCAGCACCGCCGCCGCGGCGGTCAGGATGATCGGGCGGAAGCGCCGCACCGCGGCCTCGACGATGGCGTCCCAGGTGGCGACGCCGCGCTCGCGGTCGTGTTCGATCTGGTCGATCAGGATCACCGAGTTGCGCATGATCATGCCGATCAGCGCGATCACGCCGAGCAGCGCGACGAAGCCGAACGGCCGGTCCAGCAGCAGCAGCGCCGCCGCCACGCCGGCGATGCCCAGCGGCCCGGTCAGGAACACCAGCACCGCGCGGCTGAAGCTGTGCAGCTGCAGCATCAGGAGCGTGAACATGATGAACAGCATCAGCGGCGCGCCGGCGGCGATCGAGCCCTGGCCCTTGCTGCTCTCTTCCACCGCGCCGGCCACCTCGATGCGGTAGCCGGGCAGCATCTTCGCGCGGATCGGCTTGAACAGCGGATCGAGCTGCGCGGTGACCGTCGCGCCCTGCAGGCCCTCGACGATGTCGCCCTGCACGGTGGCGGCGTAGTCGCGCCCCTCGCGCCACAGCACGCCGGGCTCCCAGGTGAACGAGGCCTTGGCGATCTGGCCGAGCGGGATGCTGCGGCCGCTGGCCGAGGGCACGTAGCCGTTGGCCAGCGCGGTGATGGTGTCGCGCTCCGCGAGCGGCTGGCGCAGCACGATGTCGATCAGCTTGTCGCCCTCGCGGTACTGGCCGATCGTGCTGCCGCTGTTGAAGACCCGCGCCGCCTGCGCGATCGCCTGGCTCGAAACGCCGAGTGCGCGCGCCTTGTCCTGGTCGATTTCGAGGCGCAGCACCTTGACCGCCTCGTTCCAGTTGTCGTTGACCCCGCGCATGTTCGGGTTGGCGCGCATGATCGCCTTGACCTCGTCGGCATACGCGCGCACCTTCGCCGGATCGGGCCCGACGACGCGGAACTGCACCGGGTACGGCACCGGCGGGCCGTTCGGCAGCAGCTTGGCGCGTGCGCGCGCCTCGGGGAATTCGCTGGCCAGCAATGCCGGCAACTCGCGGCGCAGCTTCTCGCGCGCCGCCAGGTCGGTGGCCAGCACGATCAGCTGGCTGACGTTGCTCTGCGGGAAGATCTGATCGAGCACCAGTGCGAAGCGCTCGGCGCCGCTGCCGACCCAGGTGGTGACGTGCGCCACGCCGGCCAGCTGCATCACGCGCGCCTCGACGCGCTGGGTGACTTCCTCGTTGGCGGCATACGCGGTGCCTTCCGGATACCAGAGGTCGATCAACAGTTCGAGCCGGCTCGAATCGGGGAAGAACTGGTTCTGCACCCGGCTCATGCCGGCCACGCCCAGCACCAGCGTCGCGATCGTCAGGCCGATCGTGATCCAGCGGTGCCGCACGCACCAGTTCACCAGCGCGCGAAAGCGCGTGTAGAAGGGCGTGTCGAACAATTCGTGCGGCTCGTCGGAATCGGTGTGCGGCTTGGCCTTGAGCAGCAGCGTGCCGAGGTAGGGCACGAAGTAGACCGACACGCACCACGAGATCAGCAGCGCCGCCGCGGTGACGGCGAAGATCGCGAAGGTGTATTCGCCCACCGTCGACTTGGCCAGCCCGATCGGCAGGAAGCCCACCGCGGTGATCAGCGTGCCGGTGAGCATCGGCATCGCGGTGGCCTCGTAGGCGAAGGTGGCGGCGCGCAGCTTGTCGTAGCCCTCCTCGAGCTTTCGAACCATCATCTCGACGGCGATGATCGCGTCGTCCACCAGCAGGCCGAGCGCGACGATCAGCGAGCCCAGCGAGATCTTGTGCAGGCCCACGCCCCAGTAGTACATCACCACGAAGGTGATGGACAGCACCAGCGGGATGGTGATCGCCACCACCAGGCCGGGGCGCCAGTCGAGCCGGAAGCGCGGCTTGTAGTGCAGCCCCAGGCTGACGAAGCTGACCGCCAGCACGATCACCACCGCCTCGATCAGCACGCGCACGAACTCGCCGACCGAGCGCGACACCACCGTCGACTGGTCCTGGAACTGCTGCAGCTCGATGCCCACCGGCAGCTCGGCGCGGATCGCCTCGGTGGCGGCGTGCAGCGCGTGGCCCATCTCGATGATGTCGCCGCCCTTGGCCATCGAGATGCCCAGCGCGATCACCTCCTTGCCTTGGTGCCGCACCTTGACCTGCGGCGGGTCGACGTAGCCGCGCCGGATCTGCGCGATGTCGCCGAGCCGGAAGCTCGCGCCGTTGGCGCGGATCGGAAAGCGCTCCAGCTCCTCGACGGTGCTGAACTGCCCGCCCACGCGCACCTGCAGGTAGTCGGTCGGCGCGTTGATCGTGCCGGCCGACTCCACCGCGTTCTGCTGGCCGATCTGCGCGATCACCTGGTTGAAGTCCAGCCCGAGCTGCGCGAGGCGCTTCTGCGGGATCTCGACGAACACCTTCTCGTCCTGCGCGCCGAAGATCTGCACCTTGCTGACGTGCTTCACCTTCAGCAGCCGCTGGCGCACGAAGTCGGCCTGGTCCTTCAACTGCTGGTAGCTGAAGCCGTCGGCCGAGAGCGCGTAGATCGAGCCGTAGACGTCGCCGAACTCGTCGTTGAAGTACGGCCCGATCACGCCGGCCGGCAGCGTGGCGCGCATGTCGCCGATCTTCTTGCGCACCGTGTACCAGATCTGCGCCATCTCGCGCGGCGGCGAGTTGTCCTTCACCTGGAAGATGATCAGCGCCTCGCCCGGCTTGGAATAGCTGCGGATCTTGTCGGCGTAGGGCACTTCCTGCAGCGTGCGCTCGAGCTTGTCGGTCACCTGGTCGGCCACCTGCTGCGCGGTGGCGCCGGGCCAGAACACGCGCATCGCCATCGCGCGGAAGGTGAAGGGCGGGTCTTCGTCCTGCCCGAGCTGGAAATACGCGCCGACGCCGAGCACCAGCAGCACGACCAGCAGGTAGCGCGTCAGCGCCGGATGGTCGAGCGCCCAGCGCGAGATGTTGAAGCGCGACGGCTGCCGCTGCGGATGCGCCGCGCTCACTTGATGCTCACTCGCGCGGCGCTGGCGGCGGCCGATGCGGCGGCGCTCGCGGCCGCGCCGGGCTCGACGTAGAACTTCACCGTCTGCCCCGGGTTCAACACGTGCACGCCGGCCGTCACCACCACCTGGCCGGGTTGCAGGCCGGCGGTGATCACCGCCTCGTTGCCGTCGGCGCCGGCCACCTGCACGGGCTGCGCGCGCACCGTCATGCTGTCGCGGTCGACCAGCCACACGATCGAGCGACCCTGCTCTTCCTTCAGGGCGGTCAGCGGCAGCTTGGTCACGCCGGCGGTCTGCGGCAGCACGACGCGCACCGTGGCGGTCTGGCCGAGCTTGACCGCGGCCTTGCCGACATCGGCCTTGACGAGGAAGGTGCGCGTCACCGGGTCGGCCGCGGCCGAGATCTCGCGGATCGTCGCCGGCAGTGGCGCGGCCGCATCGCCCCACAGCGTGACGCTGAAGCGGCCGGATTCGCCGGCGAGCTGGCGGATCAAGGCGACCTTGTCTTCCGGCACCGAGAACACCACGTCGCGCGGGCCGTCGTGCGCGAGGCGCAGCACCGGCGTGCCGGCGGCGATCACCATGCCGGGTTCGGCTTCGACGGCGGTGACGACGCCGCTGGCGTCGGCGGTCAGGGCGGTATAGGCCGCTTGATTGCCTTGCACGCTGCTTTGCGCGCGGGCCTGTTCGAGCTGGGCGGCAGCCGCTTTCAAGGCGGTCTCGCGGCGCTCCAGCTCGGCCGAGCTGATGAAGCCTTGGTCACGCAGCTCCTTGAAGCGGCGGAAGTCGGCGGCCGCCTGATCGTGGTTCACCTGCGCGGCCGACAGCGCCGCCCTCGCCGCCTCCTGCCCCAGCCGCAGATCCTGCGGATCGAGCTGCGCCAGCCGCTGGCCGGCTTTCACGCTGTCGCCCAGATCGGCATCGCGCCGCACGATCTTGCCGCCGACACGGAAGCCCAGGCGCGACTCGGTGCGCGCGCGCACCTCGCCGGCATATTCCTGCACGCCGCCGGCCGACTGCGGCGCCACCGTCACCGTGCGCACCGCGCGCACCGGCGGCGGCGTGGGCTCGGGCTTGGAGCAGGCCGTCAGCGCCGCGACGCCGGCGAGCACGAGCAGATGCAGCGCTTTCATGGATTTCCTAACTGACTGACTGGTCAGTAATGTATTGGCCGGTTTGCGCTCTGTCAAACGGCGCGGCGTGGACAATCGCGGCCGTGAGCGTCGACCACTACGAAAACTTCCCCGTGGCCTCCTGGCTGTGCCCGGCCGGATTGCGCGCGCCGATTGCGGCGATCTACCGGTTTGCCCGCACGGCCGACGACATCGCCGACGAAGGCGATGCCGCCCCGGCGCAGCGGCTGGCGGATCTGGCCGACTACCGCGCGGATCTGCAATCCGTGTCGGCCGGTGCCGCGGCATCGGCGCGCTGGCCGCAGGTGTTCGAGCCGCTGGCGCACGCGCTGCGCGAACATCGTCTTCCGCCCCCGTTGCTGCACGACCTGCTCGATGCCTTCGCGCAGGACGTGGTCCAACATCGTTATGCCGACCGCGCCGAACTGCTCGACTACTGCCGCCGCTCCGCCAACCCGGTCGGCCGGCTGCTGCTGCACCTGTACGGCGTCGGCGACGAAGCCTCGCTGCGCCGCTCCGACGCGATCTGCAGCGCGCTGCAGCTGATCAACTTCTGGCAGGACCTCGGCGTCGACACCGCGCGCGGCCGGCTCTACCTTCCCGAAGCCGATTGCCGCCGCCACGGCGTCGAAACCGATGCGCTGCTGGCCCGCTGCGACTCGCCGCAGGTGCGCGCGCTGGTGCAGGACGAATGCGACTGGGCGCGCACGCTGATGCTCGAAGGCGCCCCGCTGGTGCACCGCGTGAGCGGCCGCGCCGGCTGGGAACTGCGCCTCGTCGTGCAAGGCGGGCTGCGCATCCTCGACAAGATCGAAGCGCTCGGCTTCGCCACGCTGCGCGAACGCCCGACGCTGCGCGCGCTCGACGCCCCCGTGATGCTGTGGCGAGCGCTGCGCATGCGCCCTGCGCCCGCCGCACTGGCCGGGAGCGCCGCATGACGACGCCCCAGCAGTACGTGCAGGAAAAGGCGGCGAAAAGCGGCTCGAGCTTCTATTACGCCTTCCTGTTCCTGCCGCCGCCGCGGCGCGCCGCGATCACCGCCTTCTACGCCTTCTGCCGCGAGATCGACGACGTGGTCGACGAGGTGCACGACCCCGGCGTCGCCGCCACCAAGCTGGCGTGGTGGCGCGGCGAGGTCGAGGCCGCCTTCGCGGGGCATCCCACGCACCCGGTGATGCAGGCGCTGCAACCGATCGCGGCCAACTACGGCATCCGCGCCGAGCACCTGCAGGCGGTGATCGAAGGCTGCCAGATGGATCTGGAGCAATCTCGCTACCTCGACTTCGCCGGCCTGGCGCGCTACTGCCATCTGGTCGCCGGCGTGGTCGGCGAGGTCGCGGCCAACATCTTCGGGCGCAGCAGCGAAGCCACCATCGCCTACGCGCACCAGCTCGGCCTGGCGATGCAGCTGACCAACATCATCCGCGACGTCGGCGACGACGCGCGGCGCGGCCGCATCTACCTGCCGGTGAGCGAGCTGAAGCAGTTCGACGTGAAAGCGCAGGAGATCCTCTCGCGCAGCTACAGCGATCGCTTCATCGCGCTGATGCGCTTCCAGGCCGAGCGCGCGCAGCGCTGCTACGACGAGGCGCTGGCGCTGCTGCCCGAGGCCGACCGCGAGCCGCAGAAGCCCGGGCTGATGATGGCCAACATCTACCGCACGCTGCTCGCCGAGATCGAGGCCGACGGCTTCCAGGTGCTGCACCAGCGCACCTCGCTGACGCCGATCCGCAAGCTCTGGATCGCGATGCGCACGCACTGGCGGGGCCGCTAGTGAGCGTGTCGGTCGCGGTGATCGGCGCGGGCTGGGCCGGGCTCGCGGCGGCGGTCGAGGCCGTGCGCGCCGGGCATGCGGTGACGCTCTGCGAGATGGCCGAGCGCCCCGGCGGGCGCGCACGCGAGGTGGATCACGAGGGGTTCGCGCTCGACAACGGCCAGCACATCCTGATCGGCGCCTACGCGCAGACGCTGCGGCTGATGCGCGAAGTCGGCGTCGATGCCGAGACCGTGCTGCTGCGCACGCCGCTGCGCCTGAGCGAGCCCGACGGGCGCGGCCTGCACCTGCCGAGCGGGCCGCCGCTGCTCGCCTTCGCACGCGGCGTGTGGCGGCGCGAGGGCTGGCGCATCGGCGAGCGCATCGCGCTGCTGCGCGCCGCCGGCGGCTGGGCGCTGCGCGGCTTTCGCTGCGATGCGGCGCTGACGGTCGCCGAGCTGACGCGCACGCTGCCGGCCGCGATCCGGCGCGATCTGGTCGAGCCGCTGTGCGTGGCCGCGCTCAACACGCCGGCCGGCGAGGCGAGCGCCGCGGTGTTCCTGCGCGTGCTGCACGATGCGCTCTTCAGCGGCCCCGGCTCGGCCGACCTGCTGCTGCCGCGCGCCAGCCTGGGCGATCTCTTCCCCGCGCCGGCGCTGGCCTGGCTGGGCGCACGCGGCGTCGCGCTGCGCCTCTCGACGCGCGTGCAGGCGATCGAGCGCGCAGGCGACGGCTGGCTGGTTGACGATGAACGCTTCGATGCCGTCGTGCTCGCCACACCGCCCGGCGAGGCGGCGCGCCTGAGCGCGGCGATCAACCCCGCATGGTCGGCACGCGCGGCGGCGCTGCGCTACGAACCGATCGTGACCGTCTACCTCCAGGCCGGCGATACACGCCTGCCCGAACCGATGCTCGCGCTGCCGCAGGCACCCGCGCAGTTCGTCTTCGACCGCGGCCAGCTCGGCGGCCCGCCCGGGCTGCTGGCCTTCGTGATCAGCGGCGCGCAGCCCTGGGTCGATGCCGGCCGCGAAGCGACGCTGGCCGCCACGCTGGCGCAAGCCCGCGCCGCGCTCGGCACGCTGCTGCGCGGCGAATTGCGCCCCGTGCAGCTGATCACCGAAAAACGCGCCACCTTCCGCTGCGTGCCGGGCTTGCAACGCCCGCCGCTGCACATCGCCCCCCGCCTCGTCGCGGCGGGCGACCACGTGGCAGGCCCCTACCCGGCCACGCTCGAAGGCGCGGTGCGCAGCGCGATCGAAGCCGTCGCAGCCATTTCCGGATAGCCCGCCGCGCTTTCGCCATGCAAAAACTCGCCGAGGATGAGCGAGAATCCCGCGCATGCCGAACACCGAAGCCAAGAAGCCCACCATCCAGGTTCTCGAGCGGGCCTTCGACCTGCTGGAAGTGCTGGCCTCGTTCCCCGATCCGGTGTCGCTGAAGGTGATCGCCGAGCGCTCCGGCCTGCATCCGTCCACCGCGCACCGCATCCTCAACGACCTGACGATCGGCCGCTTCGTCGACCGCCCCGAGGCCGGCAGCTACCGCCTCGGCATGCGCCTGCTGGAGCTGGGCAATTTGGTGAAAGCGCGCCTGGACGTGCGCGACGCCGCGCTGGCGCCGATGCGCGAGTTGCACAAGCTGACGCACCAGCCGGTGAACCTGTCGATGCGCCAGGGCGACGAGATCGTCTACATCGAGCGCGCCTACAGCGAGCGCTCGGGCATGCAGGTGGTGCGCGCGATCGGCGGCCGCGCGCCGCTGCATCTCACTTCGGTGGGCAAGCTCTTCCTCGCCAACGACGACCCGCAGCGCGTGCGCGCCTACGCCACGCGCACCGGGTTGGCCGGCCACACGCGCAACAGCATCACCGAGCTGCCGGCGCTGGAGCGCGAGCTGACGCGCGTCAACCAGCTTGGCACCGCGCGCGACGACTAGGAGCTGGAGCTGGGCGTGCGCTGCATGGCCGCCGGCATCCGCGACGACCAGGGCCACCTGGTGGCCGGCCTGTCGATCTCAGCGCCGGCCGACCGGCTGGAGGAGTCCTGGCTGGAGCGCCTGAAGGCGACGGCGGCGCAGATCTCCGCCGCGCTCGGCTACCGCGGCTGAGGCCGCGCAAGCGCGGCGCTCAGGACGCCGGCTCGATCAGCGCGGCGGCGCTGGAGGTGGCCGCCGGCGCGCCGTGGCCCAGCTCGCCGAGCCAGCGGCGCACGCGCTCGGCATCGCCCAGGCGCGAATACTTGCCGGCCGAGTCGAGGAACACCATGATCAGCTGGCGCCCGGCCAGCTTGGCCTGCATCACCAGGCAGCGGCCGGCTTCCGAGATGTAGCCGGTCTTCTGCAGGCCGATCTCCCAGGTCGGGTTGCGCACCAGCGCGTTGGTGGTGCGGAACTGCATCTCGCGCGCGCCCACCGCCACGCTGTATTCGGGCGAGGTCGACAGCTCGCGGATGATCTGGTGGCCGTAGGCCGCCTTCACCAGCGTGGCCAGATCCTTGGCGCTCGACTGGTTGCGGCTCGACAGCCCGGTCGGCTCGACGTAGTGCGTGTCGCCCATGCCCAGCAGCTGCGCCTTGGCGTTCATCGCCGAGACGAAGGCGGCGAGCCCGCCCGGATAGCTGCGCCCGAGCGCATGCGCGGCGCGGTTCTCGGAGGACATCAGCGCCAGGTGCAGCATCTCCTCGCGCGTGAGCTGCGTGCCGACACGCAGGCGCGAGCGGCTGCCCTTCTCGGTGTCGACGTCTTCCTGCGAGATCGTCAGCGTCTCGTCCAGCGGCAGGCGCGCTTCGGCGACCACCAGCGCGGTCATCAGCTTGGTGATCGAGGCGATCGGCAGCACCGCATCGGGGTTCTTCGAGACCAGCACCTCGTTGGTGTCCTGGTCGAGCACCAGCGCGACGCTGGACTTCAGGTCGAGCTCGTCATCGGTGTTGCGCAAGCCGGCGAGCTGGCCGAACGAAGGACGCTCGGGCACCACGCGCGCGACGCGCTTGGCGGCGCCGCGGCGCTGCTTGGGCGCGGCGGCCTTGGCCGACGATTTCGTGGCCTTCTGCGACGCGGCGGCCTTCTTGCGCACCTGCTTTTGCGCCGCCTCGGCGGGCGGCGACACCGTCAGGGCGATGGCCGCCAGCAGGGCCGCGGCCACCGTCGCGACAACTCGGTTGATCAATCCCACGACAGTCCTTTTGGCTCGACTTTGCGCCGAGTCTATGTGATCTGAAAAAAGCGCGCAAGATCATGACGTTACGCGCTTTTCCTCAAGTCAGTCCTCGGACTGTCAGGAGTGTGACCAATTTGGCAGGTGTCAACCCTGCGCGGCCACGCGCTCGATCTTGCTGTGCAGCTTGTTCAACGCCGACAAATAGGCTTTTGCCGACGCCACGACGATGTCCGGATCAGCCCCCACGCCGTTGACCACACGCCCGCCGTGCTGCAGCCGAACCGTCACCTCGCCCTGCGATTCTGTGCTGCCCGAGGTGATCGCATTGACCGAATAGAGCAGCATCTCGGCGCCAGTCTTCAGCTTCGACTCGATCGCCTTGAGGCTCGCGTCGACCGGGCCGTTGCCGTCGCTCTCGGCGTGCAGCTCGGTGCTACCGGCGGAGAACGCCACCGTCGCATGCGGACGCTCGCCGGTCTCGGAGCGCTGCGCCAGCGAGAGCAGCCGGTAATGCTCGCTCTCGGCGGTGACCGATTCGTCCATCACCAGCGCGACGATGTCCTCGTCGAAGATGTCGCTCTTGCGGTCCGCCAGCTCCTTGAACTTGGCGAAGGCGGCGTTGATCTCGGCCTCCGACTCCATCTCGATGCCCAGCTCCTGCAGGCGCTGCTTGAAGGCGTTGCGGCCCGACAGCTTGCCGAGAACGATCTTGTTGGCGGCCCAGCCCACGTCTTCGGCGCGCATGATCTCGTAGGTGTCGCGCGCCTTCAGCACGCCGTCCTGGTGGATGCCCGAGGCGTGCGCGAAGGCGTTCGCTCCCACCACCGCCTTGTTCGGCTGCACGACGAAGCCGGTGGTCTGTGCCACCATGCGCGAAGCCGGCACGATCTGCGTGGTGTCGATGCCGACCTCCAGGCCGAAGTAGTCGCGGCGCGTCTTCACCGCCATCACCACCTCTTCGAGCGAGCAGTTGCCGGCGCGCTCGCCCAGGCCGTTGATCGTGCACTCCACCTGGCGCGCGCCGCCGAGCTTGACGCCCGCCAGCGAGTTGGCCACCGCCATGCCGAGGTCGTTGTGGCAGTGCACCGACCAGATCGCCTTGTCGGAATTCGGCACGCGCTCGCGCAGCTGGCGGATGAAGCTGCCGTACAGCTCGGGCACCGCGTAGCCCACCGTGTCGGGCACGTTGATGGTGGTGGCGCCCTCGGCGATCACCGCTTCGAGCACGCGACACAGGAAGTCGGGATCGGAGCGGTAGCCGTCTTCGGGCGAGAACTCGATGTCGGCGCACAGGTTGCGCGCGAAGCGCACCGCCAGCCTGGCCTGCTCGAACACCTGCTCGGGCGTCATGCGCAGCTTCTTCTCCATGTGCAGCGCGCTGGTGGCGATGAAGGTGTGGATGCGCGCGCGCGACGCGCCCTTCAAGGCCTCGGCGGCGCGCGCGATGTCGCGGTCGTTGGCGCGCGCCAGCGAGCACACCGTCGACTCCCTGATGTGGTCGGCGATCGACTTGACCGCCTCGAAGTCGCCATTCGACGAGGCCGCGAAGCCGGCCTCGATCACGTCGACGCGCAGCCGCTCGAGCTGGCGCGCGATGCGCAGCTTCTCGTCGCGCGTCATCGAAGCGCCGGGCGATTGTTCGCCGTCGCGCAAGGTGGTGTCGAAGATGATCAGTTTGTCGGCCATGACGGTGTCTCCTGCGGATGGCGTGAATCTTAGGCGGTGGCGGTGGCGGCGGCGTCGCGCTGCACGAGGCCGCGCGCCGAGGCGCGGCGCAGCCCCGAGACCACCGCCTGCAGAGAGGCGTTGATGATGTTGCGGTCGATGCCGACGCCGAACAGCGTCTGCTCGCCGATGCGCAGCTCGAGGTAGGCGACGGCGCGCGCGTCGGCGCCCTCGCCCACCGCGTGCTCGTGGTAGTCGAGCACGCGGATCGCGACGCCGGCGCGCTGCGACAGCCCGGCGACGAAGGCATCGATCGGGCCGGTGCCCTGCCCGCTCACGGCATGCACGCCATCATCGAAGCGCACGCCGGCCTCGACCGCGACGCGCTCCGGCCCCACTTCGCGCACCGCGACGTGCGCGACGCCGGGCTCGGCCAGCCCGTACTCGCGGTCGAAGATCGCGCGCAGCTGCGCCGCGTCGACCTCCTTGCCGCTGTCGTCGGTGACTGCCTGCACCACCTGGCTGAACTCGATCTGCAGCCGGCGCGGCAGCTCCAGCCCGTGCTCGGCTTCGAGCAGATAGGCGATGCCGCCCTTGCCCGACTGGCTGTTGACGCGGATCACCGCGTCGTAGCTGCGCCCCAGGTCCTTCGGGTCGATCGGCAGGTAGGGCATGTTCCAGACATCGCCTTCGCGGCGCGCCGCGAAGGCCTTCTTGATCGCGTCCTGGTGCGAGCCGGAGAACGAGGTGTAGACCAGGTCGCCCGCGTAGGGATGGCGCGGATGCACCGGCAGGCGGTTGCAGTGCTCGACCTCGGCCCGGACCAGGTCGATGTCGGAGAAGTCGAGCCCCGGGTTCACGCCTTGCGTGTACAGGTTCAGCGCGACGTTGACGACATCGAGGTTGCCGGTGCGCTCGCCATTGCCGAACAGGCAACCTTCGACGCGATGCGCGCCGGCCATCAGCGCCAGCTCGGCCGCGGCGGTGCCAGTGCCGCGGTCGTTGTGCGGATGCACCGAGATCACCACGTTCGAGCGGTCCGCGAAGCGGCGGCTCATCCACTCGATCTGGTCGGCGAAGTTGTTGGGCGTCGCATTCTCGACCGTGGACGGCAGGTTCAGGATGACCGGCCGGCCCGGGCCCCAGGCGGCGATCGCGGTCTCGCAGGCCTGCAGCGACACCTCGAGCTCGGCCAGCGAGAAGGTCTCGGGCGAATACTGCAGCACCCACTCGGTCTGCGGCTGCTCGTCGGTGAACCGGCGCACGAGGCCGACGCTGCGCTCGATCAGCCCCATCACCTCGGGCACCGTCATGCCGAACACGACCTCGCGCCACACCGGCGCCACCGCGTTGTAGACGTGCACGATCGCTCGCTGCGCGCCGCGCAGCGACTCGATCGTGCGTTCGATCAGCTCGTCGCGCGCCGGCGTCATCACCTGGATGGTCACGTCGGCCGGGATGCGGTCTTCCTCGATCAGCTTGCGCACGAAGTCGTACTCGATGCGCGACGAGGCCGGGAAGCCGACCTCGATCTCCTTGAAGCCGATGCGCACCAGCATCTCGAACATGCGCAGCTTGCGCTGCGCATCCATCGGCTCGATCAGCGCCTGGTTGCCGTCGCGCAGGTCGGTGCTGAGCCAGGTCGGCGCGCGCGTCAGCACGGCGTCCGGCCAGCGGCGATCTGTCAGACCGATGGGCCGGAACGCCCGGTACTTCTGCTGCGGATGCTTCAACATCATGGTTGCCTCGGTGAAAGTGGTGATGGCAACCCGCGCATTCCCAAAAAACGAACGGCCCGCTGCGGGTTGCAAACGGGCCGTTGGATCGGAAAACGAATGGACGTGGACGATCAGCGAGCCCGTGGAACTCCTAGAAGAAGCGCTAGCGTGATCGCGGTCGGGAACGTCATGGGGGCCGAGTCTAGCACGCCTGCCTCAGTGGTGCAGGCCCTGCTCGTCGGGCTCGTCGGTGGAGGTGGCGATCACGCTGACCGGCCTGCCCTTGGCCTTGCGGTAGACATACATCGCGTAGCCCGACAGGCCGTAGACGACGAACAGCGCGAACAGCACGGTCGGCGGGTGGTAGGCCACCAGCGCAAAGGCCAGCGCGATCGCGACGATCACGATGAAGGGCACGGTGCGCTTGAAGCTCACGTCCTTGAAGCTGTAGAAGGGCACGTTGGTGACCATCGTCAGCCCGGCGAAGAGCGTGAAGCCCATCGCCGTCCAGCCCAGCCACGGCCCTTCGCGGAAGCCCTGGTAGCCGTTGTCGTCCATCAGCCAGATGAAGCCGATCACCAGCGCCGCCGCTGCCGGGCTCGGCAGGCCCTGGAAGAAGCGCTTGTCGACGACGCCGGTGTTGACGTTGAAGCGCGCCAGCCGCAGCGCCGCCGCGGCGCAGTAGACGAAGGCGGCGATCCAGCCGAGCTTGCCCATGCCCTTGAGCGCCCATTCGTAGACGATCAACGCCGGCGCGGCGCCGAAGCTGACCATGTCCGACAGGCTGTCCATCTGCTCGCCGAAGGCGCTTTGCGTGTTGGTCATGCGCGCGACGCGGCCGTCCAGGCTGTCGAGCACCATCGCGCAGAACACGCCGATCGCCGCCTGCTCGAAGCGCTGGTTCATCGCCATCACGATGGCGTAGAAGCCGCCGAACAGCGCCGCCAGCGTGAACAGGTTGGGCAGGATGTAGATGCCCTTGCGGCGCGGCCGCGGCGCGAGATCGGTGTCGTCGGCCAGCTCGGGTGCGTCGTTCATG
The DNA here is from genome assembly GCA_029779845.1 of Pseudomonadota bacterium. Classification (GTDB taxonomy): domain Bacteria; phylum Pseudomonadota; class Gammaproteobacteria; order Burkholderiales; family Burkholderiaceae_C; genus Piscinibacter. The sequence continues at coordinate 49,781 of JAKOZT010000122.1, read as the reverse complement.
GGCGCGAGGATACCGCAGGCCCCCATGAAAACGGCCGCGTGGAATCCCACGCGGCCGTCGAAGGCAGGCGCCTGGAAGGGATCAGTTGCGCGACTGGTCGACCAGACGGTTCTTCTTGATCCACGGCATCATCGCGCGCAGCTTCTCGCCGACCACCTCGATCGAATGCTCGGCGGTCAGGCGGCGGCGCGATTGCAGCGTCGGCGCGCCGGCGCGGTTCTCGAGGATGAAGCTCGTGGCGTACTCGCCGGTCTGGATGTCCTTGAGCACCTGCTTCATCACCTTCTTGGTCTCTTAGGTGACGACGCGCGGGCCGGTCACGTACTCGCCGTACTCGGCGTTGGTCGAGATCGAGTAGTTCATGTTGGCGATGCCGCCTTCGTAGATCAGGTCGACGATCAGCTTGAGCTCGTGCAGGCACTCGAAGTAGGCCATCTCGGGCGCGTAGCCGGCTTCGACCAGCGTCTCGTAGCCCGCCTTGATCAGCTCGACGGTGCCGCCGCACAGCACGGCCTGCTCGCCGAACAGGTCGGTCTCGGTCTCCTCGCGGAAGTTGGTCTCGATGATGCCGGCCTTGCCGCCGCCGTTGGCCACGGCATAGCTCAGCGCCAGGTCGCGCGCCTTGCCCGACTTGTCGGCGTGCACCGCGACCAGGTGCGGCACGCCGCCGCCTTGCGTGTAGGTCGAGCGCACGGTGTGGCCCGGCGCCTTGGGCGCGACCATCCAGACGTCGAGGTCGGCGCGCGGCACGACCTGGCCGTAGTGCACGTTGAAGCCGTGCGCGAAGGCGAGCGACGCGCCCTGCTTGATGTTCGGCTCGACGTCGTTCTTGTAGACCGCGGCGATCTGCTCGTCGGGCAGCAGGATCATCACGACGTCGGCGCTCTTCACCGCATCGGCGACCTCGGCCACCTTCAGCCCGGCCTTCTCGACCTTCGCCCAGGAGGCGCCGCCGCGGCGCAGGCCGACGGTGACCTTCACGCCGCTGTCGTTGAGGTTCTGCGCGTGCGCATGGCCCTGCGAGCCGTAGCCGATGATGGTGACGTTCTTGCCCTTGATGAGGCTCAGATCGGCGTCCTTGTCGTAGTAGACCTTCATGTCTTCTCCTTCTTTCGTTCGTTCAATGGGCGGGATTCAAGTGCGGAGAATCCGCTCGCCGCGACCGATCCCGCTGGTGCCGGTGCGCACGGTTTCGAGGATGGCGGCGCGGTCGATGGCCTCGATGAAGGCATCGAGCTTGCCCGCGTCGCCCGTCAGTTCGATGGTGTAGCTCTTCTCGGTGACGTCGATGATGCGGCCGCGGAAGATGTCGGCCATGCGCTTCATCTCCTCGCGTTCCTTGCCGACGGCGCGCACCTTGATCAGCATGAGCTCGCGCTCGGTGTAGGCGCCTTCGGTCAGGTCGACGACCTTGACGACTTCTATCAGCCGGTTCAGGTGCTTGGTGATCTGCTCGATCACCTCGTCGGAGCCGGTGGTGACGATGGTCATGCGCGACAGCGAGGCGTCCTCGGTCGGCGCGACCGTCAGGCTCTCGATGTTGTAGCCGCGCGCCGAGAACAGCGCGACCACGCGCGACAGCGCGCCGGGCTCGTTTTCGAGCAGCAAAGCGATGATGTGTTTCATGTGCGTTCAGCGCGCTCTTCGGGCCGGCGGCGGTAACCGGCGGCCCTTGGCCACGCTCTCCAGTGAAGAAAGGAAACGTCGATCCGGGGCGTTCCGCGCGTCCCGCCGGCTCCTGGCGCGCGCCCGGTCAGGCGCGCGCCCTCGCCGGCGTTTCGCGCTTCACAGATCCTCGGAACCCAGCAGCATCTCCGAGATGCCCTTGCCTGCCTTGACCATCGGCCAGACGTTCTCGGTCGGGTCGGTGCGCACGTCGAGGAACACCGTGCGGTCCTTCAGCTTGATGGCCTCGCGCAGCGCGCCCTCGACGTCGCCCGGCTTCTCGATCTTCAGCCCGACGTGGCCGTAGGACTCGGCGAGCTTGACGAAGTCGGGCAGCGCGTCCATGTAGCTGTGCGAATAGCGGCCCTGGTAGTCCAGTTCCTGCCACTGCCGCACCATGCCGAGGTAGCGGTTGTTCAACGAGATGATCTTGACCGGCGTCTTGTACTGCTGGCAGGTCGAGAGCTCCTGGATGTTCATCTGGATCGAGCCCTCGCCGGTGATGCAGAACACGTCCGCATCCGGCCTGGCGAGCTTGATGCCCATCGCGTAGGGCAGGCCCACGCCCATCGTGCCCAGGCCGCCGGAGTTGATCCAGCGGCGCGGCTCGTCGAAGCGGTAGTACTGCGCCGCCCACATCTGGTGCTGGCCGACGTCGGAAGTGATGTAGCAGTCGCTGCCGCGCGTCATCTCCCACAGCTTGTCGACCACGAACTGCGGCTTGATGACCTCGTTGCTGGCCTTGTACTTCAGGCACTCGCGCTTGCGCCACTCGTTGATCTGGCCCCACCAGAGCGCCAGCGCCTGCACATCGGGGCGAGCCTGCGCCTCCTTGATCTGGGCGATCAGCTCCTGCAGCACGTCCTTCACGTCGCCGACGATCGGGATGTCGACCTTGACGCGCTTGGAGATCGACGACGGGTCGATGTCGACGTGGATGATCTTGCGCTGCACCGTCGCGAAGTGCGCCGGGTTGCCGATCACGCGGTCGTCGAAGCGCGCGCCCACGGCCAGCAGGACGTCGCAGTTCTGCATCGTCATGTTGGCTTCGTAGGTGCCGTGCATGCCCAGCATGCCGAGGAAGCGCGGGTCGGTGGCGGGCATCGCGCCCAGGCCCATCAGCGTGTTGGTGCAGGGGTAGCCGAGCAGTTCGACCAGCTCGCGCAGCTCGGCCGCGGCGTTGCCCAGCACCACGCCGCCGCCGGTGTAGATGTAGGGACGCTTCGCGCCCAGCAGCAGCTGCACCGCCTTGCGGATCTGCCCGCCGTGGCCCTTGCGCACCGGGTTGTAGGAGCGCATCTCGACCGTGGCCGGGTAGTTGAACGGCGCGGTCTTGAGCGACACGTCCTTCGGGATGTCGACCACCACCGGGCCGGGGCGGCCGGTGCGGGCGATGTGGAAGGCCTTCTTGATGGTCGAGGCAAGGTCGCGCACGTCCTTCACCAGGAAGTTGTGCTTGACGATCGGCCGCGTGATACCGACGGTGTCGCACTCCTGGAAGGCGTCCAGCCCGATCGCAGGCGTGGGCACCTGGCCGGTGATGATCACCATCGGGATCGAGTCCATGTAGGCCGTCGCGATGCCGGTGACGGCATTGGTGACGCCCGGGCCCGAGGTGACCAGCGCGACGCCGACGTCGCCGGTGGCGCGCGCATAGCCGTCGGCCGCGTGCACGGCCGCCTGCTCGTGGCGCACCAGCACGTGCTCGATGGTGTCCTGCTTGTACAGGGCGTCGTAGATGTACAGCACCGCACCGCCGGGGTAGCCCCAGAGGTACTTGACGCCTTCGGCCTGCAGGCAGCGGACCAGGATTTCCGACCCGTTGGGGTCGGCATGAGGGGGGGGGGTTTGCGGTTGCGCCGAAGCGGCGCGCTTGATTTCCGCGGCAGACATGTCCATTTCGAACCTCAGTGAATTTCTCTGACGAAAAACCATCGGTGCACCTCTCCGCGCCCTCATGAGACGGGTGTGGTGCCTGCGCGGTCAGGAATACGAGGCGTCCGGGTCGGACGTCCAGCTCTTGACCCAGCTGTTGTGCAAAGCAGCATTATGACATCTGTTTGCACCTCGACTGCGCCTCGAAATGAATCGAATGGGTGCGATGACATAATCCCGCGCGACTTTCAGGGCCTCGCTGCGAGCGAGGCACCCGCCCTTGGCTTCCGACAAAGAACTCGCCGACTTCCTCAAGAGCGCAGAGCGGCGCGCCTTCAAGCGCGTGGCCTATGCCATTCGCGACGACGACGCCGCACTCGACGTCGTGCAGGACTCGATGATCCGGCTGGCCGAAAAATACGCCGACCGTCCCGCCGCCGAGCTGCCGCTGCTGTTCCAGCGCATCGTCTCGAACGCGACGATGGACTGGTTCCGCCGCCAGAAGGTGCGCAATGCGCATGTGCGGAACTTCTCGGATTTCGAGACCACGGACGACGACGGCGAGTTCAACATCCTCGAGGCGCTCGAATCGCTGGACGGCTCGCCGGCGACGGAGAGTGCCGCCGACTCGGTGTCGCGGGCCCAGATCCTGCTGGCGATCGAGCAGGAAATCCAGCAGTTGCCGGGCCGTCAACGCGAGGCTTTCCTGCTGCGTTACTGGGAGGATTTCGACGTCGCCGAGACCGCCCAGGTGATGGGTTGTTCGGAAGGGTCGGTCAAGACACACTGCTCCAGAGCCGTGCATGCCTTGGCCAAGGCTCTCCAGGCGAAGGGAATTGCACCGTGAAGAACTCGAACACCTCCACCCCCGCCGCGACGCTCGATGCGCTGGAGTCGCGCATCGCCTACCGCATCGCCGCGCGCCTGAGCGAGCGCGCCGACGCGCTCGACGGCGATGTCGCCGAGCGGCTGCGCTTTGCGCGCGAGCAGGCGCTCGAACGCGCCAAGGCGGCGCGCGCGGCGACCGGCACGCCGGTGGTGGCGGTCACCGGCGGCGCCGCGCTGCTCGGCAAGGGTGGCGGCTGGTGGCTCAGGCTCGGCTCGGCGCTGCCGCTGCTGGCGCTGGCCGCCGGCCTGTTCCTGATCCAGCACCTGCACACCCAGGCGCAGATCGAGGCCGCCGCGCAGATCGACGTCGAACTGCTCGCCGATGACCTCCCGCCGGAGGCCTACAACGACGCCGGCTTCGTCGAATTCCTCAAGTCCTCCCCGCTCGATTGAGGGCACGCATGGGCCCTCGTCTGATCCGCCTGCGCCCGCTGGGCACGGCTGCCGCGCTGGCCGCCGTGCTGGCCGCCGTCGGCTTCGCCACGGCGCCGGCGGTGCACGCCGGCGGCGGCCCGGCGCATGCCGCCGCCTCGGCCGAAGCCAGCCCGCGCTGGCAGGAACTCAGCCCAGCACAGCGCCGCGCGCTCAAGCCGCTCGAGCGCGACTGGGCCGGCATCGACGCGTCGCGCAAGCAGAAGTGGCTGGAAGTCGCCAACCGCTATCCCGGCATGCCGCCGGCCGAGCAAGAGCGAATCACCGCGCGCATGTCGGAGTGGGTCAGGCTCTCGCCGGCCGAGCGCGGCCGGGCGCGGCTGAACTTCCAGAACGCGCGCCAAATCACGCCCGAGGAACGCCAGGCGCGCTGGCAGGCCTACCAGTCGCTCAGCCCGGAAGAGCGCAGCAAGCTCGCCGAGCGCGCCGCGCCGGCGCGCGCCGATCGCCGCAACGGCTCGGCGGCGCGCGAGGGCGTCCAGAACAAGTCCAATCTCGTGCCGAACCCGCCGCCGGTCGCCGTGCGCAAGCCGGTGGCGCCGTCGGTGGTGCAAGTCGCACCCGGCGCCACCACGACGCTGATCTCGCGCCGCCCGGCGCCGCCGACGCACCAGCAGCCCGGCCTGCCGAAGATCGCGGCCACGCCCGGCTTCGTCGACAAGCAGACCCTGCTGCCGCAGCGCGGCGCGCAGGGCGCGGCCGTGCTGCCGCCCGCCCCCACCAGCAGCCAGTGAAGGCCGGCGCCGCAAGCGAAAGCGCCGGCTCCGGCGCGCACGCGCCCGACGCCTGGCGCCGCTTGGCCTGCTTCCTCTACGAAGGCGTGCTGCTGTTCGGCGTCGTCTGGGGCGCCGGACTGATCTACTCGATCGCCACCGGGCAGCGCAACGCGATGACCGGGCAGAGCGGCATGCAGGCGCTGCAGTTCGTCGTGCTCGGCGTCTACTTCGTCTGGTTCTGGTCGCGCCGCGGGCAGACGCTGCCGATGCAGACCTGGAGCATCCGCGTCGTGCGCCTGGACGGCACGCCGCTGACGCCGCTGCGCGCGGCCTGCCGCTACCTGCTCGCCTGGTTGTGGTTCCTGCCCGGGCTGGCCGCGGCGCGGCTGGCCGGCATTCACGAGCCGCTGGCCGTCGGCGCGATCGTGCTGGCCGGCATGCTCACCTACGCCGCGATCGGGCTGCTGCATCCGCGCAGGCAGTTCCTGCACGACATCCTGTGCGGCACGCAGCTGATCCACTGGAAGACCGAGCGGCGGCAAAATCTCGCCGCATGAAGCCTGCCCTGTCGATCTGCGTCTACTGCGGCTCGCGCGACGGCGACGCGCCGGCCTTCGCCGCGGCCGCCGCAGCCGTCGGGCGCAGCATCGCCGAGCGCGGCTGGCAGCTGGTCTACGGCGGCGGTCGCGCCGGGCTGATGGGCCGCGTGGCCAATGCGGCGCTGGCCGCCGGCGGGCGCGTGGTCGGCGTGATCCCGCGCTCGCTGATGGAGCGCGAGGTCGGCCATGCCGGGCTGTCGGAACTGCACGTCGTCGACACGATGCACCAGCGCAAGCGCCTGATGGCCGAGCGCAGCGATGCCTTCGTCGCGCTGCCCGGCGGCATCGGCACCTTCGAGGAACTGTTCGAGGTCTGGACCTGGCGCCAGCTCGGCTACCACGACAAGCCGGTGGGCCTGCTCAACGCCGCGGGCTACTACGACGCGCTGCTCGGCTTCCTGGCGCGAACCGTGTCGCACGGCTTCGTCTCGGCGCCGCAGCATGCGCTGCTGCAGGTGCATCACGACCCGGCCGCGCTGCTCGACGCGATCGGCCGCCTCGCGCCGCGCGCCACCGAGCCCGACGACTACCGCCGCATCTGATCAGACCGCGTCTTCGTTGATCTCGCCGGTGCGGATGCGCACCACCTGCTCGACCGGCGTGACGAAGATCTTGCCGTCGCCGATCTTGCCGGTCTTGGCGGCCTTGACGATCGCCTCGATGCAGCGCTCGACGTCGGCGTCCTTCACGACGACCTCGACCTTCACCTTGGGCAGGAAGTCGACCACGTACTCGGCGCCGCGGTACAGCTCGGTATGGCCCTTCTGGCGCCCGAAGCCCTTCACCTCGGTGACGGTCAGGCCGGTGACGCCGACCTCGGCCAGCCCTTCGCGAACCTCTTCGAGCTTGAACGGTTTGACGACGGCGGTGATCTGCTTCATGGCCTGCTCCGGAAAATTGAACTGGGGCTAAGTGTAGTCAGGCGCGGAATTTCGAGGTGATCGGGTAGCGCCAATCCCGCCCGAAAGCGCGGTGCGTGATGCGGATGCCCACCGGCGCCTGGCGGCGCTTGTATTCGTTCACCTTGATGAGGCGCGTCACGCGCTCCACGTCGGTGCGCGCGAAGCCGGCCGCGACGATCTCCTCGATGGACTGGTCGTCTTCCATGTAGCGCTCGAGGATGGCGTCGAGCACCTCGTAGGGCGGCAGGCTGTCCTGGTCGGTCTGGTCGGGGCGCAGTTCGGCCGAGGGCGGCCGCGTGATGATGCGCTGCGGGATCACCTCGCGCCCCTGCGCGTTCCTCCAGTTCGCGAGGCGATACACCAGCGTCTTGGCGACGTCCTTGATGACCGCGAAGCCGCCCGCCATGTCGCCGTAGAGCGTGCAGTAGCCGGTGGCCATCTCGCTCTTGTTGCCGGTGGTCAGCACGATGGCGCCGAACTTGTTCGACAGCGCCATCAAGAGCGTGCCGCGGATGCGCGCCTGGATGTTCTCCTCGGTGGTGTCTTCGGGCAGGCCGGCGAACTCGCCCGCGAGGCTGGCGCGGAAGGCGTCGAACATCGGCACGATGGAGATCTCGTCGTAGCGCACGCCCAGGCGCTGCGCCATGTCGCGCGCGTCGATCCAGGAGATGTCGGCGGTGTACGGTGAAGGCATCATCACGGTGCGCACCTTGTCGGCGCCGAGCGCGTCGACCGCGATCGCCAGCACCAGCGCCGAGTCGATGCCACCCGACAGGCCGATGATCGCGCCGGGGAAGCCGTTCTTGACGATGTAGTCGCGCACGCCGGTCACCAGCGCGGCCCAGGCCTGCGCTTCGAGCGCGGGCACGGCGGCGATGGAACCGCGAAGGGCGCCCCCATCCACCTCGACCAGCGTCAGCGCCTCCTCGAACATCGCCGCGCGCGCGCACACCACGCCCTGCGCATCGACCGCGAACGAAGCGCCATCGAACACCACCTCGTCCTGCGCGCCGGTGAGGTGCGAGTACAGCAGCGGCGCACCGACCTGGCGCGCGCGCTCGGCCATGCGCTGCTCGCGCTCGTCGAGCTTGCCGAGGTGGAAAGGCGAGGCGTTGAGCACGCACAGCACGTCGGCGCCAGCGGCTTTGGCGACGGCGGCCGGCTCGTCGAACCAGGCGTCTTCGCAGATCAGCACGCCGAACTTCGTTCCGTCGACCTCGAACACCACCGGCGCCTGCCCCGCATCGCGGCCCGAAGCAAAGTAGCGCCGCTCGTCGAACACCTGGTAGTTGGGCAGCTCGCGCTTGCAGTAGGTGGCGGCGATGCGCCCCCCCGCCAGCAGCGAGGCGGCATTGAAGCGCTGCTGCACCGCCAGCGACTTGGACCTAACATCGCCGCGCTCACCGAACTGATGCGGATGCCCCACCACCACGTGCAAGCCTTCGAGATCGGCCAGCGACTTCGCGACGCCGGCCAGTGCCTCGGCGCAGGCGCGCATGAAGGCCGGGCGCAGCAGCAGGTCTTCCGGCGGATAGCCGCACAGGCTCAGCTCGGGGAACAGCACCAGCCGCGCGCCCTGCGCGTGCGCGCGGCGCGCGAATTCGACGATGCGCTGCGCGTTGCCGGCGATGTCGCCCACCGTCACGTTGATCTGCGCGAGGGCGACTTTGACGGGCGGGCGAGCTGACATGGGGCGCGGCGAAGGAGTGGACGGCTATGTTATCCGCGTCCACGACGAGCCCTCGCGCATCGAGGCGGGCGCGTGGAACGCGCTGCTCGCGGCCGAGCCCGAGGCGACGCTGTTCCTGCGCCACGAATACCTCGCCGCGCTGCACGACTCCGGCAGCGCGACGCGCGCCACCGGCTGGCAGCCGCTGTTCGTGACGCTGCACGACGGCGAAACGCTGGCCGGCGCCGCGCCGCTCTACCTGAAGAGCCACTCCTACGGCGAATACGTGTTCGACTGGGCCTGGGCCGATGCCTACCAGCGCCACGGCCTGACCTACTACCCCAAGCTGCTCGGCGCGGTGCCGTTCACGCCGGTGCCGGGCGCGCGGCTGCTGGCGCGCGGCGAGGCCGAGCGCCGCACGCTGCTGCGCGCCGTGCGCGAGATCGCGCGGCAGCAGCAGCTTTCGTCGGCGCACCTGCTCTTCATGTCGGAAGCCGACCGCGACGCCGCGCTCGCCGAAGGCTGGCTGCTGCGTTCCAACGTGCAGTTCCACTGGCGCAACCCGGTGGAATCGCCCTACGCCGACTTCGCCGCTTTCCTCGCCGGGCTGCAACGCGACAAGCGCAAGAAGATCCAGCAGGAGCGACGCCGCGTCGGCGAGGCCGGCGTCGCGTTCGAGATCCTCGAAGGCGAAGCGATCACCGCGGCAGACTGGGACTTCTTCCACCGCTGCTACACCCTCACCTACCGTGCCCACCGCTCCACGCCCTACCTGACGCGCGACTTCTTCGCGCGCATGGCCGCGACGATGCCTGCGCACTGGCTGCTGTTCGTCGCGCACCGCAACGGCGAGCGCATCGCCTGCTCGCTGGTGGCGATCGACCCGCAGCGGCGCATCGCCTACGGCCGCTACTGGGGCGCGGTCGAGGCCGTGCCCTGCCTGCATTTCGAGGCCTGCTACTACCAGCCGCTGCAGTGGTGCATCGCGCGCGGCTACCGCCGCTTCGAGGGCGGCGCGCAGGGCGAGCACAAGATGGCGCGCGGCCTGCTGCCGGTGGCCACGCACTCGGCGCACTGGCTCGCGCACCCGCAGTTCGCGCGCGCGGTGGCCGACTTCCTCGCCGCCGAGGGCGGCGGCGTCGAGCGCTACCTCGACGAGCTGAACGAACGCAGCCCCTTCAAGGCTGCTTGAAGTCGCCCGCCAGCACGAGGGCGATGTCCTCGGGCTTGATGTACTTGCGCAGCGCCGCGTTGACCTGCGCGAGCGTCGCCTTGGCGATCGCCTCGTCGACCTGCTGCGAATAGGCATACGTGCGGTCGAGGTCGAGGTTGCTCGCCAGCGTCGCCGCGATGCCGGCATCCTGCGCGCGCGACAGGCGGCGGAAGTTGAGCAGCCCGCGCTGGCCCTCGGCCAGCTCCTGCGCGCTGAAGCCGTCCTTCAGCGCACGCGCGATCTCCTCGCGCAGCGCCTTCTCGACCTTGGCGCCGTTCTGCGGCGCAAAGATCGCGCCGGCGGTCCAGATCGAATGCGCCTCGCGCGAATTCCAGTTGACCGTGCTGCGCACGTCGTACGACAGGCCTTCGCTCTCGCGGATGCGCCGCCACAGCCGCGAGTTGCCGCCCAGGCCGAGCAGGTAGTTCGCCAGCGTCAGCGCCGGGTAGTCGGCGTCGCGGTCCGACAGCGGCAGCGGCAGCTTGGCCGCCAGCGTGGCGTTCTGCTTGTCGGGCGTGGCGATCACCAGGCGCTGCGGCACCGGCGCGACGAAGGGCCGCGGCACGCGCGTGTAGGGCGCGCCGGTTTTCCAGTCGCCGAAGCCGCGCTCGAGCGCCGCGCGCAGCTGCGCCACGTCGAGGTCGCCGGCAGCGCCGAACTCGCCGCGCGCCGCGCCGTAGAAGCGCTGGTGGAAGTCGCGGATCTTCTCCAGCGTCACACCGTTCACGTCCTGCACCATCTCGTCGAAGCTGCGCACGTGGCGCACGTCGCCGCGCGGGTACGGGTTGCCGATGCGGCCGAGCGCGTTCTCGGCCAGCGCATCGGGCTCCTTGCGCTGCGACTCGATCGCGGTGAGCGTCTGGCGCCGCACCTCATCGAAGGCGTCGGCCGGGAAGGCGGGGCGGCGCAGCAGCTCGGCGGCCAGCGCGATCGCATCGGCGAGGTGCTCGCGGCGCGAGGCGATCGTCACGTCGATGCGGCCCGGCGCGCCGTGGAAGCCCATCTCGGTCTTGAGCGCGTCGAGCCGGTCCTGCACCTGCTCGCGCGTCAGCGTGGCGCTGCCCTTGTCGAGCAGCGCAGCGGTGAAGTCGGCCACCTCGGCGAGGCCGTCAAGCGATTTTTCGTCGCCGAAGCGCAGCGTCAGCACCGCGCGCGCCGCCTGGCCGCGGGTCGCCTTGGGCAGCACCGCGACGCGCAGGCCGCCGACCTCGAAGCGCTGCGTGCGCGCGTCGATGTTGGCCGGCGTGGCGGCGAAGGCCTCGGCGCGCGCCGCCGCCGGCGCCGGCTTGAAGCCCTTCATCACCTGCGCGATGTCGACGCGCTGCGGCGCCGGCGCGCGCTGCGGCTGCTCGGTGGGTACGTAGGTGGCCACGGTGCGGTTGTCGGCGATCAGGTACTGCAGCGCGACGCGTTGCACGTCGGCCAGCTTCGCATCGCGCACGCGGTCGCGCTGCAGGAAGAAGAGCCGCCAGTCGCCCTGTGCCACCGACTCCGACAGCACCATGCCCACCGCCTCAGGGTTGTCGAAGGTGTGCTCCCAGTTCTTCAGCCACTTGGCGCGCGCGCGGCCCAGTTCGGCCTCACCGACCGGTTCGGCGGCGAAGGATTCGATGGTCGCCAGCATCGCGGCGCGCGCCGGCTGCGCGTCGGCGCCCGGCGGCAATTGCGCGCCGAGCAGCAGCACGGAGGGCTCGGCCAGCCCCAGCGTCTCGCCGAAGGTGCCGGCGGCGAGCTGCTTGTCGGTGAGCGCCTTGTGCAGCCGGCCCGAGGGCGCGTCGCCGAGGATCAGCGCCAGCAGCTCGACCGCCGCCGCATCCGGGTGGCCGGCGGGCGGCACGTGGTAGCCGGCGAACAGCAGCGGCGCCCCGCCGACGCGGCGCAGCACGACGCTGCGTTCGCCGTCCTGCGCCGGGTCGAGCGTGTACTGCGCCGGCAGCACGCGGCGCGGCTTCGCTATCGCGCCGAAACTGGCCGCGACGCGCCCGAGCACGCGCGCCGTGTCGAAGCTGCCCGAGACGATCAGCGTCGCGTTGTCGGGCTGGTAGTAGCGCCGGTAGAAGGCCTGCAGGCGGCCGATGGCTACGTTCTCGACGTCGCTGCGCGCGCCGATCACGTCCTTGCCGTAGTTGTGCCAGTCGTACATCAGCGCCAGCGTGCGCTGGTAGAGCATGCGCTGCGGGTTGTTCTCGCCCATCTCCATCTCGTTGCGCACCACCGTCATCTCGGTGTCGAGGTCGCGCCTGGCGATGAAGCTGTGCACCATCGAGTCGGCCAGCCAGCCGATGTACCAGTCGAGGTTGGCGGCGTCGGCCGAGAAGCTCGCGGTGTAGTTGGTGCGGTCGAAGCTGGTGCTGCCGTTGGCGGCGAGGCCGCGCTTCTCGAACTCGGCCCAGACGTTGCGATGCGTCGGCGTGCCCTTGAAGATCAGGTGCTCGAGCAGGTGCGCCATGCCGGTCTCGCCGTAGTTCTCGTGGCGCGAGCCGACGTGGTAGGTCAGGTTGACGGTGGTGGTCGGCTTGGAGTCGTCGGCCACCAGCAGCAGCTGCAGGCCGTTGGCGAGGCGGTATTCGTCTATGCCCTCGACCGAGCCGACGGCGCGCACGCCGGCCGGCAGCGGCTGCGCCTGGGCGAAACCGAGCTGAAGTCCGAGGACGAGAAAGGCAAGACCGCGTAGGAATCGGAGCATGGCGGGCACGGGCTGGGCGGAGACGGCAGTGTAGGAGCACCGCCGCGCCGAAAAGATCCCGCGGCCGCGCCGGCCGCCGATGCGAAGCCTCAGCCCTTCTTGCTCTTCATGTAGGCGGCGATGCCGTTGCGGACCTCGGCCTGGGCGGCCTCCGGGCCCTCCCAGCCCTGGACCTTGACCCACTTGCCCGCTTCGAGGTCCTTGTAGTGCTCGAAGAAGTGCTGGATCGCCTTCAGGCGCATCTGGTTGATGTCTTCCGGCTTGTGCCAGTGGCTGTAGATCGGGCACACCTTGGGAATCGGAACCGCCAGCAGCTTAGCGTCGCCGCCCGCCTCGTCGTCCATCTTCAGCACGCCAAGCGGCCGGCAGGTGACCACCACGCCGGGCGTCAGCGCATAGGGCGTGATCACCAGCACGTCGACCGGGTCGCCGTCGTCGGCCAGCGTCATCGGCACGTAGCCGTAGTTGCACGGGTAGTGCATCGCCGTGGTCATAAAGCGGTCGACGAACATCGCACCCGTTTCCTTGTCGACCTCGTACTTGATCGGGTCGGCGTTCATCGGGATCTCGATGATCACGTTGAACTCTTCGGGGGCCTTGGGGCCCGGGGTGACGTTGTGCAGGCTCATGGGAGTCGTGACGGCAGACGAAAACGCCCGATTCTATGCAGCGCACTGTCGGCCACCTGACATATTGATCCCAGGCACGGAAGGCTGGAAAACCCGCGGCGGCTCCATTGCCGCATGTCCGCCCTTCCCTTAGGATGCCGCGGGCCCGGGGGGTGGGCCGCGGCCGGCGCCGGCGCGAACGCCCCCTGCGAGTTTCCCCATTCAATCCAAGAGCCAAGCAAAGAGGAAGGAGATCCCCAGATGTCCACTACCGTGGCGCTATACGTCGCGCTCGCCTGCGGGCTGGCCGCCGTCGTCTACGGCTTCGTGCAACGAAGCTGGATCCTCGGCCAGAGCGCCGGCAACGCGCGCATGCAGGAGATCGCCGGCGCGATCCAGCAGGGCGCGGCCGCCTACCTGGCGCGTCAGTACAAGACCATCGCCATCGTCGGCGTGATCCTCGCGGTGCTGATCGCCGTGTTCCTCGGCACCACCACCGCGATCGGCTTCGTGCTCGGCGCGGTGCTGTCGGGCGCCTGCGGCTTCATCGGCATGAACATCTCGGTGCGCGCCAACGTACGCACCGCGCAGGCCGCCACCCGCGGCATCGGCCCGGCGCTGGACGTCGCCTTCAAGGGCGGCGCCATCACCGGCATGCTGGTGGTGGGCCTGGGCCTGATCGGCGTCGCCCTCTTCTTCTGGTGGGTCACGGGCGGCAAGGCGCCCGAGGCCGGCACCTCGCTGTCGGCGCTGCTCAAGCCGCTGCTGGGCGTGGCCTTCGGCTCGAGCCTGATCTCGATCTTCGCGCGGCTGGGCGGCGGCATCTTCACCAAGGGCGCCGACGTCGGCGCCGACCTGGTGGGCAAGGTCGAGGCCGGCATCCCCGAGGACGACCCGCGCAACCCGGCGGTGATTGCCGACAACGTGGGCGACAACGTGGGCGACTGCGCCGGCATGGCCGCCGACCTGTTCGAGACCTACGTCGTGACGCTGATCGCGACGATGGCGCTGGGCGCGATCATGATCACCGGCAGCGGCGCGATGACCGGCGTGGTCTACCCGCTGGTGCTCGGCGGCGTGTCGATCATCGCGTCGATCATCGGCTGCTTCTTCGTCAAGGCCAAGCCCGGCATGACCAACGTGATGCCGGCGCTCTACAAGGGCCTGGCGGTGGCCGGCGTGCTGAGCCTGATCGCGTTCTGGTTCGTCAGCTCGGCGATGTTCCCGCAGCCGATCGAACTCGCCGGCGGCAAGACGGTGGGCGCCACCGGCCTGTGGCTGAGCTGCCTGGTCGGCCTGGTGCTGACCGCCGCGCTGGTGTGGATCACCGAGTTCTACACCGGCACGCAGTACGGCCCGGTCAAGCACATCGCGCAGGCCTCGACCACCGGCCACGGCACCAACATCATCGCCGGCCTGGGCGTGTCGATGAAGTCCACCGCCTGGCCGGTGCTGCTGATCTGCATCTCGATCTACGTCGCCTACGCGCTGGCCGGCCTGTACGGCATCGCCATCGCGGCCACCTCGATGCTGAGCATGGCCGGCATCGTCGTCGCGCTCGACGCCTACGGCCCGATCACCGACAACGCCGGCGGCATCGCCGAGATGTCCGAGCTGCCCAGCAGCGTGCGCGACATCACCGATCCGCTCGACGCGGTGGGCAACACCACCAAGGCGGTGACCAAGGGCTACGCGATCGGCTCGGCCGGCCTGGCCGCGCTGGTGCTGTTCGCCGACTACACGCACGCACTGGAAGCACGCGGCATGTCGCTGTCGTTCGACCTGTCCGACCACCGCGTGATCGTCGGCCTGTTCATCGGCGGCCTGATCCCCTACCTGTTCGGCGCGATGGCGATGGAAGCCGTCGGCCGCGCGGCGGGCTCGGTGGTGGTCGAGGTGCGGCGCCAGTTCCGCGAGATCAAGGGCATCATGGAAGGCACCGGCAAGCCCGAGTACGGCAAGGCAGTCGACATGCTGACCACCGCGGCGATCAAGGAAATGATGATCCCGTCGCTGCTGCCGGTGGTGGTGCCGATCCTGGTCGGCCTGCTGCTCGGTCCGGCCGCGCTCGGCGGCCTGCTGATGGGCACCATCGTCACCGGCCTGTTCGTCGCGATCTCGATGTGCACCGGCGGCGGCGCCTGGGACAACGCCAAGAAGCTGATCGAGGAAGGCTTCAAGGACGAAGCCGGCGTCACCCACAACAAGGGCGGCGACACGCACAAGGCAGCCGTCACCGGCGACACCGTCGGCGACCCGTACAAGGACACCGCCGGCCCGGCCGTCAACCCGCTGATCAAGATCATCAACCTGGTGGCGCTGCTGATCGTGCCGCTGCTGCCGATGTCCACGTCCAGCAAGGCGCCCGAGGCGAGCCACGCCGCCGTGGCGCCGGCGGCCGCGCCGGCTCCGGCGGCGAGCGCCGACGGCGCCTCGTTCGTGGTCGAGAACGGCGTGGTGAAGTTCTACTTCGCCATCGGCAAGGCCGAGCTGGCCGGCGGCGCCGATGCCGCGCTGGCCGACGTGGCCAAGGCGGTGGCCGACGGCAAGCGCGCCGTGCTCAGCGGCTACACCGACGCCACGGGCGACCCGGCGAGGAACGAGGAGCTCGCCAAGCAGCGCGCCTTCGCAGTGCGCGACGCGCTCAAGGCCGCCGGCATCGCCGAGGACAAGATCGAGCTGAAGAAGCCCGAGCAGCTCACCGGCAGCGGCGATGCCGCGCAGGCGCGCCGCGTCGAGGTTGCGCTGCAGTAACTAGCGCGACAGCCAGGATCTCGTGAAGTCCGCGAGATCCTGGTGCACGCTGCTGGCCAGGCCCAGCTCCGGGCCTTCGTTCGGGCTGCCGTTCGGCGCCCGCGTCACCAGCGCGGTGTGGATGGCACCGGCGACGCCGCGGAAGTACGGCAGGTAGTCGTCGACGAAAGCCACCGCGGCTATCGCCTCCACCGCATCGGCCTTGGGGCTGCGCGCCGATTCGCGGTGCCCGGTGGCGATCACGCGCTCGATCGGGAAGCCCAGCTCGCGCAGGTTGCGCAGCCGCGCGGCCTCGAAGCGCTCCTCCAGCGCCGACACGCACACCAGCTCGTGGCCGGCCTCGCGCAGCCGGTGGCAGGCGTCGAGCGCGCCGGGAATCGCCGGCACCGTCGACCAGAACAGCTCGCCGAACTCGGCGCGGAAGCGCCGGCGCTTGAACAGGCGCAGCTCGGGCACGGCCCAGCGGTCCATCGGCCAGTAGGCCTGCGGGTCGCGCTCGGCGGGGTATTCGCCGAAGGCGCGCTGCCACGCGGCGGCGTAGGCGAGGTGGTAGTCGAGCAGCACGCCGTCGGCGTCCAGGGCGATCACGGAACGGGTCATGTGGGGGGCTTGTTCAACCGTTTACGAGGGTGGTTCCGAAAGCTGGGACAATAGCGGATTGAACGGGCCGCCAGAGCCCCCCACCTTCGCCTCTCCTTCCTCGGATTGACCGCGACATGACGACACGCCGCCCCACGCCCCCGACCCCGCCCGAAACGCCGGCCATGAAGCTGCGCCAGACCCAGGCGGAGTACACGGCGGCGCGGCCCTCGGCCGAGCCCGGCATCCGCCCGCTGATGTCCAGCTCGAAGATGTACGTGTGCCGCCGCTGCCAGGCCAACTTCAAGACCGGCGACGGCAAGCCCGACCCGCGCCTGCCGGGCCTGGGTAAGTGCAACGCCTGCCTGGCCGCCTCGGCCGCGACGGCGGCCTGAGTTCCTTTCGCTACAGGTCGAGCACCAGGCGCGCCGACTTGGCGCGCGAGCAGCACGGCAGGAACTGGTCGTTGGCCGCCTGCTCCTCCGGCGTGAGGTAGAGATCGCGGTGATCGGGCTCGCCCTCGATCACGCGCGTCAGGCAGGTGCCGCACACGCCCTGCTCGCACGAGGTAGCGACGCTGACGCCGGCCTCGGCGAGCGCCTGCACCACGCTGCGGTCGGGCGCGACCGTGATCACGCGGCCCGAGCTCGCGAGCATCACCTCGAAGGAGCCGTCGCCGGCCTTGGGCGCCGCATCGGCGGCGAAGAACTCGTAGTGGATCTGCGCTTCCGGCCAGCCCTGTGAACGGGCCGCGGCCAGCACCGCGTCCATGAAGCCCTTGGGCCCGCAGACGTACAGATGCCGCCCGGCGCGCGGCGCGGCCAGCAGCGCGGCGATGTCGAGCTTCTGATCGGCCGCGCCGTCGTCGAAATGGAAGGCCACGCGCGACGCGAAGGCCGAGCGCGCGATGCGCTCGCGGAACGCGGTGCGCGCCGGCGAGCGCGTGCAGTAGTGCATCTCGAACTCGCTGCCGGCGTGCGCGAGGCGCTCGGCCATGCACAGCAGCGGCGTCACGCCGATGCCGCCGGCCAGCAGCAGGTGGCTTTGCGCGTCGTGCGCCAGCGCGAAGTGGTTCTTGGGCGCGCTGATCGCGAGCACGTCGCCTTCCTTCACGCGCTCGTGCATGCCCGCCGAGCCACCGCGCGAAGCCGGGTCGCGCAGCACCGCGATCAGGTAGCGGTGCGATTCGGCCGGGTCGTTGCACAGCGAGTACTGGCGCGTCGGGCCGCCGTTCGGCAGTTCCACGTCGATGTGCGAACCGGCGGCGAAGGCCGGGAGCGGCGCGCCGTCGACGCTCACCAGTTCGAAGCTCGCGATGCCCTCGGCCTCGACGGTCTTGCGCGCGACGCGCACCGACAGCAGGCCCGCGCTCATGCCGCCACCGCCTGGCCCTGCTCCTGCGCCACCAGCCGCTCGACGATGCGCCGCGCCTGCACGCCGCCCAGGTCGGTGTTGAGCGACAGCAGCTTGCGCTCGGGCTGCGCCGACAGGTTGCGCTGCTGCGATTCGAGCATCTCGAGGTCTTCGGTGAACACCTTGCCCTGCGCCTCGCGGATCGAGGCCGTGAGCGCCTTGTCCTCGGGGCGGAAGTTGCGCGCCAGGCCCCAGAAGTACCAGATCGAGGTCTCGGTCTCGGGCGTGATCAGGTCGACGACGATGCCGGAAGTCTTCACCGCCGCCGGGGCATCGAAGCCGCCCTGCCCGGCCAGCGCGACGCCGACGTCGATCAGCACGCTGGACGGCGGCACGAAGCGGCAGCGCTGCCAGCGGTCCACCGTCTGCTCGGGGTCGAGCCCGTTGCCGCGCATCGCCGCCTGCCAGAACGGCGGCGCCTTCACGCCGCTCATCTCGCGGCGCGTGATCACCACGTCGCCCTCGCTGGTGGTGTACGCCGGCACCTCGTCGAGTTCCTGCTGGCCGATGCTGGTGGCATGCACGTATTTCTCGTGCGTCAGGTCCATCAGGTTGTCGATCATCAGCCGGTAGTCGCACTGCACGTGGAACATGCCGCCGCCGAAAGTCCAGGCCGGGTCCTCGGCCCAGGCGAGCTTGGGCAGCAGCGCCGGGTCGGCCTTGGCGGCTTCGCCCGGCCACACCCAGACGAAGCCGTAGCGTTCGATCACCGGGTAGGACGCCAGCGCCGGGAAGCCGCGCACGCGCTGGCCGGGCATCGCCACCGTCTTGCCGTCGCAGCCCATCTCCAGGCCGTGGTAGCCGCACACCAGCTTGCCCTCGACCACACGCCCCAGCGACAGCGGCGCGCCGCGGTGCGGGCACCAGTCTTCCAGGCCGGCGGCCTTTCCGTCGGGGCCGCGGAAGAACACGATGCGCTCCCCGCACACCGTGCGGCCGAGCGGCTTCTCGTCGATCTCGCCCGGCGCGCAGGCCACGTACCATGCGTTCTTGGGATACATGCTTGTCTCCTGGATCTCTGTTTGGGGGTTGATGATTGGATCCAATTATGAGACAAACAGCTAATTCTACGCAAGCAACTCGACTTTATGGATCCAATCGAGGCACCCAACTCCGACTCCGGCAGTGTCGTCGCCACCTTGCGCCAGCGCATCGTCGAGGGTGCGCTGGCGGCCGGCGAGCGGCTGGCGGAGATCCCGGTGGCCGAGTCGCTGGGCGTCTCGCGCACGCCGGTGCGGCTGGCTTTCCGCGCGCTCGAACAGGAAGGGCTGCTCGCCAAGGCCGGCAAGCGCGGCTACGAGGTGCGCAGTTTTTCGGAGGCCGATGTGCGCTCTGCCATCGAGGTGCGCGGCACGCTCGAAGGGCTGGCCGTGCGGCACCTGGCCGAGCGCGGCATGACGGCGGCGGTGCATGACACGCTGCGCGGCTGCATCGAGGACGGCGCCGCGCTGCTCGCCAAGGGCCACCTGAGCGACGACGACATCGGCCGCTGGAGCCGCCTGAACAAGCGCTTCCACGACACGCTGGTGCAGTCGCACGAAAGCCGGGTGATTGCCGACGCGATCGCGCGCAACGACCACCTGCCCCTCGCCTCGGCCAGCTCGATCGCGCTGGACCGCAGCGCGCTGCCGGCCGAGTACCAGAAGCTCCGCATCGCGCAGCTGCAGCACCAGCTGGTGCTCGACGCGCTCGAGCGGCGCGAATCGGCGCGCGCAGAGATGCTGATGCGCGAGCACGCCTGGGTGGGCTTCCGTTACGGGCAGCTGTTCGGCCTGCCGGCGGGCGCGAGCACGGCGGGCTGAGCCGAGCCGCGTCCGGGCAAGCGGATTGCCCGCAGCCGCGCCATGACGGGCGCATGGGACTTCGAGCTGTTCAGCTTGTCGGGCGTCAGCGTGACGCTGGGCTCGCTGCTCAAGCTCGTCGTGCTGCTGGCTGCGCTGTTCTGGCTGGCCGGCTGGGTCCGCCGGCTCACCATCAGCCGCGTGCTGCGCCGCACCGATCTCGACCTCGGCACGCGCCAGGCGGTCGGCGCGGTGGTGCGCTACCTCGTGCTGCTGGTCGGCGTGGCAATCATCCTGCAGAACGCCGGGCTGGACCTCGCCGCGCTGGGCATCGTCGCCGGCGCCGTCAGCGTGGGCGTGGGCTTCGGCTTGCAGAACGTCGTCAGCAACTTCGTCAGCGGCGTGATCATCATGCTGGAGCGGCCGATCAAGGTCGGCGACCGCGTGCTGCTGTCCGACATCGAAGGCGAGGTGCGCGAGATCGGCGCGCGCCGCACCACCGTCGTCACCAACGACAACATCGCGATCCTGGTGCCGAACCAGCGCTTCATCGTCGAGAACGTCACCAACCTGATGACCACCGGCTCGGCGGTGCGACTGCGCCTGCCGGTCGGCGCGGCACCCGAGCGCGACCCCGACGAAGTGCGGCGCGTGCTGCTCGACGCCGCCGCGCAGCAGCCCGGCGTGCTGGCCGAGCCGCCGCCCAGCGTGCTGCGCCCCACGCTCGCGCCCGGCGCGCTGGCCTTCGAGCTGACGGTGTGGCACGACCCGGCGCACACGCTGCGCCAGGTGCTGACCAGCGAGCTGAACCAGCGCATCGACGCGCTGCTGCGCCGCGCCTGAGGCGGCGACGGGAACGCCGCTTGCCGGCGTGGCGGCACCTCCTGACCTCTGCCACGAAAGGACCGTCTCATGAACCGCATCCTTCCCCTCGCGTTCGCGGTCGCCGGCATGGCCGCCGCGCTGCCGGCCGCCGCACAATCGAGCAGTTCCTCCGTCCTGCCCTACACCAGCAGCGGCTATGTCGGCATCAACGTCGGCAAGCCCGACTACAAGGTCGACTGCGACAGCAGCGTCTTCAGCTGCAACGACCCGGACGCCTCGGTGCACGTCTACACCGGCGGCATGTTCAACGACTGGGCCGGGCTGGAGCTGGGCTACCTCGACTTCGGCAAGGCCGACCGCCTGGGCGGCGACACGCGCGCACGCGGCATCAACCTGAGCCTGGTGGGACGTGTGCCGCTGGGCGCGTTCAGCGTCTACGGCAAGCTCGGCACGACCTACAGCCGCACGCGCGTCAGCGTCTCGCCGCTGTCGACCGAGCCGAGCGGCAAGGACAGCAGCTGGGGCGCGGCCTACGGCATCGGCGCGGGCTACGACTTCACGCCCAACTGGAGCGTGGTGCTCGAGGCGAATCGCCACGAGATGCACTTCGTCGGCGCCGGGCGCGAGAACGTCGACACGCTCAGCCTGGGGCTGAAGTACCGCTTCTAGGAAGCCACAAGGCAAACGGGCCGGCTCCTTGTGGGAACCGGCCCGTTGATTTCCATCTTTGGTCGGGGTGGCGGGATTCGAACTCGCGACCCCTTGCACCCCATGCAAGTGCGCTACCAGGCTGCGCTACACCCCGACGAAGCTGCGCATTATAGCCTCAGCGAACGAGGCCTCTTCGCTCAGAGCACCAGCAGCGCGCGGATCGCCAGCAGTTCGTTGCGCACCTCGCTGGCCGAGGGCACGCCGGCGGAGGGCTCGGCGGCCACCGGCATCGCATCGGCGGGCACGCCGTCGAGCACTGCGCTCATGTCGATCACTTCATCGGGCTCGTCGTCGGGCATCGGCGGCGCCTGCTCGCGCCCATGCACCAGCGCCTCGGCGAGCCGGTTGCGCGCGCCGCTGATCGTGAAGCCCTGTTCGTACAGCAGCTCGCGGATGCGCCGGATCAGCAGCACCTCGTGGTGCTGGTAGTAGCGCCGGTTGCCGCGGCGCTTCATCGGCTTGAGCTGCGTGAACTCCTGCTCCCAGTAGCGCAGCACGTACGGCTTCACCCCGCAAAGCTCGCTCACCTCACCGATGGTGAAGTACCGCTTCGCCGGGATGGCTGGGAGCGCTTTCTCCATGAAAATCAACAAGATCCCGTGGGAAAGCTAAGACTTTACTCGAACTCCTCCCCGGCCGGTATGTCGCCTTGCACGACTCCCTTGAGTTTGTGGCTGGCGTGGAAGGTCACGACGTTGCGGGCCTTGATCGGGATGGCCTCGCCGGTGCGCGGGTTGCGCCCCGGGCGCGGCGCCTTGCGGCGGATGTTGAAGTTGCCGAAGCCCGAGAGCTTGACGTCCTCGCCGCGCACCAGCGTCGCGTGGATGAGGTCGAAGAAGCCTTCGACCATGTCCTTCGACTCGCGCTTGTTCAGCCCGAGGCGCTCGAACAGCAGATCGGCCAGCTCCGCCTTGGTCAGCGTCGGCGTCTCGATGCTCGGCAGCATCACGCGCTCGCGCGGCTTCTGATCGTTGTCGTCGTCCATATGCCTCGCCCTCAGCCGCGCAGCCGCACGCCCAGGCGCGCGGAGAGTCGTTCGATCACCTCGGCCACGGCGGCCTCGATGCGCTCGTCGGTCAGGGTGTTGTCGTTGTCCAGCAGTTCCAGCCGCACCGCCAGGCTGCGCTCGCCGGGCTGCATGTCGGCGGCCGGCGCGGCGGGCTTGTAAATGTCGAACAGGCGCGCCGAGCGCACCAGGCCGCCCGAGCCGGCGCCGATCGCTTCCATCAGCGCGTCGTGGCCGACCTGTTCGCCCGCCACCACCGCGATGTCGCGCCATGCCGACTGCTGGCGCGGCAGCGGCGTGAAGGCCGGCACGTCGCGTTCGAGCAGCGCGTCGAGTTCCAGCTCGAAGACGATGGGCGCCGAGGGCAGCTCGTAGCCTTGCCGCCAGCGCGGATGCAGTTCGCCGACGAAGCCGATGGGCGAGCCGTTCAGCTCGACACGCGCGCAGCGCCCCGGATGCAGCGCCGGATGCTCGGCCGCGACGAACTTCGCCTGGCGCGGCGCAAGCAGCGCTTCGATGTCGCCCTTCACGTCGAAGAAGTCGGAGGCGCGCTCCTTGCTGCCCCACTGCAAGGCATCGACGCGCCCCCACGCAAGCCCCGCCACGCGCCGCGGCTGCGCCACGCCGGCGACGCTGCGGATGCTGTCGGGCACCGAGGCATCGCGACGGAACACGCGCCCGGTCTCGAACACACGCACGCGGCTCGCCTTGCGCGCGAGGTTGCTTTGCAGCACCGCCACCAGGCTGCCGATCAGGCTGGAGCGCATCACCGCCAGCGGGCTGGCGATCGGGTTCAGCACGCGGATCGGGTCGGCGTTGCCGGCCAGCTCGCGCTCCCAGCGCTCCTCGACGAAGCTGAAGCCGATGGTCTCCTGATAGCCCAGGCCGGCGAGCGCCTGGCGCAGCGCGCTCAGGCCGCGGTTCGCCTCGGGCCGGATGTGCGCGGTGACGGGCGCGAGCGGCGGCGTGTCGGGCAGCGAGCGGTAGCCGACGATGCGCGCCACTTCCTCGATCAGGTCTTCCTCGATCTTCAGGTCGAAGCGGTACGAGGGCGGCGTCACGGTGATCGCGCCGGGCTCGCTGGTGAAGCTCAGGCCGAGGCGCTGCATCACGCCCTCGCACTGCGCCTGCGTCACCGGCATGCCGATCACCTTGGCGGCGCGCGCGATGCGCAGGCGCACCGGCTCGGCCTTGGGCAGCGCGAGGATCTGATCGTCCATCGGGCCGGCCTCGCCGCCGCAGATGTCGACGATCAGCCGCGTGATGCGCTCGATGTGCGCCACCGTCAGCGCCGGGTCGACGCCGCGCTCGAAGCGGTGCCCCGCGTCGGTGGCGAAGTTGAAGCGGCGCGAGCGCCCGGCCACCGCCTCGGGCCACCAGAACGCGGCCTCGACGTAGACGTTGCGCGTGTCGTCCGACACCGCGGTGGCCTCGCCGCCCATGATGCCGGCGAGCGACTCGACCTGCTTGTCGTCGGCGATCACGCCGACCTGCGCGTCGACCTCGATGGTGTTGCCGTTGAGCAGCTCGAGCTGTTCGCCTGTTCGGCCCCAGCGCACCGTCAGGCCGCCGTGGATCTTGTCGAGGTCGAAGATATGCGTCGGCCGGCCGTACTCGAACATCACGTAGTTCGAGATGTCGACCAGTGCGCTCACCGAACGCTGGCCGCAGCGCGCCAGGCGCTCGACCATCCAGGCCGGCGTGGTCGCCTTGGTGTTCACGCCGCGCACGATGCGGCCGGAGAAGCGGCCGCACAGGTCGCTCGCTTCGACGGTGACCTTCAGCTTCGCGTCGTGCGAAGGGGGCACCGGCGCGATCGCCGGCGTGACCAGCGGCGCGCCGGTCAGCGCCGAGACTTCACGCGCGATGCCGTAGACGCTCAGGCAATGCGCCAGGTTCGGCGTCAGCTTGAGGGTGAACAGCGTGTCGTCGAGCTTGAGGTGCTCGCGGATGTTCGCACCGATAGTCGCGTCGTCGGCCAGGATCAGCAGGCCGGCGTGGTCGTCGGAGAGCTTCAGCTCGCGCGCCGAGCACAGCATGCCCTGGCTCTCGACGCCGCGCAGCTTGCCGAGCTTGATCGTGAACGGCTTGCCGTCCTCACCCGGCGGTAATTCGGCGCCGACCAGCGCGCAGGGCACGCGGATGCCTTCGCGCACGTTGGGTGCGCCGCAGACGATCTGGAGCTTGGCGCCGGTGCCGGCATCGACCTCGCAGACCTTGAGCTTGTCGGCATTGGCGTGCTGTGCCACCGACAGCACCTGCGCCACCACGATGCCGCTGAACGGCGGCGCGGCCGGGCGCGCCTCTTCGACTTCCATGCCGGCCATCGTCAACAGCTCGGCCAGCTCGGCGGAAGACACCGGCGGGTTGCAGAACTCGCGCAGCCAGGATTCGGGGAACTGCATGGGGACGTTCGCTCAGTTGAACTGCGCCAGGAAGCGCAGGTCGTTCTCGAAGAAAAGGCGCAGGTCGTTGACGCCGTAGCGCAGCATGGTCAGGCGATCCGGCCCCATGCCGAAGGCGAAGCCGATGTGGCGCTCCGGGTCGAGCCCGAAGTTGCGCACCACGTTCGGGTGCACCTGCCCCGAGCCGGCCACCTCCAGCCACTTGCCCTTCAGCGGACCCTTGGCGAAGGCGATGTCGATCTCGGCGCTCGGCTCGGTGAAGGGGAAGAACGAGGGGCGAAAGCGCAGCTCGAGCTCATCGGTCTCGAAGAAGCGCCGGCAAAAATCGGTGAAGACGACCTTCAAGTCCTTGAAGCTGACGTTCTCGCCGATCCACAGGCCTTCGCACTGGTGGAACATGGGCGAGTGCGTCGCGTCGCTGTCGACGCGGTAGGTGCGGCCCGGCGCGATCACGCGGATCTCGGGCATGTGCTCCTCGGTCGCGTGCTTCGCGGCATGCGCCTTCGCGTAGCGCACCTGCATCGGCGAGGTGTGCGTGCGCAGGTTGAGCCAGCGGCCTTCGGCGTCCTTCATGTCGACGTAGAAGGTGTCCTGCATCGAGCGCGCCGGGTGGTTCTCCGGGCTGTTCAGCGAGGTGAAGTTGAACCAGTCGGTCTCGATCTCGGGGCCGTCGGCGACGTCGAAGCCCATCGAGCCGAAGATCGCCTCGATGCGCTCGATGGTGCGCGTCACCGGGTGCAGCCCGCCCATGCCGCGCGAGCGGCCCGGCAGCGTGACGTCGAGCGCCTCAGCCTTCAACTGCGCTTCGAGTTCGGCGTGAGACAGCGCCTCGCGGCGCGCCTGCAGCAGCGCCTCGACCTGCTGCTTGGCCGCGTTGATCATCGCGCCGCGCGCCTTCTTCTCTTCGACCGGCAGCGCGCCCAGCGCCTTCAGTGCGTCGGTCAGGCGGCCGGACTTGCCGAGAAAGCGCGCCTTGGCGTTCTCGAGTTCGGCGGGCGTCGCCGCGGCGGCGAAGTCGGCCTTCGCAGCGTCGACGAGGGGGGCGAGATCGTTCATCGTTCCGAAAGAAAACAAAAAAGGCCGCACACGAGGTCGGCCTTCGAAAGCTGAACCGGCGGCCGCGGCCCTTGCGGGCACGCGGCAGCGCGTTGGATCAAGCGAGCTGGGCCTTCACCTTCTCGACGATGCTGCCGAAGCCGGCAGGATCGTTCACGGCCATGTCGGCAAGAACCTTGCGGTCGATGTCGATGTTGGCCTTCTTCAGGCCGGCCATGAACTTGCTGTAGGTGAGTCCCAGACCCCGGCTCGCCGCGTTGATACGGGCAATCCAGAGCTGGCGGAACACGCGCTTCTTGTTGCGGCGGTCACGGTAGGCGTACTGCCCGGCCCGCATGACCGCTTCCTTGGCAATCCGGAAGACGTTCTTCCGACGGCCGCGGAAACCCTTGGCCAGGGCCAGCACCTTCTTGTGACGAGCGCGTGCGGTGACACCACGTTTGACGCGAGGCATTTCTCTTCTCCTTTACCTGTGGCGACTCAGAGACCGGCGAACGGCAACATCTGGGCCATGTGGCCCATGTTGGTCTCGTGCACGGTGACGGCGCCACGCAGGTGGCGCTTGTTCTTCGTCGTCTTCTTGGTGAGGATGTGGCGCTTGAACGCCTGACCCCGCTTGACGGTGCCGCCCGGGCGGACGCGGAAGCGCTTCTTCGCGCTGCTCTTGGTCTTCATCTTGGGCATGAACTGCTCCTTCTTGAAATTGCGTCCGACAGGCGCCGGGGAAGCTCCCCGTCTTGTTGGCCTGCGGCCGCTTCTGGCAGCGCCCCGGCGACCAGACCGGGGCACTGAACTCTCAATTCACTTTCGCTTCGGCGCCAGCACCATGATCATCTGGCGGCCTTCGAGCTTGGGCATGTGCTCGACCACCGCCACGTCGGCCAGTTCGTCGCGGATGCGCTCGAGCAGCCGCATGCCGATGTCCTGGTGGGTGATCTCGCGGCCGCGGTAGCGCAGCGTGACCTTGCCCTTGTCGCCGTCTTCCGCGATGAAGCGGCGCAGGTTGCGCATCTTGATCGCGTAGTCGCCTTCGTCGGTGCCGGGACGGAACTTGACTTCCTTGATCTCGATGATCTTCTGCTTGGACTTCGCCTCGGCCGCCTTCTTCTGCTCCTGGTACTTGAACTTGCCGTAGTCCATCAGGCGGCACACCGGAGGATCCGCCTGCGCCGCGATCTCGACCAGATCGACGTCCAGATCGCCAGCCATGCGCAACGCTTCCTGGATGGGCACGATGCCCAGCGGTTCGTTCTCAGGGCCGTTGAGGCGCACTTCAAGCGCCATGATCTCGCGATTGAGCCGGTGCTTGCGCTCGTCGTTCCGGACACGGCGGTCAACAAAAGTAGCGATGGTGGGTACCTTTCAGCGGACCTCCCAGGCAGCAGGAAGCCCAACACACAAACAACGACGCGCCCCAAGCCATCCAGCTGCGATCACCGTCGTGATCACAGCTTGCGGGCGATGTCTCCGGTGACCCTCTCGAGGAAGTCGGCCAGCGGCATCACGCCGAGATCCTGGTTGCCCCGGGCGCGCACGGCAACGGTCCCGTTTGCCTTCTCCTTGTCGCCGACGACGAGGATGTACGGAACCTTCTGCAACGAATGCTCGCGGATTTTATAGGTAATTTTCTCGTTCCGCAAATCGCTGGCGGCTCTAAGTCCTTGTTTTTGCAGCGTTTTGGTAACGTCCGCAGCGTAATCCGACTGCGCTTCGGTGATCGTGAGCACACTGGCCTGGCGCGGCGCCAGCCACACCGGCAGCGCGCCGGCGTGCTGCTCGATCAGGATGCCGATGAAACGCTCCAGGCTGCCGACGATGGCCCGGTGCAGCATCACCGGGTGGCGCCGTGCGCCGTCCTCGGCCACGTACTCGGCGCCCAGCCGCTCGGCCATGAAGAAGTCGACCTGCATCGTGCCGCACTGCCATTGGCGGCCCAGCGCGTCCTTCAGCGTGTACTCGATCTTCGGGCCGTAGAAGGCGCCGTCGCCTGGCGCGACGACGAACTCGACGCCCGAGCGGCGCAGGCTTTCCATCAGCGCGTGCTCGGCCTTGTCCCAGGCTTCATCCGAGCCGATGCGCGCGTCGGGGCGCGTCGCCACCTTGTAGAGGATGTCGGTGAAGCCGAAGTCGGCGTAGACCTTCTGCAGCAGTGCCGTGTACGCGACGCACTCGTCGAGGATCATGTCCTCGGTGCAGAAGATGTGGCCGTCGTCCTGCGTGAAGCCGCGCACGCGCATGATGCCGTGCAGGCCGCCGGTCGGCTCGTTGCGATGGCACTGGCCGAACTCGCCGTAGCGCAGCGGCAGGTCGCGGTAGCTCTTGATGCCCTGCTTGAAGATCAGGATGTGGCCGGGGCAGTTCATCGGCTTGAGCGCGTAGTCGCGCTTCTCCGATTCCGTCGTGAACATGTTCTCGCGGTACTTGTCCCAGTGGCCGGTCTTCTGCCACAGCGTGCTGTCGAGCAGCTGCGGGCCCTTCACTTCGAGGTAACCGTTGTCGCGGTAGACGCGCCGCATGTACTGCTCGACTTCCTGCCACAGCGCCCAGCCCTTGGGGTGCCAGAACACCGTGCCGGGCGAATGCTCGTCGAGGTGGAACAGGTCGAGCTCGCGGCCGAGCTTGCGGTGGTCGCGCTTCTCGGCCTCTTCGAGCATCGTCAGGTACTTCTGCAAGTCGTCCTTGCTCGCCCAGGCGGTGCCGTAGATGCGTTGCAGCATCTCGTTGCGGTGGTCGCCGCGCCAGTAGGCGCCGGCCACCTTCATCAGCTTGAAGTGCCTGAGCTTGCCGGTGGACGGCACGTGCGGGCCGCGGCACAGATCCTCGAACTTGCCTTCGCGGTACAGCGACACGTCCTCGCCGGCCGGGATGCTGGAGATGATCTCTGCCTTGTAGTCCTCG
The DNA here is from genome assembly GCA_029779845.1 of Pseudomonadota bacterium. GTDB lineage: Bacteria > Pseudomonadota > Gammaproteobacteria > Burkholderiales > Burkholderiaceae_C > Piscinibacter. Next base: position 21,100 of record JAKOZT010000122.1, on the reverse strand, counting down.
CCCAGGCTCTTGAAATAGGCCACCGCCTCATCGCGCGGCAGCACGCGGCGCTCGACCTTCTCGTCCTTCTTCGCCAGCTCGGTCATCTTGGCTTCGATGGCCGCCAGGTCCTCGGGCGTGAAGGGGCGCTTGTACGAGAAGTCGTAGTAGAAGCCGTTGTCGATCACCGGGCCGATGGTCACCTGCGCGTCGGGGAACAGCTCCTTGACCGCGTAGGCGAGCAGGTGCGCCGTCGAGTGGCGGATGACTTCGAGGCCCTCGGCGTCCTTGTCGGTCAGGATCGCCAGCACCGTGTCGCCGTCCATGCGGTAGCTCGTGTCGACCACACGCGCCGCATCGCCCTGCCCCACGCGGCCGGCGATCGCCGCCTTGGCCAGACCGGGGCCGATGGAGGCCGCCACCTCGGCCACCGTCACCGGGCCGGGGAACTCGCGGCGCGAGCCGTCGGGCAATTGAATCGAGACCATGTCGAGACTCTTTCGAAAAAGCAAAAGGCGCGGACTGTGCCGCGCCTTCCTTGTGAACGAGAAAACCTGTGATGAAGATCGACGCGCGCAGCTCCGCTAGACCTTCCGGGTCCAGCGCGTAGTCCGCGGTGTCATAACCGTCATGCCTTTCTCGCTCTTGTGGGGTCTGTCGAAGCCGCGATTGTAGTTCAGGCCAGCGGCTGCGGCTCGATGCGCCCGGGCTGCTCCAGCCATTGCGCGAACTCGTCGGCCAGGCGTGCGCTCTCGGCCACCGCGCGCGACCAGGCCGCGATGCGCGCCGGCAGGTCGTCGCCGTAGCGCTGGAAGTCGCCCCGATCGGGCAGCTTGGCGTTGGGCAGCGTCGCGATCCATTCGGCGCGCGGCGACAGCACGATCATGTTGTCCAGGTGCGCAGTGGCGCGGTGCCGGTGCCGCAGCGCCTTGTCGAGCCAGCCCGGGATCACCGTCTTCTGGAAGTGCGGATAGAGCACCAGGCCTTCGTCCATCGAGGCGTAGTTCAGGTGCAGGTGGTAGTCGGTGATGCCGCCGTCCCAATAGGCGCCGGCCGGCGCGCCGGGAATGTCGTGCACCGCCTGCAACCAGAACGGGATCGAGCAGCTCGCCAGGATGCTGGGCTGCAGGTTGTTCGCGGCGAGCGGCACGACATGGGTGCGGAAATCGCGCAGATGCACCGGCAGCGCCTCGCGCGCGTCGGAGAAGATCACCCGCTCCAGCCAGCCGCCCATCGCCTTGCGGCTCAGCGCGTTGGTGGCGAAGGCGCCGAGGTAGCCCAGCGGCGTGCGCAGCCGCCCCTCGCGGCGCAGCAGGTGCCGGCCGCGGCTGGTGAAGACGTGCAGCCGGTAGCGCGGATGTGCCAGCACCTCGGCCTCGCGGCCGGCGAAGCGCTCGGCGAGCTTGGCGCCGAACACCTCGCTGACGTGCGAGGCCTTCGGCGCCTTGCCGGGTTCGTGCTCGTAGGTCTGCGCGATGTAGTCCTCGGCCATCTGCGCGAAGGCCGCATCGGGGTCGGCGAGGCAGGCGGTGGCCATGCGCCACGCGCCGATCGAGGCGCCGAGCAGGTGCACGCTGTGCGCGCTGCCCGCCAGCCAGTGTCCGAACAGGAAGCGGTCGAGCGGGTTGAGGATCAGCCCCTTGGGGCCGCCGGCGGCGGCGGGCACGGCGCGGATATCGGCGGGCCGCAGGCCGCGCTCGCGCAGGTGGCGCAGCGCGCGCGGCCCGGCATGGATCTGCAAGGCTTGCATGGCCCCGCACTGTAGCGGGGCCTCGCGCGCCTTCAGACGTTCGCCAGCTTGAAGCTCGCCACCGCCGCCACCAGCGCCTGCGCCTGCTGCTTGAGGCTGCCGGCGGCCGCCGCGCTTTCCTCGACCAGCGCCGCGTTCTGCTGCGTCACCTGGTCCATCTGCGTCACCGCGTCGCCCACCTGCGCCACGCCGGCGCTCTGCTCGGCGCTGGCGCTGCTGATTTCGCCCATCAGGTCGGTGACGCGGCGGATCGACGCCACCACCTCGGTCATCGTGCTGCCGGCCTCGCCGACCAGCGTCGAGCCCTGCGCGACGCGCTCGACGCTGTCGGTGATCAGTGTCTTGATCTCCTTGGCCGCCTCGGCGCTGCGCTGCGCGAGGTTGCGCACCTCGCCGGCCACCACCGCGAAGCCGCGGCCCTGTTCGCCGGCGCGCGCGGCTTCCACCGCCGCATTCAGCGCCAGGATGTTGGTCTGGAACGCGATGCCGTCGATCACCGTGATGATGTCGGCGATCTTCTTGCTGCTGGCGTCGATGCCCTTCATCGTGTCGACCACGCGCGCGACCACTTCGCCGCCCTTGACGGCGACTTCGCTCGCGCCGAGCGCCAGCTGGTTCGCCTGGCGCGCGTTGTCGGCGTTCTGCCTGACCGTCGAGCCGAGCTGCTCCATCGACGCGGCGGTCTGCTGCAAGGCGCTCGCCTGCTCCTCGGTGCGCTGGCTCAGGTCGGCGTTGCCGCCGGCGATCTGCGCCGAGCCGGTGGCGATGCTGTCGCTGCCGTTGCGCACCGTGCCGACGATGCGCACCAGGCTCTCGTTCATCGCCTTCAGCGCGGCGAGCAGCCGGCCGGTTTCGTCGCGGCTGCTCACCTCGATGCGCGAGCTGAGGTCGCCCTGCGCCACGGTCTGCGCGACGACGAGCGCCTGCGCGATCGGCACGGTGATCGAGCGCGTCAGGCTCCAGGCGGCGGCGATGCCCAGCAGCAGCGCCAGCGCGCTGGTCGCCAGCATGATGCCGCGCGAGCGCTGGTAGGCAGACTCGGCCTCCTGCGCGGCCTCGTCGGTGAGCTTTTCCTCGAGGTCCGACAGCTCGACCGTGGCCTTCAGCCATTCGGTGGTCGCCGGCTTGGCGTCCTTGATCAGCAGCGTGGCCGCCTCGTCGTTGTTGTTGCCCAGGCCGAGCCGCACCACGGCTTCGATCTTCGGCAGCGCCGCCGCCTTGAGCGTGCGGATGTGTTCGAACAGCTCCTTCTCCTGCGCGGTGGTCGAGGCGTCGGCCGCGAACATCTCGCCGAGCTTCTTCTCGGCATCGGCGTAAGCGGCGAGCGACTTCTTCAGCCCCTCGTCGAGGCGGCGCATTTCATCGCCGTCGCTGACCAGCACGATGTCGCGCGAGGCGATCGCGACTTGGTTGATCGCGATGCGCAGGTCTCCGGCGAGGTTGCCCTGCACGTTGTTGACCTTGACGACATCGTCGAGGCCGGCCTGGGCATGCGCCATGCCGCGCAGGCCGACCAGCGTGACGATGACCAGCAGCAGCAAGGTGAGGCCGAAGCCGGCGCCCAGGCGGGCGCCCAGGCTCAGATTGCGGAAGGAGTTCACGAACGGCCCTCGAGGTTGATGGTGACTACTGCAGCCATCACCCGATGAGCAACGACCGTCACCCGCTCTTCGGCACCGTCACCGGAAACTTGAGCTTGCTCAACCTCGCCCTTGCAGCTTGGCGAAGGCCGCGGCCATCGCCGATTGCGGCTGCGCGCCGCCGCGCCCGCCCTGCGCACGCTCGCCGCGCCCGGCCGGCCGGTAGCTGTTGTCGCCCTTGCCGCCCGGCGCCGGCGGCCGGGCATCGAGCTTCATCGTCAGCGAGATGCGCTTGCGCGCGAGGTCGACTTCCAGCACCTTGACCTTGACGATGTCGCCGGTCTTGACGATCTCGCGCGCATCGTTGACGAACTTGTTCGACAGCTGGCTCACGTGCACCAAGCCGTCCTGATGCACGCCGAGGTCGACGAAGGCGCCGAACTGCGCGACGTTGCTGACCGTGCCTTCCAGCGTCATGCCGGGCTGCAAGTCCTTGAGGTCCTCGACGCCGTCGTTGAAGCGCGCCACCTTGAAGTCGGGGCGCGGGTCGCGGCCGGGCTTCTCCAGCTCGGCGAGGATGTCCTTCACCGTGATCGCGCCGAACTTGTCGTCGGCGAAGGCTTCCGGCTTGAGCGAGCGGATCACGTCGCTGCGGCCCATCAGCTCGCCGATCGGCTTGCCGGTCTTGGCCAGCATGCGCTCGACGACCGGGTAGGTCTCGGGGTGCACGCCGCTCTGATCGAGCGGGTTGTCGCCGCCGCGGATGCGCAGGAAGCCGGCGCACTGCTCGAAGGTCTTGGCGCCCAGGCCGCCGACGTCGAGCAGCTGCGCGCGGCTGCGGAACGCGCCGTTCGCATCGCGCCAGCGCACGATGCTGGCCGCCACCGCGTTCGACAGGCCCGACACGCGCGCCAGCAGCGGCGCCGAGGCGGTGTTCAGGTCCACGCCCACCGAGTTGACGCAGTCCTCGACGATCGCGTCCAGGCTTCGCGCCAGCTCGCTCTGGTTGACGTCGTGCTGGTACTGGCCGACGCCGATCGACTTCGGCTCGATCTTCACCAGCTCCGCCAGCGGGTCCTGCAGGCGCCGCGCGATGCTGACCGCGCCGCGCAGGCTCACGTCCAGCTCGGGCAGCTCCTTGCTGGCGAACTCGCTGGCCGAGTACACCGAGGCGCCGGCTTCGCTGACGACGATCTTCTCGATCTTCGCGTCAGGCGCGAGCTGCTGTATGCGCTTGATCAGGTCGGCGGCGAGCTTGTCGGTCTCGCGGCTCGCAGTGCCGTTGCCGATCGCGATCAGGTTGACGCCGTGCGTCGCGACGAGGCGGCCGAGCGTGTGCAGCGAACCCTCCCAGTCGTTGCGCGGTTCGTGCGGATAGACGGTGTTCGTGTCCAGCACCTTGCCGGTGGCGTCGACGATCGCCACCTTGCAACCGGTGCGGATGCCGGGGTCCAGGCCCATCACGACACGCGGGCCGGCCGGCGCGGCCAGCAACAGGTCGCGCAGGTTCTCGGCGAAGACCTTGATCGCAACCTTCTCCGCTTCTTCGCGCAGGCGCGCGAACAGGTCGCGCTCGAGGCTCAGGCTGAGCTTGACCTTCCAGGTCCAGGCGATGGTCTTGCGGATCAGCTCGTCGCCCGGCCGCCTGGCGTGGCGCCAGCCGAGGTGCACCGCGATGCGGCCTTCGGCGAGCGTCGGCTGGCCGGGAACGACTTCCTCGTTCAACACCAGTTTCGCGTCCAGCACTTCCTGCGTGCGGCCGCGGAACACCGCCAGCGCGCGGTGCGAGGGCACATTGCGGATAGGCTCGTCGTAGTCGAAGTAGTCGCGGTACTTGGCGACGTCGGCATGGTTCGCATCCTTGCCGTCCATCAGCTTGCTCTTGAAGAGGCCCTCGGCCCACAGCCACTCGCGCAGCGTGCCGACCAGCACCGCGTCTTCGGCCCAGCGCTCGGAGAGCAGGTCGCGCACGCCGTCGAGCACCGCGTGCGCGTCGGCGAAGCCGGCATCGGCCAAGGCGGCAAGGCCGCCTTCGTAGGCGTCCGTGAAGGCGGCGGCCTCGGCCAGCGGGTCGAGCGAGGGGTCGGCGAACAGCTTGTCGGCCAGCGGCTCGAGCCCGGCTTCGCGCGCGATCATGCCCTTGGTGCGGCGCTTGGGCTTGTAGGGCAGGTAGAGGTCTTCCAGTTCCTGCTTGGTCGGCGCGGCCTCGATCGCGGCGCGCAGATCGGGCGTCAGCTTGCCTTGCTCTTCGATGCTTTTCAGCACCGCGGCGCGGCGCTCTTCCAGCTCGCGCAGGTAGCCCAGGCGCGCTTCGAGTTCGCGCAGCTGCACGTCGTCGAGGCCCTCGGTGGCTTCCTTGCGGTAGCGCGCGATGAAGGGCACGGTCGCTCCACCGTCGAGCAGCTCGACGGCGGCGTTCACCTGGGCCGGCCGAACCTTCAGCTCGGCGGCGATCTGCAGAAGAATCTTGTCCAAATCGGCTAGGGGGCAGGTCGAAAAGCGGCGCAGTGTGCCACAGCCCCTCGGCCCGCGATCAGGCCGCTGGCGAAGCTGGCGGTCAGAAGGTAACCACCTGTGGGCGCCTCCCAGTCGAGCATCTCGCCGGCGCAGAAGATGCCGGGTCGCTGCGTCAGCATGCCGTGCTCGTCGAGTTCATCGAGGCGCACACCACCGGCGCTGCTGATCGCTTCGTCGATGGGTCGTGCCTTCACGAGCGTGATCGGCAGGGCCTTGATCGCGGCGGCCAGCGCGGCGGGGTCGGCGAAGGTCTCGCGCGGCAGCAGTTCGTGCAGCAGCGCGGCCTTGGCACCGTCCAGGCCGAGGCGGCTCTTCAGGTGCGTGGACATCGAACGTGCGCCGCGCGGCCGTGCCACTTCGGCCAGCACGAACTCGGCGCTGCGTTCGGGCAGCAGGTCGATCTCGGCGACGGCGCTTCCGTGCGCGGCGATCGCATCGCGCAGCGTCGCCGACGCGGCGTAGACCAGGCTGCCTTCGATGCCCGTCTCGGTCAGCACGAACTCGCCGCGCTGGGCGAACGCGCCGCAGCGCAGCGCGACGTTCTTCAGCGGCGCGCCGGCGAAGCGCGTGCGCAGATGCTCGCTCCAGCGTGCGACGTCGAAGCCGCAGTTGGAAGGCAACAAGGGCGCGATGGCCACGCCGCGCTCGGCAAGCCGCGGCACCCAGGCGCCATCGGAGCCCAGCCGCGTCCAGCTCGCGCCGCCGAGCGCCAGCACCACGGCACGGGCCTGCACCACGGTCTCGCCGTCCGGCGTGGCGAAGCGCAGCGCGTGCGCGCCCGGCTCGCTCTCGCCCCAGCCGATCCAGCGATGCCGCATGTGCAGCCGCACGCCGTTCGTACGCAGGCGATGCAGCCAGGCGCGCAGCAGCGGCGCGGCTTTCATGTCGGTGGGAAACACGCGGCCCGAACTGCCGACGAAGGTGTCTACGCCCAGGCCCCGCGCCCAGTCGCGCAAGGCCTGCGGCCCGAAGACACCGAGCCATTGCGCCACCCGCCCGCTTGCCGCGCTGTAGCGCGCGACGAAAGGCTCGATCGCCTCGCTGTGCGTCAGGTTCAGCCCACCCTTGCCGGCGAGCAGGAACTTGCGCCCCACCGAAGGCATCGCGTCGAACAGTTCCACCGCCACGCCGGCCGACGCCAGCGCCTCGGCCGCCATCAAGCCCGCCGGCCCGCCACCGACCACGAGGGCCGGCAGCACGCGACCAGACCCGGTCACTGCGCCGCGCGCAAGGCCTGGCGCAGGCTCTCGCCGATCTCCGGCTTGGCGGCAAACGGGTCGCTCGGGTTGCGGCCGAGCAGCACGTCGTCCAGGCGCGTCTGCACGATGCCCAGCGCGTTCGGGTGGCTGTAGATGTAGAAGCGCTGGTCGCGCACTGCTTCCATCACGAACTGCGCCACCTGCGCCGCGGTGACCTTGCCGCTGCCCACCGCCTTGTCGGTCATCGCCTGCGCGATCAACTGGCTCTTGGTCGGCTTGCCGCCCTCCTGCATGTCGGCCGGGCGGTTGCGGTGGCTGGCCGAGATGCCGGTGGGCACGAAGTAGGGGCACAGCACCGAGGCGCCGATCTGGTCAGTGACCAGGCGCAGGTCCTGGTACAGCGTCTCGCTGAGCGACACCACCGCATGCTTGGTGACGTTGTAGACGCCCATGTTGGGCATGTTCACCATGCCGGCCATCGACGCGGTGTTGACGATGTGGCCTTCGTAGGACGGGTCGGCCTTGGCGGCCTCCAGCATCATCGGCGTGAAAACGCGCACGCCGTGCGCCACGCCCATCAGGTTGACGCCGATCACCCACTCCCAGTCCTTCAGCGTGTGCTCCCAGATCAGCCCGCCCGCGCCGACGCCGGCGTTGTTGAAGACGAGGTGCGGCGCCCCGAAGCGCGCGCGCGTGGCCTCGCCCATCGCCTCCACCTCGGCGGCCTTGGCCACGTCGAGCCGGAAGCCGATCACCTGCGTGCCCAGCGTGCGGATCTCGGCCACCGCGCGATCCAGCGCATCCTGCTGCACGTCGGCCATCACGAGGTTCATGCCGGCTTGCGCGGCCAGGCGCGAGAGTTCCAGCCCGAAGCCCGAGCCCGCGCCGGTGATGACCGCGGTGCGGCCCTGGAAGGTCTTCATCGAAAGTGCTCCTTTCTGAAAATCAACAAGGCATCGCGCGCGCGACGATCGCGTCGAACGCGGTCGCGGCGGGCAAGGTGCCGAAGGCCTGGCCCCAGTCGCCGCCGAGGCGCGAGGCGCAGAAGGCCTCGAAGACGAAGTCCGGCGCGTGGCGGCGCAGCAGCGAGGCCTGCACCGCGAGCGCGACGTCCTGCGCGAGGCGGCGCGCTTCGATCTCGTCGGCCATCGCTTCGATGCGCGCCGGCAGCGCGGCGGCGAAGCGGTCGAAGGCGGCGTTGGCGCCGCGCGCCGGCGCGAGTTCGGCCGCCAGCGCATCGGCCACCGAGCCGCCCTTGCTGCTGCCGCCGCGCAAGGCACGCAGCAGGTCCAACGCCATGATGTTGCCGGCGCCTTCCCAGATCGAATTGAGCGGCATCTCGCGGTAGATGCGCGCCATCACGCCCTCGCCCGCTTCCTCCACGTAGCCGTTGCCGCCCAGGCACTCCATCGCCTCCTGGCCGAGCATGCTGCCGCGCTTGCAGATCCAGAACTTGGCCACCGGCGTCAGCACGCGCCGCATCAGCGCTTCGAAGGGGTCGTCCTGGCGGTCAATCGCCCGCGCCAGGCGCAGCGCCAGCGCGGTGGCGGCTTCCGATTCGAGTGCCATGTCGGTCAGCACGTTTTTCATCAAGGGCTGGTCGATCAGCTTCTTGCCGAAGGCCATGCGCTGCGCAGTGTGGTTCAGCGCGAGGCTGAGCGCATGGCGCATCAACCCTGCTGTGCCGAGCGCGCAATCGAGCCGCGTCAGCGTGCCCATCTCGAGGATCTGCACCACGCCGCGCCCCGGCTCGCCGACGCGCCACGCGCTGGCGGCGTGGAACTCCACCTCCGAGCTGGCGTTGGCGTGGTTGCCGAGCTTGTCCTTCAGGCGCTGAATTTGGATCGCATTCAGCGAACCATCGGGCAGCACGCGCGGCAGGAAGAAGCACGACAGCCCGCCCTCCTCCTCCTGCGCGAGGATCAGGAAGGCATCGCACATCGGCGCCGAGAAGAACCACTTGTGGCCGGTGACCTCGGCACGCGCGCCCCAGGGCGTCTGCTCGACGATCAGCGCGCGCGTGGTGTTGGCGCGCACGTCCGAACCGCCCTGCTTCTCGGTCATGCCCATGCCCATCGTCACGCCGGGCTTGTCGGTGAAGGGCACGAGGCGCGGGTCGTAGGCGGTGCTGGCGAGCTTGCCGAACCAGTCCTGCGTGACCGCGGCATTGGCGCGCAGCGCCGGCGTCACCGCGTAGGTCATCGAGATCGGGCACAGGATCGAGGGCTCCAGTTCGGTGAAGAGCATGAAGGCCGCGGCGCGCTCGACATGCGCGCCCGGACCCAGCGACCACGGCGTGCCGTGCAGCCCGGCCGCCACCGCCTCACCCATCAGCGCGTGGTAGCTTGGATGGAACTCGACGCGGTCGACGCGACGGCCGAAGCGGTCGTGCGTCAGCAGGCGCGGCTGGTGCGTGTTGGCCAGCCGCGCATGCGTCTGCCACTCGGTGCTGCCCCAGCGCGCGCCTTGCGCGAGGCTCGCCGCCTCGTCGCGCCCCGGCAGGTGGAAGCCCAGCGCATCGCGCAGCGCGCGGTTGCCGGCGTAGAGGTTGATGTCGACCAGCGGCTCGGGCTGGTTGAACACGTCGTGAGTGATCGTCATGACGGGGCCCTCCCCGCGCCGACCGCGGCGCGGATCAGAGTAGCTTGACCAGTTGCTTGCCGAAGTTCTTGCCCTTGAGCAAACCGAGGAAGGCTTCGGGCGCATCCTCGATGCGCGGGGCGATCGTCTCGCGGTACTTCAGCTTGCCGGTGGCCACCAGCGTGCCGAGTTCCTTCAGCGCCTCGGGCCACACCTCCATGTGCTCGCTGACGATGAAGCCCTCGACGCGCAGCCGCTGCGTCAGCAGCAGCGCCGGGTTGGCGAGCGGGATCGGCTGGCCCTCGTAGCCGCTGATCATGCCGCACAGCGCGATGCGGCCGAAGGCGTTCATCCGGCGCAGCACCGCGTTGAGGATCTCGCCGCCGACGTTCTCGAAGTTGCAGTCGATGCCGTTCGGCGCTGCGGCGGCCAGCGCTGCGTCGAGCGCGGCCGCGTCCTTGTGCTGCTTGTAGTCGATGCAGGCATCGAATCCGAGTTCATCGACCACGTAGCGGCATTTCTCCGCCCCGCCCGCGACGCCGACCACGCGGCAGCCGCGCACCTTGGCGAGCTGCCCCACCGCGCCACCGACCGCGCCGCTGGCGGCGCTGACCACCACCGTCTCGCCTGCCTTCGGCTGGCACAGCTTGACGAGCCCGTACCACGCCGTGACGCCCGGCATGCCGACCGCGCCGAGGTAGGCCGGCAGCGGCACATGCGTCGTATCGACCTTGCGCAGCAGCCCCAGCGCGTTGCCGTCGACCACCGCGACCTGCTGCCAGCCGCCCATGCCGACGACCGGGTCGCCGACCGCGAACTTCGGGTGCCTGGACGCCACCACCTCGCCGACCGTGCCGCCGATCATCACCGCATCGAGCGGCTGCGGCGCCGCATAACTCTTGGCGTCGTTCATGCGCATGCGCATGTAGGGGTCGAGCGAGAGGTAGTGGTGCCGCACCAGCACCTGTCCGTCGGCGAGCGCCTGCGGCACCGGCGTCTCGACGAGGCGGAAGTCGCTCACCCGCGCCTCGCCTTCCGGCCGCGCGGCCAGCAGCCACTGCTTGTTGGTCGTCGTCGTCATCGCATCAACTCCTCATCAACTTTTTCAGTCCGAGGCATTCAGCCTCTGGATGCGCCGCCCGCCGGCGGGCAGGCCCTTCATGTACTTGAACGTGCCGGTGGCGTGCGCCACCAGCTCGCCCTTCTCGTCCGTCACCGAGCCTTCGGTGAAGGCCAGCGAGGCCGTGCGGTGCAGCAGCGTGCCGCGCGCCGTCAGCCGGCCCAGGCCGGCGCGCAGGAAGCTGGTCTTCATCTCGATGGTCACCACGCCGGGCGATTCGGCATGGCCGGGCTGGTTCGGGCTGCGCGCGGCGTGCGCCATCACCACGTCGAGCAGCGTCATCGTCACGCCTCCGTGCGCCACGCTCCACGAATTGGTCAGCTCCTCGCGCAGTTCGAGCGCGATCGCGGCGCGGCCGGCCTCGCATTCGAGCAGCTCCATGCCGAGCAGCTCGACGAAGGGGATGTGGACGAAGAACTTCATCCGCCGTGGTGCACTGCGCTGACGCCGCCATCCACCGCCAGGATCTGCCCGGTGATGTGCTTGCCGGCCGCCGAGGCGAACAGCAGCGCCGCGCCCTTCAGGTCATCGTCGTCGCCGATGCGGCGCAGCGGCGCGGCCTGCGCCATGCGGTCGGCGCCGAAGCGTTCGATCGTGCCCTTGGTCATCTTGCTCGGGAAGAAGCCCGGCGCCAGCGCGTTGACGGTGATGCCGTGCTCGCCCCACTCGCCGGCCAGCGTGCGCGTGAAGTTGACCACCGCGCCCTTGCTGGTGCCATAGGCGATGAACTCGACGTCGCCCGACCCGGACAGCCCCGCGATCGAAGCGATGTTGATGATGCGCCCGCGCTTCCTCGGAATCATGCTGCGCTTGCCTACCTGCTGGCTCATCAGGAAGATGCTGCGGATGTTCAGGTTCATCACCTTGTCCCAGGCTTCGAGCGGATAGTCCTCGGCCGGCGCGCCCCAGGTGGCGCCGGCGTTGTTGACGAGGATGTCGATGTCGCCCAGGCGTTGCAGCGCCTCGGAGGCGACCCGCTCCACCTCGGCCGGCTGACTCATGTCGGCAGCGACCCAGCGCGCGTCGATGCCACGCGCCTGCAGATGCGCCGCGGCTTCTTCGAGATCGGCGGCCTTGCGCGAGGTGAGGAAGATCTTCGCGCCGGCTTCGCCGAGCGCCTCGGCGATCTGCAGGCCGAGGCCGCGCGAGCCGCCGGTGACCAGCGCGGTCTGGCCGCTCAGGTCGAAGAGTTTCTGGACGGGGGTGCTCATGCTGCGTGTCTCCTTCGGTATGTCATTCGATCGCGAGGCTGCGGAAGAAGGCTTCGCGGTTGCCCGGCCGGCCAAGGAAGCGCCGCACCAGCTCCTGCGGCGCCACCTGTCCGCCGTTGGCGAGCACGGTGTCGCGGTAGCGCCGGCCGACGGCGGCATCGAGCCGGTCGGCGGCAAAGGCGGTGCGCAGGTCTTCGGCCACCACCAGACTCCACAGGTAGCCGTAGTAGCCCGCGCCGTAGCCGCTGGCGAGGTGGCCGAAGTTAGCCGGGAACATCGTGCCCGGCACGTGGCCGAAGGGCGTGGCGCCTTCCATGCGCGCCCACAGCGCCAGCGGCGCCTCGACACGCCGGCCGTGCAGCGCGAGGTCGTAGCGCGCGTAGAGCAGCTGGCGGCCGAAGAACAGGCCCTTGGCGAGGTGGCGCGCGCGCTCGGCGCGCTCTATCGTCTCGCGCGGCAGCGGTGCGCACTCGGCGCACACCTGCCTGAACAGCGCCAGCACCGCCGGGTCGTAGACCCAGTCTTCCAGCATCTGCGAGGGCGCTTCGGCGAAGTCGAGCTGCACGCTGCTGCCGCCGGGAATCGAGTAGCGCGTGGCCGACAGCAGCGAGTGCAGCGCGTGGCCGAACTCGTGCAGCAGCGTCTCCAGCTCGGCCAGCGTCAGGCCCTGGCGGTCGAAGTTGGTGACCAGCGCGGCCGCCGGCAGCCGGCCGCTCTTCGCCGCTACGTTGCGGAAGGGCCAGACCGCCGCGTGGTTGTACTTGTCGGGGCGCGGGAACAGGTCGACGAACAGCGTGCCGAGCAGCTTGCCGTCGGCATCGCGCGCCGCATAGGCGCGCGCTTCCTCGTGCCACAGCGTTTGCTCGACCGGCTCGAAGCGCACGCCGAACATGCGCTGCGCGACCGCGAACACGAACTCCAGGCTGCGCTGCGGCGGGAAGTGCACGCGCATCGCTTCCTGGTCGACGCCGTGGCGTTCGTGGCGGATCTGCTCGGTGAAGTAGGCGACGTCCCAGCGGCGCACGACGACACGCTCGGCGGGTTGATTCGTCGCCTTCGCCTTGGCCTCGCGCAGCAGCGCGAGATCGGTGCGCTCACGCTCGCGCACGGCGCCGTCCACCGCATCGAGGAAGGCCAGCGCGTTCGCCTCGCTGCCGACCATGCGGCGGCGCGTCACGAAGTCGGCATACGAACCGAAACCGAACAGCGCCGCCAGTTCGTGGCGCCGCGCGGCGATGCGCTGCAGGGTCTTCAGGTTCGCTTCGCCGCCCAGGCGCATCGTCGCTCGCCACATGCGCTCGCGCGTGGCCTCCTGCACGGCGCGCTCGATCACCGGGTCGGCGCTCGGGTAGTCGAGGCCCAGCACGACGCGGCCCTGCGCGTCGCGCCTGGCGTTGCGCCAGACGTTCTCCGGCACGCCCTCCAGCTCGGCTTCGCTGAAGGCCACCGTGTCGCGGCTTTCGCGCACGCGGCGCTCATAGTCCTGCGTCAGCCGCGTCAGTTCGTCGTTGAGGCGCTGCGCGCGGGCACGCTTCGCGGCCGGCAAGGCGACGCCGGAATCCTCGAAGGCATCGAGCTGATCGCGCTGCAGGCGGCGGTCGATGTCGTCGGCCACCGCCGCGTGCTTCAGCCGCGCATGGATGTGCGCGTCCTGCAGCAAGCCGGTATTGAAGCGCTGGTAGGCCAGGTCGCAGGCCTCGGCCGCGTCGCGCACCGGCTTGGCCGGATGCACCGCGGGCAGCAGCCACAGCGGGCCCATCGTGTCCTCGACGCGCTGGTTCAGCGCATCGAGCGCGGCGAGCACATCGGCGCCGCGCTCGGGCAGCGCCGCGATGGCGCGCCGGCGCTGCTTCAGCTCGGCGAGCAGGCGGTCGCAGTCGGCGCGTACCTGCGCGGCGCCTTCGTAGCGCGGGAAGGAATAGACCTGCGCGGCGGCGAGCGGCGCCAGCAGCGTCGCGGCGAGACCGACGAGCAGCCGGCGTGCAGACATGCTCAGAACCAGTCTTCGCTCATCGCGAGGCAGGTGTCGTCGCGCGACGCGACCACCTGCAGCCAGGCCGCCACCTTGGGCAGGTCGTGGCGGTAGAAGAAGCGGCAGGCGGCGAGCTTGCCGCGCAGCGCGGCGTCGTCGCCTTGCGCGAGCTTGGCCTGCGCGCACAGCGCCACGTCAAGCCAGATCCAGGCGATCACCGTGTGGCCGAAGGCCTGCAGATAGGGCACGGCGTTGGCGAGCGCCTCTTCCGGCTTGCCCGTGGCCCAGGCGGCTTTCGTCGCGCGGCCCACTTCGGCGAGCGCCGCCGCGAGTTCGTTGGCGAAGCCCGCCAGCTCGGGCACGGCCAGCGCGCGCTGGATCGTGTCGTTCACCTTGCCGGCCAGCAGCTGCAGCCCCTTGCCGCCGTCCATCACCACCTTGCGTCCGAGCAGATCCAGCGCCTGGATGCCGTGCGTGCCCTCGTGGATCATGTTCAGGCGGTTGTCGCGCCAGTACTGCTCGACCGGGAAGTCGCGCGTGTAGCCGTAGCCGCCGTGCACCTGGATCGCCAGGCTGTTGGCCTCCAGGCACCACTCGCTGGGCCAGCTCTTGGCGACGGGCGTCAGCATCTCCAGCAGCAGCGCGGCCTCGGCAGCGGCCTCGGGCGCGCCGGTGTGCTGCTCGTCGACGAGGCGTGCGCAGTACAGCTCGAGCGCCAGCGCGCCTTCGCACCAGCTCTTCTGCGCGAGCAACATGCGGCGCACGTCGGCGTGGCGAATGATGGGGATCTGCGGCTGGCTCGCATCCTTGCCACCCGGCCCCATCGGCCGGCCCTGCGGGCGGTTCTTCGCGTAGGCCAGGCTGGCTTCGTAGCCGGCGTAGCCGAGCATGGTCGCGCCCAGGCCGACCGCGATGCGCGCCTCGTTCATCATGTGGAACATGCAGCGCAGGCCTTCGCCGGGTTTTCCGACGAGATAGCCGATCGCGCCGGCAGAACCACGCACCGGGTACTTGCCCTCGCCGAAGTTCAGCAGCGTGTTCGGAACGCCGCGATAGCCGAGCTTGTGGTTCAGGCCCGCCAGCGCCACGTCGTTGCGCTCGCCGGTCAGGCGGCCTTCGGTATCCACCAGCTTCTTCGGCACGATGAACAGCGAGATGCCGCGCGTGCCCGCCACCAGCTTGCCGTCCGGCCCGGGGATCTTGGCCAGCACGAGGTGGACGATGTTCTCGGCCAGCTCGTGCTCGCCCATGCTGATCCACATCTTGTTGCCGCGCAGGCGGTAGCGCGCGCCGAGCGGATCGCGCTCGAAATCGTCGCCATCGGGCAGCGCGCGCGTGACGATGTCCGACAGCGACGAACCCGCCTGCGGCTCCGACAGGCACATGGTGCCGAAGAAGCGCCCGGCGAACTCGTTCTTCGCGAAGACTTCCTTCTGCGCCGGCGTGCCGTGCGCCATCAGCAGGTTGGCATTGCCGCTGGTCAGCATGCCCGCGCCGCCGACGCCGATGCCGGCCTTCGAGAAGAAGGCATGCGCCGCCATCTCGACCACGCAGGGCAGTTGCATGCCGCCGAACTCGTAGTCCTGCGCCGCGGCCAGCAGGCCCGATTCGGCGTAGGCGCGCGCCGCCGCCACCGCGGCCTCGGGCACGTGCACGCGCTCGCCGTCGAACCACGGCTCCTCGGTGTCGACGATGCGGTTCGCCGGCGCGAACTTGTCGGCGGCGAGCTTCTCGCACATGTCGAGCACCGCGTCGAAGGTCTCGCGGCTGTGCTCGGCGAAACGCGCGCGCTCCCGAAGCGCTTCGACCTTCAGCCAGTCGTAGAGCAGGAAGTCGGCGGTGCGGCGGTAGCTCATGGCCGGGTCACAGCACCTCGAACACCCCGGCCGCGCCCATGCCGCCGCCGATGCACATCGTCACGACGACGCGCTTGGCGCCGCGGCGCTTGCCTTCGATCAGCGCATGGCCGGTCAGGCGCTGGCCGCTGACGCCGTAGGGGTGGCCCACCGCGATCGCGCCGCCGTTGACGTTCAGGCGATCCATCGGAATGCCCAGCGTGTCTGCGCAGTACAGCACCTGCACCGCGAAGGCTTCGTTCAGTTCCCACAGGTCGATGTCGGCCACCGTGAGCCCCAGGCGCTTCAACACCTTGGGCACCGCGAACACCGGGCCGATGCCCATCTCGTCGGGCTCGCAGCCGGCCACCGCGAAGCCGAGGAAGCGGCCCAGCGGCTTCAGGCCCTTCTTCTCGGCGAGCTTCTCGCTCATCACGATGCAGGCGCCGCCGCCGTCGCTGAACTGGCTGGCGTTGCCGGCCGAGATCACGCCGCCGGGCAGCGCCGGGCGGATGCCCTTGATGCTGTCGTAGGTGGTGCCGGAGCGCAGGCCTTCGTCGGCGCTGACGGTCACTTCCTTGGTGCGCAGTCCGAGCTGCGCGTCGGCCACGCCGGCCATCACGGTGATGGGCGCGATCTCGTCCTTGAACCTGCCGGCCTCCTGCGCCGCGCAGGCCTTCTGCTGGCTGGCCGCGCCGTACTGGTCCATGCGCTCGCGCGAGATGCCGTAGCGCTTGGCCACCTGCTCGGCGGTCTGCAGCATGCTCCAGTAGATCTCGGGCTTGTGCTGCACCAGCCAGGGGTCGGCCAGCATGTGCTGGTTCATCTCGTTCTGCACGCACGAGATGCTCTCGACGCCGCCGGCGGCGTAGATCTCGCCCTCGCCCGCGATGATGCGCTGCGCCGCCATCGCGATGGTCTGCAGGCCGCTGGAGCAGAAGCGGTTCACCGTCATGCCGCTGGTGGTGATCGGCAGGCCGGCGCGCAGCGCGATCTGGCGCGCGATGTTGGCGCCGGTGGCGCCCTCGGGATTCGCGCAGCCCATGATGACGTCTTCGACTTCGCCCGGCTCGATGCCGGCGCGCTCGACGGCCGCCTTGACGGCGTGCCCGCCCAGCGTGGCGCCGTGCGTCATGTTGAAGGCGCCCTTCCAGCTCTTGGCCAGCGGCGTGCGTGCGGTGGAGACGATGACGGCGTTGGTCATGATCGTTGTCCTTCGAGAAATCAGGAGAAGGTCTTGCCTTCGGCGGCGAGCTTCGCCAGCAGCGGCGCCGGCTCCCAGAACTTGGCGTCGTCGTTCGGGTTCTTCGCGAAGCGCTTCATCGCCTGCACGACGTTGAACAGCCCGACGGTGTCGGCGTAGTTCATCGGCCCGCCGCGGTGCAGCGGGAAGCCGTAGCCGGTGAGGTAGACCATGTCGATGTCGGAGGCGCGCAGCGCGATGCCTTCCTCGACGATGCGCGCGCCCTCGTTGACCAGCGCGAAGACCAGGCGCTGCACGATCTCTTCATCCGAGATCTTGCGCGGCGTGATGCCCAGCTCGGCGCGGTGCTTGGCGATCATGTCCTCGACCAGCTTGGAGGGGATCGCGTCGCGCTTGCCCGCCACGTAGTCGTACCAGCCCGCGCCCGTCTTCTGGCCGAAGCGGCCCAGCTCGCACAGCAGGTCGGCGGTCTTCGAATAGCGCAGGTTCGGCTTCTCGACGTAGCGGCGCTTGCGGATGTACCAGCCGACGTCGTTGCCGGCGAGGTCGCCCATTCGGAACGGGCCCATCGCGAAGCCGAACTTCTCGGCCGCCTTGTCCACCTGCGCCGGGGTGGCGCCCTCTTCGAGCAGGAAGCCGGCCTGGCGCGAGTACTGCTCGATCATGCGGTTGCCGATGAAGCCGTCGCACACGCCCGACACCACGCAGGTCTTGCGGATCTTCTTGCCCAGCGCCATCACGGTGGCGAGCACGTCCTTGGCGGTCTTCTCGCCGCGCACCACCTCGAGCAGCTTCATCACGTTGGCCGGGCTGAAGAAGTGCGTGCCGATCACGTCCTGCGGGCGCTTGGTGAACGAGGCGATCTGGTTGACGTCCAGCGTCGAGGTGTTCGACGCGAGGATCGCGCCGGGCTTCATCACCTCGTCGAGCGTCTTGAACACCTTCTCCTTGACGGCCATGTCCTCGAACACGGCCTCGATCACCATGTCGGCGTCCTTCAGGTCGGCGTACTCCAGCGTGGTGCTCAAGAGCGCCATGCGCTGCTCGTATTTGTCCTGCTTGAGCTTGCCCTTCTTGACCTGCGCTTCGTAGTTCTTGCGGATCGTCGCGACGCCCCGGTCCAGCGCCTCCTGCTTCATCTCCAGCATCACGACCGGGATGCCGGCGTTGAGGAAGTTCATCGCGATGCCGCCGCCCATCGTGCCGGCGCCGATCACGGCGAGCTTCTTCACCTCGCGCACCGGCGTGTCGGCCGGCACGTCGGGGATCTTGGTGGTGGCGCGCTCGGCCATGAAGGCGTGGCGCAGCGCCTTGCACTCGGGGGTGAACATCAGCGCGGTGAAGATCTCGCGCTCGTACTTCATGCCGGCGTCGAACTTCATCGTCGTCGAGGCGGCCACCGCGTCGACGCACTTCGGCGGCGCCGGGAAGTTCTTCGCCATCGCGCCCACGGTGTTGCGCGCGAATTGCAGGTAGGCCTGCGGATTCGGGTGCTCGACCTTCAGGTGGCGCACCAGCGGCAGCGGGCGCTTGTCGGCGACTTCGCGCGCGAAGGCGATCGCGCCGTCGAGCAGATCGCCTTCCACCAGCTTGTCGAACAGCTTCTGCCCGGGCGCCTTGGCGAGCACGTCGCTCGCCACCGGCTCGCCGCTGACGATCATGTTCAGCGCGTTCTCCAGCCCCAGCACGCGCGGCAGGCGCTGCGTGCCGCCGGCACCGGGGATCAGGCCGATCTTCACCTCGGGCAGCGCGATCTGCGCACCCGGCGCGGCCACGCGGTAGTGGCAGCCCAGCGCCAGCTCCAGCCCGCCGCCCATCGCGACGCTGTGGATCGCCGCGACGATGGGCTTGTTCGACGCTTCCAGCGCCAGGATCACCGACAGCAGGTTGGGCTCGGCGATCGCCTTCGGCGTGCCGAACTCGCGGATGTCGGCGCCGCCCGAGAAGGCCTTGCCGGCGCCGGTGATCACGATGGCCTTGACGGCGTTGTCGTTCAACGCGCGGTCCAGGCCGGTGACGATGCCGACGCGGGTGTCGTAGCCCAGGCCGTTGACCGGCGGGTTGTCTAGCGTGATGACGGCGACGTCGCCGCGGGTCTGGTAGGTGGCGGTCATGCGGTGCCTCTCAGAGGGAGAAAGGAACAGAAAAGAACGGTCGTTCGATTCTAGGAGGGCCGGGGACTGGCGCCCTGTCGCTGCCGTGACAGGAGGGTTTTCAGACCTCCAGCCACTCCTTGCGAATATAGGCATTGCCGCGCAGCTCGGCGGGCGAACCCTCGAAGACGATGCTGCCGTGGCCCATCACGTAGCAGCGCTGCGAGATCTCCAGCGCGATGGTGAGCTTCTGCTCGACCAGCAGCACCGAGATGCCGCGGTTCTTCAGCTCCTTCAGGTACTCGGCCACCAGCTCGACGATCTTCGGCGCGAGGCCCTCGGTGGGCTCGTCGATCATGATCAGGTCGGGGTCGCCCATCAGCGTGCGGCACAGCGTCAGCATCTGCTGTTCGCCGCCCGACATCACGCCGGCCGCCGTGTGCTGGCGCTCCTTCAGGCGCGGGAACAGCCGGTACATGTCGTCGAAGCTCCAGCGCGGCTTGTTCGCGCCACGTCGCTTCTCGCCCAGCATCAGGTTCTGGTGCACCGTGAGCTTGGGGAAGATGTCGCGGTTCTCCGGCACGTAGCCCAGGCCCAGGTGGGCGATCTCGAAGGGCTTGCGGCCCAGCACCTCGGCGTCGCGCAGCTTCACCGAGCCGGTGGCGTCGACCAGGCCCATGATCGCCTTCGCGGTGGTGGATCGGCCTGAGCCGTTGCGCCCCAGCAGCGCGACGATCTCGCCCGGCTGCACGTTCATCTGCACGCCGTGCAGCACGTGGCTCTTGCCGTAGTAGGCGTGCAGGTTGTCGACGCTCAGCAAGCTCATACCTGCGCCCCCGACGCCTGGGCTTCTGCCAGCACCGAGCCGAGGTAAGCCTCCTGCACGCGCGCATTGGCGCGCACCGCCTCGGGCGTGTCGAAGGCGATCACCTCGCCGTACACCAGCACGGCGATGCGGTCGGCCAGGCCGAACACCACGCCCATGTCGTGCTCCACCGTCAGCAGCGTCTTGCCCTCGGTGACCTCGCGGATCAGCTGCACGAAGCGCGTGGTCTCGCTGCGGCTCATGCCGGCGGTCGGCTCGTCGAGCAGGATCACGTCGGAGCCGCCCGCGATCGTGATGCCGATCTCCAGCGCGCGCTGCTCGGCGTAGGTCAGGTTCATTGCCAGCACGTCGCGGCGCTTGTCGAGCTTGATCATCTTCAGCACCTCGTCGGTGCGGTCGTTGGCGTCCTTCGCGTCGGCGAGGAAGCGCCAGAACGAATAGCGGTAGCCGCGCGACCACAGCACCGCACAGCGGATGTTCTCGAACACCGACAGCCGCACGAACAGGTTGCTGACCTGGAAGCTGCGCGCCAGCCCCATGCGACTGATCTCGTAGGGCTTGCGGCCGAGGATGGACTGGCCGTTGACGAGGATGTCGCCGGTGGTGGCGTGGAAGCGCCCGCTGATCAGGTTGAAGAGGGTCGACTTGCCCGCGCCGTTCGGCCCGATGATCGCGACGCGCTCGCCCTTGTTCACTGCCAGCGTCGCGCCGCGGATGATCTCGGTCTTGCCGAAGCTCTTGCGGACGTCCTTGAGTTCCACTGCGACGCTCACAAGGATTCCCTCCGTTTGATCTCCTTCTCGATCTCGGCCTGCGTCTCGCCCCATTCGTGCACGAACACGCGCCGCGCCAGCTCGAACAGGCCGGCGCCGGTGAGCACCACGAACACCGCGCCGAACCAGGTGTCGGCGCTGGCGGTGTCCAGCGTCGCGCCGAGGAAGCTCATCTGCGGGCCGAGCGCCGCGTTGAGCTGCACGTGGTAGACCATCTCGATCATCGCCGCCACGCCCAGCAGCAGCGTCGCGCCGGCGCCGCCGAGCGCCAGGTAGGCGGTCCAGATGCGGCGCAGCTTGCCGAAGGCCGCCACGCGCAGGTTCATCATGATCAGGCTGGCCACGCCGCCGGGCGCGTACATCACCATGAACAGGAAGATCAGGCCGAGGTAGAACAGCCAGGCCTTGGTCCACTCCGACAGCAGCACGATGCCGATCACCATCAGCACCGCGCCGATGAT
>JAKOZT010000121.1 GCA_029779845.1 Pseudomonadota bacterium | reverse complement strand
TCATGCTCGCCGCGGGTGATTGAGCGCAGCGGGCGATAGCCCGCGAAGCGAGTTCCGCGGCGGGGCCGCGAGACCGAGCAGCGCAAGGCAGTCGGCCCGCAGGGCCGACCGTCTCATCGAAGCGCCGCGGGCGGCCCGCACGGCCCTTTGCCGCCTGGACCACGCGGCCGGCTTTCTGAACGATTGATCGCTGGCCGGTATGAAACGGCAACGGCGTGCCCGCGGGCACGCCGTCGTCAGACCGCGGCGTCTTCGGCCTCGAGGCCCATCAGCCTGGCCACGCGGGCGTTGTCGCCACGCAGCGCGTCGCTGCGCTGCTCCGAGACGATCCGCCCGCGGTCCATGATGATGCTGCGGCTGGACAGGTCCAGTGCGACGTTGACGTTCTGCTCGACGAGAACCATCGCCAGCCGGCCATCCTGGAGGATGCTGCGGATGGCGTCCGCCATGGCCACCACCACCAGCGGCGCCAGGCCTTCGGTCGGCTCGTCCAGCAGCAGCACCCGCGGATTCCCGACGAGCGCGCGCGCCATGGAGAGCATTTGCTGCTCGCCGCCGGACAGCTGCCGCCCGTAGTTGCCCTTGCGGGCGCCGAGCGATGGAAACAGCTCGAAGACGCGCCCCGGCGTCCAATGCCCCGGCCGGCGGGCCACGAGCAGGTTCTCCTCGACCGTCAGGCTTGGAAAGACCTCGCGCTCTTGCGGCACGTAGCCCAGGCCCAGGGCCGAGCGCCGAAACGTGGGCAGCTTGCCGACGGCCTGGCCGTCGATCAGGATCTCGCCGCCGCGCCGCTGGGCACGGCCCGCGATGAGTTCGAGCAGTGTGGACTTGCCCACGCCGTTTCGGCCGATGATGGCCACGGCCTCGCCCGCCGCGACGCTCATCGAGAAGTCCTCCACGATGGTCGTCGGGCCCCAACCTCCCGTCACGGCTCTCAGCTCAAGCATGTGTCCACCTTGTTGTTCCCGGCACCTGCATGCAGGCCTCCGAGGTAGACGCGCAGGACGTCCTCGCGCGCCATGATGTCCCTGGGCGTTCCGGTGGCCAGCACTGCGCCCGCAACCAGAACGGTGATCTCGCTGGCGAATCGCCGCACGAGTTCCATGTCGTGCTCGATCATCACGATGGCGAGGTCCGAAGGCAGCCTCTGGATGGCCTCCATGAGGAGTCCGGCCTGCAGGCTGGGAATGCCCGCAGCGGGCTCATCGAGCAACAGCACCTTGGGCCGCAGGCTCAGCGCGATCGCGATCTCCACCAGCCGCTGCTGGCCGTAGGCCAGGGCACTGACCTTCTCGTGCCGCACGTCGGCCAGTCCCAGTTGCTCCAGGACGGCATTCGCTTCGTCGAGAACCTCCGCGTGCGCTGCCGCCGGGCGCCAGAACGCCCGGGCGGTGCCGGTTCTCTCACTGACGGCGAGGTAGACGTTCTCGAGCACGGTGAGCCCGCGGAACAGATTGTTGATCTGGAAGGTCCTCACCAGGCCGCGCTTGGTCCGCCTTTCGGGCGCCAGCCCGGTGACGTCCTGACCCTGCAGCAGCACGCGCCCTTCATTGGGTACCAACTGGCCCGTGAGCAGTCCGACCAGCGTGCTCTTGCCGGCGCCGTTGGGGCCGATCAGCGCCATGCGGGCCCCCGTCTGGACCTGCAGGCTGACGCCATTGGTCACCACCAGGGATCCGAACCGCTTGTGCAGGCCCTTCGCCTCCAGGATGAAGTCAGCCATGGTGCACACCTCCCGCCGACCCCCGAGGCTTGCGTGAGCGCAGCTGCTCGACCAGGCCGAGCAAGCCGCCGCGCGCCAGCATGACGATCACAACCAGCATGCCGCCCACCACGAACATCCAGTGAAACGGATTCCACTGCGCGGCGAACTGGCGCACGGTCATGTAGATGGGCGTGCCCAGCAAGGCGCCCCAGAGCCGGCCCGCGCCGCCGAGAACCAGCATCACCAGCGCATCGATCGAACGGTCGACGCTCATGGCATCCAGCCCGACGAATTTGGTTGTCTGCGTCGACACCGCGCCGGCGATGCCCGCGACGAACCCGCTCAACACGTAGGCCATCGTGAGCTTGCCGACGACGCTCGTACCGATGAAACGCATCCGTTGCGCATTCTCCCGGCAGCCTTGGAGCGCCAGCCCCAGCGGCGAGGCGAGGACCTGCCGAACGACAACGAAGATGACGAAGAGCCAGCCGAGCGCGTACCAGAACTGGGTCTGGCCGAAGGCGGTCCACTTGAACACGCCGAGCAGCGGAAGCGGTTCGATCCCGCCGATTCCGTCATCGCCCTTGGTGAGCCAGACGGCCTTGTTGGCGACCTCGAAGAGGATGACGGCGAACGACAGCGTTACCATGATCTGGGGCAATCCGCTCACGCGCAGAACCACGGGCGAGATGATCAACGCGAATGCTCCGGCGAATGCTCCGGAGATGAGCGCGCCCGTTATGGGCTCGGCGTAGCCGTTGAGCACGAGCAGCGCTGCCGCGTAGGCACCGATACCGAAGAAGACGGCATGGCCGAAGGACACGATGCCGGCAAACCCGAGCACGAGGTCGAGCGAAAGCACGAACATCGACATCACGAGAATGGAACTCGCCAGCGACAGATTGCGCGGGAAGAGGAAGTACACAGCCACCGCCACCAGCCAGTAGGCCGAAGCGGCCAGCCATGTCTGCCAGCGGCGCGGCGCGGGGACGAGAGTGGAATGCATCATCGGACCACCGGCGAATGAATGAGGGTGTTGCCCCGCACGATCAGGTAGACGAGCAGGACCATGTAGATGAGGAAGCTGCCGGTCTCGGGGTAGAGAAAGCGTCCTGCCGTGTCGACCACGCCCAGGAAGATCGAGACCGCAGCGGCAAGCATCATCTGGCCCTTGCCGGACATCACGACGACCATGAGGATCAGCACGAGGTACTTGAACGGGTAGATCGGCTCCAGCGGAAGAATGGCCGCGCCCACCGCACCACCCAGCGCCGCCAGGCAACTGCCCGCCGCGTAGGAGATTGCGAATAGCCGTCGCACGTTGATGCCCACCGCTTCGGCCATGCCGGCGTTGTCGACGCATGCCCGCAGCCTGGCGCCGAAGGTCGTACGGTCGATGGCGTACCAGAGCGACAGCACGACGGCGAACCCCAGGACGATGACGAAGACCCTGTAGACCTGCACCGAGCGGCCGAGCAGATCGATGTTCGCCGTGAGCGGCGCAGGCAGCGTTGCGCTCACGACATTGGCGCCGAAGAGCAGGTTCAGCGACGCGATGCCGATGAATGCCAGGCCGATCGTGAGAAGCGCCTGTTCCAGTTCCGACGCGCCATAGAGTCGCCGGAAGAAGAGCCGCTCCACCACGAGGCTGCCCAGACCGGCGACGGCGCACGCCAGAACGATGGCCAGCGCGTAGGGCAACCCCGCCGAGTTCATCAGGGCAACGGCAATGTAGCCGCCGAACGCCGCGAACACGCCATGGGCCATGTTGACGACGCGCACCAGCCCCATCGTCATCACCAGGCCCACGGAAATGAGGAACAGGATCATGCCGTACGACAGCCCGTAGATCCCCACGAACGTCAAACCAGATACCAGAGCGTCCACGAGATCTCCTGACTACGTGTTCGAGGGCATGCGTCGCCTGATCGCATGGGGAAAGCAAGGCAATGACCTGCTTGACCAGATGGTCACTTCAAGGATGCTTCTCTTCATCGCGTACGTTCGCTGCAAGTGTGCAGTGCCCTCTCGTGTGGTGTGAAAGTCAGCCGTCTGCGAGCCCCGGACGGAGCGCTACGCAGGCCGTCGCATCGGGAACTCGGGTGGAAGGCGTACCGGGGCGCATGGCTAGCTGTGGGAGGTCTCGTATCGCTGCGCAAGGCGCCACCCGAGTTCGGCCAGCGGACCCGCCCTTCGGCCCGTGGCGATGGCGTCGGCTGAAGCCGCATTGCCGTCGATCGCCCGCTTGGCGATGCCCTGCAGGATGGCCGCGATCCGGAAGAGGTTGTAGGCGAGATAGAAGTCCCAGTGCTCCTGCGCCTCTGCGCCCGTCGCGTCGCAGTACTGCTTTACGTAGTCGGGCTCTCGAGGGATCCCGAGCTCGTGCAGATCCAGCCCGCCGATGCCTCGCCACAGACTGGCCGGGATGTGCCAGCTCAGGCAGTGATAGGAGAAGTCGGCAAGTGGATGGCCGAGCGTCGACAGCTCCCAATCCAGGACACCGATGACGCTCGGCCCGGATGGGTCGAACACGAGGTTGTCGAGTCGGTAGTCGCCATGAACGATCGCCGTCGCATCCCCGGGCGGAACGTTGCGCGGCAACCAGTCCATCAGCAGATCCATCGCGGGGATCGGACTGGTGCGCGACTCCTGGTATTGGCGGGTCCACCGCGCAATCTGCCGCGCAAAGTAGTTGCCGGCTCGGCCGAAATCCGCGAGGCCCACGCGCTCCAGGTCGACACCGTGCAGCGCGGCAATGACCCGATTCATTTCGGCGTAGGTCGCGGCTCTTTCCTCGCGCGCCATGCCCGGCAGCGCCTGGTCCACCATCACGCGCCCGTCCAGGAACTCCATGAGATAGAAGGGCGTGCCGACGATCGACGCGTCGTCGCAATAGCCATGGACCTCGGGGACGGGAACGGGCGACCGGCGAAGGGCCGCGAGGATCCGGTACTCGCGGTCAATGGCGTGCGCGGACGCGAGCAGCTGGCCCGCAGGCTTCTTGCGCAGCACATACCGCGTCCCGGCGCTGGTCAGGCAAAACGTCGGGTTCGATTGCCCCCCGGTGAGTCGCTCGGCGTGCAGCGTCCGTGACACGGCCAGGCCCTGCGCCCGCATCCAGTCGGCCAGCGCCTGCGTGTCGAATTCGGCGGTTCCGCGCATGTCAGGGTCCTGCGCGACGGGCGCGATCGCGCCAGCGCAGGTGCATCGAAGGCCGCATCAGCGAAGCCCTCCTCGCACCAGCTTCATGTAGGCCTCCGTGGCCCACGCCGGCAGCTTCGTCCCGTCCTTCGAATCCTTGAGGAATCGCAGGTAGAGATAGCTTCTCGCCCCCATGAAGACGTAGCTCAGCACCTCGAGCTCGCGCGGCTCGAAGCGTCGGATCTCGCCGCGCGCAACGCTTCGCTGCAGCGAGGCCACGTAGTGTTCGTTGAGCAGCATCAGGTGCTTGCTGTGCGCCAGCGGCGCCCAGGTTTCCGCCTCGTTCAGGATCCGGAAGAAGCCTGGCCGCCGGCGCAGGAACTCGAAGAACGCACGGAAGCCGCGCTCCTCGACGTCGAAGATATCGACGGCGTTGCGGACCGCCTTCCCGATGAAGCCGACGAGCTCCTGGCCGACATGCGGCAGCAATTCGTCGAATAGCGCCTGCCGGGAGTCGAAGTACAGATAGAACGTTCCCTGCGCGATACCGGCCCGATCGGTGATCTTGCTGATCGATGCGTCGGCGTAGCCATGCTCGCCGACGACCGCAGCCGCCGCCTGGAAGATCTTTTCGCGAGCTTCGCCGGCGAGCTCGGCGCGGGTCCGCCGGCGCCTGCGAGCGCCACCGGCCTCCTCGGCGGCCACGGAAGGCGCTTGTGCAGCCGCCCCGGGACGCGGCTTGCCGCCGGCATCAGCCAGGGGCTGCGAAGGGCCCGCCTTCGCGGCTTTGCGGCGCTTCGGGGCAGATGGGCTCACAGGGCTTTCCGATCTTGTTCTCGAGTACGCTCGATTCTGGGCGACGCCATTCACTGAGTCAATAGTCACTGACCATTTGTTCACCCAGTTGCCGCCCGTCCCATCCATCAGGCGCCGAGATAGGCGCGCAGGACTTCGCCGCTGTCCAGGACGCCGGCCCATTCGCTCGGATGTATCTCCCGCACGATTCTCCCGAGCGACATCACGTAGGCCCGGTCGGCGACTTCGGCGGCGAGTGCCACGTTCTGCTCCACCAACAGGATCGACATGCCGCGCTCGCGCAGCGTGCCGACGGCCTCGACGATGTGGCGCAGCACCTTCGGCGCAAGGCCGGTGGACGGCTCGTCCATGACCAGCAGATCCGGCTGCAGAAGCAGTGCACGCGCGATCGCGACCATCTGCTGTTCGCCGCCGCTGAGCAGCTGCACCGCCGCATCCAGTCGGCTGGCCATGAACGGGAAGAGGCCGACCACGTCCGCCAGCGTGAAGCGGCGCTCGACCGCCCTGTGCAGGCCGTGCCATTCGGCGAGCTCGAGGTTCTTGCGAACGCTCAGCTCTCCGAAGAGATGGCGGTTCTCCAGCACGATCCCGATGCCTTCGCGCGCACGGCGGTGGGACGGCAGCGCCGAGATCTCGGCCCCCTGCTTCCGGATGGCACCGGCAGTGATGGGAAGCAGGCCGCACACAGCACGCACCAGCGTGCTCTTGCCGGCACCGTTTGCGCCGATGATGGCCACGCTCTCGTTGGCGCCGACCGACAGCGACACCTGATGCAAGACCGCGATCGGCCCGTAGCCGGCATCGATCGAATCGATCCGCAGCATCTCCCGAGCCATGGTCGTCATACCCCCAGGTAGGCTTCACGCACGCGCGGGTTCCGCTTGACGTCAGCCAGTGGACCCGATGTGATGATTTCGCCGAAGCACAGCACGTGCACGCTCGTGGCCACGTTCATCAACTCCATGTCGTGCGAAACGAGCAGGATGGTCGTGCCGCCCTCGTTCAAGCTCAGGAGACACTGCCGCAGGGCGTCGATCTCATCGACGTTCAGACCCGATGACGGCTCGTCCAGGCAGAGCAGTCGCGGCTTCGTGACGGCAGCGCGCGCCAGCTCCATCATGCGCTGGCGGCCCGCCGGCAGGTCACCCGCCCGCGCATTCCACACCGCGGCGAGATCGAAGCGCTCGGCCGCCTCGGCGGCACACGCTTCCATGCGGCCGAGATCGCGGCGTGCCCTCGGGAGGGCCAGCAGGTCCTCGAGGAAGCCGCTGGCTGTCTGCATGTAGCCGGCTGCCACGAGGTTCTCGCGGACGGTCATGTGCGCGAACACCTGCGGCGTCTGGAACGTCCGGATGAGCCCCGCCCGGCTGCGGCGCGGCACGCTCCACCGCGTGATGTCGGCCCCGTCGTAGACGATGCTGCCGCGCTGGGGCCGCAGGAAACCCGACACGATGTTGAACAGGGTGCTCTTGCCGGCGCCGTTCGGGCCGATGAGGCCGACGATGGCGCCTGCGGGCACGTCGAAATCGATGCCGCGCAACACGCTGAGGCCGCGGAAGCTGCGCTCGATGCCGGTCGCAGCCAGCAGCGGGGTCGATCGACCGCTCACGGCCGCTCCCGGCCCGCCGTCGTGCCGCGCGTCCGCACGGACACGCCGATCCACCACTGCCGAACCAGGCCCGCCGGAACGTAGATCACGGTGGCGACCAGCAGCAGCGCGAACAGCAGCGCGTGAACGTCGCCAAAGCGACTCAACAGGCCCGGGACGATGGTCACGAACAGCGCTCCGAGCACCGTTCCGGCAACGGTCTGCGCGCCGCCCAGGACGGCGATCAGCAGGAAGTTGATGGCCCGGCCGACTCCGAAGCTGTCGACGCTCACGAACGACACGTAGTGCGCGAACAGGCTGCCGGCGAAAGAGCCCAGCACGGCGCTCAGCACGAAAACCTTCACCTTCAGCAGGTGGGTGGGAATGCCGAGCGCCAGCGCCGCGTTCGGCGCGTCGCGCAGCGCGCGCATGGCGTAGCCATGGCGCGCTCGCAGCAATGCGTAGTGCATCGCGAACACGAGGGCCACCACCGGCCACACGAAGTAGTAGAACCTGCGGGGAGTGTCGAGCGGCGTACCGAAGAGGCGGATCTGCGGAATGCCTCCGGTGCCCAGCGTGCCGCCCGTGATCCACTCCCACTCGACGAAGAGCGTGTGGCCGATGATGGCCAGTGCGAGCGTGGCCAGCGCGAGAAAGAAGCCGGAAAGACGCAGGATCGGCAGGCCGAGCAACGCCGCAACGAGACCGCTGACCAGCATGCCCGCGGACATCGCCACGGGCGCCGGCCATCCCAACTGCACCGAGCCATAGGCTGTCGCGTAGGCACCGATGCCGTAGAAGACGCTCTGCGCGAGCGACACGATGCCGCACTGCCCGAGCAGAAAGCTCACGCCGAGGCCGGCGATGGAGTACAGGGCGGTGAAGACGAGCAGGTCCACTGCACTGCGCGAGGCGATCCACGGCAGTGCCGCCCAAGCGCCCACCAGGGCAGCGCAGACTCCCCATTTCACCACCGGGCTATCCGCCACGCCGACCTCCTGCGCCCAGGATGCCGTTCGGCATGACGACCATGATCAGGATCAGCAGGCCCATCGAGACGACGTCCTTGTAGCCGGACGAGATGCCCACCACGGCAAACGCCTCCACCAATCCGAGCACGAGGCCGCCAACCACGGCACCGAAGGGATTGCGCAATCCGCCGACGACGGCCGCCGCAAACCCCTTGAGCGTCAGCAGCAGGCCCATCTCGTAGTGGATCGTGATCAGCGGGGCCACCAGAACCCCGGCCAGGCCGCCGACGGCGCCGCCCATCACGAACGTCAGCAGCCGCATGCGCCCCACGTCGATGCCGATCACGGCGGCGCCGTCCGGGTCGATCGACGCCGCCATCATCGATGCGCCGATACGTGTCTTCCGGTAGAAGAGCTGCAGGAGGACCACGACGGCAAGGCTGATCGCCATGAGCCACACCGCGTGGATTCGGACGGCGGCATCGAAGACATCGATCGACGCGTCACCGCCGATGCCGGCGAGCGGACGGTTGTCCCGGCCGAAGAAGTAGAGCGCGCCCGCCGAGATGGCAAAGGCGGCCCCCAGCGTCACCAGCAGATGGGTGTCGTCGCTGGCGCCCCGCCTGCGTGCCGGAGCGATGAGCAGCGCCTCCATCAGCCAGCCCGTCGCGGCGCCGGCCGCCACGCCGAGCAGGTAGGCGGGCACGATGCCCAGCTGAAGCCAGCTCAACGCGAGGTAGCACACCATGCCGGCGACGAGGGCGAACTCGCCCTGCATCGCATTGATGATCTTGGTGCCGCGGAACACCACGGAAATGCCGAGGCCGATCAGCGCATAGACGAATCCGTTGGTCAGCCCCGTCAGGGCTGACTGGACGAGGAGCGTCCCGTGGTCCAAGCGACGCTTCGAGCTCAGGCGCCGGTGGCGGTGAATGGCAGCCGCCGGAACCTGCCCTTCACCAGCTTCGAGTAGACGTAGCTCGACAAGCCGATGCCGGTCATGTCGTCGGCACTGAAGTCGTACTTCGCGAGCACACCTTCGTACGGGTCGCGCATGGCCGTGGCGATGGACTCCCGGCTCGCGTCCGGGCCGGCCTTCGAGATGGCGCGCGCGACAAGCTGCAGTGCATCCCAGCCCGCCGATTCGAAGTTCTTCGGCAGGGAGTCGTGTGTCTTCCGGTACAGGTTCACGAAGTCGCGCTGGCGCGGCAAGGGGTCCTCGCCCACCATGAACTCGGGAAAGACGATCTCGTCGGCGAACTCGCCCATGCCGCGCACGTAGTCGTACGACGCCGAGCCGATCGCCGAGACGATCGTCTGCGTGATCTTCATCTGGCGCGCGTTGCGGAACGGCACCGGCGACGTCGCCACCACGAACACCAGGTCGGGATTGGCGGCACGCACCTTTGCGGCCTGCGCCGACACATCCGCCGCACCCACTTCGAAGCGTTCGACCGCGACGAACTCGACCCCGTAGTCCGCATTGAATTGGCGCAAGCCGGTCAGCACGGCCTGGCCGTATCCGGTGTCGTGCAGGATGCCGACGCGCCTTGCCTTGGCGTCGCGGGCGGCATATTCCAGCATCGCCTTGGCGTTCAGGTGCTGCGGCGGCAGCACGTGGTAGAGCATCTTGTAGCTCTTCTCGATCGGCGGCCCCAGGCCGGTGAACGTGACCTGGCCCATCCTTTCGGCGTTGGTGATGGCCGCGATGGCGCCGGTGCTCGCGGTGAGCGAAGGCCCCACGAACGCAAGCACCTTCTCGCCGAAGATCAGGCCTTCGGCCTTGCTTTTCGCGAGGTCGGCCTTGGAGCCATCGTCCTCGATCAGCAGCTTGATCGGGCGGCCGCGGACGCCGCCCTTCTCATTGATGTCCTTCTCGGCCAGCAGCAGCCCGGCTCGCTCGGGCTGACCCAGGCCCGCGCCGGGGCCGGTAAGCGAGAGAACCGCACCGATCCTGATCGGTGCGCCGGCCTGCGCCAGCACCGATGCCGGACCGATCGAAGCGGCCCCCGCCATCGCCTTCAGCACGCTGCGGCGGCGCAACGCGCCGGTGAGGCTCTTCATCTCCGTCATGTCATCCTCCTGATGTCGATCCGGTCACCGCCGATTGGCTCTCGAACCCATGGGCCGGCGGGGCGGCTCAAAGCGTCTCGACGAACCAGTCTCGCGCCAGGCCCGCAGCCTTCTCGATCTTCGACGAGTCGGAATACATCGTCATGTGCGAGGTGTGAGGAAGGATCTCGAGCTTCTTGCGCGGAGCGGGAATGGCGTTGTACGCACCGATCTCCAGGTCCCACAGCGTGAGGTCGTCGCTGTGCGCGACGATCATCAGGGTGGGCGTGTCGTAGATGCGCTTCACGAACGGCCCCACGTCGTAGTTGAGCAGGAGGTCGACCGACTCGACGCTGCTGCGGTTCTCGTACAGCGGCGCCTGGCTGGCCTTGATCTGCAAGAAGGTCCGCACGGTTTCCGGAAACGGCCAGGCCGAGCACTCGGTGGCCCAGTTTTCGGTGGCGTGCGGCAGGTACAGACGTTCGCCGGGCCTTTCGTAGCGCAGCTTGCGGTCCTTCAGGATCAGGTCCCACAAGGCTCGATAGCCCATGGTGCCGTGCGCGCGCCGCATGTTCTCGAAGCCGTCGATGACGGGGATCTGCGAGACGATCGCCTTCACGCGCGGATCGGTCGCGGCCAGGATCAGCGCGTGGCCGCCCGAGTACGAGATGCCCCACACGCCGATGCGGCCCGGATCCACGAGAGGATGGCGCTCCAGGAAGCTGATCGCGTTCTGGTAGTCGCGCACCTGAGCCCAGGGGTCGAGATGTTGGCGATCGCTCCCGTCGCTCACGCCGAGGTTGCGATAGTCGAAGACCAGTGCGTGGATGCCCGCCTTGGCGAAGGCCTCCGCGTACGAGGGCATCACGATCTCGCGGACGTAGCACCACCCCCCGGCGAGCACGACGGCCGGACGCGGCCCCTCGCCTTCCGCCATGAACAGCCATCCGCGGCAGGTGACGCCTTCGGATTGAAACGCCACATCGACTCTCTTCACCATGTCTTCCTCATCTCCGATGCTTGGGCGGCGCGTTGACCGGCCGCCTGCGGCGCCGCAACCACGACGAACGACGAGATGGTAGTGACCATTTGGTCATCTTTCAATGACCAAATGGTCAACAGAGGGAAAGCACCTAATTCCCGATGCAAGGCCGGCGACGCGGCGCTCTCGCCGCGAGGTGAGCGTGTGGTAACCTGACGCCCGTCTGCGCCCCTGCCGCCGGCGCCGCTCCACACAACGATGCTCAAAGCAAAATCCTCCCCGACCGGCCCGCGCCTCAAGGCCGTCGGCCACCCCCCGGCCAAGCGACGCCGCGGCGCTGTCCGGCCGCGCGTGTCGGGCGCGGAACGGGAAGCGCTGATCCTGGCCGAGGCGGTTCAGTTCTTCGCGGAAGTCGGCTTCGCCGGGGACACCCGAGAGCTCGCCCGCCGCGCCCACGTGACGCATCCGCTGCTGTACAAGTACTTCGGAAGCAAGGAAGCCCTCATCGAGCGCGTCTACGAGGCGGTCTATCTGGGCCGCTGGAACCCCGACTGGGAGCGCTTGATCTGCGACCGCTCGCTGTCCGTGCGCGAGCGCATGACGCGCTTCTACCTGGAGTTTGCAGGCGTCATCCTCGAGCGGGAGTGGGTGCGCCTGTTCATGTTCTTCGGGCTTCGCGGCGCTGACATCAACGAGCGGTGGTTCGCCGTCATACGGGAGCGGCTGGTGATGCCGTTCTGCGGCGAGCTACGCCTCGAGCTGGGCCTGCCCACCGTTGCCGAGGTGCCGCCCGCGATGGCAGAGCTCGAACTGGTCCAGGGCATCAGTTCGCGCATCTTCGCGTTCGGGATCCGGGAACACATCTACGGCATGCCGCTGCCCGAGGGGGTGGACGTGACGAAGCTCATCGTGGCGGAAATCGATCTGTTCTTCGATGGCATTGCAACCACCCTCCGGCGGCTGACCCATCCGCCTGCCGCGAGCCGCGGAAAGACCGAGGGGCTGGTTGCCGGGACCCGCGCGCGAAGGGTTGCCCGCTGACGGGCGTGCGACAGCTGGCGGGCTCCTGCGCACAACGAGCCTGAATGCGTTGATCGCGCTCAATCCGTGGGCCCTCGGCCCGCAAAGATCTTGCCGCCAAGGCTGTGGCGATGCACTTCGCTCGGGCCGTCGTAGATGCGGAAGGCGCGCATGTCGGCAAAGATGCGCATCACCTCGGACTCTCCCGTCACGCCCCGCCCGCCCAGCATCTGCACGCAGCGGTCGACCACGCGCCAGAGCGCTTCGGAGGCGACGACCTTTGTCCGGCTCGACTCGAAGCCGCCGTGCCGGCCGCCGTCGAGCAGCGCCGCGGTGTGCCAGATGTGCAGGCGTGTCGTTTGGAGGTCCATGTCGTTGTCGGCCAGGGCGAAGCTGACCGCCTGGTGTTCACCCAATCGCTTGCCGAAGGCCTCGCGGTCGCGCGCATAGGCCAGCGCGATATCGTGCGCGCGACGCGCCTGGCCGAGCCAGCGCATGCAATGTGTCAGGCGCGCGGGCGCAAGCCGAACCTGGGCGTACTTGAAGCCCTTGCCCACTTCCCCGAGCACCGAGCTGGCGGGCACGCGCAGTTGGTCGAACTGGAGCACACCGTGGCCGCCGGTGAAGCAGCTGTCCAGGGCATCCATCTGCCGTACCAGGCGGATGCCGGGCGAGTCCATGTCGGAGAGGAACATGGTTGCGCCTTGATCCTCGACGAGCGCCATGATGATCGCGAAGGCAGCCCCTTCGGCACCGGTGATGAACCACTTGGTCCCGGTGATGAGATAGTGCTCGCCCTCGCGCACGGCGACGGTGGCGAGCATGGACGGATCGGATCCCGCTCCGGGGGCGGGCTCGGTCATCGCGAAGCAAGAGCGGGTGCGACCTTCGACCAGCGGGCGCAGCCAGCGCTCGGCCTGAGCGTGCGTGGCCACCTGTTCCAGAAGGTGGACGTTGCCTTCGTCCGGGGCGTGAATGTTCAGGGCCACCGGACCGAGACGCGAGTAGCCCGCTTCCTCGAAAACCATGGCTTTCTCGAGATGGCTCAATCCCAGGCCGCCCATCTCGCGCGAAGCATGCGGAGTCAGCAGGCCGGCGACGCGCGCCCTGGCGATGAGGTCGGCGCGAAGCGACTCGCTGGGACCGTGCGCGGTCTGCCGTGCGTCGGCCTCCATTGGCACGATCTCTTCGCGGATGAAACGGCGGGTACGGTCGCGCAGGTCCCGCAGGCGCGGCGTCAAGTCGAAGTTCATGTTGCTGCTCGCGGGCTATCCATGCAGGGCACGGCCGAAGGCGGCCAGCACCGACTCCGCCATGGACTCCGACAGCGTGGGATGCGGAAAGACCACCTGCATGAGCTCCGCCTCGGTGGCCTCGAGTTGCCGGCCGATGGCGAAGCCCTGGATCAGTTCGGTGACTCCGTCGCCGACCATGTGCGCGCCGAGCAGCGCGCCAGTCTCCTCGTCGAAGACCGTCTTGACAAATCCGGCCTCCTGGCCGGTGGCGACCGCCTTGCCGTTCCCGCTGAACGGGAATCGTCCCACCCGAACGCGGTGGCCGCGTTCGCGCGCCGTGGCCTCGGTCAATCCGACGCTCGCGACCTGCGGGTGGCAGAAAGTGCACGCCGGGATGGCCTCGGCGTGCGGCGCATGCGCACCGGCGGTGCCCGCGATCCTCTCGATGCAGGCCATCGCCTGGTGCGAAGCCTTGTGCGCCAGCCAGGGCGCGCCCGCGACGTCGCCCACGGCATAGATGCCGGGCTCTCCCGTGGCGCCGAACGCGTCGGCCTGGATGAATCCCTTCGACACGGCGACCCTCGGCACCGTCTCCAGCCCCAACCCGTCCACCTGACCCGTGACGCCGATCGACACCAGTACACGCTCGACTTCCAGCGTTTCGCGCGCGCCTCGATGCGCGAGCACGGCACGCACGCGATCGTCTTGTACGGCCAGCGATTCGACCGCACAGTCCGTGCGGACGCCGATGCCGTCGCGCTCGAAGGCCGCTTGCACGAACGCGGACACGTCGGCGTCCTCGGCCGGCAGGACGCGCTCGCGCAGTTCACAGACCTGCACCTTGGATCCGAGCGTGGCGTAGAAGCTGGCGAACTCCATGCCGATCGCCCCGGCACCGATCACCAGCAGGCTCTGCGGAACGGCGGACGGCGTCAGCGCTTCGCGGTAGCCCCAAATCCGGGACGTATCGCCGCCGGGCAGGCCCGCAAAGACGCGCCCGCGCGCGCCTGTGGCCAGAACGACGTTTTTCGCCGACAACGTCGTCGGATCGCCCTGCGCCGGCGTCACCACCACCTGGCCCGGCCCCTGCAGGCGCGCGTGCCCCGTGTGCATGGCCACGCCGTGCTTCTTCAACAGGTACTGCACGCCGCCGGTGAGCCGGGCCACGGCCGCGCGACTGTGCGCCACCATCGACTGCAGGTCGACACCGACGTCACCCACCCGCACGCCGAACCGCGCGGCACCGCGGCACTCGCGCAGGAGTCCGGCACCATGCAGCAGCGCCTTGGTGGGAATGCAGCCCCAGTTGAGACAGACGCCGCCCAAGTCGGCCCGTTCCACCAAGGCCGTTCGCAATCCAAGTTGCGCCGCCCGAATCGCACCGACGTATCCAGCGGGGCCACCGCCCACCACGAGCACGTCGAACGTGCTCATGTGCCGATCAGCAGGCCGAGCGGCTGCTCCAGGTAGGCCACGACACGCCCGAGGAAGCCGAGGCCGGACACGCCGTCGAGCACCCGGTGGTCGCAGGCCAGCACCAGGCCCATCTCCGACCGCAGCGCGGGCTGGCGTTGCGCATCGGGGCGGAACACCTGGCGCACGCTGCCGACGCCCAGGATCATGGCCTGCCCCGGGTTGATGATCGGTGTCATGTAGGTCACGTCGTGCATGCCGGCATTCGAGACCGTAAGCGCCCCGCCGGACATCTCCGGGGCCGTCAGATGGCCGGCCCGTGCGCGCTCGACCGCCGATCGGGCCCGTTGCGCCAGCTCGGACATCGGCAGGCGCCCGGCCTCACGAAGCACGGGCACGAAAAGACCCTTCTGCGTGTTCACCGCGATCCCCACGTCGCTGCCTTCGAGCTGCACCAGCCCCTTGCCCTGCCAGACCCGATTGGCTTGCGGAAAATCGACGAGCGCACGGCCCAGCGCGGCCACGATGAAGTGATTGAGCGTGAACCGGTGCCCGCCTGCCTCGTTCAGCTCCGCGCGAAGTGCCATGAGCCGGCCGACATCGGCTTCGCGCGCCAGGTAGAAGTGCGGCACCTCCTGCTTGGCCGCCGTCAGGCGCCGCGCCATCGCCGCCTGCACACCGCTGGTTGCAATGCGCCCCTCTGCTTGGCTGGGCACGGCAGGCGGCGCCGCGGTCGCCGGCGCGGGCGTCGCTGCGCTGGCCGACTCCACGTCGGCGGCCTTGATGCGGCCGCGCGGCCCGCTGCCGCGCACCTGTGCAAGATCGATCCCGCGCAACGATGCCATGCGTCGGGCCAGCGGCGTGGCCAATAGCCGCTCGCCCGGCTGCGCAGAAGCCGCGGCCACGGGCGTCTGCGGTACGGGCACGTCGCCTCCCGAGCCGCCCCCCGCCACACCGTCGTCCCAGTAGCCCAGGACGGTGCCGACCGGCACCGTCACACCGGCGGCCTGCACGGCCTCCAGCATCACGCCGTCCGCTTCGGCGCCGATCTCGTTGGCCGCCTTGTCCGTCTCGACGATGAAGATGCACTGGTCCTTGACGAAGCGGTCTCCGGGCTGGACCGACCACTCGACCAGTGCGCCCTCGGCCATGGTCAGGCCGAGCTTGGGCATCGTGAAGGCCTGCCTCATGCCATCGCCTTCCTGACGCCGCGGATCACGCTCTCGGCATTCACCGCATAGCGGCGCTCGAGGGCACTCGAGAACGGCACGGGCATGAAGGGCGCCCCCACCCGAACGACCGGCGCATCGAGTTCATCGAATGCATCCTCGCCGATGCGGGCCGCGATCTCGGCGCCGATGCCGAAGGCCTGCACGGCTTCGTGCACGATCACCGCACGGTGGGTGCGCGCAACCGAGGCGAACACGGCCGCCTCGTCCCAGGGCTGCAGCGAGCGAAGGTCGATCACTTCGAGTTCGATGCCTTCGGGCGCCAGCGCCTCGGCGGCCGACAGGCACGCCGCCACGGTGGCGCCGTAGGTCACCACGCTCACGTCACGCCCGGCTCGTGCCACCCGCGCCCGGCCGAGCGGCACCTGGAGGGACGTGTCCACCTCGCCACGGCCGGCGTAGAGAGCCTTGTGCTCGATGAAGACCACGGGGTCCGGATCCTGGATGGCACTGCGAAGCAGCGAATAGGCATCCTGGGGGCTCGAGGGGCAGACCACCTTCAGGCCCGGCACGTGCGCAAACCACGCCTCCAGGCACTGCGAATGCTGCGGCCCCGCGGACAGCCCGCCGCCGTGCGGCGTGCGCAGCACCATCGGCACACTGGTCCGGCCGCCGAACATGAACCTGGCCTTGGCGGCTTGATTGACCAGCGCATCCATCGCCAGGGTCACGAAATCCATGAACATGATCTCGACCACCGGGCGGAGTCCCGCCATGGCGGCGCCGACGGCCGCGGAGACGATGGTCGACTCGGAGATCGGCGTGTCGATCACGCGCGCCGGACCGTAGCTGTCGATCAGTCCTCGCGTGACCTTGAACGCACCGCCGGCGTCTGCCACGTCCTCGCCAAGCACCACGACCGTCTCGTCGGCCGCCATGGCGTCGGACAGCGCCTGATTGACCGCATGCGCATAACGAATCTGTGCCATCGTCAGGGTTCCGCCACGGTGTAGACGTCGGCCAATGCGGCGTCGAAATCCGGCAGCATGTCGGCGCGCGCACGCGCCAAGGCCGCTGCCACCGCGTCCTCCACGCCAGCCTGCAACGCAGCGATCTCCGCATCGCCGGCGCCGCAGTCGCGGAGGGCCCGTTCGGCGCGGATCAGGGCGTCGCCCTCCAGGCCGGCCTGGACCTCCTCGTCGCGCCGGTACTTCTGCGCGTCGCCCTCGAAGTGGCCGCGCGCCCGATGCGTGCGGCATTCAAGCACCCGCGGGCCCTGGCCAGCACGCAGCCGCGAGATCGCCGCCTCGGCGGCGTCGGCCACGGCCAGCACGTCGTTGCCGTCGACGATCGTGTGCCCGACGCCGAAGGCATCGGCGAGCTTCGCCAGCGGCGCGGCGAACTGCTTGTCCGTCGGCGAAAACTCCGACCAGCCATTGTTCTCGCACACGAAGAGCAGCGGCAGCTTCAGCAGCGCCGCCAGATTCAGGCTCTCGTGCAGCACCCCTTCGGCCATGGCCCCGTCACCGAACAGGGCGACAGCCACGGTTGCCTTCCGCCTTGTCCGCATGGCCAGCGCACTGCCGAGCGCGATCGGAATGCCCGCGCCCACGATGCCGTTCGCGCCGATGATGCCCAGGCCCATGTCGGCGACGTGCATGGATCCGCCGCGGCCCTGGCAGACCCCGCCGGCCCGGCCCATGATCTCCTTGAAGAACCCGTCGAGGTCGAGACCGCGCGCCAGCACGTGACCGTGCCCGCGATGCGTGGTGGCCAAGGTGTCGCCCGGCTGCATGGCGCAGGCCACACCGGCGGCCACCGCCTCCTGGCCAATGCTCAAGTGGATGAAGCCCGGCACTTCGCTGTCCGCGAAGACGCGCGCCAGCGTCGACTCGACGGTCCGGATCAGGAACATCGTGGCGTACAGCGCTCGGAGTCGCTCCGCCGTCGCGGGGGGAGTGGTCGTCATGAGGGATTCCGCTTCAACCGGCATCGCGCGCCGGCTTTTCGGCCGCCAGAACGGCCCGGATGCGCTCGCGCAGCAGGTTCTTCTGCACCTTGCCCGATGCGGTCCGCGGCAGCTCGCTCACCACTTCCACCCGTTCCGGGTACTTCTGGCGAGCCAGTCCCGCGGCATCGAGAATGCGCGTGACCAATGCCAGGTCCACGACGGCATCCCCGTTCGGCACGATGTAGGCGCAGACGCTCTCGCCCAGCCGCTCGTGCGGCATCGAGACGACCGCGGCCTCGCCCACGCTGGTGTGCGCATGCAGCAGGTCCTCGATCTCCTTGGCGCTGATGTTTTCGCCGCCGCGGATGATCAGGTCCTTCTTGCGGCCGCTGATCGTCAGGAAGTCGCCATGGCTCAGGAAGGCAAGGTCGCCGGTTCTGAAGTAGCCCTGGCTGTCGAAAGCCTCCTCGGTGTCGACCCAGGTCGTGTAGCCGACCATGACCTCTGGCCCGCGCACCACGACCTCGCCCTCGGCACCGGCGGGAAGATGTGCGCCGGTGGCCGGGTCGCAGATGCGGACTTGGTTGTTGACGATCCGGCCATCGGTGGTGGCGCCGAGTTCCGGGTCGTCGCCCGCGGCAATGCCCAGGCTGACCGTGGGCGCCTCGCTGCTTCCGTAGACCCGGAAAACGGCGCAGTTGACCAGCGCGCGGCGTGCGCGGCTCACGATCTCGGGCGGAACAGGGGCGCCGCCGCTGGCGAACACCCGCAGGCTGGGCAGCCCTTCCCACGGCCCCGCCTGCTGCGCGAGCTCGGCGAGGAACGGCGTCGCGCCAACCGTCAAGGTCGCGCGATGCCGATGAATCAGCGCCGCCGCCAGCCCCGCGTCCCATCGCTCCATCAGCACCGTGGATGCGCGGGCGACGAACGGCAGCTCCAGGGCGTAGAGATAGCCGGTCACGTGCGTCACCGGCGACGGCATGATGACCACGTCGTCCTCGCCGACCCGCCAGTAGTCGATGACGGCGTTGATCTCGGACATCAAGGTGTTGTGCGTGTGCAGGACGCCCTTCGGCCGGCCGGTCGTCCCCGACGTGTAGAGCACGAGCTTGACGGCATTCGGATCGGGAATCCGCATCGGCCGATCGTCCGACCGGCCCGCAGCCAGGATCGCGTCGAAGCTCGTGTTCGCGCTCGTGCGTGGCGCCGATCCCCGCACCACGACGACGTGCGACAGGTCGGGCAGCTCGGCCCGCAACCGAGTCGCCATCCCGAGATGGTCGAAACCGCGGAACGACTCGGGAACGAAGAACGCGCGCGTGCGCGCGTCCCGCAAGACGTGACGGACCTCGCCGTCCCGGTAGATCGGCACGATCGGGTTGACGATCAGCCCGGATGCACAAGCGGCGAGGTTGATGACCACGGTCTCCCACCAGTTGGGCAACTGGTAGCTGATCACGTCTCCCGCACGCAGGCCGATCGCATGCAGGCCCGCGGCGAGCTGGCGTGCGGCATCGACAACCTGCCGAACGGTCATCTGCACCGCGCCCTCCACGAGCACGACACGGTCCGCAGACTGCCGGGCGTAGCGCTCCGCAGCCTGCCACACGGTGGTGTTGGTCCACTGGCCCGAGCTGGTGTACGCCGCGATCGTCTCGGCATCCAGTCGCAGCTTCCAGCCGCTCACGTCTTGCATCGGTGCATCCATCGGGAAGGGGGCGCCCTTGCGCGATCGCGCCCGGCCACCGTCGCTCGGACGATGGTCGGGCGCGCCGCCGCTTCAGAACTGCGGTGCGTCGACGAGGTACTGCTTGAGGAAATCGGCGTGTACCGCCGAGGCCACCTCCAACTGGGTCTTCGACGAGTACAGGACCATGTGATCGGTCTTCTCGAGGACGACCAGCTTCTTGCGTCCGGAGGGGATCGAGTTGTACATCGCGATCTCGAGGTCCCACTGAGTGATGTTGTCGTCGTCGGCCACCACGACCAGCGTCGGCTTGTTCAGGATGCGCTTGGCATACGGGAATACGTCGTACATCAGCAGGTTCTCGAGCGACTCGACCGTGTTCCGGTGCTCGTGCAGAGGCGCTTCCTTCGCCTTGATGTCCATGAAGATCTTCCCGACGTGAGGGAACGGCCAGACCGACATTTCCGTCTCGGGCGTCTGGCTGGACATCGCCATCATCGCGCTCGGCTCGCCGGCGAAGCGCCGCTCGCGGTCTTCGGCGACCAGCTCGAGCAGATCGTCGAAGCGGCGTGCGCCGTGGCAACGGCGCATGCTCTCGTAGCCGTCAACCACGGGGACCGTCGAAACGATGGCCTTCACGCGCGGATCGGTCGCCCCGACGATGATGGCGTGGCCACCGGCGTAGGAGATGCCCCAGACCGCCACGCGGTTCTTGTCGAGCTCGGGCTGTCGAACTGCGAAGCTGATGGCGTTTTTGTAGTCCTCGACCTGCGCCGAGAAGTCGAGGTGCTGCCTCGGAGCGCCATCGCTCGCGCCGAAATTGCGGTAGTCGAACATCAGGCAGGCGACGCCGGCCTTCAGCATGTTCTGCGCGTAGTGCGGAAGCACCACCTCCTTCACGTAGCACCACCCGCCGCCCATCACGGCGACCGGAAAGGGCCCCTTGCCTTCCGGCAGGGCGAGCACGCCCCGGATGGTCACCCCTTGGCTCTTGAATTCCACATTGCGCTTCGTCATCGCATCTCCTTCAACACGACAGTCATCGAAAGGATCGGACGGAAGCTCCGGCCGAACCACCACATCACCAGCGCGCCGCGTCCATCGGACGGCTTCCTGACCATCTGGTCACTTCGCGGCCGACGAACCCGCACCGGATCTTCCTCAACCCGCCCGCGACGGCGTCTGCTCGCTGCGCAGCACCCGAAGCGCTGCCACGAGCGATCGCAACGCGGCGGGCTTCATCATTCGAACTTCA
This sequence comes from Pseudomonadota bacterium, assembly GCA_029779845.1. Lineage (GTDB taxonomy): Bacteria > Pseudomonadota > Gammaproteobacteria > Burkholderiales > Burkholderiaceae_C > Piscinibacter. The sequence continues at coordinate 105,425 of JAKOZT010000121.1, read as the reverse complement.
GCCCGGCCGCCTCCACGACGCGCCGGTAGTACGCCAACTCCGCGGACACCCGCCGCACCATCTCCGCCGGGGAGCCGCCTCGCGGCGTCATGCCGAGTTCGGCAAGACGGCTGCGCACCCCCGCGTCGGTCGCCGCGAGGTTGAGGGCGCGATTCAGCCGCTCGACGACCGCCGGCGACGTGCCCCTGGGCGCAAAGAGCCCCAGGTACGACACCAGGGTCATGGCCGGCAGGCCCTGCTCACCGACCGTTGGAACATCCGGGAACCGGGGGTCGCGCTGCGGGTTGGTCACTGCGATCACGCGCACGCGTCCCGCGTCTGCATAAGGTCTGGCGGCGCCGTCGAAGGTCAAGTCAAGCGTTCCCGCCGCGACGTCCTGGATGGCCAGAGCAGTCGACCGGTAGGGAACATGCACGATGTCCGTGCCGGTCAGGTGCTTGAAGTGCTCCGCCATGAGCTGCGTGCCGCTGCCCACGCCGGCGCTCCCGTAGGAGAGGCGGCCCGGGTTGCGCTTTGCGTACTGCACGAGTTCGTGCAGCGTCCGCACCGGGAGGGCGATCTTCACCACGATGGCCACGCCGTAGTCGCTCGCCAGGCCGATGGGTGCGAGATCGCGCTGCGCGTCGTATCCCGGCGAGGACTCCACGGCGGGCACCATCGTGAGGTTCGAGTTCGTCATGAGCAGCGTGTAGCCGTCGTTCGGGGCGGCGACGACGGCGCGCGTGCCGAGCTTGGTGCCCGCGCCCGGCCGGTTCTCGACCAGCACGGGAACGCCGAGTCGCTGGCTCATGTGGTCCAGCAAGACCCGGGCGCCGGCGTCGGTGATGCCGCCCGCGACGAACGGCACGACGACCTTGATGGGCTTGTCCGGGTAGGCGGCATGCACCGGCACGCCGATCCATGCCAGTGCGACCCCCAGGAAGAGCGCGATCCGCTTCGACACCGTCAACCCCAATCTCCTCGACACGGACCGGCTGCCATGAACGCCATGACCAGCGACTCGTGCATTTAGTTTACCACTCGGTCACTTTGAGATGACCACTTGGTTACCTAGTGGAAAGTACCTAATGCGAGCGACGCCGGCGGCAGGCGGCGTCAGGCCGGATCCGGAAGCCCGGCCGAGACGACGGAGGGTGGGATCGCTCGCACGATGCGGTGGCCCTACGCCACGCTGGGGCCGCTCAGCTTGAAGATGTTGTTGCGCTGCACGGCGGAAGACCCTCCGATGATGGGCAGCAGCAGGGCATCGCGCACGTAGCGCTCGACGTCGAAGTCCTTGACGTAGCCATAGGCGCCGAGAATCGTCTGACTCTCGAGCGCCAGGGTGCGCGCAACCTCGGTCGCAAGGAGCTTGGCCATCGACGTCTCCACGGCACAGGGCTTCCGCTCGTTGGCGAGCCATGCGGCGTGGTAGAGGACGAGACGCGCGGCGTGCAACTGCGTCTTCATGTCCGCCAGCTTGTGCTGAATGGACTGGAACTCGGCGATGCGCTTGCCGAACTGCCGGCGATCGTAGGCATACGCCCAGGCGTCTTCGAGGGCCGCCCGCGCGATGCCGATGGCCATCGCTGCGACTTCCAGCTTCTCGACGTCGAGGCCCGAGCCGACGATCATCGACCAGCCGTTGTTCCACCCCGGCTCGCCGCCGACCACGTTCTCGAAGGGGACGTCGACGTCGTCGAAGAGCACGTCCGTGGTCGCCGCGCCCTTCATTCCCATGCCGTCGATCTGCGTGATCGTGACCCCGGGTGCCGTCGGCGGAACGAGGACCAGCGACAGGTTCTTGTGGCGCGCACCCTCCGGCCCGCTTCGAACGAGCGCATAGATGAAGTCGGCGATCGATGCACCGGAGCAGAACCGCTTGGCCCCGTTGATGCGCACGGTGTCGCCCCTGCGCATCGCGCGCGTGGTGACGCTGGCGAGGTCGGCACCGGCGTTCGGCTCCGTCCACCCGTAGGCGAACAGCAGCGAACCTTCCACCACGCGGGGCAGCAACGCCGCGCGCTGAGCTTCGGTTGCGCACTCCACGAGGTTCATTCCGGCGTAGCAGGCGCCCATGATGTAGGGCACGGCAACGGCGAGGCTGCGGCGCGAAAGCTCCTCGATGACCACCATGGTGGCCAGGATGTCCCGTCCAGCGCCCCCGTAGGCCTCCGGCACGGTGAGTCCCAGCACGCCGAGTTCCGCCAGCTTGGCGAAGACGTCGCGCGGAAAGTGGTTCTCGCGGTCCCACCGGGCCGCTGCGGCACGCGGCATTTCGTTCTCGACGAAGCGTTCGAGCGTGTCGCGCAGCTGACGCAGGTGGTCGGGCTCTGTGAAGTCCATGATGCCGAAGCCCGATCAGCGACCCGTGAAGACGGGGCTGCGCTTCTCTCGAAACGCGTTGACGGCCTCTTGATGGTCGCTCGAGATATTGGACAGCGCCTCGTAGGCCAGCGAAGCATCCATGATGGAGTGCGCGAGCTGCTTGAGGCCGATGTTGACCGACATCTTGCTCCACCGGATCGACTTGGTGGCGCCCGCCAACAGCCTGCCGACGAACTGGTCGACCCTTTCGTCCAGCTCCGCTGCCGGGACCGCATGGTTGATGAGCCCGATGCGGGCCGCTTCGGATGCGGTCATCAAGTCACCGGTCATCAGGAACTCCTTGGCTCGCGCATAGCCAATCAGCTGCGGCCAGATCACCGCCCCACCGTCGCCCGCGACGAATCCGACGCTTACGTGCGGATCGCCGATCTTGGCCCCCTCGGAAGCGAAGACGACGTCGCAGAAGAGAGCGATGGTCGCGCCGAGGCCCGTCGCATGGCCGTTCAGCTTGGCGACCACCGGCTTCTCGCAGTCCAGCAGGGAGAAGATGATCTGCTTGCCCTCCCGGGCCGTCTTCTCGAAGGAGGCAGGTACATCGATCATCTTCTGCATCCAGTCGATGTCCCCGCCGGAGGAGAACGCGCGGCCGGCGCCCGAGAGCACGGCGACATCGCACTCGGCATCGTTGGACACATCAACGAAGACGCGCGCCAGTTCGGCATGCATCTGCTCGTCGACGGCGTTCAGCTTGTCCGGGCGGTTCATCGTGATGTGCAGTGCCCGAGCGCGGCGCTCGAACAGCAGGGTCTTGTAGCCGTGGTAGTCCATGGGTCTCACCGATGTGATGGTTGGCTTGGCCTCGCGCCGGTCCGAATGCGACGCGCCCGCGAAACGGAGAGGCCCGCAATGCGCGCCTCTTTCGGTGATCGTACGCTTCACCGATCAATGAATCAACAGTCAGTGACTATTGATTCACTGGTACAATCCCGAACCTCGTTGCAACCGGAAGCCGAAGAGGACGACCATGGCAGACAGCCCCGTGCAAGACACCGCATCGAACGAGTTGCAGGGCCGGGTGGCCATCGTCACGGGCGGCGGGAGCGGCATCGGACGCAGTTGTGTCGACCTCCTTCGGGCCTGCGGGGCCCGCGTGGTGGCCGCTGACTCGAGCTTCTCGGAACACGAATCTGCGCCGCATGCGATTGCGTGCGACGTGACCGAGGAGGTGTCGGTCAGGCGCCTTTTCCAGGCAGTGCTGGAGGGTTTTGGCCGGGTGGACATCCTGGTCAACAGTGCCGGCGTCGTTGAGAAGGCGCGCCGAACCGCGGAGCAGGATCTGGCGCACTGGGAACAGGTCATGTCCGTCAACGCGAAGGGCACCTTCCTCTGCTGCCGGGAAGCGGGGAACATCATGGTGCCGCAGCGCTCCGGCGCCATCGTCAACATCGGCTCCGTCGCCGGCCTGGTCGGCATCCCCGGCTCCAACGCGTACGGGCCCAGCAAGGCCGCCGTGGCGCACATGACCCGCAGCCTGGCCTGCGAGTGGGCCCGGTTTGGCGTGCGCGTCAATTGCATCGCGCCCGGCTACGTGGATGCCCCGATGGCACACGCCTTGTTCCGCGGCGACCCGGCAGTCCGCGAAACGGCCCTGACACGGGTACCGCTCGGACGCGTGGCGTCCGCCACCGAGTTGGCGCACGCCGTCCTTTTCATGTGCTCACCGAGGGCCAGCTACGTGACTGGAGCCGTCCTTCCCGTGGACGGCGGCTGGTCGGCGTTCGGCGGGGCGTCCCGCTAGAGTGCACTTTGATTTGTTAGTTAACGCACACATTTCTTCACCAACTCGCTGCGAGCCATCCGCCGGTCGTCAGCACTCTCCATCATCGAGTGCTAATATGGATGGAACGAAAGGAGCCGCAGCATGTCTGACGCTTCCATGAGCATCCAACCGACCGCTTCCCCCTCCGCGCTTGCCGTCCGCGACCCCTGGGTGATGGTGCCCTCGCTGGGCAATCTCGACGCCTACATCAGCGCCGTCAACCGGCTGCCGCTGCTGACGCAGGAAGAAGAAGTCTCGCTGGCACGCCGCCTACGCACCGGCGGCGACCTGCAGGCCGCCGGGCAGCTGGTGCTGTCGCACCTGCGCCTGGTGGTGTCGATCTCGCGCCAGTACCTCGGCTACGGCCTGCCGCACGGCGACCTGATCCAGGAAGGCAACGTCGGCCTGATGAAGGCCGTCAAGCGCTTCGACCCCGAGCAGGGCGTGCGCCTGGTCAGCTACGCGATGCACTGGATCAAGGCCGAGATCCACGAGTACATCCTGAAGAACTGGCGCATGGTCAAGGTCGCGACGACCAAGGCGCAGCGCAAGCTGTTCTTCAACCTGCGCTCGATGAAGCAGAGCCTGAAGGACGAGGCCGGCGATCTCGACACCCACCGCAGCACGCTGACCGCCGGCGAGGTCGACACCGTCGCGCGCACGCTCAACGTCAAGCCCGAGGAAGTGCTGGAGATGGAGACGCGCCTGTCGGGCGGCGACGTGGCGCTCGAGCCGCAGTCGGGCGACGACGGCGAGGAAGCTTACGCGCCGATCGCCTACCTGGCCGACGAGGCGCACGAGCCGACGCGGGTGCTGGAAGCGCGCAAGCGCGACTGGCTGGCCGGCGACGGCATCGCCCGCGCGCTCGACGCGCTGGACGCGCGCAGCCGCCGCATCGTCGAGGAACGCTGGTTGAAAGTGAACGACGACAGCTCGGGCGGCATGACGCTGCACGAGCTGGCCGCCGACTACGGCGTCAGCGCCGAGCGCATCCGCCAGATCGAGGTGGCGGCGATGAAGAAGATGCGCGCCGCCCTCGCGGATTGACAAGCCCCTCGCCCGGCGGATACGCCGGGCGGTCCCCCGAGGGGACGGCGGGCCGGCCTGGGAGCGGCCCGGCGCTCGGCCCGCCACGCCGACGCGAACTTCAGTTTCCCGCCGCCAGCAGCGTCTTCAGGTCGGCCGCGAGCGCCTCGGCGCCGCTGCCGTAGCGCACGAACAGCCGCACTTTGCCGTTGGCGTCGAACACGTACGAGCCGGCGGTGTGGTCCATCGTGTAGCTGCCCTCGGTCTTGCCGGGCACGCGCGCGTAGAAGACCTTGAACTCCTTGGCCACCGCGGCGGTCTGCTCGGCGCTGCCGCGCAGCGCGACGAAGCTCGGATCGAACGCGCCCATGTAGGCCTTCAGCAGCTCGGGCGTGTCGCGCTCGGGGTCGATGGTGACGAACACGCCCTGCACGCGCTCGCCGTCCTTGCCGAGCGACCTCTTCACCTGCGCCAGCTCGGCCATCGTGGTCGGGCAGACGTCGGGGCACTGCGTGTAGCCGAAGAACACCACCGTCACCTTGCCCTTGAAGTCGGCCAGCGTGCGCAGCCGGCCGTCGGGGTCGGACAGCGCGAGCGATCGCGCGTACTCCGCGCCGGTGATGTCGACGGCGCGGAACGACGGCGACGGCCCGGGCGCGCCGCCGCCGGGCTTGTCGCAGGCGGGCAGCAGCGTGGAGGCAAGCGCGAGAACAGCGAAGCGGCGGGAGATCATTGCAGCAGCAACCCGAGGTAGTGGTCCACCAGCAGCGCGGCGAACAGCAGCGAGAGGTGGAGGATGGAAAAGCGGAAGGTCTTGCGCGCCAGCGCATCCGAGTAGTCGCGCCACAGCTTCCAGGCGTAGCCGATGAACATCGCGCCGAGCACCAGCGCGGCGGCGAGGTAGAACCAGCCGCTCATGCCCGAGACGAAGGGCAGCAGCGTGGCGGCGAACAGCACGAAGGTGTAGAGCAGCACCTGCAGCCGCGTGAACTCGTTGCCGTGCGTCACCGGCAGCATCGGCAGGCCGGCGCGGCGGTAGTCCTCGGCGCGGTACAGCGCCAGCGCCCAGAAGTGCGGCGGCGTCCACAGGAAGATGATCAGGCACAGGATCAGCGCCTCGTGGCCGACCTCGCCGCGCACCGCCGCCCAGCCCAGCACCGGCGGCATCGCGCCCGAGGCGCCGCCGATCACGATGTTCTGCGGCGTCAGCGGCTTGAGCACCACGGTGTAGACGATCGCGTAGCCGACGAAGGTGCCCAGCGTCAGCCACATCGTCAGCGGGTTCGCGCCCACGTACAGCAGCGCGCAGCCGGCCGCGCACAGCAGGCCGGAGAACAGCAGCGTTTGCGGGCGCGTCAGCTCGCCGCGCGCGGTGGGCCGCCAGGCGGTGCGCGCCATGCGCGCGTCGATGTGCTGCTCGATCAGGCAGTTGAAGGCCGCGGCGGCCGCCGCCACCAGCCAGATGCCGACGGTGCCGGCCAGCGCCGCGCGCCACGGCGGCAGGCCAGGGGTGGCCAGCAGCATGCCGATCACCGCGCAGAACACGATCAGCTGCACCACGCGCGGCTTGGTCAGCACGTGGTACTGGCGCCAGCGCGAGGGCATGCGCTGCGCGCTGCTGCGCGGCGGCGCGACGGTCTGGGCGGTTTCTGACATGGGCGGAAAACGAAAAGCCTACAGGATCGCGCCGGCCGCGGCGCCGAGCGAGGGCTGGTGCGCGCCGCGGCGCGCCAGCGCGGCGCGCACCAGCCAGGCGGCGAGCCCGGCCAGCAGCAGCGCGGCGCCGGCGGTGTGCGCCAGCGCGGCCAGCAGCGGCCAGCCCAGCACCACGTTGCTCAGGCCGGACAGCAGCTGCCACGCGGCGAGACCCACCAGCGTCAGCGCGATACGCCGCGCCTCGGCCACGCCGCTGCGGTGCAGCGCCCAGGCCAGCGCCAGCATCGCGGCGAACACCGCGTAGGCGCTCAGGCGGTGCACGTAGTGGATGGCGGTGAGCGCCTCGAAGGGCAGCCAGTCGCCCTGCGCGGTCATGCCCAGCTCGTGCCAGATCGTGAAGCCGTGGCGGAAGTCCATCGCCGGCCACCACGAGCCCTGGCAGGTGGGGAATTCGCTGCAGGCCAGCACCGCATAGTTGGTGCTGACCCAGCCGCCCAGCGTCACCTGCAGCAGCGCCAGCGCAGCCACGATCGCGAGGCCGCGCCGCAGCGCGCCCGACAGCGCCAGCGGGCGCGGCTGCTGCAGCTCGGCCTGCACCGCCAGCAGCGCCAGCAGCCCGATGCCGCCGAGCAGGTGCAGCGTGACGATGGCCGGGAAGAGCTTGAGCGTGACCGTCAGCGCGCCGAACGCGCCCTGCGCGCACACCCAGGCGAGCGTGGCCGTCGCCCACCACGGCGAGAGCTTGCTGCGGCCGCGCCGCGCTTCGCGCCAGCTCGCCAGCGTCATCACGATGATCAGCATGCCCACCGTGGTGGCGAGGTAGCGATGGATCATCTCGACCCAGGCCTTGCCGTGCGTGACCGGGCCGCTGGGCAGCGCGCTCTGCGCGGCGTGGATCTCGGCGTGCGCGCCCAGCGGGCTGGCGTTGCCGTAGCAGCCCGGCCAGTCGGGGCAGCCCAGGCCCGAGTCCGACAGGCGCGTGAAGGCGCCGAACACCACCAGGTCGAAGGTGAGGAAGAGCGTCAGCAGCGTCAGCGCGTGCAGGCGCTTGCCCGACGAGGCGTCGCGATGGCGCAGCCACAGCCAGGCCAGCGGGCCGAGCGCGAGCGCGCTGGCCAGCAGCACCATGCGCAGCAGCGGCGAAAGGTCGTACAGGGGCTGGGCATCCATCGCGTGCGGGGCGTGTCAGGGGCGGCCGGGGCTGTCCCAGCCGGCCGAGCCGCGCATCAGCTTCTCGAGGTCGCGGCGCAGTTTCGCGGCATCGGGCTCGCCGGGGGCGCGCATCATCCAGTTGCCGCGCGGGTCGACGATGTAGAAGTGCGCTTCGAGCGCGCTGCCCTCGGCCGGCCGCAGCCACTGCGCCAGCGCCTCGCGCGGCACGCGCAGCACGGTGACGGGGTCGCCGGCGTTCATCGCCTGCGCGGTCTGCGCGCGCAGCGGCTGCGCGTCGCTCACCAGCCAGACCTTGTCGAGCCGGTCCCTGTCGCGGCCGAGCGCCTCGCGCAGCTGGCGCTGCAGCCACAGGCGCTTCTCGCAGGCGGCGTCGCAGGCGCCCCCGGCCACCACCACCAGCAGCCACTGGCCGTGCAGCGAGGCGGCCGGCACCGCGCGGCCCTGCAGGTCGGACAGCGGCAGCGCCTCGGGCAGCGGCACCTGCGGCGCGATCAGCGTGCTGTAGTTGGTGCGGCCCTCGGGGCGGATCACGAAGTAAGTGAAGTACGAGGCGATCACCGGCGCCGCGCACACCAGCAGGATCAGCAGCATCTTGATGCGCCCGGCCGCGGTGCGCCGGCCGGCGTCGGCCAGGCCCGGCTCGGGCATCGAGTGCACCGTGAAGCTCAGCGGCGCGGCCTCGAGGGCCGCTTCACGCGCCGCGGCGGAGCCGGGGGCGGACGAGTTGGAACCAGACATACAGACCCGTGATCAAGGCCGCGAGTGCGAACCACTGGAAGGCATAGCCATAGTGCTTGTGCACATCGAGCGCGGGTGCCGGCCAGTGGCGCAGCAGGCCATCGGCCTGCGCCCCGCCGCCATCGGTCTGCTGCACCGACAGCGGCCGCAGGCGCAGGCCGGTTTCGCGCGCGAAGGCGTCGAGGTCGAGATTCTGCCGGATCGCGCCCTGCCCCTCGGCGCCCAGTTCGAAGAGCCGCGACGGCGGCGCGGCGATGCGGCCCTCGACGCTCACCCTGCCCTCGGGCGAAACGATCGGCGGCACGCGCGTGCGATCGGCGGCGTCGCGCGGCACCCAGCCGCGCTGCACCAGCACCGCGTCCCCGTCGCCGGCTTCGAGCGCCAGCGGCGTGATCACGACGAAGCCGGCGCGTCCGTCCATCGCCCGGTTGTCCAGGAAGACCGTGCGGCCGCCGATCCAGCGCCCTTGCAGCGCGATGCGGCGGTGCTGCTGGGCGGCCGCTTCGCCGCTCGTGCGCGCCAGCGCGGCCGGGGCCAGCGGCGGCTCGGCGCCGCGCGCCTCCAGCGCGGCCTGCAGCGCTTGCTTCTCCGCGGCGCGCGAGAGCTGCCACACGCCCAGCCGCGCGGTCAGCGCCGCGCCCAGCAGCGCGGCGATCAGCACCACGACGCGGCGCGTGCGCGCGTTCATGCGCCCCTCGCGCCGTGCCACGCAGGCGGATAATCGCTGCGCATGAAGATCGTGATCGCGCTCGCCTTCGTCGGCATCCTGGTCGCGCTGGGCTCGGCCGGCGTGTTCATGCTCCGCGAAGGCCGCGACGGCAAGCCCAAGTCGGACCGCATGATGCGCGCGCTCGCCCTGCGCGTGGCGATCTCGGTGGCGCTGTTCGCCTTCGTGATGCTCTCGTGGTACATGGGCTGGATCGAGCCGAAGGGCATTCCGGTCGCGAAATAGAAAAACGCCGCTCGCGCGGCGTTTTCGAAGGAGCCGGCCGCTCGCCTCAGGCCCGGCCGGCCGCGCTGATGCCTGCAGGCATCAGCTCGCTCGCTGGCGCGAGTGCGCGCGCAGGCACGCACTCACGTCCCGCTCACGCCCAGTACACCACGATGTACAGGCCGAGCCAGACCACGTCGACGAAGTGCCAGTACCAGGCCGCGCCCTCGAAGCCGAAGTGGCGCTGCGGCGTGAAGTGGCCCTTCATCAGCCGGATCGTGATGAACAGCAGCATCAGCATGCCGACGAGCACGTGGAAGCCGTGGAAGCCGGTCAGCATGAAGAAGGTCGAGCCGTAAGCGCCCGAGCTGAGCTTGAGGTTCAGGTCGCGGTAGGCGTGCATGTACTCGTAGCCCTGCACGCCGAGGAAGGTGGCGCCCAGCAGCACGGTGATCCACATCCAGAAGATCGTCTTGCCGCGCTTGTCGGCGATCAGCGCGTGGTGGGCGATGGTCAGCGTGACGCCGGAGGTCAGCAGCAGCAGCGTGTTGATGGTCGGCAGCGGCCACGGGCCCATCGTCGTGAACGGCTCGACGGTGCCTCCCGGCGCACCGGTGTAGCCCGGCGCAGCGCTCGGCCACACGGCCTTGAAGTCGGGCCACAGCAGCGCGTTCTCCATGCTGCCCAGGTTGGGCAGCGCGTGCAGGCGCGTCCAGTACAGCGCGCCGAAGAAGGCGCCGAAGAACATCACCTCGGAGAAGATGAACCAGCTCATGCTCCAGCGGAACGACAGGTCGATGCGCTGGCTGTACAGCCCGCCCTCGCTCTCGCCGATCGCCTGGCGGAACCAGCCCTGCATCACGAAGGCCCACATCAGCAGGCCGAACAGGGTGACCCACGCGCCCCAGCCGTGGCCGTTGACCCACTGCGACGCGCCGAAGATGACGAAGAACAGCCCGGCGGCGGTGAGCACCGGGAAGCGCGACGGCGCCGGAACGAAGTAGTAGGGCGTCTGCCCGTGCGGGATGGTTGCCGACATGGGTTCTCCTGTGGGTCCTGTTTCAGTCAGTTTTCATTTCGCCACGCCGCTGGCGATGATCCAGTTGACGACGAGCACCAGCACGCCGATGAAGACGGCGGCGCCGATCACTCCGGCGACGATCACGTGCACCGGGTTGAGCTGGTTGATGTCGCGCTCGTGCTCGCGCGACTTGCGCACACCGAAGAACGACCACGCCACCGCGCGCATCGTCTGCAGGAACGAGCCCTTGCGGCGCACCGCGTCCTTCAGCCCGCCGCTCATGTGCTCGGCTCCGGCGGCGTCTTGCCGCCCACCTCGAAGAAGGTGTACGACAGCGTGATGGTGCGCACGTCCTTCGGCAGCTTGGGGTCGATCACGAAGACCACCGGCCAGCGCTTGCTCTCGCCCGGCGCGAGCGTGTATTCGTTGAAGCAGAAGCACTCGAGCTTGTTGAAGTGCGCCATCGCCTGGCGCGGCGCGTAGCTCGGGATGGCCTGCGCGGCCATCGTGCGGTTCTGCACGTTGCGGAACTCGTACATCACGGTGGTCAGTTCGCCCGGATGCACGTCGACCGAGCGCTGCGCCGGCTTGAACTCCCACGGCCCGCGCACGTTGGCGTCGAACTCGACGGTGACGATGCGGCTGGTGTCGACCTGCGAATTCCCCGACGCCGGCGCGTTGCCCGGCACCTTGCGCTCGGCCACCGACAGCACGTTGATGCCCAGCGCGGTGCAGATCGCGCGGTACATCGGCACCAGCGCGTAGCCGAAGCCGAACATCAGCGCCGCGATCACGACGAGCTTGCCGACCATGCGCCGGTTGTCGCCGCGCAGGGCCGCGTCGGTGTCGTGCCGGCTCGCGCTCATCTCAGACGCCGAACAGCGCGCTCTTGACCAGGAAGCCGACGAACAGCGCGACCGCCACCGACGCCAGGATCAGCGCCAGCCGCACATTGGCCTTCTTCTGCTCTTCGGGCGTCATCGCAGCCATCCTCAGCCGATCACCTTGGTGGCCGACGCGTTCAGCAGCGGCGGCGTCTCGAAGGTGTGGAACGGCGCCGGCGACGGCACTTCCCACTCCAGCCCCTCGGCGGCTTCCCAGGGCTTCTGCGGCGCCTTGGCGCCGTGGCCGCGCATCATCGGCACGACCACGAAGAGGAAGAAGTACACCTGCATCAGCCCGAAGCCGAAGGCGCCGATCGACGCGATCATGTTGAAGTCGGCGAACTGCATCGGGTAGTCGGCGTAGCGGCGCGGCATGCCGGCCAGCCCGAGGAAGTGCATCGGGAAGAAGGTGACGTTGAAGAACACCATCGAGCCCCAGAAGTGGATCTTGCCGCGCGTCTCGGAGTACATCGTGCCGGTCCACTTCGGGCCCCAGTAGTAGACGCCGGCGAACATCGCGAACAGCGAGCCGGCCACCAGCACGTAGTGGAAGTGCGCGACGATGTAGTAGGTGTCCTGGATCTGGATGTCGATCGGCGCCATCGCGCAGATCAGCCCGGTGAAGCCGCCCATCGTGAACACGAAGATGAAGCCCACCGCCCACAGCATCGGCGTCTCGAAGGTCATCGAGCCGCGCCACATCGTGGCGATCCAGTTGAACACCTTCACGCCGGTGGGCACCGCGATCAGCATCGTCGCGTACATGAAGAACAGCTGGCCCGTCACCGGCATGCCGGTGGTGAACATGTGGTGCGCCCAGACGATGAACGACAGGATCGCGATCGACGCGGTGGCGTACACCATCGAGGCGTAGCCGAACAGCGGCTTGCGCGCGAAGGCCGGGATGATCGCGCTGACGATGCCGAAGGCCGGCAGGATCATGATGTAGACCTCGGGGTGCCCGAAGAACCAGAAGATGTGCTGGTACATCACCGGGTCGCCGCCGCCCGCGGGGTTGAAGAAGTGCGTGCCGAAGTGGCGGTCGGTCAGCGTCATCGTGATCGCGCCGGCCAGCACCGGCATCACCGCGATCAGCAGGTAGGCGGTGATCAGCCAGGTCCAGCAGAACAGCGGCATCTTCATCAGCGTCATGCGCGGCGCGCGCATGTTCAGGACCGTCACGATGATGTTGATCGAGCCCATGATCGAGCTGGCGCCCATGATGTGCATCGCGAAGATGCCGGCGTCCATGCTCGGGCCCATCTGCAGCGTCAGCGGCGCGTAGAGCGTCCAGCCCGCCGCCGGCGCGCCGCCGGGCATGAAGAACGAGCCCACCAGCATGATCGCCGCGGGGATCAGCAGCCAGAAGCTGAGGTTGTTCATGCGCGCGAAGGCCATGTCGCTCGCGCCGATCTGCAGCGGGATCATCCAGTTCGCGAAGCCGACGAAGGCCGGCATGATCGCGCCGAACACCATGATCAGCCCGTGCATCGTGGTCAGCTGGTTGAACAGCTGCGGGTTGACGATCTGCAGCCCGGGCTGGAACAGCTCGGCGCGGATCAGCAGCGCGAGCACGCCGCCGACCATCAGCATCGCGAACGAGAACAGCAGGTACATCGTGCCGATGTCCTTGTGGTTCGTCGCGTAGAGCCAGCGGCGCCAGCCGTGCGGCGCGTGGTGGTCGTGGCCGTGATCGTGACCGTGGTCGTGGGCGTGACCGCCGTGATGGTCGATGACTGCGCTCATGTCGGTTTCCTCGGATGCGTTTTACTTGCGGGCGGCGAGCACGTCCGCCGGCTGCACCACCTGGCCGGTCTTGTTCGACCAGTGGTTCTTCGTGAAGGTGACGACGGCCGCGATCTCGGTGTCCGAGAGCTGCTTCCACGCCGGCATCGTGCCGTTGTTCTGGCCGTTGAGCACCACCGAGAGCTGCTTGGCCTTCTCGGCGTCGAGCACCACCGGCGAGCCGTCGAGCGGCTTGATCGGGCCGGCGCCCTTGCCGTTGGGCTGGTGGCAGGCGGCGCAGTTGGCGGCGTAGACCTTCTCGCCGCGCGCCACCAGGTCTTCGAGCTTCCAGACCTTGGCCGGATCGTCGGCCGCGGCCGCCATCGCCTTCTTGCGGTCGTCGGCCCAGGCGCTGTAGTCGGCCTTGGACAGCACCTTGACGTGGATCGGCATGTAGGCGTGCTCCTTGCCGCACAGCTCGGCGCACTGGCCGTAGAAGTCGCCGGTCTTCTCGGCGCGGAACCAGGTGTCGCGCACGAAGCCGGGGATGGCATCCTGCTTGACGCCGAGCGACGGCACCATCCAGGCGTGGATCACGTCGTTGGCGGTGGTGATGATGCGCACCTTGGTGTCCACCGGCACGACCAGCGGGTTGTCGACCTTGAGCAGGTAGTCGTCGGTGGGCGGCGGGTGGCCGCTGTTGGACATCTCGCGCTGCGCGGCGTCGAGCGTCGAGAGGAAGGCGATGCCCTCGCCCTCGCCCTTCAGGTAGTCGTAGCCCCACTTCCACTGGTAGCCGGTGGCCTTGATGGTGAGGTCGGCAGCGCTGGTGTCCTTCATCGCGACCACCACCTTGGTGGCCGGCAGCGCCATCGCGATCACGATCAGCAGCGGCACGATGGTCCAGACGATCTCGACCGTGGTGCTCTCGTGGAAGTTGGCGGCCTTGGCGCCGCGGCTCTTGCGGTGCTTGATGATCGAATAAAACATCACGCCGAACACGCCGATGAAGATCACCGTGCAGATGACCAGCATGAACCAGTGCAGCCACTGCTGCTCGGCGGCGATGCGGGTCACCGGCGGATGCAGGTCGAGCTGGTTGACGGCCGGCCCGCCCGGCAGGCTGTTGACCGCCCAGGCGGCCTGCGTGGCCAGCGCCACGCCCACCGCGACGGCGCTGCGCGCCAGCGTCGCACGGAGTGATTTGATCGTCTTCATCGCTCTCACTTCAGATTTTGTTGCCGCTTCAGCCGCACCGGGCAGGCGTGCCGCCCGGCTCCCCCATCGCGCGGCGGCCGCGTCGTCGAACGGCAGCGATCGTCCCGATCGACATGCCCTCTCTTACGTGATACTGACCACCGACTCGACAAGCACATCGAATCCGACGTTGCTTTGATCGAATACAAAGAGTTTAACGCACCGGTTTGGCGTTCCGACTCCGGATCAACGCTCGCATGTCGCTGATCGGCACACGGGTTTCCGCGGCGACAGCGGCGCGCGGCGCGGCGCGCAAGGCGTGGCCATAGGCCACTTCGAAGCTCAGCGAGATGCGGCCTTGATCTGAGGCAAGGCCGTCGAGCGCGCGGCGCAAGTCCTCGCGCCAGCGCGGCGTTCGGCAACCGGCAAAGCGATGGGGCGCGGCGTTGCCGCCCAGGCTGCGCAGCTCGGCCAGCAGCGCATCGGCGTCGCGCCATTGCAGCGTGAGCACCTCCTGGTCCATCACCGGATCGGCGAAGCCGGCGTGCACGAGCATGTCGCCGAGGTCGTGCATGTCGACAAAGTTCGGCGTCGCCTCGCCCCAGCCGAGCCGCGCGTACAAGTCGCGCAGTTCGCGCAGCGTACCGGGGCCGAGGCAGGAGAACATCACGAAGCCGTCGACCGCGAGCGCCTGTTGCCAGCGCTCGAAGAGGGCGGGCGGGTCGGCCACCGCGTGCAGCATCATGTTGGCCCACAGCAGTTGCGCGCCTTGCGGCAAGGGCTCGCCGTCGAGCCGAACGCGCGGCGCGTTCGATCGCCAGCGCTTGGGCGACCACCACGGCCGCGCCAGCGCGGCTTCGCTGCGTTGCTTCAGCGCGGGCGTCGGCTCGACCAGCACGCGCTGCGCGTCCGGATAGGCCTGCGCGAGCGCTTCGCTGCCGGCGCCCAGCCACGACCACCAGTCGATCAGCAACGCCGGCTGCAGCTTGATGATGGCCAGCCGCTCGGCCATGCGGCGCGCCACTTCGCGATGCAGCCACGGCGCTTCGTCCGCGCGCGCCATGCGGCGCAGCGATGCCTGTACGGCGTGCGCATCGAGCCCGCGCGCGGCAAGGTCGGGGGCGGGCGCGTCGCTCATGGGCGGGCAGTATATTGAGCCGGTGCCGACCTTCGCCGCGCTGCTCGACGCCCTGCCCGGCCAGTGCAGCCTGTGCCGCGGCTGGGGACGCGGCGCGCTGTGCGAGGCCTGCCGCCGCGGCGCGTCGGCCCCGCGATCGCGCTGCACCCGCTGCGCGATCGCCGTGCCCCAGGGGCAGCCGCTGTGCGGCGCCTGCCTGCGCGAGCCGCCGCCTTTCGAGCGCACGTTCACCGCGCTCGACTACGCCGAGCCCTGGAGCGGCCTGATCCGCCGCTTCAAGTTCCACGGCCACAGCGAACTCGCGGGTGTGTTCGCCGGACTGCTGCGCGAAGCGCTGCGCGAGGCAAGCGAAGTCGATCTGGTCCTGCCCGCGCCGCTCTCCGATGCACGCCTGCGCGAACGCGGCTTCAACCAGTCGTGGGAACTGGCGCGCCGCCTCGGGCCGCGCGCCGAAGCGCGCCTGCTGCTGCGCGTCCGCGACACGCCGCACCAGGCCGAGCTGCCGCTGGAGCGGCGCGCGGCCAACGTGCGCGGCGCCTTCGCGGTCGAGCCGCTGCGGCGGCATGAAGTCGAAGGCAAGCGCCTCGCGATCGTCGACGACGTGCTGACCAGCGGCGCCACCGCCGCCGAGATGGCGCGCACGCTGCTGGCCGCCGGCGCGGCGGGCGTGCAGCTGTGGGTGCTGGCGCGCACGCCCGCGCCGGACGGGGCCTGAGCGCATCGCGCAGAATCCGCGCGCCATGTTCAACATCGTGCTCGTGCATCCCGAGATCCCGCCCAACACCGGCAACGTGATCCGCCTGGCCGCCAACACCGGCTGCGCGCTGCACCTGATCGAGCCGCTCGGCTTCTCGATGGACGACAAGCTGCTGGTGCGCGCCGGGCTCGACTACCACGAGTACGCCCGCGTGCGCCGCCATGCGTCGTGGCAGGCCTTCGTGCGCGATTGCGCGCCGGCACCCGAACGCTGCTTCGCCTTCACGACGCGCGCGACACGTTCGTTCGCCGACGTGAACTGGCGCGCCGGCGACTGGCTGGTGTTCGGCTCGGAGAGCGCGGGCTTGCCGGCGGACGTGCGCGACGGCTTCGCGCCCGGGCAGCGCGTGCGCCTGCCGATGCGCGCCGGCCAGCGCAGCCTGAATCTGTCGAATGCCGTCGCGGTGGCGGTGTTCGAGGCCTGGCGCTGCAACGGCTACGCGTAGAAATCCGTTCGCCCTGAGCTTGTCGAAGGGCCATCACTCCGGCTTGACGCCCGCCGCCGCGATCACCCTGGCCCAGCGCTCGCGCTCGCTCGCCATCAGGTTGGCGAGCGCGGCCGGCGCGGTGCCGGCGGCGCTGAAGTACTGCGCCAGCATCTTCGCGCGCACCTCGTCGCTGCGCACGATGCGCAGCAGCTCGCGCGAGACGCGCTCGACGATCGCCGCGGGCGTCTTCGCCGGCGCCAGAACGGCCTGCCACGACACCGCCTCGAAGCCGGGGTAGCCCTGTTCGGCCAGCGTCGGGAATTCCGGCAGCGCGCTGCTGCGGCCCAGCGTGCTGACCGCCAAGCCGCGCAGCCTGCCGGCGCGCACCTGGCCCATCGCGATGCCGGGCACCATGAAGCCGGCCTGCACCTCGCCGGCAAGGATCGCGTTGACCACCTGCGGAAAGCCCTGGTAGGGCACGTGCACGAGCTCGATGCCGGCGCGGCTCTTGAACAGCTCCATCGCGAGGTGCGCGGCGCTGCCGTTGCCGACGCTGCCGTAGTTCAGCTCGCCCTTCTTCGCCTTCGCGACGCGCACGAAATCGGCGAGCGTCTGCGCGCCCAGCTTCGGGTCGACCACCAGCAGGTTCGGCGAGGTCGCCACCAGCGTCACCGGCGCGAGTTCCTTCGCCGGGTCGTAGGGCAGCGACTTGCTCAGCAGCGGCGCGGTGACCAGCGGGCCCTGGATCGTGAACAGCAGCGTGTGGCCGTCGGGCTCGGCCTTGGCGACCAGACCGGTGCCGACGTTGCCGCCCGCGCCGGGCTTGTTGTCCACCACCACCGGCTGGCCGAGCGCGGCGGCCAGCGGCTCGGCGATCAGGCGGCCGATGATGTCCGGCGAGCTGCCGGGCGGGAACGGAATCACCAGCTTGATCGGGCGCGACGGCCAGGCCTGCGCGAAGGCGGGCAGCGCGACGAGCGCCGCGGCGCCGCGCAGCAGATGACGACGATGCATGCGAAGGCCTTTCATCGATTCAGTGTTCGGCGCGCGCCTCGCGCCCCATCAGCAGCGCGAGCGCCTGCGCCGGCGTGATGCGTCCTTTGAGCACTCCGACCACCGCCTCGGTGATCGGCATCGCGACGCCCAGGCCTTGCGCGCGCCGCAGCACCGTCGGCGCGCTGAGCACGCCTTCGGCGACGTGGCCCAGCTCGGCGAGGATCTGCGCCAGCGGTTTGCCGCCGGCCAGCAGCAGGCCGACGCGCCGGTTGCGCGACAGCTCGCCGGTGGTGGTGAGCACCAGGTCGCCCAGGCCCGACAGGCCCATGAAGGTCTCGGCGCGCGCGCCCAGCGCGACGCCCAGGCGCGTCATCTCCGCCAGGCCGCGCGTGATCAGCGCGGCGCGTGCGTTCAGGCCCAGCGCCATGCCGTCGGCGATGCCGGTGGCGATCGCCATCACGTTCTTGACCGCGCCGCCGACTTCCACGCCCACCGGATCGGCCGAGGTGTAGACGCGCAGGCCATCGCCGTGGAAGGCCTCGACGGCGCGTTCGGCCAGCGCCGCATCGCTGCTCGCCGCCACCAGCGCGGTGGGCTGGCCGCGCGCGACTTCGAGCGCGAAGCTGGGGCCCGACAGCACGCCGCAGCGCAGCGCCGGCGCCACGTCGCGCGCGATCTCGTGGCCGAGCCGGCCGCGGCCCTGCTGGAAGCCCTTGCACAGCCACAGCACGCCGGCGGCATCGGCCGGCACGCGGCGCAGCATCTCTTCGAGGCCGGCCATCGGCGTGGCGATCACGATCAGGCCGTCGCGCGCATGCGCGATCGCGGCGTCGAAATCGTCGGTGACTTCAAGCGCCTCGGGCAAGGCCGCTTCGGGCAGGTAGCGCGCGTTGCGGCGCTCGCGCCGCATCGCCGACGCCTGCGCCGCGTCGCGCGCCCACAGCTGCGTGCGCTGGCGCGCGCAGGCGCTGGCCGCGAGCGCCGTGCCCCAGGCCCCGGCACCGAGCACCGTCAGGTTCATCGGGGGCGCGGCGCGGAGCCTATCAGTTGGCGCTGGTGATGATGCCCGCGCCGTTGCCGTTGCCCTGCGCCTGGGCGCGCTGGGCTTCGTACATGGCCTGGAAGTTCACCTCGGCCAGCAGCACCGGCGGGAAGCCGGCGCGCGTGCACACGTCGGAGACGATCGCGCGCAGGTACGGATAGACGATGCCCGGGCAGGCGATGCCGATGATCTGGTCGATCTGCTCGTCGGGGATGTTGCGGATCTCGAAGATGCCGGCCTGCTTGGCCTCGACCAGGAACAGCACCTTGTCGTTGACCTTGGTGGTGACGGTGGCCGTCACCGCGACTTCGTAGACGCCGTCGGCGATCGCCTCGGCGCCCAGGCCGAGCTGGATGTCGACCGCCGGCTGCGCCTGCTCGAGCAGGATCTGCGGCGAGTTGGGCTGCTCGAGCGACAAGTCCTTCAGGTACATGCGCTGGATCTGGAACACCGGGGTCTGGTTGTCGTCGGCCATGAGAGTCTCTGTAGTGGGCTGCCGCGCGACGGCGGCGAACCGGGGATTATCAGGCTTGCAGCAGCGGCACCAGGCCGCCGCGCTGGTCGAGCGCGATCAGGTCGTCGCAGCCGCCCACGTGGGTGTCGCCGATGAAGATCTGCGGCACGGTGCGCCGGCCGGTGATCTCGATCATGCGGTCGCGTTCGGCGGGGTCGAGGTCGATGCGCACTTCGTCGATGTGCGCCACGCCGCGCTGCTTGAGCAGCATCTTGGCGCGCTGGCAGTACGGGCAGACCTGGGTGGTGTACATCTTGACGGCGGGCATGCTGTGCTCCTGCGCTCAGGCCGACTTCTCGACCGGCAGGTTGGCCTCGCGCCACGCCTTCAGGCCGCCGGCCAGCACGTGCGCCTTGTCGTAGCCGGCCTTCTTCAACTGCGCCGCGGCGCGCGAGGCGCGCGCGCCCGAGGCGCAGACCAGCACCAGCGGCAGCGCCTTGTTCTTCGGCAGCTCGGTGGAGCCGGCCAGCGAGCCCAGCGGCACGCTCTTCGCGCCGGCGGCGTGGCCGGCGGCGTATTCGGCCGGCTCGCAGACGTCGATCAGCACCGCCTTCTCGCGGTTGATCAATTGCACCGCCTCGGCCGCCGAGATGCGCCCCGCGAGGCCGCCGCCTCCGCCGAGCTTGGGCCACGCGAGCAGGCCGCCGGAGACCAGCGCGGCGAGGAACAGGAACCAGTTGTCGATGAAGAACTTCAAGGGGGCCTTTCGAAGGCTGCCGGGCAAACGCGAATTATAGAATTCACCCTCTTATCCCCCACCGCGCACCGCCTCCCGTCATGACCAAGCTCGTGCTGATCCGCCACGGCGAATCGACCTGGAACCTCGAGAACCGCTTCACCGGCTGGACCGACGTGGGCCTGACGCCCACCGGCGTCGAACAGGCGAAGGAGGCCGGGCGGCTGCTGAAGGCCGAGGGCTACGAGTTCGACGTGGTGCACACCTCGGTGCTGCAGCGCGCGATCTGGACCACCTGGCACGCACTCGACCAGATGGACCGCCACTGGCTGCCGGTGGTCAAGCACTGGCGCCTCAACGAGCGCCACTACGGCGCGCTGCAAGGGCTGAACAAGGCTGAGACGGCCAAGAAGTTCGGCGACGAGCAGGTGCTGGTCTGGCGGCGCAGCTACGACACGCCGCCGCCGCCGCTGGAAGCGAACGACCCGCGCTGCGAGCGCGGCGACCGCCGCTACGAGAAGCTCGGGCCCGGCGAGGTGCCGCTGACCGAATGCCTGAAGGACACCGTGGCGCGCGTGCTGCCGTACTGGAACGACACGATCGCGCCGGCGATCCGCGCCGGCCAGCGCGTGCTGATCTCGGCGCACGGCAACAGCATCCGCGCGCTGGTGAAGTACCTCGACGGCATCTCCGACGACGACATCGTCGGGCTGAACATCCCGAACGGCATCCCGCTGGTCTACGAGCTGGATGCGAACCTGAAGCCGATCCGCCACTACTACCTCGGCGACGCCGAGGCGGCGGCCAAGGCGGCCGCGGCGGTGGCGAACCAGGGCAAGGCGTAGTTCAGAAGTCGCGCAGCGCCGCGGCGAGCAGCGGCGCGATCGACAGCACGTTGCTCGGATGCGGCACCGCGTCGGTGCTCCACACACGCCGGATGCCGGCCTCGTGCAGGCGCGCCACCGCGTCGCGGTCGAACAGCGCATGCACCACCGCGGCGTCCACCGCCGCCACGCCGCGCGCATGCAGCGCACGCGCCGCCTGCACCAGCGTGTGGCCGGTGCTGGCCACGTCGTCGATCAGCACGATCTCGCGGCCGGCGATGCCCAGCGCCGGCAGCTCCACCTCGACATCGCGGTCGCCGCGGCGCGTCTTGCGGCAGACGAAGCCTTCCAGGCCGGTGCGCTCGCCGGCGGCGCGCACCCATTGATCGGCCTCCTCGTCGGGGCCGACGAGCAAGGGCTTGGCTTCACCTGCCCATTGCGCCGCGATCCACTCGCCCAGCAGCGGCGCGGCCGTCAGCGCGAAGCCGCGCGAGCCGGGCATCACTTCGTCCAGCGAGGCGATGCGGTGCAGGTGCGGGTCGATCGTGACGACGCGCTCGAACAATTCGCCGAGAAAGCCGGCGACGATGCGCTGGCTGATCGCCTCGCCGGGGTGGAACTCGATGTCCTGGCGCATGTAGGCCAGGTACGGCGAGGCCAGCGCGAGGCGCCTGGCGCCGAGGCGGCGCGCGGTCTTGGCGGCGAGCAGCAGTTGCACCAGTCGCTCGTTGGGCTGCTGCAGGCCGCGCAGCACGATCACCCGCTCGGGCAGCGGGCTGGGCAGCGTCAGCTTGATCTCGCCGTCGGGGAAGCGGTGTTCGGCGATGAACGCCAGCTCGCAGGCGAGTTCGGCAGCCAGCTTCGCGGCCAGTTCACGTTCGTCGGCGAAGGCGAGCAACATCTCAAGCCCCGTTGGATGAACCGGTGAAGTCGCGCGGCAGCTCGGCCGCATCGCCGACGCGGTAGCCGCCGTCGGCCACCGCCTTGCGGCGCGCGTAGTCGAGATCCGCCTCGTAGCGCGCGAACACGCGGTACAGCGGCTCGCCGCGCCGCACCGGCTCGCCCAGGCGGCGCAGCAATTCGATGCCGGCGCCGGCCGCTTTCGGCGCGCCGGCGAGCTGCGCGATGCGCGCGATCGCGAGGTTGTCGATCGCCGTGACCACGCCGTCGGCCGCCGCCGCGACTTCGAAGCTCAGCGGCGCCAGCGGCGGCACCAAGCGGTCGAAGGGACGGCGGCCCTGTGCGTCGATGATCTGGTTCATCTTGGCCAGCGCGCGGCCCGAGTCGAGGATGTCGCGCGCGATCGCGAAGCCGTCGCCGCCGCGCACGTCGGGGTCGAACTCGATCACGCGGCCGGCCAGGCGCAGCGCCTTCTGGCGCAGGTCGGCCGGCGCGGCCGGGTCGTTCTCCAGCACCTGCAGCACGTCGCGCGCCTCCAGCACCGGGCCGATGCCGCGGCCGATCGGCTGGCGGCCGTCGGTGATCACCACGTCGATCTGCAGCTGCAAGCGCGCGGCCACCACCTCGAACAGCTTCTTCAGCCGCTGCGCCTCGGGCATGCCGCGCACCTTGGCGCTCGGGCCGACCGGGATGTCGAGCACCAGGTGCGTCGAGCCGGCGGCGATCTTCTTCGACAGGATCGAGGCCACCATCTGCCCCGGCGAGTCGATGCCCAGCGGGCGCTCGACGGCGATCAGCACGTCGTCGGCCGGCGAGAGATCGGCGGTGCCGCCCCAGGCGAGGCAGCCGCCGGTCTCGCGCACGATCTGCGCGAGGCGCTCGAAGGGCAGGTCGACGCGCGCCAGCACCTCCATCGTGTCGGCCGTGCCGGCCGGCGAGGTGATCGCACGCGACGAGGTCTTGGGGATCAGCATGCCGTGCGCGGCGACGATGGGCACCACCAGCATCGACGTGCGGTTGCCCGGGATGCCGCCGATGCAGTGCTTGTCGACCACCGGGCCGCCGCGCACCTCGTGGCGCCAGTCGAGACGGCGGCCGACGGCGATCATCGCCTCGGTGAGGTGCAGCACCTCGTCGCGGTCCATCTCGAACTGGTTGGCGGCGACGACGAAGGCGGCCAGCTCGATCTTCGTGTAGCGCATGCGCGCGATGTCGCGCACGATGCCGTGCAGGTCGTCGCGCGACAGGCGCTCGCCGGCGATCTTGCGGTGCAGCGCGGCGATCGACGCGGGCGGCTCGGCATGCTGCAGGCCGGCGGCGTGGCCGGCCGGCAGGCCCAGGCTGGCGAAGGCCTCTTCGCTCAGGCCGAGTTCGGTGGGCGACACGATGCACTCGTCGTCGACCACGTTGAGCACCGCCTGGATGCTCGCGCCGTTGCCGCTGACCTCCACCTTCGACAAGGCCTGGAAGCCCTCGGCGCGCACCGCCGTGCAGTCGCGGTGCAAATAGGCGACGTGCTCGCGAAAGGTGTCGATGGCGACGCGCCGGATGCTCAGCGGTGTCATGCCCTGCCTTCGTTCAGCCGGCCGACGATCAGCTCGCGCAAATGCTCGGCGAGCGCGCGCCGGTCGGCGTGGCGCGTGCCCTGCGCATTCTCGGCGATCACTTCGGCGACCAGCTTGTCGGCCATCACGGTGGCCCACAGCGATTCGGCGAGGCTGGTGTCGCCGACGTAGGCCGGCGCCTGGCTCACGGGCGAACGTGCATCGCGGTAGCGCAGCACCAGCGGCTGCACCGGCGCGCCGGTGGCGATCGCCGCCTGCAGGAGATTGGCGTGGAAGGGCAGCACGCCGTGGCCGTCGCTGGTGGTGCCTTCGGGGAACACCGCGACGATGTCGCCCCTCTTCAGCGCCTCGGCGATCTGGTGCACCACGCGCAGCGCGTCGCGCTTGCGTTCGCGCTCGATGAACAGCGTGCCGCCGCTGGCGACGAGGTAGCCGATGAAGGGCCAGCCCTTCACGTCCGCCTTGGAGACGAAGCGCACCGGGTGCAGCGCGTTGACCGCGAGGATGTCGACCCACGAAACGTGGTTGGCGACCACCAGCAGCGGCCCGGGATGGATCGCGCCGTGCGCTTCGAGCCGGATGCCCAGCGCGCGCAGCATGCGGGCCGACCAGCGACCCACGTGCGCCATGCGCTGCGCCGGCGTGATGAACGGGAACCACAGCGCGCAGATCAGCGCACCGGTCAGCGCCTGCCACGAGGCGGCGGCAAGCCGCCACAGCGCGCGGACCAGTCTCACCCGCGCGGCGCTTCGTAGGCCAGGTGGCCGCCGACGAGGGTCGCCATCACGCGGCCGGGCAATTCGTAGCCGGCGAACGGCGTGTGCTTGCCCTGGCTGCGCAGCGCCGCCGGCGTGACCGTCCAGTGCGCGGCGGGGTCGAACAGGCACAGGTCGGCCACACCGCCTTCGACCAGCCGGCCGGTGCTCGAACCCAGCGAGCCCAGCGATTCGCCCAGCACCGCCACCGGCCGCTGCGTCACGGTGGACAGCGTCTGCGCCAGCGTGCGGCCGCTGTCGGCGCCCCACTTCAGCGCCAGCGAGAGCAGCAGTTCGAGGCCCGTGGCGCCCGGCTCGGCTTCGGCGAAGGGCAGGTTCTTGGCGTCTTCGTCGACCGGCGTGTGATCGCTGACCAGCGCGTCGATCGTGCCGTCGGCCAGCGCGGCGCGCAGCGCGTCGCGGTCGCGCTGCTGGCGCAGCGGCGGCGTCACGCGCATCGCGGCGTTGAAGTAGCCGATGTCCACGTCGGTCAGGTGCAGGTTGTTGACGCTGACGTCGCAGGTCACCGGCAGGCCCTCGGCCTTGGCGGCGCGCACCAGCTCGACGCCGGCCGCGCTGCTGATCCGGCACAGGTGCACACGCGCCTTGGTGTCGCGCACCAGTTCGAAGATCAGGCTCAGCGCGATCGTCTCGGCGATCGCCGGCACGCCGGACAGGCCCATGCGCGTGGCCAGCGGCCCCTTGGCCGCGACGCCGTTGCCCAGCCACGGGTCGTTCGGGCGCAGCCACACCGCGTAGCCGAAGGTGGAGGCGTAGGCGAGCGCGCGTTGCAGCACCAGCGTGTCGCGCACCGCCGCCTCGGCCTGCGAGAAGCCGACGCAGCCGGCTTCGGTCAGCTCGGCCATCTCGGTGAGCGCCTCGCCCTTCAGCGCGCGCGTCAGCGCGCCCAGCGGATAGAGCCGCGCCTGGTTGAGATTGCGCGCGCGGAACTTGAGCATCTCCACGAGGCCGGGCTCGTCCAGCGGCGGGTCGGTGTCGGGCGGGCACACCAGGCTGGTGACGCCGCCGGCCATCGCTGCGGCCATCTCGCTTTCCAGCATGCCCTCGTGCTCGTGGCCGGGCTCGCGCAGCCGCGCGGCGAGGTCGACGAGGCCGGGCGCGACGACGAGCCCGCTCGCATCGAGCGTGCGGTTGGGCGCGAAGTCGGCCGCCACGCGGCCGATGCCGACGATGCGCCCGGCGGCGATGGCGATGTCGCCGGCTTCGTCGCGGCCCGAGGCCGGGTCGACGACGCGGCCGTTCTTGATGAGGACTTTCATGCTGGAACTTGCCCCTCGTCCGATGGGTACATCGGCCGATCCCCCAAGGGGATGCGGGCCGGCTTGGGAGCGGCCCGGCGCTCGGCCCGCATGCGCGGACGTCGTTGGTTACTCATGCGTTGTTGCCCGCGATGATGGACATGACCGCCATGCGCACCGCGATGCCGAAGGTCACCTGCGGCAGGATGACGCTGTGCGCGCCGTCGGCCACCGACGAGTCGATCTCGACGCCGCGGTTGATCGGCCCCGGGTGCATCACGATCGCGTCGGGCTTGGCCAGCGCCAGCTTCTCGAGCGTCAGGCCGTAGTTCTTGAAGAACTCGCCGGCCGAAGGCAGCATCGCGCCGCTCATGCGCTCGTTCTGCAGGCGCAGCATGATGATCACGTCGGCGCCGCGGATGCCCTCGGCCATGTCGTGGCAGACGCGCACGCCCATCTCGCGCAGGTCGCCCGGCACCAGCGTCTTCGGGCCGACGGCGCGGATCTCGGGCACGCCCAGCGTGGTCAGCGCGTGGATGTCGGAGCGCGCCACGCGCGAGTGCACGATGTCGCCGACGATCGCCACCGTCAGGTTGGTGAAGTCGCGCTTGTAGTGGCGGATCGTGTACATGTCGAGCAGGCCCTGCGTCGGGTGCGCATGGCGGCCGTCGCCGGCGTTGACCACGTGCACGTGCGGCGCGCAGTGCTGCGCGATCAGGTAGGGCGCGCCGCTCTCGCTGTGGCGAACGACGAACATGTCGGCGTGCATCGCCGAGAGGTTCGCGATCGTGTCGAGCAGGCTCTCGCCCTTGGCGGTGGAGCTGCGCGCGATATCGAGGTTGATCACGTCGGCCGAGAGCCGCTTGGCCGCGATCTCGAAGGTGGTGCGCGTGCGCGTGCTGTTCTCGAAGAACAGGTTGAAGACGCTCTTGCCGCGCAGCAGCGGCACCTTCTTCACCTCGCGCTCGTTGACGGACAGGAAGGTGCCGGCGGTGTCGAGGATCTGCGTCAGCACCGCTTTCGGCAGGCCCTCGATCGACAGCAGGTGGATCAGCTCGCCGTTGGCGTTGAGCTGCGGGTTTCGTTGGGACAGCATCAGGCGGTGTCCTTGATGTCGAAGCTGAAGCGGCCTTGCTCATCGCGCGCGAGCGAAAGGCGCTGGCCGCGTGGCAGCGCGATGCGCGCCGCCGAGAAGTCCGGCTGGATCGGCAGCTCGCGCCCGCCGCGATCCACCAGCACCGCCAGCGTCACGCCGGCCGGGCGGCCGAAGTCGAACAGTTCGTTGATCACCGCGCGCGTGGTCCGGCCGGTGAACAGCACGTCGTCGATCAGCACGATGTGGCGGCCCTCGATCTCGAAGGGCAGCTTGGTGTGGTCGGCGCCGCCGCTCATGCCGCGCGAGCCGAAGTCGTCGCGGTGCAGCGCGCTGGAGATCACGCCGTGCTCGCCGGCCAGCTTCAGGTCGCGTTGCAGGCGTTCGGCCAGCCAGGCGCCGCCCGACCAGATGCCCACCAGGGCGCTGCCCGGCTGCAGCACGCGGCGCACGCCGGCCAGCAGGTCGGCGTAGAGCGCTTCGGCGTCGAGGTGAAGTGTGCTCATGCGAGGGTCCGCAGGTATTGGTCCAGGATGATCGCGGCCGAGGCCGCATCGAGGTCGCGCGCGCCCGCGTCGGCCGCCTCGGTGGTGCTGTAGCGCTCGTCCACTTCGTGCACCGGCAGCCGGAAGCGGCCGTGCAGCTGGCGGGCGAAGCGCTGGGCGCGGCGCGTATTGTCGTGCGGCGTGCCGTCGGGATGCACCGGCACCCCCACGATCAGCGCATCGGGCTGCCACTCGGCGATCAGCGCGGCTATCGCGGCGAAGCGTGCCTCGCCCTCGGCGGCGATCGTGCGCAGCGGCGTCGCCTGGCGCGTGAGGCTGTTGCCGGCGGCCACGCCGACGCGCTTGAGGCCGAAATCGAAAGCGAGAAAGCTGAGGGGGGAAGAAGGCACGGCGCTCACCGAAGCGCTCATGCGTGCCCCGCCTCCTGGCTGAGCATGCGCGGGTCGATGCCCAGCAGCGAGAGCGCCTTGTCGTAGCGCTGCTCGACCGGCGTGTCGAAGATGATGCCCGGCTCGGCGTTCACGTTGAGCCAGCCGTTGCGGCCGATCTCGTCTTCCAGCTGGCCGGCGCCCCAGCCGCTGTAGCCCAGCGTCACCAGCACGCGCTTCGGCCCGGCGCCGCTGGCCAGCGCCTCCAGCACGTCCTTGCTGGTGGTCATCTCCAGCCCGCCGGGCACGTGCAGCGTCGAGTTGTAGGACGCGCCGCCGTCTGCGGCCGCCTCGGCGGCGATCGGCTCGTGCAGCACGAAGCCGCGCTCGGTCTGCACCGGGCCACCGAAGTAGACCGGCGCGTCGGCGAGGTCGGCGCGATCGAGCGTCAGCTCGACCTTCTCGAACAGGTTCTTCAGCTTGATGTCGATCGGCTTGTTGATCACCAGCCCGAGCGCGCCCTTCTCGGTGTGCTCGCACAGGTAGACCACGCTGCCCGCGAAGGTGCCGTCGGCCATGCCGGGCATGGCGATCAGGAACTGGTTCGTGAGGTTGATCGGTGCGCCGGCCATCAGCTCATTTTATAGACTCGGCCCCATGACGCACGGAATCCATGCCCCCGCCCCGCTCGATGCGGCGCTGGTCTGGTTCCGGCGCGACCTGCGCGCGCACGACCACGCGGCGCTGTACCACGCGCTGCGCTCGGCGCGCCATGTGTGGTGCGCCTTCGTGTTCGACCGCGACATCCTCGATCCCTTGCTGGAACGCGGCCTGAAGGCGGATCGCCGCGTCGAGTTCATCCGCGACAGCCTGCGGCAGCTCGACGAAGCGCTCGCCGCGCTCGGCCGCGAGCAGGGCCGCGAGGGCGTGCGCCTGCTGGTGCGCCACGGCCATGCCGTCGCCGAGATCGACCGGCTCGCGCGCGAGCTGCACGTGCAGGCGGTCTATGCCAACCACGACGACGAGCCGGCCGCGCTGGCGCGCGACGCCCAGGTGCGCGGCCTGCTGGCGCGCCACGGCATCGCGCTGCACACCTCGAAGGACCATGTGATCTTCGAGCGCAACGAGGTGCTGACCGGCGCCGGCGGCAGCTACAGCGTGTTCACGCCGTACAAGAACGCCTGGCTGCGCAAGCTCGAACCGTTCTTCCTGAAGGCCTATCCGGTCGACAAACACGCCGCCGCGCTGGCGCCGCTGCCCGAGGGCATGGTGCCTGGACTTCCTTCGCTGGAGGCATTGGGTTTCCAGCCCACCAACCTGCACGACCTGAAGATCCCGCCCGGCTGGCGCGGCGCGAACGAACTGCTGGCCGACTTCCTGCCGCGCCTGGACGACTACGCACGCACGCGCGACTTCCCCGCCGTGAAGGGGCCGAGCTATCTCTCGGTGCATCTTCGCTTCGGCACCTGCTCGATCCGCACGCTGGCGCGCGAGGCGCACGCGCGCGCGCAAGCCGGCAGCGAGGGCGCGCGCACCTGGCTCTCCGAGCTGGTGTGGCGCGACTTCTATCACCAGATCCTGCACCACCACCCGCATGTCGTCGGCCACGCCTTCCGCCCCGAATACGACCATCTGCGCTGGGAGCACGGCAAGCATGCCGACGCGATGTTCGCCGCCTGGTGCGAAGGCCG
Source organism: Pseudomonadota bacterium (assembly GCA_029779845.1). Lineage (GTDB taxonomy): Bacteria > Pseudomonadota > Gammaproteobacteria > Burkholderiales > Burkholderiaceae_C > Piscinibacter. Next base: position 76,437 of record JAKOZT010000121.1, on the reverse strand, counting down.
CACCGGCTACCCGCTGGTCGACGCGGCAATGCTGCAGCTCGCGCACACCGGCTACATGCACAACCGGCTGCGCATGGTGACGGCGAGCTTCCTGACCAAGGACCTCGGCATCGACTGGCGCCGCGGCGAGCGGCATTTCGCCGACCACCTGAACGACTTCGACCTCGCCGCCAACAACGGCGGCTGGCAATGGGCCGCGTCGACCGGCTGCGATGCGCAGCCCTGGTTCCGCATCTTCAACCCGGTGGCGCAGAGCCGGAAGTTCGACCCGCAGGGGCGATTCATCCGCCGCTACCTGCCTCAGCTCGCCAAACTGCCCGACGAGCTGATCCATGCGCCCTGGGAAGCGCGGCCGGTCGACCTCGCCGCGGCAGGCGTCGAACTCGGCGTCGGCTACCCCGCGCCGATCGTGCGCCACGAGGAAGCGCGCGAGCGCACGCTGGCGCGCTATGGCGTCGTGAAGAAAGCGCCTTAGAACAGCTCGACGTCGCCGATCTTCGCGTCGTCGGCCAGGTGCCCCGCCGCCACCAGCTCGGCGTGGTGGCGCACCTGGTTGCGGCCGTGGCCCTTGGCGAAGTAGACCGCCTTGTCGGCGCGCTCGAAGGCGCCGTTGGGCGTGTCGCCCGGCTTCAGCTCGGTGAAGCCGATGCTCACCGTGATGCGGCCCACCTGCGGGAACACATGGCACTCGATGTTGCGGCGCAGCCGCTCGAAGGCCTGCGCGGCGGCGTCGCCGTCGGCGCAGCGCATCAGCACCACGAACTCCTCGCCGCCGAAGCGGTAGAGCCGGTCGTCGAAGCGGAAGCTGCTGCGCATCAGGCGCGACATCAGCAGCAGCACCTCGTCGCCGATCAGGTGGCCGAAACTGTCGTTGACGCGCTTGAAGTGGTCGATGTCGATCACGCCCAGCCAGTGGCGGCAGGCGCGCGCGCCCTGGCGGCGGCCGCTGCCGGCCGAGGCGTCGCGCGGCGGCGCGGGCGCCGGCTCCGACACGGTCTTCAGGAAGCTCTCGTCGAAGGTCTTGCGGTTGAGCAGCCCGGTCAGCGTGTCGCGCTCGCTGTAGTCGAGCAGGCCCTGGAAGTTGCGGTAGATGCGCAGGATGCTGATCACCAGGCGCTGGTCGCGCTCGTCCAGCGGGGTGTCGCTCTCGACCTCGATCACGCCGAGCTGCTCGCGGTCCGTCGCCACCGGGAACCAGGCGCGGTGCGGCTCGCCCTCGGCGATCACGATGGTCTGGCCGTGGAAAGCCTGGGCGCGCTCGGGATGCGCGTCGCGGCGCGGCAGGCTGTCGAGGTCGATCCAGGCCGGATCGGTGTGGGCCGCGAGGTCGCCTTGCACGAGGCGCGCGCGCGTCAGCCAGCGCTCCTGGCCGGGCTCGCCGACGCTGCGGTAGATCGCCACCGCGCGCGGGCGCAGCAGGTCGCGCAAGGCGCCGACCAGCGTGACGTCGAGCAGCTCGCGGTCGCGAAAGCCGGTCAGCTCGGCGAGGTGGTCGACCAGTTCGGGCATGGGCGCGCCGCCACCCTCACGCCGTGGCGGCCGCCACCGCGGTGTAGCGTCCGATCAGCGCGAGCAGATCCTCTTCCGAGTACGGCTTGCCGAGGTAGTGGTCGACGCCCAGCTCGGCCGCGTAGTCGCGGTGCTTCTGCGCGATGCGCGAGGTGATCATGATCACCGGCAGATCGCGCAGGCGCGCGTCGCCGCGGATGTTGCGCACCAAGTCGAAGCCGTCCATGCGCGGCATCTCGATGTCCGACAGCACCACCTGCGGGCGCTCGTCGGCCAGGCGTTCGAGCGCCTCGATGCCGTCCTTGGCGGTGACGACGCGGTAGCCCTCGCGCACCAGCAGGCGCTGCGTGACGCGCCGCACGGTGAGCGAATCGTCGACCACCAGCACCAGCGGCGCGGCGGCGATGCGAGGCTCGGTCAGCGCGGCGCTCGGCACGACCGGCGCGCCGGCAGCGGGCTCGCCGTGCAGCGCAGCGGCGGTGGCGGCGCGCGCCGCATCGCCGTACAGCGTGGCCAGCGCCACCGGGTTGTAGATCAGCGCCACCGCGCCGGAGGCGAGCAGCGTCATGCCGGCCAGGCCGGGCAGGCGCGACAGCTGCGGCCCGAGGTTCTTGACCACCACTTCCTGGTTGCCCAGCACCTCGTCGACGTGCAGCGCAACGCGCTGCTGCGCGCTGCGCACCACCACCACCGGGCGGGTGCGGCCCACGTTCTCCTGCGGCGCGGCGCCGAGCTGCAGCAGCGCGCCGAGCCAGAAGAACGGCATCACGCGTTCGCCCAGCTCGTAGCTGCCGCTGGCGTAGGCCTGCTGGATCTCGGCCGGCGTGGCGCGGCGCACGATCTCGATCAGCGTCGAGGGCACGGCAACGGTCGCCTCGCCGCAGCGCAGCATCACCACCTGCGTGACGGCCGTGGTCAGCGGCAGCACCAGCTTGAACGAGCTGCCCTGGCCGGCGGCGGTGGCGGTCTCGATGCGGCCGCCCATCGCGTTGACTTCGGAGCGCACCACGTCCATGCCGACGCCGCGGCCGGCCAGTTCGGTGACGCTCTGCGCGGTGGTGAAGCCGGGCGCGAAGATCAGGTTGGCGAGTTCGGCATCGCTCGTTTCCTGGCCCGCGCCGAGCAGGCCCATCGCCTCGGCCTTGGCGCGGATGCGCGGCAGGTCCAGGCCCTGGCCGTCGTCGCGGAACTCGATGCCGACTTCGTTGCCCTCCTGCGTGACGCTGATCAGCACCGCGCCGGCGGCGTCCTTGCCGGCGGCGGTGCGCGCCTCGGGCGTCTCGATGCCGTGCGTCACGCTGTTGCGCAGCAGGTGCTCGAAGGCGCCGATCATGCGGTCGAGCACGCCGCGGTCGATCTCGATCGAGCCGCCGACGATGTCCAGCCGCACCTGCTTGCCGGTTTCCTTGGCGGCCTGGCGCACCACGCGGTAGAGGCGGTCCGACTGGCCCTCGAACTCCACCATGCGCGTGCGCAGCAGGTCGTCCTGCAGGTCGCGCGTCAGGCGCGCCTGGGTGGCGAGTTCGTCCTCGGTGCTGTCCAGCGAGCGCTGCAAGGTGCGCTGCACGGTGGCCACGTCGTTGACCGACTCGGCCATCATGCGCGTGATCTCCTGGAAGCGCGTGAAGCGGTCGAACTCCAGCGGGTCGAAGGACTGCGAGGCGGCCTTGGCCGCCTCCAGCCGCGAGCTCATCTGCGTCTCGGCCTGCAGCTCGATGTCGCGCAGTTGCTGGCGCAGGCGTTCCAGGTTCTCGGTCAGGTCGGCCAGCGAGCCCTTGATCAGGCCGACCTCGGACTCGATGCGCGAGCGCGTGATCGACACCTCGCCGGCCTGGTTGACGAGGCGGTCGAGCAGCGGCGCGCGCACGCGCACGGCGGTCTGCGCGGCGCTGTGCGACTTGTCGGCCACCACGCGCGCGCTGGCGCCGCCGAGCGCGAAGCGCGACCAGTCGATCGGCTCCGGCTCGCTCCGCGCGGCCTGCGCCGCCGCGGCGGGCGCCGGCTCGGGGCTCGTCTCGGCGACCGGTTCGGCCACGGGTTCGGGTTCGGCTGCAAGCGGCTGCGCGACAGGCTCGGCCACCGGCGCCATCGCGGCGACGGCCAGCTCCTCGGCCGGCGGCGGCTCGGCGGCCACCGCGGCTTCGGCCTCGGCATAGGCCTGCGCATCGCGCGCGCGCAGCAGCTCGAACACCTGGCTCAGGCCGTCGGCGCGCGACTGCAGCTGCTCGATGTCGGCGGCGGCCACCGGCGCGTCGGCGAGCAGTTGCTCGATGCGCGTCTCCAGCCGGTGCGCCATCTCGCCCAGGCGCATCGCGCCGGCCAGGCGCGCGCCGCCCTTGAGCGTGTGCAGCGTGCGCATGCAGGCGGCGGCGTGGCTGGCCTCGGCGGGGCGGCGTGCCCAGTCGCGCAGCTGCGTGGCCAGGCGCGGCAACAGGTCCTGGCCCTCTTCCTCGAAGATCGGGAACAGCTCGGCGTCGACCGCATCGACCGCGTCGATGTCCTCGGTGCCTTCGATGGCGATCTCGCGCGCCGGCTGCGGCTGCGCGCTGCGCGGCGGCGCGGCCGGCAGCTCGGCGAGCGGCTTCAGCTCGGCGACGCCGAGCGCGTCGATGCGCGTGTCGAGCACGCCGAAGGCGGTGGTGCCCATGCCGCTGGCATGGAAGGGCGCGGGGCGGCTGAGCGGCGCCGGCGCGGTGGGCGACGGCGCGGCGGGCACTTCGGCGTCGAGATCGATGCGCTCGATGGCCGGCGGCGCTTCGTCCAGCTCGCCCTGGCCGGTGGCCGGCGGCAGGTCGGCCGCGGCGGTGGCCGCTTCGAGGCGGCGCGCCGATTCGATCTCGTGCTCGGCCAGCCGCGCCAGCAGCTCGGCATGCGGCTCCTTCAGGAAGCCGGCGGCGAACTGGTGCAGCAGGCGGCGGATCTCCTCGGCGGTGTCGACGAACAGGCGCGCCTCCTCGGGCGTGCCGTAGCCGATCGCCTGCGAGCGCGCCTGCGCGTGTTCGAGCGCGCGCGCCAGCTGCGAGAGGTCGTTGAAGCCGACCGTGGCCGAGCTGCCGGCCAGCGAGTGCGCCAGCGCGATCGGCGTCTCGCCGATCGGGCGATGCAGCTCCATCGCCCACTCGGCGACCTCGGTGGTGAGGCGGCGCGACAGTTCGTCGGCTTCGTTGAGGTAGATGTTGAACAGCGGGATGCCGATGCGCAGCGGGCCGACCACCTTGACGTTGTCGTCTTCGGCGGGCGCCGCGGCGGCTTCCGGTTCGGGCTCGGGGGCCGGCGCGGCTTCGATGACTTCGGGCAGCGCATCGCCGAGGTCGAGGTCGATCAGCTCCAGCGAGACGTCCAGCGGCGCGGCCTCGGCGCTCGGCAGCTCGGCCAGCGGCAGCGGCTGCGTGGCGTGCGGGTCGAAGCGCTCGGCCAGCGCGGGCGCGTCCAGATCGAGATCGGGGACGACGGCGGGCGCGGCAGCGGCCACGCCGTCGAGCGCCGCGAGGTTCAGCTCGAACGACACCTCGGGTGCCGGAGCGGCCGGCGCCACCACGGTCTCGACCAGCGGCGCTTCGCCGGCGGCCAGCCGCTGCGCGGCCGCCTTGATGTTCGCGGCGCTGCGCTGCGCGTCGCGGCGCGCGGCGATGTCCTCGACCCAGGCCGAGAGTTCGCCGAACACCGACTGCGTGAACGCGATCAGCGCCGGCTCGGCGGCGCGGCTTTCGGCCAGCTGCGTGTTGTAGAGCTGCTCGCAGGCCCAGGCGGCTTCGCCGAACTCCTTCAGCCCGACCATGCGCGAGCTGCCCTTGAGGGTGTGGAAGGCGCGCCGCACGGTGGTGATCAGCGCCACGTCGGAGGGCGCGTGCGCCAGCCCTTCGGTCGCGCCGCCGGCGTCGGCGATCACCTCGCGCGCTTCCTCGAGGAAGACCTCGCGCATCTCGTCGTCTTCGGCCAGCTCGGGCTCGACGGCCGGCAGGCTGGGCGGCAGCGGGGTCGCGCGCAGCTCGGCGATCTCGGGCTCCAGGCCCATCGGCTCGGAGCTGCTGTGCACGAAGTCGACCAGCATGTCGGTCAGCTCGCCGCGCACCGAGGCCACGCCTTCGCGGTCGTCGGCGTCGGCGGCGCGCGCCAGCGCCTCGCGCGTGCGGTCCACCGTGTCGGCCAGCGAATCCTGATCGGCCATGTGCGCCTCGTGCGAGAGGCGCTCGAGGTCGCGCGCGACCTCGGCCACCGGCACGGCGGGGTTGTCGGCGGCCATCGCCAGGTTCTGCGCCTGCTCGATCAGGCGCGGCTCCACCGGCGGCACGCTGCCGGCGTGGCGTGCGCCGGGGCCGCGGCCCATCACCGGATCGAGCGTGCCGCTGCGCGGATCGAACACGAACAGCGACTTGGCCATCTGCGGCTGCACGCTGAGCATGTCGATCAGGAAGCCGAGCGCGCCGAGGTTGCCGGCGATGCGGTCGAACAAGCCCGTCTGCGCGACACGCGCGGGGTCGACCTCGGTCTGGATCAGGCCCTCGATCTCGTCGCGCATGCGCAGCAGCGCGGCGGTGGCCTGCTCGACGCCCAGCACCGACAGCACGCCGCGCATCGCGCCGAGCTGGTTGGGCACCGGGATCAGCACCTCGCGGTCGTCGGGCTTGCGGAAGAACTGGTCGATCGCCTTCTCGGTCTCGGCCAGCGAGGCGCGCAGCTCCTGCACCACGCTGCCCATCGTCTGGCGGTCGGAGACGCGGCGGTACAGCTCCTCCATCCACGGCTCGAGCGGCTCGGGGCCGCGGCCGTCGCGCACCGAGCCGAGCCGGTCGGCCAGGCGGCGCACGCGCTCGGCCTGCTCGGGGTTGTCGAAGTCGGAGTCTTCCAGCGCCGCCTCGATGTACAACAGGCTGGTGGCCACTTCCATCGCCAGCTGCGGCTCGGGCGCCGCGCCCTTCTGGATGGTCTGGGCGATCGCCATCTGCAGCTCGGCGGCGAAGGCCTCGCCGAGCGGGAACAGGCGCTTGAGCGAATCGCCGACCAGCGAGAACTGCTCGTTCAGGCCCGCCAGGCGATGCAGCTCGCCACCGGCCACGCCCTGCCACGATTCCTTCGCGGCGGCGACGCGCTTGCGCGCCTGCACCAGCACCGCCGGGTCGAAGCGGCCCAGCGTGCTGGCGTGGTAGTCCACCGGCGCGTGCTGCGCCAGCCCATAGGCCTGGCGCACCGCGGCCAGGCGCGGCGCGCGCTTGCCGTCGCCGGGCGAATCGGCCTGCGCGCAGAAGAACAGCAGGTCCTGCGCGAGGCGCTCGGAGACTTCGTTCTGGCCGCGTTCGAGCACGCGGTACTGCGCCAGCAATCGCGAGGCGACGCGCTTGCTGAACACGTCGAAGCCGAGCAGCCCGTGCGCCTGCGCCTCGAACACCGCCGAGGCGAGCTTCCACAGCGTAGCGACCTGCAGATCGGTGGCGGCCGCGCCCAGCCCCGCGCAGCCTTCGCTCATGCGCGCGGCGGCCAGCACCGGCTGCGGCGTGCGCATGATGCCCAGCAGGTGGCCTTCCATCGCGGTGCGCGTGGCGTCGTCGAGCGCGCGCGGCGGCACGCCGGTGTCGGAGGCGATCTCGCGCCAGCGCCAGTCGATGCTCCACAGGTCGGCCGGGTGGATGCGCTCCGCGCCGGCGGCCTCCTGCACCGCACGGTACTGCGGGAACAGCGCCAGCGCCGAGACGCTCTTGCCGCCCAGCAGCCGCGCCAGGTAGTCGAGCAGCGCGAACGAGGCGTGCTCGACCTGCTCCACCACCGCGGGCGTCAGCTTGTGCGGCTTGGCGACGAACTTCTGCACCAGCGATTCGCTGGCGCGCAGCACCAGCGCGGCGTCGGGCAGGCCCACCAGCTCGAGCGCGCCGGCGCCCTGGTGGATCGACGAGCGCGCGGCGCGCAACACGGCCGGATCGACGGTGTCGACGTCGGAGCCGCCGACGGCCTCCGCTTCCTTCAGGCAGCGGCGCAGCGACTTGTGGGCCGCCTCCAGCGTGCGGCGCAACTCGTCCTGCACCCAGGCCAGGGCGCTCAGGTCGTCGGCGGGTGCGCCCCGCGTCGAGGCATTCGGGGCGGTTCGCGTGTCCATGCGGTGCTCGGCTGTCAGGCGGGGCAGGTCACTCGATCTTGAATCGGGCGACGGATTGCTTGAGTTCCTCGGCGGTGCGCGACAGCTCGCGCACCATCGCGGCGGTCGAGCGCGTGCCTTCGCCGGTCTGCTCGGTCACCGCGAAGATGTGCTGGATGTTCGAGGCCACCACGTTGGCCGAGCGCGCTTCCTGCTGCGCCTGGTTGGAGATCTGCGCGATCAGGTCGGACAGCTGGCGCGACACGCGGTCGATCTCGCCCAGCGCGGTGCCGGCGGCGTCGGACAGGCGCGCGTTCTCGACCACGCCCTGGGTGCTGCGCTCCATCGCGCCCACCGCGTCCTGCGTGTCGGTCTGAATGGTCTTGACCAGCGCGGCGATCTGGCGCGTCGCGTCGGCCGAGCGTTCGGCCAGGCGCTGCACTTCTTCCGCAACGACGGAGAAGCCGCGACCCGCCTCGCCGGCCGAAGCGGCCTGGATGGCGGCGTTCAGCGCCAGCACGTTGGTCTGCTCGGTGATGTCGGAAATCAGCTCGGTGATTTCGCCGATCTCCTGCGACGACTCGCCGAGACGCTTGATGCGCTTGGAGGTTTCCTGGATCTGGTCGCGCAGCAGGTTCATGCCGCCGATGGTGTTCTGCACCGCGCGCAGGCCCTGCTCGGCGGCGTCGAGCGACTGGCGCGCCACCTGGGCGGTTTCCTGCGCCTTGCCCGACACGTCGTTGATCCGGCCGGCCATCTGCAGCACCGATTCGCCGGTGTCGCGGATCTCGCGCAGCTGCTCGGTCGAAGCGGCCAGCAGTTCGGTGGAGGTGGCTTCCACCTGCTGCGTCGTTTCGGTCACGCGCGTCACCGTGCCCTGCACCTGCGACACCAGCGAGCGCAGCTCTTCCACGGTGTAGTTCACCGAGTCGGCGATGGCGCCGGTGATGTCTTCGGTCACCGTCGCCTGCTGCGTCAGGTCGCCTTCCGCGACCGTCTGCAGCTCGTTCATCAACCGCAGAATGGCGGCCTGGTTGGCGTCGTTGACGCGCTTGGCCTCCTGCTCCTGGCGCTCCGCTTCCTGGCGCTGCGTCTCGGCGAGCTGGGCGCGCTGCGCCTGGTCGCGCACGTACAGGCGCAGGAAGCCGACGCCGCCGACGATGATCATCGCGGCGAACAGCAGCAACGCGAGGAAGCTGCCGAAGCCGAAGCCGCCCTGCCTGGCCAGCGCCTCCTGCACACCTTCCAGGCCGGTGCGCAGCGGTTCGCTGTCGGCGACGATCGCGGCCTGCGCCTCGCGCGCCGACACCAGGCCCTGCAGGTTGCCCAGGATGGCGCTGGCCTGCGTGCGCGTCTCTTCGTACTGCTTGAGCAGCGCGCTCAGGCGCTCCCGGGTCTGCGCGTCCTTGGTGGCGGGCAGGCGCAGCTCCTGGCTGCCGTCCTGCAGCCCGGTGGCGATCTCGCGGAACGAGTTCAGGTCCTTGCCGAGCAGGAACACCGCCTCGGGCGACACGCCTTCCATCGTCAGGAATTCGTTGGCCGACTTGCCGATGCGCTGCGTCAGCATCACCAGCTGGCCGACCGCCGACAGCTCGGCCGGCGAGGCGTCCTGCTGCAGCTTCAGCGAGGAGATCGTCTCGGCGATCTCCAGCAGGTCGGACGACTGGCGGTTGATCGTGCGCAGCGCCTGGCCCACCTGGGTCAGGATCTTCTGCTGCGCGACCACGGTGTTGGCGTTCTTCTCGGCGCGGTCGACCAGCGGCAGCAGCGGGTCGAGCAGCTCCTGCGCGCCTGAAGGCGCGGCGGCCAGCGAACCTTCGCCGGTCTTGAGTTCACGCACGGTGCGCACCAGCACGTCGGTGCTCTCGCGCACTTCCGGGAAGGCCTGCGGGCTGCCGATCAGCGCCTGCGAAACCGACTTGGCGAGCCGCTGCGACTGCATCAGCGCCTGGCCGGTGGCGCCCACCTGGGCCGAGCCCTTGCTGGCCGAACTCAGCGAGAAGATCGTCGTCGCGATCACGCCGACGATGCCCAGCAGCACCAGGCCGCCGAGGATGCGCTGCTGCTCGCCGATCGGGCGCGCGCCGATCACCGGCAGGCCGCCGGCCGCGGCGGACTGCGTCTCGGGCCCCGCGGCGCTGCGTGCCTCGGCCAGCTCGGCGAGTTCCGAGGGCGCCGCCTCGGTGATGATCGAGCTGTCCATCTGCGCGGTCGGCTGGTGCAGCGCGGCGACGTCCAGCGCCACGGTGCCGCCCGCGCCGGGCAGGGGCAGATCGTCGCGGCCGGGCTCGTCGAAACGATCCTGCTCGAGCGTGTCCAGATCGGCGCCGTCCTTGCGCCCCCCCAATCCCTTGATCTTGTTCAGGAAGCTCATGGTTTCCTCGTGTGCTCTCTCGTTGAGCGGTTGAGCGGGTTCAGCCGACGATCTTCAGAAAGGCCTCGTCGCCCGCCAGGGCGGCGAGGCTCAGCTCCTGCCAGGTGCGCCCGGCGGCATCGTGGAAGCGCGCGCCGACGAAGGCCGGCCGCGGCGTGCCGTCGGCGGCCTCGCGGGTGAGCTGGTCTTCGCCGCGCAGGCCGGCGAGGCGGTCGACCAGCAGCACGCAGTTCAGGTCGAGCGCCTGGTTGAAGCCCACCAGCTGCGCCTGCTGCGGCGCCGGCTCGGCCGCCTTGACGCCCAGGAAGCCGGCCAGGTCGACCACGCCGTGCAGGTGGCCGCGCAGGTTGGCCACACCCATGAACCAGCGGTGCGTGTGCGGCACCGGCACGAGCGGGGCCATCGCGAAGATCTCGCCGGCCTCGCGCAGCGGGAACAGCAGGCCGTGGCCGGCCACTTCGACGGCCAGCCAGGAGCTGCCGCGCTGCTGCGTGCGCGCCGCCTGCAGCCGCTCGGCGAGCCGGCTCTGCAATTCGCGCAGGGCTTCCTTCTTGGCCATGGGGGGATGAGGTCGCTGTCAGTCGAAGGCGCGGATCTTGGACACCAGCTCGTCCGGATCGACCGGCTTGACGATGTAGTCGCGCGCGCCCTGGCGCATGCCCCAGACCTTGTCGGTCTCCTGGTTCTTGCTGGTGCACATGATCACCGGCACGTCGGTGAAGCGCGCGTCGCGCGTGATCGCGCGCGTCAGCTGGAAGCCGTTCTGGCCGGGCATCACCACGTCCATCAGGATCAGGTCGGGCTTTTCCTCGCCGAGGCGGCGCATCGCCTCTTCGCCGTTCTCGGCGGTGCGCACGGCGTAGCCGCGCTTGGTCAGCAGCTCGGAGAGGTGGTGCAGTTCGGTCTTGGAGTCGTCGACCAGCAGGATCTTCTGGATCGGCATGAGAGTTCCAGTTCGTGACAAAAGTGGATCATGCGGCACGGCGGTGTTGCGCCACCGCCTGCAGGAGCTGATCTTTCGTGAACGGTTTGGTGAGATAGTCTTCCGAGCCGACCATCCGGCCGCGCGCCTTGTCGAACAGGCCGTCCTTGGACGACAGCATGATCACCGGCACCGAGGCGAAGCGCACGTTGCGCTTGATGATCGCGCAGGTCTGGTAGCCGTCCAGGCGCGGCATCAGGATGTCGCAGAAGATCAGGTCGGGGTCGTGGTCGTTGACCTTGGACAGCGCATCGAAGCCGTCCTCGGCGAGCAGCACTTCGTGCCCGCCCTGCTTGAGGAATATTTCCGCGCTGCGGCGGATGGTGTTGCTGTCGTCGATGACCAGCACCTTGATGCCTGCGCCAGCGGCGGGGGCTTGATTGCTCACCGAGCGTTCTCCTCGTCGACAAGAGCGGACGCGCGCGGCCTCGGGCGGGCCGGCGGCGTCAGATCTGCACCATCTCGAAGTCTTCCTTGCGGGCGCCGCACTCGGGGCAGGTCCAGTTCATCGGCACCTGTTCCCAGGGCGTGCCCGGCGCGATGCCGTGCTCCGGATCCCCGGCCGCCTCGTCGTAGATCCACCCACAGATGAGGCACATCCAGGTTCGCGGTTCGCTCACGACGGGTCTTCGCCTTCACTACAATGCAACGGAACCGGATTGTAGCCACGCGATTTGACAAAAAATCAAGGCCGTGTAGGCACATACGCAACTTTCTTCACGTTCGTCTGTAAGTACGCCGAAGGCCTTTCGCCCCCCTTTTCGGCGCGCCCGGACCCCCCGCCATGAGCCCAGACACCTCCCCCGACGACAGCGGCGGCGACGCGCTGCAGGAGCAGCCCGCGCCCGCCTGCGTGATGAGCTTCAACGCCAGCGACCCGAGCGGCGCCGGCGGCCTGGCCGGCGACGTGGCGACCATCGCCGCGATGGGCGCGCATGCGCTGCCGGTGGTCACCACCATCGTGATGCGCGACACCGCCGAGGTGTTCGACCAGCACGTGATCGACGCCGACGTGGTCGCCGAGCAGGCGCGCAGCATCCTCGAAGACGTGACGATCTCGGGCTGGAAGGTCGGCTTCCTCGGCTCGGCCGAGGGCGTCAGCGCGGTCGCCGAGATCCTCTCCGACTATCCCGACGTGCCGCTGGTGGCCTACCTGCCCGCGCTGTCGTGGCTGGAGGAGGACGCGCAGCAGGCCTACCTCGATGCGTTCCGCGAGCTGGTGCTGCCGCAGACCGAGGTGCTGGTGGGCAACCACCAGGCGCTCACCGACTTCCTGCTGCCCGACTGGGACAACGAGCGCCCCGCCTCGCCGCGCGAGCTGGCGGTGGCCGCCTCCGGCCACGGCGCGCGCTACGTGCTGGTCACCAGCGTGGTGCTGCCCGCCGGCAAGGCCGGCGCCGACCAGTTCCTCGACAACGTGCTGGCCTCGGCGCAGGGCGCGATCACCGGCGAGAAGTTCGAGCGCTTCGAGGTCGCCTTCGTGGGCGCGGGCGACACGCTGGCCGCCGCGCTGGCCGCGCTGCTGGCCTCCGGCGCCGAACTGCACGCGGCGGTCGGCGAGGCGCTGACCTTCCTCGACCAGTCGCTCGACGCGGGCTTCCGCCCCGGCATGGGCAACGTGGTGCCGGACCGCTTCTTCTGGGCGCTGCCGCCCGAAGAGGGCGAAGGCGGCGAGGGGCCGGCCGACGAATCCTCCTCCGCTTCCGACGACACCCATCTGCCCAAGGGCCCGCGCCATGTCCACTGATCCGAAAACCAACGCCGGGCTGTTCGAACGCGCGCAACGAACCATCCCCGGCGGCGTCAACTCGCCGGTGCGCGCCTTCCGCGCCGTCGGCGGCACGCCGCGCTTCATCGCCAGCGCGCGCGGCGCCTACATGGTCGACGCCGAGGGCCGGCGCTACATCGACTACATCGGCTCCTGGGGGCCGATGATCCTCGGCCACGGCCACCCGGCGGTGCTGGAGGCGGTGCAGAAGGCGGTGGCCGAGGGCCTCTCGTTCGGCGCGCCGACCGAGCGCGAGATCGAGCTGGCCGAGGAGATCCTGTCGCTGGTGCCGAGCCTGGAGCAGATCCGCCTGGTCAGCTCGGGCACCGAGGCGGCGATGAGCGCGCTGCGGCTGGCGCGCGGCGCCACCGGGCGCAGCAAGATCGTCAAGTTCGAGGGCTGCTACCACGGCCATGCCGACGCGCTGCTGGTCAAGGCCGGCTCCGGCCTCGCGACCTTCGGCCACCCGACCTCCGCCGGCGTGCCCGCCGAGGTGGTGCAGCACACGCTGGTGCTCGAGTACAACAACCTCGCGCAGATCGAGGAGGCCTTCGCGCTGCACGGCCGCGAGATCGCCTGCGTGATGCTCGAGCCGATCGCCGGCAACATGAACTTCGTGCGCGCCAGCGTGCCCTTCGTGACCAAGCTGCGCGAGCTGTGCAGCCGGCACGGCGCGCTGCTGGTGTTCGACGAGGTGATGACGGGCTTCCGCGTCGCGCTGGGCAGCGCGCAGAGCATCTACGCGAAGCTCATTCCCGGCTTCGAACCGGATCTCAGCGTGTTCGGCAAGGTGATCGGCGGGGGCATGCCGCTGGCGGCCTTCGGCGGCAAGCGCGCGGTGATGGAGCAGCTCGCGCCGCTCGGGCCGGTGTACCAGGCCGGCACCCTCTCGGGCAACCCGGTGGCCACCGCCTGCGGGCTGGCGACGCTGCGCGAGATCCGCCAACCGGGCTTCCACGAAGCGCTGGCCGCGAAGACGAAGACGCTGCTCGACGGCCTGCTCGGCGCCGCGCGCGAAGCCGGCGTGGCGATGGCGGGCGACAGCGAAGGCGGCATGTTCGGCTTCTTCTTCGCCGACGCCCTGCCGCAGAACTACCCGGCCGTGATGGCGACCGACAAGGCGCGCTTCAACGCCTTCTTCCACGCGATGCTCGAAGCCGGCGTGTACTTCGCGCCGGCGCTGTACGAGGCGAGCTTCATGAGCGCGGCGCACAGCGAGGCCGACATCGCCGCCACCATCGAGGCGGCGCGCCGCGCGCTGAAGCCTTGAGCGCCATGCACATCCACATCCTCGGCATCTGCGGCACCTTCATGGGCGGCCTCGCGGCGCTGGCGCGCGAGGCAGGCCACCGCGTCACCGGCTGCGACGCCAACGTCTACCCGCCGATGAGCGACCAGCTGCGCGCGCTCGACATCGAGCTGATCGAAGGCTGGGACGCGAAGCAGATCGAGCTGAAGCCCGACGTGTTCGTGGTCGGCAACGTGGTCACGCGCGGCAACGCGCTGATGGAGGCGGTGCTGAACGCCGGGCTGCCCTACACCAGCGGCCCGCAGTGGCTCGCCGACCACGTGCTGCAGGGCCGCCACGTGCTGGCGGTGGCCGGCACGCACGGCAAGACGAGCACGACCTCGATGCTGGCCTGGATCCTCGAGCACGCCGGGCTGCAGCCGGGCTTCCTGGTCGGCGGCGTGCCGCTGAACTTCGGCGTGTCGGCGCGCCTCGGCTCGGGCAAGCCCTTCGTGATCGAAGCCGACGAGTACGACACCGCCTTCTTCGACAAGCGCAGCAAGTTCGTGCACTACCGGCCGCGCACCGCGATCCTCAACAACCTCGAACTCGACCACGCCGACATCTTCGACGACCTCGCGGCGATCGAGCGCCAGTTCCACCACCTGGTGCGCACCGTGCCCGGCCAGGGCCGGCTGGTCGTCAACGCGCGCGAGGAGAGCCTGCAGCGCGTGCTGGCGATGGGCTGCTGGAGCGAGGTGCTGCGCTTCGGCGCGCGCCGCGAGGAGCCCGGCGCCCTGCGCGCGCGCGGCGAGCCGCATGCCTTCGACGTGCTGCGCGGCAGCCTGAAGATCGCGCGCGTCGAGTGGGCGCTGCTGGGCGAGCACAACCAGCTCAACGCGCTGGCGGCGATCGCCGCGGCCGAGCACGTCGGCGTCGCGCCCGAGGTGGCGGCGCGCGCGCTGGCGAGCTTCGAGAACGTGCGGCGCCGCCTCGAGCTGCGCGGCGAGGCCGGCGGCGTCAAGGTCTACGACGATTTCGCGCACCACCCGACCGCGATGCGCACCACCGTCAACGGGCTGCGCCGCAAGGTCGGCAACGAGCGCATCCTGGCCGTGTTCGAGCCGCGCTCGAACACGATGAAGCTCGGCACGATGAAGGCGCAGCTGCCCTGGTCGCTGGAGGAGGCCGACCTCGCCTTCTGCCACGGCGGCGGCCTCGGCTGGGACGCGAAGGAGGCGCTGGCGCCGATGGGCGCGCAGGCGCTGGTGTGCGACAGCATCGACCAGCTCGTCGAGCGCGTCGTCGCCGCCGCGCGGCCGGGCGACCACGTGCTGTGCATGAGCAACGGCGGCTTCGGCGACGTCCACGCCAAGCTGCTGGCGGCCCTGGCCGCGCGGGCGCGCTGAAGCGCCGAGACATCGGACCGCGCGCGTCGTCGCGGGAGCGACGCCGGCGTGCGTAGTGCACGAACGGGGTGAGCAGGGGGATGCCCTGGCGCGCCCGGATGCCCAGCATGGATACCCGTGAGGGTGCCCGCGAGTGCCGCGGCACCCGGGTGATCCTGGGAGTCCGAGAATGATTCGTGAAGGTGCGCTGGCACCTGGGGCACGCATCGCCGACCTGCGGGTCGAGCGCTGCGCCGCCGCGTCGCCGCTGGGCTTCGAGTACCTGGCGCGCTCCACCGGCAACGGCGCGCCCTGCCGTCTGCCCGAATACATGCCCGCCGAGCTGGCCGAGCGGCGCGGGGCGCAGGTCGGCGTGCGCAGCGGCGCGGGCATGGCCTTCGACCTCGGCCGGCGCGCCTTCCAGCTCGACGCCGACCGCTTCTCGCTGCAGCGCGACGACGCGCTCGCGGTCGTGCAGCGCCTGCTCGTCGAACACGGCACGGCCTACCTGCAGCTGGCGTGGCACGAAGGCGCCGCGCTGGCCGACGAATACGGTGCGGACCGCCAGGCCGACCCCGCTGACGTGCGCCGCTGGCTCGCCGCGCTCGGCCAGGCGCTCGGCCGGCTGCACCGCGGCGGCATGGTGCACGGCGCGGTGTCGGCCGCGCGCGTGCGGCGCCTCGCCGACGGCCGCGTGGTGCTCGGCCCGCCCGAATCGGCGCGCTGGGCGCTGGCCGCCTCGCTGCCCGGGCTGATCGACGCCGCCGACCCCTCGCTCGCGCCCGAGCAGTTGCTCGACGCGGTGCAGCGCGCGCGTGCGATCGGACCGTGGACCGACGTCTACGGCCTGGCGACGATCGCCCACCTGGCCATCGCCGGCCGGCTGCCGCCGCCGGCGCACGACTGGCAGGCGGCGCTGGCGCGGCCGTCGCTCGCGCAGTTCGCCGGCGAGCGCTGGAGCGCCGCGATGCTGGTGGCGATCGACCGCGCGCTGTCGCCAGACCCGGCCTCGCGGCCCAAGTCGATGGACGATTTCCTCGCCGCGATGGGCCTGCTCGAACGCCGCGCGCGGCCGCGCGTGCAGCCCGTCGAAGCGAGCGTAGCGGCGGCGCCCGCCGCCGAGATCGAAGCACCCGCAGCGGCGTCGCCCGAGCCGCTGCGCAGCAGCAGCCCGCGCTGGCGCTGGGCGGTGGCGCTGCTGTTCTCGGCGCTGGCCGCGCTGGCGATCTGGACGGCGCTGAACCCGGGCGCGCGCCAGCGCGCCGACAACGATCTTCAGCGCCCGAGCGAGATGCCGGTGTCGGAGGCGGTGCGCAACAAGGGGTGAGCTAGCGGCACGTTGCGGCTGCGCCCGGCCACCTCGGCCAGCGGCACGCTCTCGATGCGCTCGCCGCGGCACACCACCACGCGGTTGAACTCGCGCGCCGCCACCAGCTGCGCGGCGGCGTGGCCGTACTGCGTGGCGAGCACGCGGTCGAACGGCGTCGGCGGGCCGCCGCGCTGCACGTGGCCGAGGATGGTGGTGCGCACCTCGCAATCGACCAGCGGCTCCAACTGCGCGCGCAGCACGTTGCCGACGCCGCCCAGGCGCACCGGCTCGGGCGAGTCCGCGATGCGCTCCTTCACCGTGACGCTGCCGCCCTCGGGCCTGGCGCCCTCGGCGACGCACACCAGCGTGTAGCGCTGGCGCGCCGCGCGTTCGCGGCAGACCTGCGCCACGGCGTCGAGCCGGTACGGCAGCTCGGGGATCAGGATCACGTCGGCGCCGCCGGCCAGCCCCGCGTGCAGCGCGATCCA
The DNA here is from genome assembly GCA_029779845.1 of Pseudomonadota bacterium. GTDB lineage: Bacteria > Pseudomonadota > Gammaproteobacteria > Burkholderiales > Burkholderiaceae_C > Piscinibacter. Next base: position 59,324 of record JAKOZT010000121.1, on the reverse strand, counting down.
GCCGGCCCAGCGGCCCATCGTCTCGAGGATCATCACGCGGCCATGGCTCTGGCCGGTGGTCTGCAATCGATCGAGCGCCTCGGTGACGATGGCCACCGCGGTGTCGAAGCCGAAGCTGCGGTCGGTGTGCGCGAGGTCGTTGTCGATGGTCTTGGGGCAGCCGACGATGTTCACGCCGCGCTCGGCGAGCTGCTGCGCGATCGCCATGCTGCCGTCGCCGCCGATCACGACGATCGCGTCCAGCCCCAGCTCTTGCACGTAGTCGAGCACCTGCGCCGACACGTCGGCGCCGCCGGCGCCGAAGTAGCCGAACGGATTGGCCTTGTTGTGCGTGCCGAGGATGGTGCCGCCGATGGCCATGATGCCGGCCACCGAGCGCAGGTCCAGCGGCCGCACGCGGCGCTCGATCAAGCCCAGGAAGCCCTGCTCGATGCCGACCAGCTCGGCGCCCGCGGTCTTGATCAGCGACTTCGCCACCGCGCGGATCACCGCGTTCAGGCCCGGGCAGTCGCCGCCGCCGGTCAGGATGCCCACACGCATGCTCGCTCTCCTCGTCTTTCGATGCGCGGGCAGTGTATTGCGGCAGACTGCGGGCGATGACGACGACGCACCTGCTCTACCTGCACGGCTTCCGCTCCTCGCCGCAATCCGCCAAGGCCAGGCGCATGGCCGCGTGGGTGAAGGAACACCGGCCCGACCTGCACTGGTGGTGCCCGCAGCTGCCGCCCTCGCCGCGCGAGGCGATGGCGCTGGTGCTGGCCGGCACGAGCGACTGGCCGCGCGAGCGCATGGCGGTGATCGGCAGCTCGCTGGGCGGCTTCTATGCCACAGCGGTGGCCGAACGGCTGGCCTGCCCGGCGGTGCTGCTGAATCCGGCGGTGGACCCGGCGCGCGACCTGGCCAAGTACATCGGCGAGCAGACCAGCTGGCACGACCCGGATCAGCGCTTCTACTTCCGCCCCGAGTTCGTCGATGAACTGCGCGCGCTGACGCCGGGCGCGATCACGCGGCCCGAGCGCTATTTCGCGGTGATCGCCAAGGGCGACGAGGTCCTGGACTGGCGCGAGATGGCCTCACGCTACGCCGGCTGCAGGATCAAGCTGCTCGAAGGCGGCGACCACGCGCTGAGCGATTTCGACGATCACCTCGGCGAGATCGCCGCCTTCCTCGGCCTCGTCAGGTGCGCGGCGAGTTCCAGGTGACGATGGTCCAGATCACGCGGCCCCAGATCTCGAAGTTGAACCAGAACAGCGCGATCAGGATGGTGAAGTGGCGCAGCCGCTTGCCGAGTTCGGCGAAGCGGTCGTCGTCGCGCAGCACGTACATCAGGAAGGTGAAGGCCCAGCCGGCGGCGAACAGCCCGCCGAACACGCCCATGATCCAGCGGAAGATCGTCATAGCACCATCGCCATGCGTTCGAGCAGCAGCACGGCGAAGAAGCCGAGCGCCGCGATCACCGTCCACTTGACGATCAGGAGGCCGCGCTGCCGCCACGCCGCGTCGCGCGTGCCGATGTACATCGCGAAGCACAGCAGCCCGGAGACCAGCAGCAGCAGGACGATCCAGCGGAAGATCAGCATGCCGGCTCTTCCCTACCAGGCGGGCGCGAGTTCGGACAATCCGCGCGGCAGGCGGGAAGGGTCGTCGATCGTGACGATGTCGTAGGCGTCGGTGTCCGCCATCAGCTTGCGCAGCAGCTTGTTGTTCAGCGCATGGCCCGACTTGAAGGCGCTGTAGGCGGCCAGGATGGGCCGGCCGGCCATCGCCATGTCGCCGATCGCGTCGAGGATCTTGTGCTTGACGAACTCGTCGTCGTAGCGCAGCCCCTCGGCATTGAGCACCTTCGATTCGTCGACGACGATCACGTTGTCCATGCTGCCGCCCAGGCCCAGGCCGCGCGCGCGCATCATGTCGACGTCCTTGCTGAAGCCGAAGGTGCGGGCACGCGCGATCTCGCGCTTGTAGTTGCCCGAGCCCATGTCGAAGGTGACGCGCTGGCCGGTCTGGTCGACCGCCGGGTGGTGGAACTCGATCTCGAAGCTCAGCTTGTAGCCCTCGAAGGGCTCGAGCCGCGCCCACATCAGCCGCTCGCCCTCGCCTTCGCGCAGCTCCACCGGCTTCTTGACGCGGATGAAGCGCTTGGGCGCGTCCTGCAGTTCGATGCCGGCGCTTTGCAGCAGGTAGACGAACGAGGCCGCCGAGCCGTCGAGGATGGGCACCTCCTCGGCGGTCAGATCGATGACGAGGTTGTCCAGCCCCAGGCCGGCGCAGGCCGACAGCAGGTGCTCGACGGTCTTGACCTTGGGCGCGCCCGGGTCGCCGCCGGGCGACAGCGTGGTGGCCATGCGCGTGTCGCTGACCACTTCGGCCGAGAGCGGAATCGCCACCGGCTGCGGCAGGTCGACACGCCGGAACACGATGCCGTGGTCGGGCGGCGCGGGGCGCAGCGTCAGCTCCACGCGCTGCCCGCCGTGCACGCCCACGCCGACGGCGCGGGTCATGGACTTCAGGGTGCGTTGCTGCAACATGGCCGCGATTGTCCCCGATCCGGCACGCCGCCGGATTTCACCGTTCGGGCTGAGCCTGTCGAAGCCCATCGCGTCGCGCGGGCCCTTCGACAGGCTCAGGGTGAACGGATTCGGGATCAATCCGCCTGCTTGCGCAGGAATGCCGGAATCTCGATCTCGTCCATGCCATGGCTGGCCAGCGCATCGACCTTGGCCGCCGCGGTGCGGCCGTTGCGCCACACGCTGGGCGTGTTGAGCGCGGTGTAGTCGTGCGCCGGCGGCGTGTTCTGCACCGGCGTGGTCAGCACCGGGATGTTGTCGGTGCCGGTGCGCTGCGCCGGCGCGCTGTGCACCACCTGGATCGGCGCGGCCTGCTGGCGCTTCACCGGCGAGAGACCCGTGGCGATCACCGTCACGCGCAGCTGGTCGCCCAGCGTGTCGTCGTAGGCCGTGCCGTAGATCACGTGCGCATCCTCGGCGGCATAGCGGCGGATGGTGTTCATCGCGTTGCGGCTCTCGCTCAACTTGAAGTTGGCGCGGTTCGCCGCGATCAGCACCAGCACGCCGCGCGCGCCGGAGAGGTCGATGCCTTCCAGCAGCGGGCAGGCCACCGCCGCTTCGGCGGCCTTGTTGGCGCGGTCCGGGCCGGCGGCCATCGCCGTGCCCATCATCGCCTTGCCGGGCTCGCCCATCACCGTCTTCACGTCCTCGAAGTCGACGTTCACCATCCCCGGGATGTGGATGATGTCGCTGATGCCGCCCACCGCGTTGCGCAGCACGTCGTTGGCGTGCGCGAAGGCCTCGTCCTGGGTGACGTCGTCGCCCAGCACCTCGAGCAGCTTGTCGTTGAGGATGACGATCAGCGAGTCGACGTTGGCCTCCAGCTCCGCCAGGCCGTTGTCGGCCGCCTTCATGCGCCGGTTGCCCTCGAACTCGAAGGGCTTGGTGACCACGCCGACCGTCAGGATGTTCATCTCCTTGGCGATGCGCGCGATCACCGGCGCCGCGCCGGTGCCGGTGCCGCCGCCCATGCCGGCGGTGATGAACAGCATGTTGGCGCCGCTGATCGATTCGCGGATGCGGTCCACCGCTTCCTCCGCCGCGGCGCGGCCGGCTTCCGGCTTGGCGCCCGCGCCCAGGCCGGTGCTGCCGAGCTGGATCTGCGACGAGGCCGCCGAGCGGTTCAGCGCCTGCGCGTCGGTGTTGGCGCAGATGAACTCCACGCCCTGCACGTTCTTGGCGATCATGTGCTCGACGGCGTTGCCGCCGCCGCCGCCGACGCCGATGACCTTGATCTTGGTGCCGAGGTCGAACTCTTCGATCATTTCGATGGGCATGGTGTTTCTCCGTTTCCGTCTTGCAGTTGCCGTGTGGTGAGGTGCTTGCGTCTTGCTGCGCCGAGGCGCTGTTCTCGTGATTCCGGTCTTCGCCGGATCGCTTGAATCGGGATGAAAGGGGGACCGTGGTTGTTCATGCGCCGCCCTTTCAGAAGTTGCCGAGGAACCATTCCTTGGCGCGGCCGAACAGGGTCTGCACCGAGCCGGCCTGCTGCGCGGCGCGCTGGCCGCGCGTGCGCCCCAGGCGCGCCTCTTCGAGCAGGCCCATCACGGTGGCCGAGCGCGGATTGGCGATCATGTCGGCCAGCGGGCCGCGGTAGGTGGGCACGCCCTTGCGCACCGGCTTGAGGAAGATGTCCTCGCCCAGCTCGACCATGCCGGGCATCACCGCCGCGCCGCCGGTGATCACGATGCCGCTGGACAGCAGCTCCTCGCAGCCGCTGTCGCGGATCACCTGGTGCACCAGCGAATAGATCTCCTCGACGCGCGGCTCGATCACGCCGGCCAGCGCCTGGCGGCTGAGCATGCGCGGCGCGCGGTCGCCCAGGCCGGGCACCTCGAGGTTCTCGGCCGGGTCGGCGATCAGCTGCTTGGCGACGCCGTACTCGATCTTGATCTCCTCGGCGTCCTTGGTCGGCGTGCGCAGCGCCATCGCGATGTCGCTGGTGATCAGGTCGCCCGCGATCGGGATCACCGCGGTGTGGCGGATCGCGCCGTCGGTGAAGATCGCCACGTCCGTCGTGCCGGCGCCGATGTCGACGATCGCGACGCCCAGATCCTTCTCGTCGTCGGTCAGCACCGAGTGGCTGGACGCGCTCGGGTTCAGCACCAGCTGCTCGACTTCGAGCCCGCAGCGCCGCACGCATTTCACGATGTTCTCGGCCGCGCTGCCGGCGCCGGTGACGATGTGCACCTTCACCTCCAGGCGCCCGCCGCTCATGCCGATCGGCTCCTTGACCTCGTGGCCGTCGATCACGAACTCCTGCGCCTGCACCAGCAGCAGCCGCTGGTCGTTGGGGATGTTGATCGCCTTGGCGGTCTCGACGACGCGCGCCACGTCCACCGGCGTGACCTCCTTGTCGCGCACGATCACCATGCCGGTGGAGTTCTGACCGCGGATGTGGCTGCCGGTGATGCCGGTGTAGACGCGCGTGATCTTGCAGTCGGCCATCATCTCGGCCTCTTTCAGCGCCTGCTGGATCGAGGCCACCGTCGCGTCGATGTTGACCACCACGCCGCGCTTCAGCCCGTGGCTGGGCGCGACGCCGAGGCCGGCGATGCGCAGCTCGCCGTCGGCCTGCACCTCCGCCACCACCGCCATCACCTTGGCGGTGCCGATGTCCAGCCCGACGATCAGATCCTTGTATTCCTTGGCCATCTTCCTATTTCCTCCCGGCGCCGGCGGTGAGCGCGCTGGTGGTCACGCCCTTGAGCCGCACCGCGTATCCCTCGTTGTGGCGCAGGTCGGCGTGCACCAGCGGGCGCTGGTGCTGCGCGATCACCTGCGGCACGGTGGCCACGAAGCGCTGCAGCCGCGCGGCCAGCTCGTCGTCGCTGCCGCGCCCGATCTCGATCACCGCGCCGCCTTCCAGCTCGACGCTGACCGATCCGCGCCCCGACATGTCCAGCTCGGCGATGCCCATCTCCAGCGGCGCGGTCAGCGGCTGCAGCCGCTGGTACAGGCCGAGCAGGCGCTGCGAGCTGCCCTCGGGCCCGCTGAGCAGCGGCAGCTCGTCGTCCTCGACGTCGCCGGGGTTGGCGTCGAACACCTCGCCGAAGGTGTTGACGAGCTTGTCCTCGCCTTCCTCGGTGGCCCACAGCGCGGCGGCGCGGTGCTCCTCCAGCCGCACCGCGAGGCGGTTCGGCCAGATGCGCTGCACCACCGCGTGGCGCACCCAGGGCACGGCCTCGAAGGCCTCGCGCGCCGATTGCAGGTCGAGCGAGAAGAAGTTGCCCGCCAGGCGCGGCATCGCCGCGGCGCGGATGGTCGCGGCGCTGTTGCGCGCCACGTCGCCCTCGACGCGGATCGCGCGCAAGGCGAACACCGGCTGGCGCGCCAGCCACAGCGCCGCCACCGCCGCGAGCGCCAGCACGCCCAGCACGGCGAACAGCGCGGCGCTGGCGTTCATCAGGCGCACGTCGCCCGGCACGCCGGCGGCGCGCTGGGGAGTGGCGGGCTTGCGGCGGGCCATGTCTCGCTCAACCGTCCAGCGCGGCGCTCGCCGCGATGTGCAGGCACAGCTGCTCGTAGCTCATGCCGGCGGCCTTGGCCGACATCGGCACCAGCGAGTGCGAAGTCATGCCGGGGCTGGTGTTCATCTCCAGCAGATACGGCCTGCGGTCCGACGCGCGCACCATCAGGTCGGCGCGGCCCCACCCGCGGCAGCCGAGCGCGCGGTAGGCCTCGACGACGATGCGCTGGATCTCGCGCTCTTCCGCTTCCGGCAGGCCGCTGGGCACGAGGTACTGCGTGACGTCGGTGAAGTACTTGTTCTGGTAGTCGTAGGCGCCCTCGGGCGCGACGATGCGGATCACCGGCAGCGCGCGCGCGTTCTCGCCTTCGCCCAGCACCGGGCAGGTCAGCTCGTCGCCTTCGATGAATTCCTCGCACAGCACCACGTCGTCGTAGTTCGCGGCCAGCGCGACGGCGTCCTGCATCTGCGAGTAGCCCTTCACCTTCGTCACGCCGATCGACGAGCCCTCGTGCGGCGGCTTGACGATCAGCGGCAGGCCGAGCTCGTCGGGCACCTGCACGACACGCTGGCGCGACTGCGCATCGCGCGGCAGCGCCACGTACTTCGGCGTCGGCAGGCCGACCGCCTGCCACAGCCGCTTGGTCATCACCTTGTCGATCGCGATCGCCGAGGCCATCACGCCCGGGCCGGTGTACGGGATGCGCAGCAGCTCGAGCGCGCCCTGCACCGTGCCGTCCTCGCCGTGGCGGCCATGCAGCGCAATGAAGGCGCGCGCGTAGCCGTCGCGCTTGAGCTCGACGAGCTCGCGCTCGGCCGGATCGAAGGCGTGCGCGTCGACGCCCTGCGATTGCAGCGCGGCCAGCACGCCGCCGCCGCTCATCAGTGAGATCTCGCGCTCGGCCGAGCTGCCGCCCATCAGCACGGCGACCTTGCCGAGGCTCTTGGGGTCAGTCATGACAGCCCCTCGTCCGACGAGTACGCCGGCCGATCCCCCGAGGGGATACGGGCCGGCTTGGGAGCGGCCCGGCGCTCGGCCCGCAAAGATGCGATCAACACGCGGTGTCTCATGCGGTGGCTCCCAGCAGTTCCAGCACGTGCTGCGCCGTGTGGCCGATCGAGCCCGCGCCCATCGTGATGACGACGTCGCCGTCCTTCGCCTGCGCGGCGATCGCCTGCGGCATCGCCACCACGTCGTCGACGAACACCGGATCGACGCGCCCGGCCACGCGCAGCGCGCGCGCCAGCGCGCGGCCGTCGGCGGCGACGATGGGCGCCTCGCCGGCGGCGTAGACCTCGGCCAGCAGCACCGCGTCGGCGCTGCCCAGCACCTTGACGAAGTCCTCGAAGCAGTCGCGCGTGCGCGTGTAGCGGTGCGGCTGGAAGGCCAGCACGATGCGCCGCCCCGGGAAGGCGCCGCGCGCGGCGGCCAGCACCGCGGCCATCTCCACCGGATGGTGGCCGTAGTCGTCGATCAGCGTGAAGCGCCCGCCGCCGTTGGCGTTGACCTCGCCGTAGCGCTGGAAGCGCCGGCCGACGCCGCGGAACTCCGCCAGGCCCTGCACCACCGGCGCGTCGGGCAGCTCCAGCTCGGTGGCCACCGCGATCGTCGCCAGCGCGTTGAGCACGTTGTGCTCGCCGGGGAGATTGAGCGTGACGTCGAGGTCGGGCATGCGCACGCCGTTGCGGCGTTGCACGGTGAAGCGCATGGTGCCGCCCTCCTGCGCCTGCACGTTCACCGCCCGCACCATCGCGTCCTCGCCGAAGCCGTAGCTGACCAGCGGGCGCGAGATCATCGGCACGATCGAGCGCACGCCGGCGTCGTCGGTGCACAGGATGGCCGCGCCGTAGAAGGGCATGCGGTGCAGGAAGTCGACGAAGGCCTGCTTCAGCTTCGCGAAGTCGTGGCCATAGGTATCCATGTGGTCGGCGTCGATGTTCGTGACCACCGCCATGATCGGCATCAGGTTGAGGAACGAGGCGTCGCTCTCGTCGGCCTCGACGACGATGTACTCGCCCGAGCCGAGGCGCGAATTCGCGCCGGCCGCGTTGAGGCGGCCGCCGATCACGAAGGTCGGGTCGACGCCGGCTTCGGCGAGCACGCTGGTCACGAGCGAAGTCGTCGTCGTCTTGCCGTGCGTGCCGGCGATCGCGATGCCCTTCTTCAGCCGCATCAGCTCGGCCAGCATCACCGCGCGCGGCACCACCGGGATGCGCCGGGACCGGGCCGCGATCACCTCCGGGTTGTCGCCCTTCACCGCGGTGGAGGTCACCACCGCTTCGGCGCCGGCGATGTGCGCCGCGTCGTGGCCGACCGCGACGCGGATGCCCAGCGAGGCGAGGCGGCGGGTGACCGGGCTGTCGCCCTGGTCGGAGCCCGACACCGTGTAGCCGAGGTTGTGCAGGATCTCGGCGATGCCGCTCATGCCGGCGCCGCCGATGCCGACGAAATGGATGTGCTTCACCGCGTGCTTCATGCGGCCACCAATGATTCGATCTGGTCGGCCACGCGCGCGGCCGCCTTGGGTTTGGCGAGGGAACGTGCCTTGGTCGCCATCGCGAGCAGGGCCTCGCGCGTCAGCCCGGTCAGCACCTCGGCCAGGCGTTTGGGCGACAGCTCGCTCTGCGGCAGGTGCAGGCCCGCGCCCTGCGAGGCCAGCCACTGCGCGTTGTCGCGCTGGTGCGAGGTGGTGCTGACCACCAGCGGCACCAGCACCGCGGCGACGCCGGCGGCGCACAGCTCGCTGACCGTCACCGCGCCGGCGCGGCAGACGATCAGGTCGCAGTCGGCGAGGCGCTGCGCCATGTCGTCGATGAAGGGCAGCAGCTCGGCTTCGACGCCGGCGCGTTGGTAGCCGGCGCGCACGTCGTCGATGTTCGCGGCGCCGGTCTGGTGCGTCACCTGCGGGCGCTCGCCGATGCCGATCAGCGCGAGTGCCTGCGGCAGCGCCTCGTTGAGCGCGCGCGCGCCCAGGCTGCCGCCGACCACCAGCACGCGCAAGGGGCCGCTGCGGCCGGCGAAGCGCTGCGCCGGTTCGGGCAGCGCCTCGATCTCGGCGCGCACCGGGTTGCCGGTGACCACCGAGCGCTTCATCTTGGCTAGACCCGGGCCGTCGAAGCCGAAGGCGATGCGATCCGCCACCGGCAGCAGCGCCTTGTTGCTCATCAGCAGTGCCGCATCGGCATTGACCAGCACCAGCGGCTTGCCGATCAGCGCGGCCATCAGCCCGCCGGGGAAGCAGACGTAGCCGCCCATGCCCAGCACCGCGTCGGCGCGGCGCGCGCGCAGGATGCGCAGGCAACTCCAGAACGCGCCCAGCAGACGCACGCCGCCGGTCAGCGTGTGCAGCAGGCCCTTGCCGCGCACCCCGCTGAAGGCGATGGTGTCCATCGGCACGCCCGAGGGCGGCACCAGCCTGTTCTCCATGCCGTGCGTGGTGCCCAGCCAGCTGACTGTCCAGCCGCGCGCGAGCATCTCGCGCGCCACCGCGAGGCCGGGGATCACGTGACCGCCGGTCCCCGCCGCCATCACGACCAAGTGCTTCGTCATGCGCGGCCTCCGCGCATGAGCTGCCTGTTTTCCAAGTCGATGCGCAGCACGATCGCCAGCGCCACGAGGTTCATCACGATCGCCGAGCCGCCGTAGCTCATCAGCGGCAGCGTCAGGCCCTTGGTGGGCAGCACGCCGAGGTTCACGCCCATGTTGACGAAGGCCTGGCCGCCGAACCAGATGCCCACGCCCTGCGCGTAGAGGCCGGCGAACACGCGGTCCATCGCGATCGACTGGCGGCCGATGTGGAAGATGCGCCGCGTCAGCCAGAAGAACGCGACGATCACGCAGGCCACGCCGACGAAGCCGAGTTCCTCGCCGATCACCGCAAGCAGGAAGTCGGTGTGCGCCTCGGGCAGCCAGTTGAGCTTCTCGACGCTGCTGCCCAGGCCCTGGCCGAAGAACTCGCCGCGGCCGAAGGCGATCAGCGAGTGCGTCAGCTGGTAGGCCTTGCCGAGCGCGTACTCGGGATCCCAGGGTTCGAGGTAGGCGAAGATGCGCGAGCGCTTCTCCGGGCTGGAGGCGATCACGCCGACGAAGGCCAGCACCAGCACCATGCCGCTGGCCAGGAACATGCGCCCGTTGACGCCGCCGAGGAACAGCACGCCCATCGAGATCAGCGCGATCACCATGAAGGCGCCCATGTCGGGCTCGCGCAGCAGCAGCACGCCGGTGAAGCCCAGCGCCACCGCCATCGGCCAGACGGCACGCATGAAGTCTTCCTTCACGTCCATCTTGCGCGTCATGTAGCTGGCCGCGTACAGGCACATCGCCACCTTGGCGAGCTCGCTGGGCTGGAAGTTGAGGATGCCCAGCGGAATCCAGCGCCGCGAGTTGTTGACCACCTTGCCGATGAAGGGCAGCAGCACCGCCACCAGCAGCACCAGCGCGACGACGAACAGCCACGGCGCCGCCTTCTCCCAGGTGGCCACCGGGATCTGCACGACCACCAGCGCGGCCAGCACCGCCAGGCCGATCTGGATCGCGTGGCGCGTCAGGAAATGCGTGTGCGCGTAGCGCGCGAACTTCGGGCTGTCGGGCAGCGCCACCGAGGCGCTGTAGACCATCACCAGGCCGAGCGCGAGCAGGCCCACGACCACCCATACCAGCGCTTGGTCGAAGGCCATCAGGCGCGGCGGCTGGCCGCTACCGACGCTGATCCAGTCGCGCACCGGCACCGGGCCGCCGCCGTCCTGCTTGTCGCGGCGCGTGAACAAGCCGGCGAGGCGCTGGCCCCAGGCGCGCCAGTCGAAGCGGGCGGCGAGCGTGCGCGTGTTCATGCCGGCAGCTCCCCGCGCTCGGCGGCGAGCGCGTGCACGGTCGCGACGAAGACCTCGGCGCGGTGCGCGTAGTTGCGGAACATGTCGAGGCTGGCGCAGGCCGGGCTGAGCAGCACGGCGTCGCCGGCGTGCGCGCGCTCGAAACACCAGCGCACCGCAGCTTCCAGCGTCTCGTGGCGCTGCAGCGGCAGTGGCAGGCCCGCCAGCGCCTCCTCGATGCGCGGCGCGTCGCGGCCGATCGTCGCCACCGCGCGGCCGTGGCGTTCCAGCGGCGCGGCGAGCGGCGCGAAGTCCTGGCCCTTGCCGTCGCCGCCGAGGATCACGACGAGCTTCGCGGGCGCCTTGTCGGCGCCCAGTCCGTCGAGCGCGGCGACCGTCGCGCCGACGTTGGTGCCCTTGCTGTCGTCGAAGGCGTCGACGCCGTTGACGGTGGCCACGTACTCCACGCGGTGCGGTTCGCCGCCGTATTCGCGCAGGCCGTGCAGCATCGGCGCGAGCGGGCAGCCGATGGCCGTGGCCAGCGCCAGCGCGGCGAGCGCGTTGGTGGCGTTGTGCCGGCCGCGCACGCGCAGCGCATCGGCCGGCATCAGGCGCTGGATGTGCAGTTCCTCTTCCACGTCGCCCTTGCGGTGCTTGAGCGTCTCGTCGGCTTCCATCGCGCGCACCAGCCAGGCCATGCCGTTCTCGTGGCGGATGCCGAAGTCGCCCGGCCGCGTCGGCTCGCCGAGGCCGAAGCGAACCACGTGGCGGGCCATCGGCTTGGCGCCGCGGCCTTTCTGCGGAATCGGCTCGGGCACCAGCTTCTCGACCGCCGCGTCGTCGCGGTTGATCACCATCACCGCATCCTTGCCGAACACGCGCGCCTTGGCGGCGACGTAGGCCGCCATGCCGCCATGCCAGTCGAGGTGGTCTTCGCTGATGTTCAGCACGGCGGCCGCATCCGGCTCGAAGCCCTTGGCCTCGTCGAGCTGGAAGCTGGAGAGCTCCAGCACCCAGACCTGCGGCAACGCCTGCGGCTCGTCATCCCGTTCGCCGGCGTCGAGCGCATCGGCCAGCGTCTGCAGCATCGTCGGGCCGATGTTGCCGGCCATCGCGACGCGCCTGCCGGCGCGCTCGACCAGCAGCGCGGTCATCGCCGTCGTCGTGGTCTTGCCGTTGGTGCCGGTGATCGCGAGCAGCTGCGGCGCGTAGCCGCGTTCTTCCTTCAGGTCGGCGAGCGCACGCGCGAACAGTTCGAGTTCGCCTTGCACCAGGATGCCCGTGTCGGCCGCGCGCGAAAGCGGCGCGGCGATGCGCGCATCGGTGGGCGCGAGGCCGGGGCTCTTCAGCACCAGCTTCACGCCGGCGAAGGCCTCGTCCGTGAGTTCGCCGCGCAGGCGCTGCGCCTGCGGCAGCGCTTCGGCCAGCGCCGCATCGCCGGGCGCGCTGTCGCGCGAATCCCAGACGCGCACGCGCGCACCGTGGCGGGCGCACCAGCGCGCCATCGCCAGCCCGGAGTCTCCGAGGCCCAGCACGAGCACGTCGAGATCGTTCAGATGTTTCATCAACGCAACTTCAGCGAAGCCAGCCCCACGAGGCACAGCAGCATGGTGATGATCCAGAAGCGCACGACGACCTGCGTCTCCTTCCAGCCCGACTTCTCGAAGTGGTGGTGCAGCGGCGCCATCAGCAGGATGCGCCGGCCCTCGCCGTACTTCCTCTTCGTGTACTTGAACCAGCCCACCTGCGCCATCACCGACAGCGCCTCCAGCACGAAGACGCCGCCCATGATCCCGAGCACGATCTCCTGGCGCGTGATCACCGCGATGGTGCCCAGCGCGCCGCCGAGCGCGAGCGCGCCCACGTCGCCCATGAACACCTGCGCCGGGTAGGCGTTGAACCACAGGAACGCGAGGCCCGCGCCGGCCATCGCGGCGCAGAAGATCAGCAGCTCGCCGGCGCCGGGGATGTAGGGGATCAGCAGGTAGCGGCTGAACACCGCGTTGCCGGTGACGTAGCAGAAGATGCCCAGCGCCGAGCCCACCAGCACCACCGGCATGATCGCCAGGCCGTCGAGCCCGTCGGTGAGGTTGACCGCATTGCTCGCGCCGACGATCACGAAGTAGGTCAGCGCGATGAAGCCGAACACGCCCAGCGGGTAGCTCACCGTCTTGAAGAAGGGCACGATCAGGTCGGCCTTGGGCGGCAGGTCGGTCGAGAAGCCGCTCTGCACCCAGCGCAGGAACAGCTCCAGCACGCGCAGGTTGGAGGTTTCCGAGACGCTGAAGGCGAGGTACAGCGCGGCCAGCAGCCCGATCACCGACTGCCAGAAGTACTTCTCGCCCGAGCGCATGCCCTCGGGGTTCTTCTGCACCACCTTGCGCCAGTCGTCGGCCCAGCCGATCGCGCCGAAGCCCATCGTCACCAGCATCACGATCCAGACGAAGCGGTTGCTCCAGTCGAACCACAGCAGCGTCGCGACGCCGATGCCGATCAGGATCAGCACGCCGCCCATCGTCGGCGTGCCGCTCTTGGCCATGTGCGCCTGCACGCCGTACTCGCGGATCGGCTGGCCGATCTTCAGCTCGGCGAGCTTGCGGATCACCCAGGGCCCGAAGGCCAGGCCGATCAGCAGCGCGGTCAGCGCCGCCATCACCGCGCGGAAGGTCAGGTACTGGAAGACGCGGAAGAAGCCGAACTCCGGCGAAAGCGTCTGCAGCCACTGCGCCAGGCTAAGCAGCATGGGCGCCTCCTTCCGTCAGCGCGGCCGCCACGCGCTCCATCTTCATGAAGCGCGAGCCCTTGACGACGATGGATTGCGCCGCGGGCGCGTCCTTCAGTTCGGCGATCAGCGCCTCGACGCTCGCGAAGTGGCGCGCGCCGGCGAAGGCCTGCGCCGCGTGCCGCATCAGCTCGCCCGCGCACCACAGCGCCTCGATGCCGCGCTGCTGCGCGTAGCCGCCCACCTCGGCGTGGAAGGCCGGGCCTTGATCGCCCACCTCGCCCATGTCGCCGAGAACGAGCCAGCGCGGGCCGGGCAAGGCGGCGAGCACGTCGATCGCGGCGCGCACCGAATCCGGGTTCGCGTTGTAGCTGTCGTCGACCAGCGTGATGCGCTGTCCTGCGCGCTCGAAGCGCTTCAGCTGCGAGCGGCCCTTGACCGGCTGGAAGCCTTCCAGCCCGCGCACGATGGCCGCCAGCGGACAGCCGGCGGCGAGCCCGCCGGCCGCGGCGGCCAGCGCATTGCGCACGTTGTGCGCACCGGCCACGCGCAGCGCGAAGCCGGCGGCGCCAGCCGGCGTCTTCATGCGCACCGCCCAGTGATCGGCGCGCCAGTCGGCCCGGCCGGTCACCTCGGCGTCGCCCGCGGTGGCGAAGCGCATCAGGCGCCGCGCGCCGGCCAGCTCGCGCCACAGCGGCGCGTGCGCGTCGTCGGCCGGGAACACCGCGATGCCGTTGGCCGGCAAGGCCGCGATCACGCTGCCGTTCTCGCGCGCCACCGCTGCGACGCTGGCCATGAACTCCTGGTGCTCGCGCTGCGCGTTGTTGACCAGCGCGACGGTCGGCGCGGCCACCGCCGCGAGCTGCGCGATCTCGCCGGGGTGGTTCATGCCCAGCTCGACCACGGCGGCGCGGTGCCATTGTTCGTCGTTCTGGCGCAGGCGCAGCAGCGTCATCGGCACGCCGATGTGGTTGTTCAGGTTGCCCTCGGTGGCCAGCGCCGCCTCGCCCAGCCAGGCGCGCAGGATGGCGGCGATCATCTGCGTCACCGTGGTCTTGCCGTTGCTGCCGGTGACGCCGATCACCGGCAGCGTGTGCGCGGCGCGCCAGGCGCCGCCGAGCGCCAGCAGCGCGGCGCCGCTGTCGGCCACCTGCAGGCCGGGCAGTCCCGCAGCGTCCAGGCCGCGCTCGGCCAGCGCCGCCACCGCGCCGCCGGCCTTGGCCTGCGCGAGAAAGTCGTTGGCGTCGAAGCGCTCGCCGCGCAGCGCGACGAACAGGTCGCCGGCGCGCAGGCTGCGCGTGTCGCTGTGCACGCGTTCGACGGCGGTCGCGCCGTCGCCGACCAGCGCCGAGCCGGGCAGCAGCGCATGCAGGCGTTGCAAGGTCGCCATGCTCATGGGCGCGCCTCCAGCGCCGCACGCGCTTCGGCGATGTCGGAGAAGGGCCGCTTCACGCCCGCCACGTCCTGGTAGTCCTCGTGGCCCTTGCCAGCGAGCAGGATCACGTCGTTGTCAGCCGCCTCGCGCACGCTCGCGACGATCGCGGCGCGGCGGTCCTCGATCACCTGCGCGTCGCCGGTCACCCCCGCGCGGATCTGCGCCAGGATCGCGCCCGGCGCTTCGTGGCGCGGGTTGTCGCTGGTCAGCACGACGCGGTCGGCGAGGCGCTGCGCGATCGCGCCCATCAGCGGGCGCTTGGCGCTGTCGCGGTTGCCGCCGCAGCCGAACACCGCCCACAGCCGGCCGCCGCGCTGCGCGGCGAAGGGGCGCAGCGCGATCAAAGCCTTCTCCAAGGCGTCGGGCGAGTGAGCGTAGTCGACCACCACCTCGGGCCCGCCGCGCGCGGCTTCGACACGCTGCATGCGCCCCGGCACCGAGCTCAGCACCGCGCAGGCGGCAGCCGCATCGGCCAGCGGCACGCCGAGCGCACGCAGGCCCCCGATCACCGCGAGCAGGTTGGAGGCGTTGTACTCGCCGATCAGCGCGCTGCGCACCGCTGCGCGTGCCGCGCCTTCGACCACGTCGAAGGTCAGCCCGCCGTCGCGATAGCCGATGCCCTCGGCGCGCAGCCGCGCGTCGCTGCGGCGCAGCGAGTAGCTCCAGGCCTCGGGGCCGCTCAGGCCTGCCAGCAGCTCGTCGCCCTTCGCATCGTCGAGGTTGATCACCGCGGCGCGCAGCCCGGGCCAGGCGAACAGCGCGCGCTTGGCTTCCCAGTAAGCGGCCATGTCGCCGTGGTAGTCGAGGTGGTCCTGCGTGAAGTTGGTGAACAGCGCCACCGCGATGCGCGTGCCCGCGAGGCGCTGCTCGGCGATGCCGATCGACGAGGCCTCGATCGCGCAGGCCGCGAAGCCCTGGTCGGCGAAGCGCCGCAGCGATTGCTGCAGCGTCACCGGGTCGGGCGTGGTCAGGCCGGTGAAGTCCAGACCGTCCGGCGGCTCGCCCACCCCGAGCGTGCCGATCACGCCGCAGCGCTTGCCCAGATGGCGCAGCGCCTGCGCGGTCCACCACGCCGTCGAGGTCTTGCCGTTGGTGCCGGTGGTGGCCACCACCGCGAGCGATTCGCTCGGGCGGGCGTAGAAGGCATCGGCGATCTCGCCGGTGCGCGCCTTCAGATCGGCGAGCGTGGCCACCGGCGTGTCGGCGCCGAAGTCGAAGGCCTGCGCGCCCTCCGCTTCCACGAGGCAGGCCGCCGCGCCGGCGGCGAGCGCCGCCTGCACGTACTGGCGCCCGTCCTGCGCGTAGCCGGGCCAGGCGATGAAGGCGTCGCCGGGCCGCACGCGGCGGCTGTCGGCGGCGAGCCCGCGTGCGCCGCGGTGCCGCAGCCAGTCGCAGGCCGCGCGCGCATCGCTCAAATGCCGGAGCGCACCCATCAGTAGCTCTCCTGCACCGCCGGCAGGTCGTGCGCGACGATCTGCGACTTCACGTCCAGGTCGGGCGGCACGCCCATGGAGCGCAGCGTCTGCTGCACCACCTGGCTGAACACCGGCGCGGCCACGTCGCCGCCGAAGTACTTGCCGGCGCGCGGCTCGTCGATCATCACCGCGACCACGATGCGCGGCTTGTCGGCCGGCGCCATGCCGACGAACCAGCCGCGGTGGCGGTCGTGCGCGTAGCGCTTCTCGTGCTTGAGCCACTTGCGCGAGGTGCCCGTCTTGCCGGCCACCGAGTAGCCCGGCACCTGCGCCTTCAGTGCGGTGCCGCCGGGCTGCGTGACCATCGCGAGCATCTTGCGCACCGCCCTGGCGGTCTGCGGCGTGATCAGCTGCTGGCGCACCGCCGGCGCGGCGCTGGCGCCGTCGTCGGGCAGCACCAGCGAGATCGGCACCATGTCGCCGTCGCGCGCGAAGATGGTGTAGGCCTGCGCCAGCTGCATCAGCGACACCGACACGCCGTAGCCGAAGCCGACGGTGGCCTGGTCGATCGGCCGCCACGACTGCCAGGCGCGCAGCCGGCCGGTCTCGCGGCCGGGGAAGTCGATCTGCGGCTTCTGGCCGAAGCCGACGCGGGTGTAGAAGTCCCAGATCTCGCGCGCCGGCATCGTCATCGCCATCTTCGCGGTGCCGACGTTGCTGGAGCGCTGCACGATCTGCTCGACGGTCATCTGCGGCAGCGAATGCTCGTCGGTGATCGGCAACCCGGTGATGAAGAGCTGGCGCGGCGTCGCCAGCACCTCGGTGGGACGGAAGCGGCCGCTCTCCAGCGCCAGCGCGGCGATGAAGGGCTTCATCGTCGAGCCCGGCTCGGCGGTGTCGGACAGCGCGAGGTTGCGCCGCGCCGACACGTTGGCCGCGCCGCGCTGCCCGGGCACGAAGCTCGGGTAGTTGGCCATCGCGAGCACGCCGCCGCTCTGCGCATCGAGCACCACCACGCTGCCGCTGGCGGCGCGGTTCTCCGTCACCGCGTCGCGCACGCGCTGGTAGGCGTAGAACTGGATCTTCGAGTCGATGGTCAGGCGCAGGTCGCGGCCGTCCACCGGCTGCATGCTCTCGCCGATGTCCTCCACCACGCGGCCGCGCGCGTCCTTGATGACGCGGCGCTTGCCGTCGGCGCCGGCGAGCGCGCGCTCGTGCGCGAACTCCACGCCCTCCTGGCCGCGCTCGTCGGCGTTGGTCGAGCCGACGACGTGCGCGGCGGCCTCGCCCTCGGGGTACTTGCGCTTGTACTCGCGCACCTGGTGCACGCCCTTCAGGCCCAGCGCGGCGACGTCCTTGCCGACCTGCTCCTCCACCTGGCGGCGCAGCCACACGAAGCTCGGGTGGCGCTGCAGCCGCTCGTCCAGCTCGGCGCTGCTCATGCCCAGCGCCTTCGCCAGCTGGCGGCGCTGGCCGCGATCGGCGTCGACGTCCTTCGGGATCGCCCAGACCGACGGCGCCGGCACGCTGACGGCGAGGATCTGGCCGTTGCGGTCGACGATGCGGCCGCGGCTGGCGGGCAGGTCGAGGTTGCGCGCGAAGCGGATCTCGCCCTGCTTGCGGAAGAACTCGTTGCCCAGCACCTGGATGTACAGCGCGCGGCCGAGCAGCACGACGAAGCTCGCCGCCAGCGCTCCGACGATGAACTTGGAGCGCCACGGCGGCGTCTTCGAGGCGAGCAGCGGGCTGGTCGAGTACGCCACGCTGCGCGCCGGCAGCGCGCCGCCGCGCGGGCGCGGCGCGGCGCTCTTGCGTTCGAGCAGGCGGCGCAGGCGCTTCATCGCGCGGCTCCCGATGCGGCGGCGGGCGCCTGCGTCACGTACAGCGTCACCGCCGGCGTGGCGTTGCGCATCGCCAGGCGCTCGCGCGCCACGCGCTCCACCTTCAGCGGCGTGGCCTGGGCCTGGCGTTCGGCCTGCAGGCGCTCGTATTCGGTGGCGAGCGCCTTCTCCTGGTTGCGCGCGGCGTCGAGTTCGGCATACAGGCGCCGCCCGTCGTAGGACACGCCGACGAGGTAGACGCAGCTGGCCAGCAGCGCGAGGAACAGCACGATGTTCAGCCGGTTCATGCCACCGCCCCCGTGCGCTCGGCCACGCGCATCACCGCCGAGCGCGCGCGCGGGTTGGCGCGCACCTCGGCGTCCGAGGGCTTGATGCGCGCCAGCGCCTTCAGGCGGTGCGCCTTCTCGGGCGCGAAGGGCGCACGCCGGTCCACCTCGCTGCGGCTCTCGCGCGCGATGAAGGTCTTGACGATGCGGTCTTCCAGCGAATGGAAGCTGATCACGACCAGGCGTCCCGACGGTTGCAGCAGTTCGACTCCGGACTTCAGGCCTTGTTCGAGCTCCGCAAGCTCGGCGTTGACGTGAATCCGAAGGCCTTGAAATGTGCGCGTTGCAGGGTCCTGGCCCGGTTCACGGGTCTTGACCGCACGAGCCACGACTTCGGAAAGTTGCCCTGTGGTTCGAACAGGGTTCCCGCTTTCGCGCCGAGCAACAAGCGCCTTTGCAATCGGTACAGCAAACCGTTCTTCCCCATGATCACGGATCACCTCTGCAATAGCGCGCTCGTCGGCGCGGGCCAGGAACTCCGCCGCGCTCTGCCCGCGCGTCGGATCCATTCGCATGTCCAGCGGCGCGTCATGGCGGAAGCTGAATCCGCGCGCCGGGTTGTCGATCTGCGGCGAGCTGACGCCGAGATCCAGCAGCAGGCCGTCGATCGCCGCCACGCCCAGGTCGGCGAGGCGCTGCGTCATCTCCGAGAAGGGCGCATGCACGACCGTGAAGCGCGCGTCGGCGATCGTCGCGTGCGCCGCGGCCACCGCCTCCGGGTCGCGGTCGAAGGCGATCAGCCGGCCGCGCGGCGCGAGCCGGCCCAGGATCGCGCGCGAGTGTCCGCCGCGGCCGAAGGTGCCGTCGACATAGACTCCCTCCGTGCGCGTGACCAGCGATTCGATCGCTTCGGCCAGCAGGACGGTGGTGTGTTGCCATGTGCTGCCGCTGTCCATCAGTAATGCAGGCTGTTCAGCGACGCCGGTGGCGGCTCGGCGCAGGTCTTGGCTTCCTGCGCCTGGTAGCGCTGCTTGTCCCACACCTCGAGGCAACTGCCCATGCCCAGCATGAACACATCGCGCGTCAGGCCGGCGTACTCGCGCAGCGCCGGCGCGATCAGCACGCGCCCGCTGCCGTCGACCTCGACCTCGGTGGCGTTGCCCAGGTACAGGCGGCGCCAGCCGATCGCGTCCATCGGCAGCGCCATCACGCGCGCCGCGAACTCGGCCCACTCCGCCGGCGCGAACACCAGCAGGCAGCCGTGCGGGCTCTTGGTGATGGTCAGCCGGGTGGCGTTCTGGCCGGCCAGGACGTCACGGTGGCGCGCCGGCATGGCGATGCGCCCCTTGACGTCGAGGGTGAGGTCCGCAGGCCCCTGAAAGCCGAGATTCGCCACAAAAAACCACTAAAGTGCACTTTGCGCCACTTTAGCGGATGGCCAACGGCCGGGTCAACGAACTTGTAAAGAAAAATCAGTGGAATCAATCACTTAGCGGCGCCTTCTGGAGTGATGATTAAGCCTCTTTCTTGTTCAAAAACAAGCACCTGCGCATTCCACTGAAAGTGAACGATGAGGTTCGAGGCCAAGCGCGCGAGTGGCGTCGATTGCGCTCGCTCATCCGATTGGGTGCTCCGGAGCCCTCCCTGCCACCAACGCGGCGTACGAATTGCGGCGCGTCGGCAGCCGATACGCACCGGTCACCACGTGCATCGGCGTTCGACATAGGCAGCTCGCTCGCAGTCGGCGCTGGAGCCTGGCCTGGCTATGCTCTAGCTGGAAAATATGCTCTCGAGGTCTGCTTCCTCGGTGTCGGCATCCAGCCGAAGGCTCTGTTCAATGTGCTCCAGGTGGTGAAGCATCAAGCTCTCGGCCCGACGGACGTCACCTCGCTTGATCGCGCCGACGATCTCTTCGTGCTCGTCAGCGCGGCAGCTGGTGGCTGTCGGCGCGTCGTACAGCGAGATCACCAGGCACGTCCGCGCCGACAACTCGTGCATTGTTCGCTTCAACGCCGAGTTGCCCGCGAGTTCGGCGAGAAGCACGTGGAACTCGCCCGACAGCCGAACGATCGCGCGCTTGTCATCGCGCTTGCGCGCATCGGCCTCTAGCTCGATATGACGACGCAAGCGCTGGTGCTTGACGTCATCGATGGTGGCCATCAGGCGACGCAGCACGCCGGGCTCGATGAGACGGCGCGCCTCGAACACGTCGTGTGCTTGTTCGATCGTCGGCTTGGCAACGAAGGCGCCGCGCTGGGGAATCAGCTCGACCATCTGCTCGTAGGCAAGGCGGGCGAATGCTTCACGGACCTTTGCGCGGCTCGCGCCGAAGATTGTGGCCAAGCGATCCTCGCCGAGCTTCGTACCAGGCACCAGCCGATGCTCCAGGATGGCCGACGAGATCTTCTCGGCGATCTCGTCAACGCTGTGCTCCCGCGCGCGCGACGTGCCCGGGGTTCTGCGAGCAGTGACCTTGCTTGACATCCTCGGAATTCTATCGAGGGGCGAGCAACCTCATGATGCCTTCTGGTAGGCCGTGGTGAGGCTTGATAGGCGGAGGCGCAAAGCTGCCGCCGCGTGCCGGCGTCGGGGCCAGCGACACCAGCGTTTGCGCGTGGCAAACGGCGCTGGAAACACCGTCGACCATCGGCACCGCCATGCGGTGTTTGACGCTGCGTGCCAGACCAGCCAGCGGCGCCCCCGCGATGATCAAGACGTCTGCGCCATCCTCGTCGACGGCTGCCTGGCAGAGCGAGAGCAACGCGGCCTCGTGGTCTTCTTGCACGCGGCCGATATCCTGCAGGGGCCGGTCCAGGCAACGGATGCTGGCCAGTCGGTCGACGAGGCCGTTGGCCTGCACGCACTCGCGATACCACGCCGTGATGCGGCGTGAGATTGCGACTATCGAAAAACGCTTGCCGAGGAGGCAGGCACTCATCAGTGCGCTTTCAGTAAGCCCGACGACCGGGATGTCCAGCGCCTCGCGCAAGCCGTCGATCCCCGGGTCGCCAAACGCAGCAATGATCACCGCGTCGTGCCCGGGCGCATGTTCGCCTGCCAGGGTCGCGGTGGCATAGGCGCCGATCAGCGACTCGAAGCGAGTCTCGATGTAGGCCACGCCGAAGGGCGCGGTCTTCATCGTGATCTCGGTGCCGGGCGCTGCGGCCCGGCGAGCCTCCGCGGCGATGAGGTCGGACACGCTCTCCGAGATGTTGGGATTGATCACCAGCAACTTCATGGCGTCTCCTTGATGGGTCGAGCCGGCAGCAGAGAGGGACGGCCGCGGCGCAGGAACTGGCCACGCCCGCCCTGCGGGTGGAAATTCTTGCCGTCCCAGACCACGATTCCTCGCGACAGGGTGAGTGCTGGCCAAGCCTTCACGTTCACGCCCTCGTACGGCGTGTAGTCCACGGCGTGATGCAGGTCAACATTGCGGATGGTGCGCGGCGTCGCGTCCCACACCACGAGGTCGGCGTCGGCACCCACTGCGATCGTGCCCTTGCGTGGATGCAGTCCGTAGGCCTTCGCGGGGTTGGTGGACGTCAGTTCGACGAAGCGGTTGATCGTGAGGCGACCGTCGAGTACACCGTACGAGAACAGCAGCGGCAGGCGCGTCTCGATGCCTGGAATGCCGTTGGGGATGTGCCTGAACGGCACCTCCTCGCCGCCTGGCTTCTTGCCTTCGGGCGCGTCGTACTTGAACGGGGCGTGGTCGGAGGAAAACACTGTAAAGAGCCCGTCGGCCAGGCCCTGCCAGATCACCTCCTGGTTTTCGCGATTGCGCGGCGGGGGGCTGCAGACGCAGCGCGCGCCCTGGTAGCTGTCGTCGATCCCGAGGTCGTCGGCGGTGAGGAGAAGGTACTGCGGGCAGGTTTCCGCGAACACGTTCAGGCCGTGCGAGCGCGCCCAGCGGATTTGCTCGACCGCCTCGCGCCCGGACACGTGCACGATGAGGATGGGCACGTCCACAAGTTCCGACAGCGCGATGGCGCGGTGCGTTGCCTCACGCTCCACCAGCATCGGCCGCGCGTGCGCATGAAAGCGCGGCGCGGTACGGCCGCCGGCCTCCAGCCGTCGCGTGAGCCATTCGATGCAGTCGGCGTTCTCCGCATGGATCATGGCCATGGCGTCATGGCGGCGCGCCACATCGAGCACGTCGAGGATCTGCCCGTCGTCCAGTTTCAGATCGTCGTAGGTCATGTAGATCTTGAACGACGTGTAACCCTCGCCGATGAGCGCCGGAAGTTCCTGCGCGAGCACCGCTTCAGTAGGGTCGCTCACGATCAAGTGGAACGCATGGTCAATGTGCGCGCGGCCTTCGGCGCGGCGGTGGTAGTCGTGCACGGCCGCGCGTAGCGACTCGCCCTTGCGTTGCGCGGCGAATGCGATGACCGTCGTCGTGCCGCCGCAGGCCGCGGCGCGTGTCCCGGTGTCAAAGTCGTCGGCCATCCGCAGCGGAGGCTCCATCGGCTGGTCGAGGTGGCAGTGCGCATCGACGCCGCCGGGCGTGACGAAACGACCGGCCGCGTCGTACTCTTCAGCGCCGGGCGGCAGGTCCAGGCCGATCTGCACGATGCGGCCGCCCTGGATGCCGATGTCGGCGGCGAAGGTATCGCTTGCCGTGGCGACCATCGCGTTGCGGATGACACGATCGAACCTCATGTCTGCACCTGAAAGAGCCGGCCCCAGCCGCGTACGGGCCGAGCGTCGACGCCGCAGAGTTGCAGCGCTTTCCACACGACGGTGGCCACCGAGTCGTAGATTGGAATGCCGATCTCGCTTTCGAGTCCGTCGACCAGGTGCGCCGCGCGCAGATTGGTGCACAGCGTCGTCATCGCAGCAGGCCAGCTACGGCCGACTTCGCGCAGCAAAACGCCAAGCGTCCCGGGCTCGACCTCGCTGAATGCGAAGTTGACCGAAATGTCGAGATGGCGCTCGGCAACGACCTCGATGCCGATGCCCGCGTAGTTGTCGATGATGCGCCGCTGCACTTCCTCGACGTACGGCGACACGAGTCCGAGTGTGCGCGCACCCTGGCGTGCGAGCAGTTCGTTGAGTGCCAGAACCGAGGTAGTCGCGGGAATGCCCGTAGCTTGCGTGATGCGCGCACACAGTTCGACGTCGCGCTCGAAGCCCAACCAACTGGCCGATGTGCCGCTCCAGCAGATCACGTCGACGTGCGCGTCGGCGAGCAAACGGGCCGCGTCGAGGATCTTCGTGTCGTCGAACTGGCGCAGCGACTGTTCGCTCAGTGAGATCTCGGTCACCGGGAAGCGCGCGAAATGCGCCGACACGCCGGGCAGCTCGCGCAGCATGGCGCTGGTCAGCGGCTCGAGCGCCGTGTTGGAAGACGGCGTAAGGACGCCAATGAATCGTCGGGAAGTCATGATTCGACTCAGACCGAAGCCCGGTCGGGCCGGTCCTTCATCGACGCCGGCCAGAAGAAGCGAGTGTTCATAGAGAGTGACTTGGGCTGTTCGGTCAAACGACGCTCAAACGGGGATCTTCTTGTCGTAGTCGATGAGCAGCGTGGAGCACAGGAAGAGTCCTGCGCCAGCAGCGGTGAAGAGCATGAGCGCGAGGAAATACGAGCCCGTGGCCTGGACGATCAACCCCACTGCAATGGGCACGCCGATGCCCGCGCAGTTGCCGCCAAGGTTCATCGTGCCACCGAGG
The DNA here is from genome assembly GCA_029779845.1 of Pseudomonadota bacterium. Taxonomy (GTDB): domain Bacteria; phylum Pseudomonadota; class Gammaproteobacteria; order Burkholderiales; family Burkholderiaceae_C; genus Piscinibacter. The sequence goes on along the minus strand of JAKOZT010000121.1, from coordinate 35,124 downwards.
AAGCCCACGCGATCGCGAGTGCCCAGCAGCGACGGCACGCACCAGAACAGGCCACACCAGCGTAGAAAGAACAGCGTCACCGAAAGCAGTGCAACCACAGCGACCGGATCCTTGATCTGCGTGACGCTGAAGATTGCGATCGTCGCGATGACCGAGGCGAAGCCGAACAGCGTGCGCAACACGCGGCTCGCAGACGCGCCCGAGGCACGCCACTTGTCTGCGATCCAGCCGCCGATCAGCTCGCCGACGAAGCCGGAGAAGAACATGATGAACACCGCACCACCCATCTGCTTGATGTCGAAGCCGTGGACCTTCGAAAGATAGTTCGGCATCCAGGTCAGCAGGCCGTAGAAGAGCGCGTTGAAGCACATCCAGCCGAAGAACATGCCCCACACAGAGCGATAGCGGAAGAATTCGAGCACGCGGCCACTCGCACCGGCAGGCTCTTTGGCAGCATCTTCAGCATGCGAGAGTTCGATGTAGCGCGCCTCAGCCTCGTTGACGCCGGGATGCTCGCGGGGATGATTGCGGATGTAGCTCCAGGCGAAGAGCCCGCACACGATCGTGCCGACGCCGGCCACGACGAACGACAGCCGCCATGAGCCGAGCCAGGCAATCAACCCGGAAATGATGATTGCGCCCAGCGCAGCCCCCAGCGGCGCGCCCCCGTCCAGCAGCGTGGCGCCGCGGCCGCGCTCGTTCTGGGTCATCCAGATGCCGTTGAGCTTCCCGCCAGCCGGATAGATGGGTGCTTCCGCCGCGCCCAGCCCCAGGCGCGTGACGAGCAAGCTGACCCATCCCGTGCACGCTGCAGCGATGGCCTGGAAGAAGCCCCATCCGAGCGTTGCGCCCGCAATCACGACGCGCGGACCGAAGCGGTCGGCCAGCATGCCACCGGGGATTTGCATGAAGGCGTAGGTCCAGAAGAACGAACTCAGCAGCAGACCTTGCGCCGCCGGCCCGATGTCGAACTCCTTGGCAATCAGCGGCATGGCCACCGACAGCGACGCCCGATCGATGTAGTTGATCGAGATGAGGAACAACATCATCAGGAAGATCTTCCACCTCACGCTGGATGCTTGAGAGAGCGAGCCGGCGATCGCCGCCGAATTGGTCTGCATCTGTCCTCTCCTTTGACGGCCGTTCGCAGGCTCGTCATCTGTGAGCGCCGCACGCCGCGGCAGCCGTGGCCGGCACCTACACCAACCGCCAGGGAAATCTAAGATCTGTTGACTTTGATGTCAACATGTTTGTTGACAATTAGATCTGGAGAGCGTGGCGCATGAATGTCTCATTGCGGCGCACAAGGACGAAGTCGATGTACCTCTCATTCCGGTCAACGAGGGCCGCATCAGCGCTTGCAATGCACAATAATGTCAACAAATATGTCGACAATTGTTCCGGCACCGGATCAAGCAGGCAATCTGCCGCCGTTTAGCTTGTCCGCGCATACCCGAGGGGCACCCACAACGACGCAACCCGACGAGGGTTCGCTGGGCTCGCGATCGCGTCGTACCACGACAGTGCCTGAGTTCGCGACGGCCGGCTCCCTAGCCGGCCGTCGTTCTCGGGAGATGCGATCTCAGGCCGCTGCGGGCACGGCGCCCGTACGGAAGATCCGCACCGCCTCCGACACCACCTCGGCCTGCCCCGACAGTGCGCTCGAGGTGGCGGCCAGTTCCTCCACCATCGCCGAGTTCTGCTGCGTCAGCGTGTCGAGGCTGGCGACGGCCGCGTTGACCTGCACCAGCGCGGTCGACTGCTGCTCGGAGGCCATCGAGATGCCCAGGACGAGCTGCGTCACGCGCTCCACCGCCTCCAGCGTCTGCTGGACCGTCGCGCCGGTGCCGGCCACCAGTTCGGCGCCGGCATCCACCTTCTGCGCCGAGTCCTCGATCAGCGCCTTGATCTCGCGCGCCGCCGCGCTGGTTCGCTGGGCGAGCTGGCGCACCTCGGCGGCCACCACCGCGAAACCGCGCCCGGCCTCGCCGGCGCGCGCCGCTTCCACCGCCGCGTTGAGCGCGAGGATGTTGGTCTGGAACGAGATGCCGTCGATGACCGCGATGATCTCGACGATGCGCCCCGAGGCGCGCCGGATCTCCTCCATGCGCTGCGTCGCGCTGCCGGCGGTGCTCTCGCCGCGCCGCGCGATGTCGCTGGCCTGCTGCGCCAGGCCGGCAGCCGAACCGGCCGCGTCGGCGTTCTGGCGGATCGTCGCGGTGATCTCTTCGAGCGTCGCGGCGGTCTGCTGCAGGTTGCTCGCCTGCGACTCGGTGCGCGAGCTGAGATCGTGGTTGCCGCCGGCGATCTCGCGCGCCGCGGTGTGCACGCCGTCGACCTCGCGGCGCACGTCGCCGACGATGGCCTGCAGGTTGACGTTGAGCTGCGCCAGCGCGCGCATCAGGCGGCCGGCCTCGTCGAGGCGCGCGCCGGCGATGTCGCGCTGCAGCAGGTCGCCGGCGGCGAGGCGGTTGGCGACCTCGGTGGCGCGTTCCAGCGGCGCGACCACGAGCCGGCGCTGCCACCACGCCGCCGCGGCGGCGACGATGGCGCCGAGCCCGGCCATCGGCAGCAGCGGCGCGCCGATGGCGACCGCCGCGGCGGCAAGCGCCAGCGGCACCACGGCGGCCGCTGCCGCGACCTGCGCGCCGTGGCCGAGCCGCAGCCGGCGTGCGATGCGTGCCGCCGGCGTGCGCCGCACCACTTCGGCTTCGTGCAGCGTGGTGACGATGCGCCCGGCCGAGGCCTCGGCACGCATCGTCGCGTAGAGCTGCTCGGCCGCCGCCACTTCCTCGCGGCTCGCCTTGGTGCGCACCGACATGTAGCCGCTGATGCGCCCGCCGTCGAGCACCGGCGTCACGTTGGCACGCACCCAGTAGTGGTCGCCGTTCTTGCGCCGGTTCTTGACCAGGGCGGTCCAGGGCCGGCCGGATTCCAGCGTCGCCCACATGTCGCGGAAGGCCTCCGCCGGCATGTCGGGGTGGCGGATCAGGTTGTGCGGCTGGCCGATCAGCTCCTCGCGGGCGTAGCCGCTGGCTGCGATGAAGGCCGGGTTGCAATAGCTGATGCGGCTCTTCAAGTCGGTGGCCGAGACGAGCGTGGCGCCGTCGTCGAGCACAAACTCCCGCTGGGTGACCGGGCCGGTTTTACGCATGACAAACCTCCAAACAGCATGGGCTTGAGGAGTTGTCGGACGTTGGCGGAAGATACGAAGCGGTTTTGTGAAGACCGATTGGTCGCGCTGCGTACGAATGATTCAAATCAACGCTACGCCGATCAGCCAGCGGTGCCCGGCGAGGAGGAACCAGCCATACAGCGCCAGCCCGAGCAGCACGGCGATCGCGTCGTTGAAGCGCCCGGCCGGCGCGCCGGGCAACGGCCGCTGCACGCGGTGTTTCATCGAAATGCGGTCGGCCACTGCCCAGGCGAGAAAACCGCCGAACAGCAGCAAGTCGGCGAGGTTGCCGTTGGCCAGCAGGTGCGCCGCGGCCCACAGCTTGGTGGCCGCGAGCATCGGATGCCTGGCCGCCGCCTTGATGCGCCCCGGCAGGTAGGCCGCCAGCAGCAGCGGGAACACCGGCAGCATCAGCAGCAGCGCCACGTGGCGCAGCGCCAGCGGCGGCACGTACAGCACGACCGGCGCCTGGCGCGCCTGGCCGTAGCCGACCACGATCAGCACGAAGCCGGCCAGCGCGATCAGCGTGTAGAGGCCTTTCCAGGCGTTCTCGCCGAGGCCGGCGGCGCGTGCGTCGCGCCAGCGCGGCGCGACGATGGACACCGAATGGATGCCGAGGAAGATCGCGAGGCCGAGGATCAGCAGCGACATGGCACGCCTCCCGAAAACGGAATGCGCGCCAGTCTAGAGGCTAGTTCGATTCCTTGATCAACCTGCCGCTGGCCGACTGGACCGGCCGCGCGTTCATCGGGTACAGCCGCGCGAAGATGCCGATCTGCTCGGGCGAGATCGCCACCGGCTGCTTCATCACCATCCACAGCACGCCCTCGCTGCACGGCGGCGTGGTCAGCGAGCCCATGTAGGTGAAGTAGCCGCGCTCGGCGGGCAACAGCGCGGCGAGGTCGAGCGTGTCGCGCGCCGGCACTTCCTCGCCCTTTTCGAGCGGCAGGTTGTTCCAGACTTTCTGCACGACGGGCTGCGCGCTGCCGCGCTCCAGCAGCACCGCCACCACGGCGAGGCGGCCTTCGACGTCCTTGTGCACCAGGTGCACCACCATGTCGAACTGGCGGCCGTCGATGCGCTCCTCCGACGGGCGGTGAAAGTGGAACTGCTGCAATTCGTAGCGCCGCCCCATCACCTCGATGCCGTTGCCCGGCGCGACGTTCACCTGCACGGTGTGGCCGTTGTCGATGACGCGGAAGGCGCTCGGCTTGTAGTCGAACGGCACCGCGTCGAGCTCCACCTTGATGCCGTCGCGGATGTCGATCGGGCTCTGCCGCGCGCCGCTGCTGCACTTGGCGAATTCCGGCTTGATGCCGGCCCACTGCGCCGGGCCGCCCTCGCCTTCGTAGCTCCAGTGCATGGCGTGATCGTGGGCCGGCCTGGCCGCCGAGGCGGGCTTCGGCCTGGGCGCGGCGGCCTTGGTCGGGCCGGCCGCGCCGGCGTCCGGCTCGGGCCGCGCCGCGACGACGCGCACCACGTTGCCGCCGGCCGGCGTGGCCTTGGCGGCGGCGCCGAGCTTCTCGGCCAGGCGCTCGCGCACCCGCTCCAGCGGGTCCTGCACCTCGGCGGCGCCGGCCCGCAGCGCCAGCAGCACGGCAGGCAGCAGCACGAGTCGCAGAAAACGGGTTCGGCTCATGCCGTGCATATCGGCCGGCGCCGCGCCGTCTTGAATCGCTCAGCTGACGTGCGGCTTGACCCACACCCAGGCGACGATGCCGATACTCATCATCAGCAGCGAGGCGACCGCCAGCGCGACGGCCGAGTGCATCACCAGCGGCGCGATCACGCCGGCGACGACGCCGTTGGCGACGCTGCCCACGCAGGCCTGCAGCGAACTGGCCATGCCGCGCCGATCCGGCACGAGATCGAGCACCATCAGCGTGACCACCGGCACCATCAGCGCCCAGCCGAAGGCGAAGATCGCGATCGGCCACAGCGCCCACCAGGCATTCGGCTCGAACGCGAGGTTCAGCGCCACGTTGACCAGCGACACCAGCAGCATCACGACGAAGCCGTGGCGGATCTGGTGCTTGGGCTTGATGCGCCCGGCCAGACGCCCGGAGAGGAACGAGCCGGCCATGATGCCCGCGATCGTGAGCGTGAAGAACCAGAAGAACTCGCCCGGGCTCAGGTGCAGCAACTCGCCGAGGAACACCGGCGCCGACAGCACGTAGAGGAACATGCCGTTGAACGGGATGCCGCTGGCCAGCGCGAGCATGAAGAAGCGCGGATTCGACAGCAGCTGCCAGTAGCCGCGCAGCAGGTGCGGCACGTTGAAGGGCTGCTTGTGCGTGGCGTGCAGCGTCTCGGGCAGCAGCTTCCAGTTGCCCAGCCACAGCAGCACGCCCACGCCGGTGAGGAACCAGAAGATCGCGTGCCAGCCGACGTGCACGAACAGGAAGCCGCCGACCATCGGCGCCACCGCGGGCGCGACGCCGAAGTAGATCGTCACCTGCGACATCACGCGCTGCGCGTCGGCGGGCGGGAACATGTCGCGGATCACCGCGCGCGAGACGACGATGCCGGCGCCCGCCGACATGCCCTGCACCGCGCGCCAGAACACCAGCGCGCCGATGTGATTCGCCAGCGCGCAGCCGGCCGAGGCGACGGTGAACGCCGCGATGCCCGCCAGCACCACCGGGCGGCGCCCGAAGCTGTCGGACAGCGCGCCGTGGAACAGGTTCATGATCGCGAAGCCGAACAGGTAGGCCGAGAGCGTCTGTTGCATCTCGGTGGGCGTGGCGCCGATCGACGCCGCGATGCCGCTGAAGGCCGGCAGGTAGGTGTCGATCGAGAACGGCCCCAGCATGCCCAGGCAGGCCAGCAGCAGCGCCAGCGCCCAGCGCGGGGCGCGCCACAGGTGGTGTGCGTCGGGGTTCATCGGTACTGCTGCGCTCGTTCGGCCTTCGAATAAATGTGAAGCGGGCCGATAGGCCGGATTCTGTGCAGCGGCTTCTCCTTGCGGAGTCGCCGCCGTGACCGCCATTCCTCTGGGCCGAGCATCGCTGCATCGGCTCGGTGCCACCTACCCGCCGGCTCCGCGGAGCCACATCATCGCCGGCCTATTCGGTGTTGCTGCGCGTAGAGATTGCCCGTTTCACCCAGAGCGGGCTATGCCCGCTCTGGGTGGCTGCGGGCTCGGGCTTTCGCCCGGTGCCGTGCGGCAAGCCGCACGGCACTGCCGGCTTGCGCCGGCGCCCGGCAGAACACCCGATGCGGGGTCTCCCGTCCTGACTCGTCTCTGTTGCTCTGATCCTCGGCTCACGCCGGACAGCCGTTGGCTGCTACGCCGCCCTGTGCAGTCCGGACCTTCCTCCCGTGCGGCCTTTCGGCGGATGCACCGGCGGCGGTCTGGCCCGCTTCACGGGGGCGATTATCCCGCCTCGCCGATGAACTGCACTTTGTTGGGTTGTTTCTCGGGCGAGAGCGCGAAGTGCTGCGGGTGCTTCTTGAAGAGCTTGGTCGAGGGTGCGCTCTTGGCGAGCAGGCCGGCGGCGCGCAACCGCTCGGCGGCGATGCCGAGTTCGAGCTTCGCACCATCGCGCAGCGCCGGCACGGCGTGCAGGATGCGTTCGACGTCTTCGGGCAGCGCGGGCGTGGGCGGCGGCTTCGCGGCCTTGCGCGCCGGGCGGGCGCGCTTCTCGGCCGGCGCGGCCTTCGCCGAAACGCGGCCCTTGCCGTGCGCCAGCACCGTGTAGCCGTCGTACACCGCCTGCGTCTCGTCGCCGGTCTTGCCCTGCTGGCCGATGCCCTCGACGCGGCAGCCCTTCTCGCGCAGGCGGATCACCAGCGGCGCGAAGTCGGAGTCCGACGAGACGATCACCACCAGCGCGGGCCGCTCGGCCAGCACCAGGTCGAGCGCGTCGACGGCCAGCGCGATGTCGGTGGAGTTCTTGCCGGCCGAGAGATTGACGATCGGGCGGATCGAGTGGCGCTTGAAGAGCGCGAGATTCTTCTGCGCCGACTCGGCCGTGCAGTAGGCGCGCCGCACGTGGATCGCGCCCTGCTCGGCATGCACCTTCTCGACCGCCTGTGCGATCACGTCGGCCGAAACGTTGTCGGCGTCGATCAGCAGCATCACCTTGCCGTTCATACCTGCCTCCAGCTCAGCACTTCACCGCCGCGCAGCGGCTTCAACTCGGCATCGCCGAAGGGAACGCTCTCGGGCAGCGTCCAGCGCTCGCGTTTCAGCGTCACCGTGCCGGTATTGCGCGGCAGGCCGTAGAAAGCCGGGCCGTGGAAGCTGGCGAAGCCTTCCAGCTTGTCGATCGCACCGGCGGCGTCGAAGGCCTCCGCGTACAGCTCCAGCGCGGACAGCGCCGTGTAGCAGCCGGCGCAGCCGCTGGCGTGCTCCTTCAGCGCGGCGGCGTGCGGCGCGCTGTCGGTACCGAGGAAGAACTTCGCGCTGCCCGAGGTCGCCGCGTTGACGAGCGCGCGGCGGTGCTCCTCGCGCTTGAGCACCGGCAGGCAGTAGTAGTGCGGCCGCACGCCGCCGAGGAAGATCGCGTTGCGGTTGTAGAGCAGGTGGTGCGCGGTGATGGTCGCCGCCGTCTTCGCGCTCGCCTCGCCGACGTACTGCACCGCCTCGCGCGTGGTGATGTGCTCGACGACGATCTTCAGTTCGGGAAAGTCGGCGCGCAGCGGGATCAGCTTCTGGTCGATGAAGGCGCGCTCGCGGTCGAACAGGTCCACCTCCGGGTCGGTCACCTCGCCATGCACCAGGAGCGGCAGGCCGAGGCGCTGCATCGTGTCGAGCGTCTCGTGGCAGTGGCGCAGATCGGTCACGCCGGCGTCGCTGTTGGTGGTGGCGCCGGCCGGGTAGAGCTTGACGGCCGCGATGCCGGCCTCGTGCGCGCGGCGGATCTCGTCGGGCGGCAGGTTGTCGGTGAGGTACAGCGTCATCAGCGGCTCGAAGGCCGTGCCCCGTGGCAGCGCGGCGAGGATGCGCTCGCGGTAGGCCAGTGCCTGCGCGGTGGTCGTCACCGGCGGCTTGAGGTTGGGCATGATGATCGCGCGGCCGAACTGGCGCGCGCTGGCCGGCATCACGGCCGCCATCGAGGCGCCGTCGCGCACGTGCAGATGCCAGTCGTCGGGGCGGGTGATCGTGAGGGTGTCGCGGTTGTCGCTCATGGGCAGCGATTGTGTCGCAGCCGCCCGCGCGGCGCCGTCGCCGCGACGACAGCGCGCCTCAGTGCTGCAGGATCTTCGAGAGGAAGTCCTTTGCGCGCGGCGAACGCGCCTCGGGCTTGCCGAAAAAGTCGTCCTTGGTGCAGTCCTCGACGATCTTGCCGGCGTCCATGAAGATCACGCGGTGGCTGACCTTCTTGGCGAAGCCCATCTCGTGCGTGACCACCATCATCGTCATGCCCTCGCGCGCCAGGCCGACCATCACGTCGAGCACCTCGCCGACCATCTCGGGGTCGAGCGCCGAGGTCGGCTCGTCGAACAGCATCACGATCGGGTCCATGCTCAGCGCGCGCGCGATCGCCACGCGCTGCTGCTGGCCACCGGAGAGCTGGCCCGGAAACTTGTCCTTGTGCGCCGCCAGGCCCACGCGATCGAGCATCTTCAAGCCGCGCGCCTTGGCCTCGTCGGGCGAGCGGCCCAGCACCTTGATCTGCGCGATCGTCAGGTTCTCGGTCACCGACAGGTGCGGGAACAGCTCGAAGTGCTGGAACACCATGCCGACGCGGCTGCGCAGCTTGGGCAGGTTGGTCTTGGGGTCGCTGATGCTGATGCCGTCGACGACGATGTCGCCCTTCTGGATCGGCTCGAGCGCGTTGACGGTCTTGATCAGCGTGCTCTTGCCCGAGCCCGAGGGGCCGCACACCACCACCACCTCGCCCTTCTTGATGCTCGTCGTGCAGTCGGTCAGCACCTGGAAGCTGCCGTACCACTTGCTCACGTTGTCGATGTCGATCACGGCCTTGCCTCCTAGCGGATGATCTGGATCTTCTTCTGCAGCCGACGCACGAGCATCGACAGGCTGAAGCAGATGATGAAGTACACGACGGCGGCGACCAGGTAGGTCTCGACCGGGCGGTTGAAGTTCTTGCCGGCCACCTCGAAGCCCTTGAGCAGGTCGTAGGCGCCGATGGCGTACACCAGCGAGGTGTCCTGGAACAGGATGATGGTCTGCGTCAGCAGCACCGGCAGCATGTTGCGGAAGGCCTGCGGCAGCACCACCAGCTTCATGCACTGCGCGTAGGTCATGCCCACCGCGTAGCCGGCGTGGACCTGCCCCTTGGGCACGCTCTGGATGCCCGCGCGCATGATCTCCGAGTAGTAGGCCGCCTCGAACACCGTGAAGGTGATGATGGCCGACAGCTCGGCGCCCATCGGCCGGCCGATCAGCATCGGGATCAGCAGGAAGAACCACAGGATCACCATCACCAGCGGGATGGAGCGCAGCGTGTTGACGTAGAACGCCGCCGGCAGCACCAGCCAGCCCTTGCCCGACAGCCGCATCAGCGCCAGCACGGTGCCCAGCACGATGCCGCCGACCATCGCGATCAGCGTCAGCTGGATCGAGAAGATGAAGCCCTTGACGATGAAGGCGGAGATGACGCCCCAGTTCAGGAAGCCGAAGTCGAGGGCGCTCATTTCCCGCCTCCGATCATGCCGGGCACCTGCACCCGCTTCTCGATGAACAGGGCGATGCGGTTGATCGCGAAGGCGCTGATGAAGTACAGCGCCGTCACCGCGAGGTAGATCTCGATGCCGCGCGAGGTCTCCTCCTGCGCCTGCAGGGCGAACTGCGTCAGCTCGGCGATGCTCACCGCGAAGGCCACCGACGAGTTCTTGACGATGTTCATCGACTCGCTGGTCAGCGGCGGGATGACGATGCGGAATGCCATCGGCAGCAGCACGTAGCGGTAGGTCTGCGGCAGCGTCAGCCCCACCGCCAGGCCGGCGTAGCGCTGGCCGCGCGGCAGCGCCTGGATGCCGGCGCGCACCTGCTCGGACACGCGCGCCGAGGTGAAGAAGCCCAGCGCGAACACCACCAGGATCATGCTCGGCAGCGACTTGAGCACCGGGAAGATCTCCGGCACCACGTAGTACCAGAGGAACACCTGCACCAGCAGCGGGATGTTGCGGAACAGCTCGGTCCAGGCGTTGCCCAGGCCCACCAGCCACTTGTTCGGCGTGGTGCGCAGCACGCCCATCAGCGAGCCCACCACCAGCGCCACCACCAGCGCCAGCAGCGAGACGGCCAGCGTCCAGCCCCAGGCGTTGACGATCCAGTCGAGATAGGTCAGCTCGCCCTTGGCGCCGAAGCAACCGGGCGTCACGTCCCCGCTGATGGTGTCCTTGCAGAACACCGTCCAGTCAAGATCCATCAAGGCCATCGCGGCCCTCCTCCCGGATAAAGAAAAAGCGCGGCGCGGATGGCCACCACGCCGCGCTGCCCCAGCATAAGCAAGCCCCGGGCCGATCGGGCCCCGGGCTTGCCAGGGGGCGCTCGCTTACTTCTTCAGGTACTCCTCGACCGGCTTGTCGTTCGGGTTCGCCCAGGCGGCCTTGGTGGCCTCGCTGGCCGGCAGGCCGACCTTGGTGTTGGACGGCGGGATCGGCTGCATGAACCACTTGTCGTACAGCCGGGCGATCTCGCCGGACTTCATCATCGCGATGATGCTGTCGTCGACCGCCTTCTTGAAGGCCGGGTCGTCCTTGCGGATCATGATCGCGATCGGCTCGACCGACAGCACCTCGCCGACGATCTTGAAGTCGGCCGGGTTCTTCGACTTGGCGATGTTGCCGGCGAGGATCTGGCCGTCCATCACGAAGGCGTCGGCGCGGCCGGTTTCCATCAGCAGGAAGCTGTCGGCATGGTCCTTGCCGAACATCTCCTTGAACTCGACGCCGTTGGCGCGCTCGTGCTTGCGCAGCAGCTGCACGCTGGTGGTGCCGGTGGTGGTGGCGACGGTCTTGCCCTTGAGCTGCGCGATCGAGGTGATGCCCGAATTCGCCTTGACGGCGATGCGCACTTCCTCGACGTAGGTGGTGACGGCGAAGGCGACGTCCTTCTGGCGCGCGACGTTGTTGGTGGTCGAGCCGCACTCGATGTCGACGGTGCCGTTCTGCACCAGCGGGATGCGGTTCTGCGAGGTGACGGGCTGGTACTTCACGTCGAGCTTGGCCAGGCCGAGCTGCTTCTGGATGTCGGCCAGCACGCGCGTGCACACCTCGTAATGGAAACCGGCGTACTTGCCGTCGCCGAGCGTGTAGCTCAGGGCGCCGGAGGATTCGCGCACGCCCATCGTCACGCTGCCGCTGTCCTTGATCTTCTTCAGCGTGTCGGCGTGGGCGGCGAAGGCCAGCGAGGCCGCCGCGAGCGCGAAGGCCTGAACGAGCATCGTCTTCTTCATGCGAACTCCTGCGAATGAGGGTTGAAGGTGAGAGAGAAACGGCATTCTAGGGACGGACGGCTGGGGGGTTTGCACGTAGTTCCCCTCTCGCCTCGCCACGCCCTTCGCCGCGCAGGAACTCCCACAGCGCCAGCGCGCCGGCCTTGTGGTGGCGCGCGAGTTCAGGCCGCTCGCGGTAGATGCGCACCTCCATCGTGATCTCGTACTGCCCGGGCTCGGCGGCGCGCACCAGGCGGCGGCTCTTCAGTTCCTTCTTCACCGAGCTGGCCGGCAGGAAGGCCAGGCCGTGGCCTTCCAGCGCCATCGCCTTCAGGCCCTCGGCCATGTCGGTCTCGTAGATCGGCTCGAGGTGCGGCGTCGCCGCGGCCTGCTTGGCGATCACCTCGACGAGCCGCCCGAGGTACGCCGCCTCGCCGTAGCCGAGGTAGGGCACCTTGCGCGCCGCGGTGCCGGGCAGGCGGAAGAGCGGCTGGCCGGCCTCGTCGCCGCGCGCGTAGGGCGCGAGCGTCTCGCGGCCCAGGCTGAGCATCTCGTAACGCTCGGGCGCCAGCTGCAAGGGCTGGCTCGGGTGGTGGTAGGCGATCAGCAGGTCGCAGCTGCCTTCGGTGAGCTGCAGCACCGCGTCGTGCACGTTGAGCGTGATCAGCCGGCTCTTCACCGCGCCGAAGCGGCTGCGCAGGTCCATCACCCAGTGCGGGAAGAAGCTGAAGGCCAGCGAGTGCGGCACGGCGAACTCGATCATGTCCTGCGCACCGCTCTGGTGGCCGCGCATCATGTTGCGCGTGGCCTGCAGCGTGCCGAGGATCTCCAGCGCCTGCGCGTGCAGCGTCTCGCCGGCCGGGGTCAGGCGCGTGGGGTAGGAGGAGCGGTCCACCAGGTCGATGCCCGCCCAGGCTTCGAGCGCCTGGATGCGCCGCGAGAAGGCCGGCTGCGTGACGTGGCGCAGTTGCGCCGAGCGCGAGAAGCTGCGCGTCTCGGCCAGGCTGACGAAGTCCTCGAGCCACTTGGTTTCCACGGCGGGGGAGTGTAGCGAGGCCGCCTCGCGCGTTTGCGGGCACACTGCGCGGCCGATGAACACGTCCACCGCCCCTTCTCCGTCCCGCGCCGCCGCCTGGCTGGTGTTCGCCGCCGGCGTCAGCGCCGCCTTGCACGTCGGCAAGCTGCCCCCGGCCATCGCCGCGCTGCGCGAGGCGCTCGGCATGTCGCTGGTCGAGGCCGGCTTCCTGCTCTCGCTGGTGCAGGCGGCCGGCATGACCGCCGGCATCGCCTTCGGCGTGCTGGCCGATGCGCTCGGGCTGCGCCGCAGCATGCTGATCGGCCTGGCGCTGCTGGCCGCGGCGAGCGCGCTCGGCGCCTGGGCGAACGGCGTGACTGCATTGCTGGCGCTGCGCGCGCTCGAAGGCTTCGGCTTCCTGATGGTGGTGCTGCCGGCGCCGGGGCTGATCCGCCGCCTCACCGCGCCCGAGCGGCTGAACGTGATGCTGGGCCTGTGGGGCACCTACATGCCGCTGGGCGCGGCGCTCGGGCTGCTGCTCGGCCCGCTGTGGATCGCCGCCTTCGGGTGGCGCTCATGGTGGCTCGCGCTCGGCGCGCTCTCGGGCCTGATGGCGCTGGCGCTCGCGCGCGGCGTGCCTGCGGTGCCGGGCGCGGCGGCGGCCAAGGCTTCGGGCATGGCGGCGCGCGTGCAGCGCACGCTGGCCGCGCGAGGGCCCTGGCTGGTGGCAGCGAGCTTCGCGCTCTATTCGAGCCAGTGGCTGGCGGTGATCGGCTTCCTGCCGGCGATCTACGCGGCGGCCGGCGTGGGCGCCGCCGCCACCGGCGTGCTGACCGCGCTGGCCGCGGCGGTGAACATGGGCGGCAACCTCGGCGCCGGCCGGCTGCTGCAGCGCGGCGTGCCGCCGCCGCGCCTGCTGCGCATCGGCTTCATCGTGATGGCGCTGGCCGCCGCGGCGGCATTCTCGGGCGTGGCCGGGCAAGGGCTGCCGCCGGCGTTGCGCTACCTCGCGGTGCTGGCCTTCTCGGGGGTGGGCGGGATGATCCCGGCGACGCTGTTCGCGCTGGGCATGCGCGTCGCGCCGGGCGAAGACAGCGTCTCGACGACAGTCGGCTGGATGCAGCAGCTCTCGGCGCTCGGCCAGTTCGCCGGCCCGCCGATCGTCGCCTGGGTGGCGGCGCGCGCCGGCGGCTGGCATTGGACCGGGCTGGTCACCGGCCTCGCCTCGCTGGCCGGGCTGGCGCTGGCCTGGGCGCTGGCGCGCATGCTGCGCGTCGCCGTGGGCGCTGGCCCCGGCGCCGAAGCTCTCGTTGTCGACCCGCGGCGGGATGGCGGCAGCGCCCGAGGCAGCGGCCAGGACATGGCGTGACGCGCCCGCGCTGCCGTTGCCCGGTTCACGCGACGATCTCGCGCTCGCGCGCGTCGCCTTCGCTGCTGCGCTGCAAGCGCCACATCTGCGCATAGCGCCCGTCCAGCGCCAGCAGCTCGGCGTGCGTGCCGCGCTCGACGATGCGGCCGTGCTCCATCACCAGGATCTGGTCGGCATCGGCGATGGTCGACAGCCGGTGCGCGATCACCAGCGCGGTCTTGCCGCGCGCCGCGCTGCGCAGCTCTTCCTGGATGGCGCGCTCGTTGGCCGAGTCGAGCGCCGAGGTGGCCTCGTCGAACACCAGCAGCGGCGGGTTCTTCAGGAGCGTGCGCGCGATCGCCACGCGCTGCTTCTCGCCGCCGGAGAGCTTCAGCCCGCGCTCGCCGACCATCGTGTCGTAGCCCTTGGGTGTGGAGGCGATGAAGGCGTGGATGTGCGCCGCCTTCGCCGCCGCCTCCACCTCGGCGCGCGAGGCGCCCGGGCGGCCGTAGGCGATGTTGTATTCGACCGTGTCGTTGAACAGCACGGTGTCCTGCGGCACGATGCCGATCGCCCGGCGCAGGCTCTTCTGCGTCACCGCGCGGATGTCCTGGCCGTCGATGGTGATGCGGCCCTGGTCCACGTCGTAGAAGCGGAACAGCAGCCGCGCCAGCGTGCTCTTGCCCGCGCCCGAGGGGCCGACCACCGCCACCGTGTGCCCGGCCGGCACCTCGAAGCTGACGCCGTGCAGGATCTCGCGGCTGGCGTCGTAGCCGAAGTGCACGTTCTCGAAGCGCAGCGTGCCGCCGCGCGGTTCGAGGGGCAAGGCGCCGGGCGCGTCGGCCACCTCGCGGTGCTGGCCGAGCAGCGCGAACATCTTCTCCATGTCGATGGTCGACTGCTTGATCTCGCGGTAGATCACGCCGAGGAAGTTCAGCGGCACGTACAGCTGGATCATCAGCGCGTTGATCAGCACCAGGTCGCCCAGCGTCAGCGTGCCGTCGACCACGCCGACGGTGGCGCGCCACACCAGCAGCACCACCGCCACCGAGATGATCGCGCTCTGCCCGAGGTTGAGCAGCGACAGCGAACTCTGCGACTTCACCGAGGCGCGCTCCAGGCGCCGCAGGTTGTCGTCGTAGCGCGCCTGCTCGAAGCCCTCGTTGCCGAACACCTTGACGGTCTCGTAGTTCAGCAGCGCGTCGACGGCGCGGGTGTTGGCCTGGCTGTCCTGCTCGTTCATCGCGCGGCGGAAATGCGTGCGCCACTCGGTCACGCTGACGGTGAAGCCGATGTACAGCGCCAGCGCGGCCAGCGTGATCGCGGCGAACCAGCCGTCGAACTTGGTTGCCAGCAGCGCGATCACCAGCGTCATCTCGACCAGCGTCGGCAGGATGTTGTAGATGGTGTAGTTCAGCAGCGAGTGGATCGCCTTCGAACCGCGCTCGATGTCGCGCGAGACGCCGCCGGTCTGGCGCTCGAGGTGGAAGCGCAGGCTCAGCGACAGCAGGTGCTCGAAGGCTTCGAGCGCGACACGCCGCGCGATGCGCGCGGCCACCGGGTAGAACAGGAACTCGCGCAGCTCGGTGAAGAGCGTCACCGACAGGCGCAGCGCGCCGTAGGCGAGCAGCAGCGCCACCGGCACGACGAGAGCCGCGCGCGGGTCGCCGGGCTTGAGGTCGAGCGCATCGACGATCTGCTTGAGCACCAGCGGCACGCCGATGTTGGCGAGCTTGGCCGCGACCAGGCAGGCCAGCGCCACGCCGACGCGCCAGCGCCATTGCCAGAGGTACGGCGCCAGCCGGCGCAGCGCGCCCCACTCCGACTTCGGCGCGGAAGCGGGGGAGGAAGCAGGCAAGCCGGCCGCGCTCAGGCTGTGACGGCGCATGGGGAGAGGGAGGGCGTGGAAGAATGCGGCAACGCTCACCGCAGGTGCAGGATCATGCCCGAGACTTCAAGCCCCCTCCCGCCCGCCGACCCGCAGCACCTGCCGCCCGGCACGCTGCCGGACGATCGTCAGCTGGTGCTGCGCGTGATGCCGATGCCGGCGGATGCGAACGGCAACGGCGACATCTTCGGCGGCTGGATCATGGCGCAGGTCGACCTCGCCGGCGCGGTGCTGCCGGCGCGCATCGCCAAGGGGCGCATCGCCACGGTGGCGGTCAACCAGTTCGTCTTCAAGCAGCCGGTGTCGGTGGGCGACCTGCTGAGCTTCTACGCCCGCGTCGAGCGCATCGGCACGACCTCGATCACCGTGCACGTCGAGGTCTACGCCGAGCGCAACCCGGCGAACCTGCAGGTCGTGAAGGTCACCGAGGCGAACCTGACCTACGTGGCGATCGACATGCAGGGCCAGCCGCGCAGGCTGCCGCAAGGCTGAGCTACTTCGTGCGCCGCGGCGGCAGCCCGGTGTGCTGCGTCAGGAGGCGGCCCTTGGCCGGCGTCGAGTTCTTGCGCCGCGCGCTGCAATAGCTGCCGTCGGTGGCCGGCTGGAAGGTCGGCACCAGGTGGTGCTTGCCGTTGCCGATCAGGTCGGCGCGGCCCATCGCCTTGAGCGCCTCGCGCAGCAGCGGCCAGTTGTTCGGATCGTGGTAGCGCAGGAAGGCCTTGTGCAGCCGCCGGCGCTTCTCGCCGCGCACGATGTCGACCTTCTCCGCGCGCGCCGCGTCGTGGCTCAGGCCCTTGAGCGGGTTCAGCCCGGAGTGGTACATCGCCGTCGCGGTGGCCATCGGGCTCGGGTAGAAGGTCTGCACCTGGTCGGCGCGGAAGCCGTTGCGCTTCAGCCAGAGCGCGAGGTTCATCATGTCGGCGTCGCTGGTGCCCGGGTGCGCGGCGATGAAGTACGGGATCAGGAACTGCTTCTTGCCCGCCTCGGCGCTGAACTTCTCGAACAGCTGCTTGAAGCGATCGTAGGTGCCGATGCCCGGCTTCATCATCTTCGTCAGCGGCCCGGCCTCGGTGTGCTCCGGCGCGATCTTCAGGTAGCCGCCCACGTGGTGCGTCACCAGTTCCTTGACGTACTCCGGCGAAGTCACCGCCAGGTCGTAGCGCAGCCCCGAGCCGATCAGGATCTTCTTGACGCCGCGCAGCGAGCGCGCGCGGCGGTACATGCGGATCAGCGCGTCGTGGTCGGTGTTCAGGTTCTGGCAGATGCCCGGGTAGACGCAGCTCGGCTTGCGGCACGCCGCCTCGATCTCCGGGCTCTTGCAGCCGAGGCGGTACATGTTGGCCGTCGGCCCGCCCAGATCGCTGATCACGCCGGTGAAGCCACGGACCTTGTCGCGGATCTCCTCGATCTCGCGGATCACCGAATCCTCGCTGCGGCTCTGGATGATGCGGCCCTCGTGCTCGGTGATCGAGCAGAAGGTGCAGCCGCCGAAGCAGCCGCGCATGATGTTCACGCTGAAGCGGATCATCTCCCAGGCCGGGATCCTGGTCGGCCCGTCGTGGCCGCCGCTCTCGTCGGCGTAGCGCGGATGCGGGCTGCGCGCGTAGGGCAGGTCGAAGACGTGGTCCATCTCCGCGGTCGTCAGCGGGATCGGCGGCGGGTTGATCCACACGTCGCGCGCGGTGTGGTCGTCGCCGTGGCGCTGCACCAGCGCGCGCGCGTTGCCGGGGTTGGTCTCCAGGTGCAGCACGCGGTTGGCGTGGGCGTACAGCACCGGGTCGCTCTTCACCTGCTCGTAGCTCGGCAGGCGGATCACGGTGCGCTCGCGCGGCGGCATCGCGATGCGGCCGGCGGACGGAACGATGCGGATCGGCTGCGCGCCGTCTTCTTCCTTCGCGCAGCTTTCGTCGCTGGTCTGGTACGGGTTGATGTGCGCGTCGATGCGGCCGGGGCGATCCACTTCGCTGGAGTCCAGCTCGAACCAGCCCGCCGCGCTCGGGTCGTCGCTGCGCCTCACGAACGCCGTGCCGCGCACGTCGGTGATGCTGCGCACCGCCTCGTTGCGCGCCAGCCGGTGCGCGATCTCGACGATCGCGCGCTCGGCGTTGCCGTACAGCAGCAGGTCGGCCTTGCTGTCGACCAGCACCGAGCGGCGCACCTTGTCCTGCCAGTAGTCGTAGTGCGCGATGCGGCGCAGGCTGGCCTCGATGCCGCCGATCACGATGGCCACCTCGCCGTAGGCCTCCTTGCAGCGCTGCGCGTAGACCAGCGCGCTGCGATCCGGCCGCTTGCCGCCCTCGCCGCCGGGCGTGTAGGCGTCGTCGCTGCGGATCTTCCGGTCGGCCGTGTAGCGGTTGATCATCGAATCCATGTTCCCGGCGGTCACGCCGAAGAACAGGTTGGGCTTGCCCAGCGCCTTGAATGGCTCGGCCGATTGCCAGTCGGGCTGCGCGATGATGCCGACGCGAAAGCCCTGCGCCTCCAGCACGCGCCCGATCACCGCCATGCCGAAGCTCGGGTGGTCGACGTAGGCGTCGCCGGTGACGACGATCACGTCGCACGAATCCCAGCCGAGCGCGTCCATCTCGGCGCGGCTCATCGGCAGGAAGGGCGCCGGCCCGAAGCGCTTGGCCCAGAACGGCTTGTAGCCGGTCAGGGCGCGCGCTCGAGCCGGGGGGGAAGCGGTGGCGGCGGTCACGGCCGCGATTGTCCTCGCAGCCGGACGCCCGCGCTCGCGCGGGGTCGTCAGCCGGTGACGATGCCCTGCATGCGCACCACCTCGAAGTCGCTGCCCTTGACCTGGCCCAGCTCGGAATTCAGCCGGTCGTTGTTCCAGCGCGAATCGGGCGCGCCGCTGACGAACCAGTTGCTGCCGTTGTCGGCCATGATCATCCCGTAGGTCTTCATCGCGGTCAGCAGCGCTTTCGTCTCGGTGCTGAAGCTCGACGGAATGACGTAGCTCGCCTTCAGCCGCACGCGCATGCCCATCGGAGGCAGGTTCGTGGCGGTCTTGGTCGAGGCGTAGTGCGTTGCGGGCGGCAGATAGGCTCGGCGCGAGTTGACCACCGTGAAGCGCAGCGCGTGGCGGATGCCGCCCGGGCCGAGCGCGGCTTCCTCGTAGCGCGCCAGGCCGGGGAAGATCGGCAATCCGGCGGCATCGGCGCTGGTCCAGCCGGGCTCGCCGCCGGGGCGAACGTCGTTGCTGTCGAGGTGGAACACCGCGCCGCAGTCGGCGTTCCAGCTGCCGCCGCTTTGCGGGAAGGCGCGGTACAGCTCGTACAGGCGGTTGTTGTCCTTGTCGATCACGATCACGTGGCGGTCGCCGTCGCCGCTCGGGCCGCCCTCGATCTGCGCGGTGGACGGCACCGGGTACGGGCCCGGATCGCTCTCCTCGCCGTAGGCCGTCCAGCGCATCGCCACCTTGGCCTGCGTGCCCGAGACGATCACATAGGGAATGCCGATCGGCGCGCCTTCGTAGGTGCCCGAGCCGAAGTCCGGATGCAGCCCGGTGTTCAGGCCGATGCTGGCGATCAGCGCCGCCGAGTTCGCATCGACCGGCTCGGCCGAGATGTCGCGGTTCCAGGCGTTGTCGGACGGAAAGGCAACGGCGCCGTTGGTGCTGGCTCCTACGCCCAGCGAAGCGGCGCTGAAGCTGCCGTAGCTCGTGCCGGCCGGTGCCGGGCTGGGGCTCGAAGGGCTCGGTGCGGGCGCCGGCGGCGTGGGCGACACCGGCGCGGGCGCCGGCTCCGGGCTCCCCGCCACCGGCGCCGGCGCGTCGTCCGAACCACCGCCGCCGCCACCGCAGGCCGCCAACACCAGCGTCGAGAGCATCGCCAGGGTCTTGCGGCGATCCATCGTTTCCATGCAGCACTCCTGGCCAAGCTCGAAAGGCCGGGATTGTGCGGCGCCACAAACGCAGCGGGCGCCCCGCAGGGCGCCCGTTTCGAAGCACTTACCGCTGTTTCAGTTTCAGCCGGTGAGCTGCTCCTTGATGATCACCGAGCCGTTCTCCTGCGTGTGCACCATGCCGCGCTCTTCCAGGTCCTTCATCACGCGGCTGACCATCTCGCGCGAGGCGCCGACGATCTTGGCCAGATCCTGGCGCGACACCTTGTTGCGGATGAGCTTCTGGCCGTTCTCCATCTCGGCCATGTCGAGCAGCGCGCGCGCCACGCGGCCGTAGACGTCGAGCAGCGCCAGCGATTCGATCTGGCGGTCGGCGCTGCGCAGGCGCTGCACCAGGCCGCGCATGATCGCGTACGACAGGCTGGAGTTCTCCGGCAGGCAGCGCGCGAACTCGGCGCGGCCGAGGATCAGCATGTCGGTCTGCACCTCGGCGCGCACGGTGGCCGAATGCGGCTCGTTGTCGATCAGGCTCATCTCGCCGACGTAGTCGCCCGGCTGCAGCACCGCGAGGATGACCTCGCGGCCGCGCGAGTCGGAGGTGAGCACGCGGCCGCGGCCGGTGAGCAGGATGAACAGCGCGTTGGACTTCTTGCCGTGCTCGACGATGATCTCGCCGCGCCGGAAGCGCCGCTTGACGACGCTGTCGGCGATGCTCTGCGCCTGATCGTTCGTGAGCATCGAGAAGAGCGGCACACGCCGGATCAGGTCCAGATTGGAGAGCATTGCCATACGTTCATCCCTTCGTCTTGTGTCAACGGCCCGGGGCGGGCCCCTCGTCCGCCGCCGGGTTGCGGCTTGCGCGCGTGAAAATGCCACAGTTCGGCGCCCACCACTATTGTCGCCATTACCAGAAATGACGCCAATGGATTCCAGGCCCATGTCAGACTTCGCGGCACGAGTTGTGGTGTCATTGACGACACTTTCCCGCGTTTTCGAGGCATTTTCCCCATGAGCACCCCCACCTTGCACGCCCACGTGCTGATCCTCGGCTCCGGCCCGGCCGGCTACACCGCGGCGGTCTACGCCGCGCGCGCCAACCTGAAGCCGGTGCTGATCACCGGCATCGCCCAGGGCGGGCAGCTGATGACCACCACCGAGGTCGACAACTGGCCGGCCGACGTGGCCGGCGTGATGGGCCCGGACCTGATGGCGCGCTTCCAGCAGCACGCCGAGCGCTTCAACACGCAGATCGTGTTCGACCACATCAACCAGGTCGACCTGAGCAAGCGCCCCTTCACGCTCACCGGCGACTCGGGCAGCTACACCTGCGACGCGCTGGTGATCGCCACCGGCGCCAGCGCCAAATACCTGGGGCTGCCCTCGGAACAGGCCTTCATGGGCCGCGGCGTCAGCGGTTGCGCCACCTGCGACGGTTTCTTCTACCGCGGCCAGGAGGTGTGCGTGGTCGGCGGCGGCAACACCGCGGTCGAGGAGGCGCTTTATCTCTCCAACATCGCCAGCAAGGTGCACCTGATCCACCGCCGCGACAAGTTCCGCGCCGAGCCCATCCTGATCGACAAGCTGATGGACAAGGTCCAGGCCGGCAGCATGCAGCTGCACCTGTGGCACACGCTAGCCGAAGTGCTGGGCGACGCCTCCGGCGTGACCGGCGTGCGCATCCGCAGCACGCAGGACGGCGCCACGCTCGACCTCGCGCTCAAGGGCTGCTTCATCGCCATCGGCCACCAGCCCAACACCGAGATCTTCAAGGGCCAGCTGGAGATGAAGGACGGCTACATCCTCACGCGCGGCGGCGCCAGCGGCATGGCGACGATGACCAGCGTCGAGGGCGTGTTCGCCGCCGGCGACGTGCAGGACCACGTCTACCGCCAGGCGATCACCAGCGCGGGCACCGGCTGCATGGCGGCGCTGGACGCGCAGCGCTTCCTGGAGCAGTGACGCCCGGTTGAAATGGGCTATACTCGCGGTCTTTGCCGAAATCCGTCGGCACGAATTCCACTGGATAGAAGAGGTAGCGAGCGATGGCACGCGTCTGTCAGGTCACGGGCAAGCGCCCGATGGTGGGGAACAACGTCTCCCACGCCAACAACAAAACGAAGCGTCGCTTCCTGCCCAACCTGCAGTACCGCCGCTTCTGGCTGGAAACCGAGAACCGCTGGGTGCGCCTGCGCGTGAGCAACGCCGCGCTGCGCCTGATCGACAAGGTCGGCATCGAACAGGTCGTCGCCGACCTGCGTGCCAAGGGCGAACTCTGATCTAGGAGACCGACATGGCCAAGGGTGGACGCGAAAAGATCAAGCTGGAATCGTCGGCCGGCACCGGTCACTTCTACACGACCGACAAGAACAAGAAGACGACGCCGGAGAAGATCGAGATCATGAAGTTCGATCCGGTCGCGCGAAAGCACGTCAAGTACAAGGAAACCAAGCTGAAGTAAGTCTTCAGCCGCTTCCAGCAAAAAGGGCCGCATCCGCGGCCCTTTTGTTTTGGTGAGCTTGCCCCGCCGCGCTTATGCGTGAGCCGCGCGCAGCTTCAAGGAGAACTCGCGCAGCGCCGCGATCCCGCTGTCCTCGGCCTTGCGGCACCAGGCTTGCAGGTCGGCCACCAGCTGCTCGGCCGAGACGTTGGTGCGCGTCCAGAGCTGGCGCAGCTCCTCGCGCATCGCCACCAGCTTGCTCAGCGCCGCCGAGCTGGCCGCCGCCTCGGCCACGCTGTCGCGCAGTTCGGCGGGGATCTTGTCGTGGTCGCGGTGCAGCCAGCGCTTGGCGATCAGCATCTGGCGCATGCGCGCGGTGTTCTCGCCGCCTTGCGCCTTGAGCCGATCCAGCTCGCTGGCGCAGGCGCCGCGCAGCTCCTTGGCGTACTTGGCCATCACCTCGTAGCGGTTGGCGATCACCGCCTCCAGCGTCTTGCCGTCGGCCACCGGCTTGACCTCGCCGAGCTTGAGCATCGGCGGCGTCTTGCGCACCTTGGCCCAGCCGATCAGCTCCATCGCACGGATGTAGCCCCAGCCGATGTCGAACTCGTAGGGCTTGACCGAGAACTTCGCCGAGGTCGGGTAGGTGTGGTGGTTGTTGTGCAGCTCCTCGCCGCCGATCACGATGCCCCAGGGCGAGACGTTGGTCGACGCATCGGGCGCCTCGAAGTTGCGGTAGCCCCACCAGTGGCCGATGCCGTTGATGATGCCGGCGGCGTTGATCGGGATCCACAGCATCTGCACCGCCCACACCGTGGCGCCGATGGCGCCGAACAGCAGCAGATCGATGATCAGCATCAGGCCCACGCCCTGCCAGCTGAAGCGGCTGTAGACCTTGCGCTCGAGCCAGTCGTCGGGCGTGCCATGGCCGTACTTGGCGGCCGTCTCGGGCACCTTCGCTTCGGCACGGTAGAGCTCGGCGCCTTGCAGCAGCACGGTGCGGATGCCGCGCGTCTGCGGGCTGTGCGGGTCTTCCTCGGTTTCGCACTTGGCGTGGTGCTTGCGGTGGATCGCCACCCATTCCTTGGTGACCATGCCGGTGGTCAGCCACAGCCAGAAGCGGAAGAAGTGCGACGGGACCGGCCCGAGGTCGAGCGCGCGGTGCGCCTGCGAGCGGTGCAGGAAGATCGTCACCGCCGCGATGGTGATGTGGGTGACCACCAGCGTGAAGGCCAGCACCTGCCACCAGGCTGCATCGAGCAGGCCATGGGCCAACCACGACACGACGCCATCCCGAACCGACTGAAGAATATCCATGAACCCGCCTGAACTGCCGTCAACAACAACGGCGCCGCGATTGTAGAGGCCGGGGCAGTTTTTGTGGTTCGGAAACTACGCGGATCGCCCAGGCATGTTCGCGTCAGATGACGGCGTTTGCCCTGGAAATCAAGCTTTTTGCCAGACAGCCGCGAAAAACCCGTCGGTGCCGTGACGCTGCGGCCAGAGCCGCAGAAAGCCCTCGCGCACCAGTTCGGCGCTACGCGCCACGTGGGCGGCGGCCAGCACCTCCTCGGCCGGCATCGGGCGGAAGCTCGCCGCGTGTGCTTCGCCGAAAGCCAGCGCGATGGCCTCGTTCTCCTCGCGCAGCAGGCTGCAAGTGGCGTAGACCAGCCGCCCGCCCGGCTTCACCAGCCGCGCCGCGCTGGCGAGGATGGCCGCCTGCTTGGCGCGCAGTTCCTCGATGGCCTGCGGCGTCTGGCGCCATTTCAGGTCGGGGTTGCGGCGCAGCGTGCCCAGGCCTGAGCACGGCGCGTCGACCAGCACGCGGTCGAGCTTACCGGCCAGGCGCTTGACGCGCTCGTCGCGTTCGTGCGCGATCTGTACCGGGTAGACATTGGACAGCCCGCTGCGCGCCAGCCGCGGCTTGAGCGCCGCGAGCCGGTGGCCCGAAGTGTCGAAGGCGTACAGCCGCCCGGTGTTGCGCATCGCCGCGCCGAGCGCGAGCGTCTTGCCGCCGGCGCCGGCGCAGAAGTCGGCCACCATCTCGCCGCGCTTGGCGTCGAGCAGCAGCGCAAGCAGCTGGCTGCCTTCGTCCTGCACCTCGACCTCGCCGCGCGTGAACACGTCGAGCTTGTGCAGCGCCGGCTTGCCGTGGATGCGCAGGCCGAGCGGCGAGAACGGCGTCTCCTCGGCCGCGATGCCGGCGGCCGCCAGCGCGGCTTTCACCGCCTCGCGCTTGGCCTTGAAGGTGTTGACCCTCAGATCGAGTGGCGCGCCCGCGCTCATCGCCTCGACGAAGGGCCAGAACCCGTCGCCGAGCTCGCGCTGCAAGGCCTCGGCCAGCCAGTCGGGCAGGTTGTGGCGCAGCTTCTCGGGCAGCGCGCTGCGGTCGACCGCGTTCACCTGCACCAGCCACTGCTGTTCGGGCTCGGACAGCGCGGCGCGCAGGAAACCTTCGTTGCCCTGCCAGCCGAGGATGGCCAGGCGGCGCTCCATCTCGCCCTTGCCCGACTGCGCGAGGTGCTGGAACAGCAGCCGCTGGCGCAGCACGGCGTAGGCGGTCTCGGCCAGCGTGTGGCGCTCGCGGCTGCCCAGCGCCTTGTTCTGGCGGAAGAAGTCGGACACCACGCCATCGGCCGGGTGCTTGAACTGCAGCACGCGGTGCAGCAGTTCGGTGGCGTGTTCGAGCAGGGCGTTGGGATGCATCAGACGAGGAGTTGTGGTTCGCCGCGCGTGTGCCGCACGACGAGGCCGTCGACACGCAGCAGGTCGTCGACCAGCCAGCGCAGCGCGCGCGGATAGAGCACATGCTCGCGCGCCAGCACGCGCGCGGCGAGCGTCTCCTCGCTGTCGCCGGGCAGCACCGGCACCACCGCCTGGGCGATGATGGGCCCGTGATCGAGGTCGGCGGTGACGAAGTGCACCGTCGTGCCGGCGGCCTTGCAGCCCGACTCCAGCGCGCGCCGGTGCGTGTGCAGCCCGGTGAAGGCGGGCAACAGCGAGGGGTGCACGTTGATCAGCCGGCCGGCGTAGTGCGCCACGAAGCCCGGCGTGAGGATGCGCATGAAGCCGGCCAGCGCCACCACGTCGGGCGCGAAGGCGTCGACGCTGCGTTGCAGCTCGGCATCGAAGCTCTCGCGCGACGCGTGGCCGCGATGGTCGACCACCGCGGTGGCGATGCCGCGCGCGCGGGCGAAGTCGAGGCCGGCCGCGTCGGGCCGGTTGCTCACCACCGCGGCGATACGCGCATTCCAGCCCTCGGTGGCGCAGGCCTGAACGATGGCCTCCATGTTGGAGCCGCGTCCCGAGATCAGGACGACGATGTTCTTCATTCCTCGGCCATCAGTGCCGTCAAGGCCTCGGCAACATCGGCTTCGCTGACGCCCTCGCCGCGCGCAGCGGCCACCGCCGCCAGCGCCGCCCCGCCCTCGCGCTTGAGCCGCGCCACCGACTGGCCGGCCTCCTTGCCGCTGGCGAAGCCCTCGCTTTGCAGCAGCAGGCGGCCATCGCCGGCGAGCAGCTTGAAGTAGAAGCGCCCGTCGGCCTCGCGGTACTGCTTGAACTCGGGCAGTTTCGCCTTGGCGGCGGCGGGCTTCTCGCTGGCCGTCGACAGCGCCGCCGTCATGCGCCGCAGGCCGACGGCTTCGCGCAGTTGCAGCAGGAACGGCGCAGCGATCGCACGCGCCTTGCGCGCGCCTTCCATCAGCGCGTCCTCGATGCGCGCCGGATGCGCGATCAACTCCTCGTAGCGCGCGCGCATCGGCGCGATGTCGCGCTCGAGCCGCTCGAAGACACGCTGCTTGGCGTCGCCCCAGCCCAGACCGGCCTTCAGGTCGGCGCGGAACTGCGCGCGTTCCTCCGCGCTCGCGAAGGCGTCGTGGATGGTCACGAGGTGCGCGCTGTCCGGGTCCTTGGGCTCGCCGGGCAGCTTCGAGTCGGTGACGATGCGCGCGATCGCCGCCTGCAAGCCCTTGGCGCCGCCGTCGAACAGCGGGATCGTGTTGTCGTAGCTCTTGGACATCTTGCGGCCGTCCAGCCCCGGCAGCGTCGCGACCTGCTCGTCGACCACCACCTCGGGCAGCACGAAGTGCTCGCGCCCATTGCCGAACAGGTGGTTGAAGCGCGCCGCGATGTCGCGCGCCATCTCGAGGTGCTGCACCTGGTCGCGCCCCACCGGCACCTCGTGGGCGTTGAACATCAGGATGTCGGCCGCCATCAGGATGGGGTAGCTGAACAGGCCCATCGTCACGCCGGCGTCGATGTCTTCGCCGGCTTCCTGGTTCGCATCGGCGGCGGCCTTGTAGGCGTGCGCGCGGTTCATCAGGCCCTTGGGCGTGACGCAGGTCAGCAGCCAGGTCAGCTCGGGGATCTCGGGGATGTCGCTTTGCCGGTAGAAGAACACGCGCTGCGTGTCCAGCCCCGCGGCCAGCCAGGTGGCGGCGATCTCCAGGCGCGAACGCTCGATGCGCGCCGGCTCGTCGCACTTGATCAGCGCGTGGTAGTCGGCCAGGAAGAAGAAGCTCTCGACGCCGGGCTGCCGGCTCGCGGCGATGGCCGGGCGGATCGCGCCGACGTAGTTGCCCAGGTGCGGCGTGCCGGTGGTGGTGATGCCGGTGAGGACTCGCTTGCTCATCGCTTCGCCGCTCCGCCGGCGGGGGCCTTGCGGCCGATCTTGCTCTCGGTGCCCTTGAGCAGCTTCTGGATGTTGGCGCTGTGGCGCCAGATCAGCAGCAGGCCCATCACCGCCACCGCGATCGCGGCCGGCCCGCCGCCCCAGATCAGCAGCTGATAGAACGGCGCGAACAGCGCGGCGACGATCGCCGCCAGTGACGAGTAGCGGAAGAACGCCGCGATGATGATCCAGGTCAGCAGTGTCGCCGCGCCCAGCCAGGGGTTGAGCGCCAGGATCACGCCGGCCGCGGTGGCCACGCCCTTGCCGCCCTTGAAGCCGAAGAACACCGGCCAGAGGTGGCCGACGAAGGCCGCCAGCCCGACCAGCGCCGCCGTGCCTTCGCCCAGGCCGTAGGGCGCGCCGAACAGCGCCACCAGCAGCACCGGCACGTAGCCCTTGAGCGCATCGAACAGCAACGTCAGGATGGCCGCGGCCTTGTTGCCCGAGCGCAGCACGTTGGTCGCGCCCGGGTTGCCCGAGCCGTAGCTGCGCGGGTCGTCCAGGCCCATCACGCGGCTGACGATGACGGCGAAGGACAAGGAGCCGATCAGGTAGCCGGCGAGCGCGGCCAGAAGCGGAAGCAGACTCTGCATGGAGCCCTGGAATCGAAACGAGGGGCCGCCATTCTGCACCGGCGTGCCGCGGGCGCCTGCGCGCGGCGCTTCAGGCCAGCGGCAAGGTGAACACGAACAGGCTGCCGCCGCCGGGGCGCGCCTCGCAGCGCACGCTGCCGCCGTGGCGCTGCGCGATCTGGCGCACCAGGCTCAGGCCCAGGCCGACGCCGCCGGCCTGCTCGGCATGGCCGGGCAGGCGGTAGAAGGGCTCGAAGATGCGCTCGCGATACGCCTCGGGCACGCCCGCGCCGCGGTCGCACACGCGCACCTCGGCCCGGCCGTCCGGTGCGCGCGCCAGCTCCACCGACACCTCGCCGCCGCCGTAGCGGCGCGCGTTCTCCAGCAGGTTGCGCAGCGCGCGGCGCAGCAGGCGTTCGTCGCCGCGCACCTGCAGGGCCGGGCCGGCCACTTCGGCATCGACGCGCGCCGCCTCCTCGGCGGCCAGGCCGAGCAGGTCGACCGGGTCGCGCCGGTCGAGCGTCTCGGCCGCGTCGAGCCGGCTGGCGAGCAGCACCTCCTCAACCAAGGCGTCGAGCTCGGCGACGTTGGTCTCGATCTCGCGCTTGAGCTGTTCGCGCCGCGCTGGCGAGACTTCGTCGAGCATGGCCACCGCCAGCTTCATGCGCGCCAGCGGCGAGCGCAGCTCGTGGCTGGCATTGGCCAGCAACGACTTGTTCGACTGCACCAGCGCCTCGACGCGCGCGGCCGCCTGGTTGAAGCTCGCCGCCACCGCGGCCACCTCGTCGCGCCCGCTGGCTTCGACACGGTGGCTGAGCTGGCCGGCGCCGAAGCGCTCGACGCCGCGCTTCAAGGCCTCGAGCCGGCGCGTCAGCCGGCGCACCACGGGATACGCGCCGGCGGCAACCGCCATGAAGAGCACCGAGAGGAATACCACCACGCCGAGGCCGCGCGGCATCCACGGCGGCACGAAGGGCAGCAGCAGATCCTCGGGCGGGCCGCCGTGTCCCTCGCCGCGCCGCATCATTCCCGGCCCCTCGCCGCCCGGGCCCGGCGGGCCGCCGCGCAGGCGCGGGCGCACGATCCACAGCGTGCGGCCGTCGTCGAGCTTGACCGAGGCGGCGCGCGCGCCGTCCTCCGCCTGGCGGCGCAGGAACAACTCGGTGGCGACGATGCGCTGGCCGGCGACGTCGTCGAGCGCGAGCGCGATGCGCAGGCGCTGCGACCAGTCGCGCAGCGCCTCCGCCTGCTCGTCGGGCGGCGCCTCGGCGCCCGGCAGCGCGCGCTGCAGCAGGTCGGCCCAGGCCACGGTGCGGTCGCCCACCAGGTTCTCGATGCGCACGCGCTCCCGGTCGAGGTGGCGCTGGAACACCCAGCCCGACACCGCCGCGAACAGCAGCAGCACGGCCACCACCGTCAGGTAGATGCGCAGGTAGAGCGACTTCATGCGCGCGTCAAGCGTCGGTGTCGTCCTGCTTCTTGGCGAAGACGTAGCCGGCGCCGCGCACCGTCAGCACGCGCCGCGGCGTCTTCGGGTCGTCCTCGATCACCGCGCGGATGCGCGAGATGTGCACGTCGATGGAGCGGTCGAAGGCCTCCAGCGGATGGCCCTTGAGCGAATCCATGATCTGGTCGCGCGAGAGCACGCGCCCCGGGCTTTGCGCCAGCACCACCAGCAGGTCGAACTGGTGGCTGGTCAGGTCGCAGGGCTTGCCGTCCAGGCGCGCCAGGCGCGCGCCGAGGTCGATCTCCAGGCGGCCGAAGCGCAGCACCTCGTCCTCGGCCGGCTGCGGCTGAGCGCGGCGCAGCAGCGCCTTGATGCGCGCCAGCAGCTCGCGCGGCTCGAAGGGCTTGCCCAGGTAGTCGTCGGCGCCGAGCTCGAGGCCGACGATGCGGTCCAGCGGCTCGCCGCGCGCCGTCAGCATCAGCAGCGGCAGCGCGCGCGTGCGCGGGCTGGCGCGCAGCTCGCGGCACAGGTCGAGGCCGTCGCCGTCGGGCAGCATCAGGTCGAGCAGCAGCGCGTCGAAGCTCTCGGCGGCCAGCCGATCCCGGCCGGCCGCCAGCGAGCCGGCCGTCGCCACCTCGAAGCCGGCGTGGCGCAGGTAGTCGCCCACCATCGCGGACAGGCGGGCGTCGTCGTCGATCAGCAGCACGCGCGAACTCATCGGCGCAAGCATAGCGTCACGCTCCATCACGGCCATTCCTTCGCGGGCCTCACTGGCGCGGACGTTCGCGCTCCATGCGGTCGCGGCGTTCCATGCGCTCGCGCATGATCTCCTCGCGCTGCTTCATGCGCTCGGCCAGCTTGGCGCGCTGCTCGGGCGTGAGCACCTTGCTCGCGTCGAGCATCGCCTGCAGGCGGCGCTTGCTGGCCTGCTCCTGCAGCGCCTGCATCTGCTGGCGCAGTTGCTCGGCCGCGGCGGCGTCGACGGTCGGCGCGGCGAAGATCTGCAGGCCGCGCTCGTGCAGCGCGCGGCGCTGCGCGCGCTGGCCGCGCAGATCGTCGGCGGCAGCCTTGAAGATCTGGCGGATCTGCGTGCGCTGCGCCTCGCTGGCGTTCAGGCCGTCGAGCGCGCGGTCCACGCCGCGGCCGCCGCCCATCATCATCCCGGGACCGTCCATGCCGTGCATGCCGGGACCGTGGCCCGGCCCGCCGGGCTGCGCCCAGACCGACAGGGCAAACGTGGCCGCCACCGCGACCACCATGCCCGAGAGCATCCACTTCAAGCCGCGCGAGCCCGCGGTGCGGGGAACAACGGCGGCGGCGACTTCGGTACGCGACATCTCTGGCTCCTTGGCAGTGGGCCGCTTCGGCCCGTGGCAATGGATGCTCGCGGGCAGGGGTGAAGACGCGATGGCCGAGGGGTAAAGATCTGTGAATGCCGCCGATGCGCGCGGCATTGGCCTTCAGTACGCGCCGGGCGGTGGTGGCGTGTGACGAAGGCGGTAGCGCGCCGCGCCGAGCAGGTGGCCCAATGGCGCCTTCAATGCATCGCCGAGAGCTGAGCGCCCAGGCTCGCGCGGGCTCATGCCGAACTTGCGCAGCACCGCGTTGGCCTGGTGGACACGGGCGTGCCGCTTCGTCAACGCGGTGTAGAAGTTGACGCCGATCGAGATCGAGACGCCATCGTCCGGCGTCACCCATTCGATGTCGGAGCGCGTCATGTGTGGCGAGGTGCTGGGGAAGTACACGCCGTCGCCCGCGCCCACGTCGAACGTGTGGCTGCGGCCGAGGTGCTCGTCGGCGAGCTGCACCTTGGCCAGCGAGCGATGGATGATGAACTCCTCGACGGCGCGTGCCGCCACCACGCTGCGGTCGCGGTGGTCCCACACGTCCATCACCTTGCGCCCCTTGATCTGCAGCCAGAAGTTGTTCTCGCGGTCGATGTGGAAGGGCGTGACCGACGGCGGCGCGGAGATGAAGATGAAGCCGGTCTTCAACCACACCTGCCCCTGCTCGCGCTCGATCAGCGGCTTCATGTCGCTCAGCGCCTCGTCGAGAAAGTCGCGGTAGCGCGGTACGGCCTCGACGTTGTACAGCGCCACCCAGGAACCCGGCTTGTGGATGTCTCGGAAGATGTCGTCGATGCCCCGGCCGTCGGGGCTCTCGGGGTCGTGCCAGAAATCGGAAGCCTGCGTCGTGCCCGGGCGGATGAAGCGGCACTGCTTGCGCGGCATCAGCTCGCGCGCCAGTTCGGCAAGCGCCGGCAGCTGCATCAACGGATGCCGGTCGTAGTTGTGATGCAGCGGCTGGATCCTGCGCGTGGTCGCGTCGTGCGGTTGATCGAACCAGACGCGGAACGGCTTCTCGTTCATCTCGGCACTCCCCATGCCAGCGAGCCGAAACCATCCCGCGGGGGATGGCTTGATGCAAGACAGGCTAGCCGACGTGGGCCGAGACGGCGCCCCCGCAGTCAGGGGAGCAAGACAAACGGGCCGCGAGGGCCCGTTTCATTTTTCTGGCGGAGAAGGAGTCTTGTCAACCCCGCGCTGGCGCTCGGTCCCAGCGGTGTCCGGTTTTCGTTCCCCGTTCTATCCACCATCTACCGATGCGCTTCGGCCTCTATGTGGGATAGATGTTGTGATTGCGATCCCACCAGACACCGAAGAAGTGCCCTTGCACGATGAAGCCCCAGAAGCGTCGAGTGTTCCCAAGGCGGAAGCGGAACGCGCTATCAAACTCTTCTAAGCCTAGCTCCAACCAGCGAAGTTGCGCTTCCTCGACCAACGTGCCGACGAGCTGATCGTGATGCATCAAGTGGCCCTCGCCCGACACTTGTCTCTGCACTTCTCCCCAGCTCAACTTCTCGAACTCGCCGAATGCTGGTGCAATGACCTGATGCCACTCGTCGTCGGACCACGCGCGCGGCTCCTGCCATGACCACATCCCATCGATGTCGCGCTTGCGAACGCACCAGGTGACGATTGCGCCCAGTCTCGATCGCTCTTTGGCCGTGCGAGGCTGCTCCGGCACGGCAAGCTGGTCAACGGGAACACCTATGCGCGGTGTGAGGCGCTCTTCGTCCGGCAGCTGCGCTACGCGCGGCGACTCAACGCGTCCCGCGAGTCGCTCAACCACGCTTGACTTGACGCGCTCGAAATCGGCGATCCGCTCAAGCTGCCTGGCTGCCCGCGCCTCGGATTTTCGGCCCACCGATCTACAGCGACGCGTAGTACTCGTGCATCGACGCCTTGTCGATGATGTTTTCCGACGCCTCGCCTGGCTTTAGCCCCTCGCGAGCGGCCAACCAAGGACGCTCCGTGTGCGTCAAGTCGCTGAGCCACTGAGCTGTCTTGTCACCGTAGAAGCTCAGCACCTTATCGATCACTGCCTTCTGATCGGCTGAGAGTTGAGAGCTGTCCCCGGTCGGGAGCATCGCCGGCGTGACCAGAAACTGTTTCCGGTGCCAGCCGTACAGAGACCTGATGACGGGCCCGTTCGCCCAGGCTTGGAAGTCCTCTGGGAAGAGCTCCTGCTCTCGCCAGACCAAGTGCCACGCCTGGCAGTAGTAGGCGAGTTTGTGAAGCTTCATCGCGCTAACCTCACCGTACTTCTCGGCGATGTACTTCGCGACATCGACCGCCTGCGCCATCGGCTTCCTCCTTAGAACAGGCAAGATTGTGAGGGATAACTTTGTGGATAACCTGTTGAATGTCAAGAAACCACATGCTGAACTTGGCGGAGCACCCTAGCTTTCGGCGTTCCTGCCACGAAACCGCAGCCCCGAGGACGACAACGGGCCAGAGGTACGATTTCGCCGAGGAGCAACCTTGGCGGGGAGCACACGCAGGCGCGCACCCGTCGTGTCATGCCCTACTGGTGCGC
This sequence comes from Pseudomonadota bacterium, assembly GCA_029779845.1. GTDB lineage: Bacteria > Pseudomonadota > Gammaproteobacteria > Burkholderiales > Burkholderiaceae_C > Piscinibacter. The sequence continues at coordinate 2,494 of JAKOZT010000121.1, read as the reverse complement.
AGACGAAGAGCTCAGTACCAGCAACATCCATCTACCGGCAGCACGTCACGAGGGCTTGCTTACCTTCACCCCGATCAACCTCGAACTGCCAACGTGTACGAGCTTGCTGCCGGTTGAGGTCCGCACTCGCGACGCGCTGCTGTGCTACGTCGATTCCACCGAACTAGACCAAGGACGGCTGCCGCCACCAGAATGGACCGGATGGAGTGGCCAACTGATCTAGCGGAACGGGCAGATCTCGCGCAACTGATCAACGACCGCTGAGCGCGCAGCTGTCGATCAGCGGTGACCTGGTCTTGCCACTCCTCACCCTCTGGTAACCGAGAGGTTCGAGCTAAGAAGATGTCTGAGGACAGCACGAACAGAATCAAGTACGCCCTGTACTCTGAGTCATGGGATGCTCAGATTGAGTCTCCTTCTGAATTGAGGCGACTTGCCAGGCGAGTGCTTGCCAATGAGTACGTAGACGCGATGCATGGTGCGATCTACTGCCCGGGTTGCTTCACTGCGCTAACCCGGACCCCACGTGAAAAGCCGTTCTTCGCCAATGGAAGACGCGCCTGCTTTGCTCACTTGCCAACAAATCGCTCGATCCCGTGCGATCTGCGCTCGACTAGACCAGAGGGGAAGCTCTTCCTCACTGAGGAAGAAGCGGCTCGTGCAATCGCGAATGACGAGCTAGTTGTGGTCAGTTCCTTCCTTTCGAGCAGGCCAGAGGCACCCGAGAGTTCTGGGGTCTACGATCAAACGCCGGTTGAAGACCTCACCGGCCCTGTTTCTGAGGTGCCGATTGCTCGTCATCGTGATAGGACATTCAGACTTCCGACTCGCGTCTCCACCATAGCTAGCCTCTGCCGCCGCTTTGACGAGAACCTGTACCGCTACTACGTTCTTCCGGGCTCGTCGGAGGCCGTCCGCCTCGTAGACGCGCTCACCAACGTCGCCGATGTGACTGAACCAACTTCTGCGCCGAGCCTGTACTTCGGCGAGATCGTTGCCACCTTTAACGCGGGCAAGTCGCCGAAGCCGACAAACATCCGGATGACGCAACTGCGATGCAATGCCGGGATTGCAGACTTCTACCTCAAGGTCAAGGATCAACTCCAAGCCGAGAAGGGCATAACGGATCAGGCAGTCGGCCGATACGTTCTCTTCTGGGGAAAGATCTCAGTCAGCGGCATAGGTCTGAGCGCCGACCATCTTGGTTGGGGAGAGTTCTCCTTGCTCCCACAGAAGTACGAGGCCTACTTGCCTCAAGGCGAAACGTAACTCTCCCATAAGAGCGGCTAACAATACCGTGTCATCGCCCGGTCTGCGTTCTGCGTTCGGTAGTGCATGGTGCGAAACAAGAACAAGGAAGTCAGCGCAGCGCTGTACAAGAAGCTGGCGCCATTGCTGCCGGTGGTGACACCGTCCGCCAAGGGCGGGCGCCCCCGTCTGAGCGACGAGCAAGCGCTCAACGGCATCGTCTTCGTACTGCGCACCGGTATTCCGTGGGAGGAACTGCCGCAGGAACTGGGCTTTGGCAGTGGCATGACCTGCTGGCGACGGCTGCGCGACTGACAGTTGGCAGGTGTTTGGCATGGGCTGCACCTGGCGCTGCTCGATGAACTGCGCAACGCTGACAAGTTGGACTTCAGTCGATTCAGCATGGACGGGGCCAGCGTGCCCAGCCCCCGGGGGGCTCACACACAGGTCCCAACCCCACGGACCGGGGAAAGCTTGGCAGCAAATGCCACCTCGTCACGGACCGCCAAGGCATCCCTGTGATGTTCTGCGTCACCGGGGCCAATCGTCATGACTCGGTGGTGTTTGACGAGTTGGTTGACGCTCTGCCTGGGGTGGCGGGCAAGCGCGGCAGGCCGCGCCGCTGGCCTGACAAGCTGCATGCGGACAAGGGGTATGACTATGCGCGATGCCGCGTACATCTCAAGCGTCGGGGCATCAAGGACCGCATCGCCCGCAAAGGCATTGAGCGCAACGACCGACTCGGGCGCCATCGCTGGGTAGTGGAGCGCACGCACGCTTGGCTGGCCGCATTCGGCAAGCTGCGTACTCGTTTCGAGCGTCGCATCGACATTCATCTCGCCTTGCTCTCCCTGGCCTGCAGTGTCATCCGCCTGCGATCCCTTCCCTCGTTTTGTTAGCCGCTCTAAGTCGGGCTTGAGTCGGAGAGTGACGGAACCGGCCTCCGCCAACCCACGCGCCCGAGGCCGTGCAGGCAAATGCGTCGGTCGGATCCAGCCAGGCAGTCCGCCATGCGTGTTCATCACCCAGGAATCGCCCCACTAACGTAAGCAATGGGATGGACGCCCCCACCCGTAGACGGCATCGAAGTGCCACAGTGGATGTGTCAGCAACCACTCGATCGGAAGGAGCGTCCGCCATGGAGATTACGACGATCGGCCTCGATCTGGCCAAGAACGTGTTCCAGGTTCACGGGGTCAACGAGCGCGGGAAGGCCGTGCTTCGCAAGCAGTTGAAGCGCGACCAG
>JAKOZT010000118.1 GCA_029779845.1 Pseudomonadota bacterium | reverse complement strand
CTGACCGAGCGCAACGAGGAGATCGACCGTGTGCTCGCGCTCGAGATGGGCGCCGACGACGTGCTGGGCAAGCCCTGCCCGCAGCGCGAGCTGCTGGCGCGGCTGCAGGCGCTGCTGCGACGTGCCAACGTGCCCCCCGGCCAGCCGATGCTGGCGATGGCGCCGGTGGACATCGGCGAGCTGCGCTTCGACATCGCCTCGCGCAGCCTGCTGCGCGACGGCCGTCTGCACGTGCTCAGCACGGTGGAGTACGCCGTGCTGGCCGAGCTCGTGTCCAACCCGGGTGTCGCGGTGTCGCGCGAGCGGCTGCTGGCCGCCTCGCACGGCCGCAGCGACGGCCTGCTGCCGCGCGCCATCGACGTGGCCGTGATGCGCCTGCGCAAGCGCGTCGAGCCGGATCCGGCGCAGCCGCGCTTCCTGCAGACCATCCGCGGGCACGGCTACATGTTCGTGCCCGCGGCGGCGGCCGAGCGTCAGCGGTCGCGGCGCAGCACGCCGGTCGGCGCATTCGCATCGCCGAGCATGAACAGCGTGTAGACCTTGCCGGCCACCAGCGTGACCGCGTCGTCGAGGAAGAGCGAGCTCGACGCGCTGGGCGTGGTGGCTTCCAGCCGCATCGCGCTGCCAGCGGTCAGCGAGGCCGGAGTCGATGCGGTGTTCGCGGCGATGTCGGTGGCCACGGCGCTGTAGTCGGCGGTCAGCGTGATGCCGCTGGCGAGCCCGCCGACGCCGTTGACGAGGCGAAGCTTGGCGTTCGTGGTGGTGATCGCGGGCTGGTTGTCGTCGGCGATCAGCGTGGCCGTGCCGGTGCCGCCGCTGGACGTCACCAGCAGGGTGCTGTCGGAGCCCGCGGCGAGTGTGGCCGAAGGCAGCGTCAGCGCCGTGCCGCCGAGCGTGATGCTGCCGGCGAGCGTGCCCGCGGGCACCAGCGCATAGGCGCCCACGGTCGGCGAACGCAGCCCGGCCGACAGCACGCTGCCGTTGATCGTGGCCGCAGCGACGCCGTTGGCTGCGGCGCCGGCCACCAGCCGGATGCGTGCCGATGGGTTGGCCACCGCAGCGACCGTGCTCTTCTGGTCGACGAACAGGCTGTTGACGAGCACGCCGCCTGGTGTGGTGGTCAGCACCAGCGTGGTGATGCGCTGGTCGGCGAGCGAGATGCCGTCGATGTCCAGGCGCAGATCGGTCTTGTCGCCGCTGCCGGTGACGCGGATGCGGTAGGTGCCGGCACCGATCTCGCTGAAGCTGCTGAAGCGTTCGGCGGCCAACGCCGAGGTGGTCGGGCTGCTGTCGGCCAGCGTCGCGGCCGACGCGGTGACGTAGACGTCGAGCGTGCCCGCCTCGTCGGAGGCGTTGAACACGCGCAGCTTGGCCGCGCCGCTGGTGGGTGCGGTCTCGCTCTCGGTCAGGAACACGGTCTTCAGCGAATCGGCCGTGCTGTAGGCCAGCAGTGTGTGCGAGGTGCCGCTCAGCACCGTACGCGAGGTGCTGTTCAGCGTGGTCGAGGTGCCGCTGCGCTTGACCAGCATCGTGTAGGTGGTCGCGCCCAGCGTGACGTAGCTGCCCGCGCCGTCGGCGGCCACGCCGCTGCTCAGCAGCGTGTCGGACGAGTAGAGGTCGAGCGCGCCGTAGCTCTCGCTGGCGTTGACCAGGCGCACGGCGCCGTCGCTGCTGCTGCCGGAGCCGCCGCCGCAGGCCTGCAGCCACGGAATCAGGGCGATGGCGGCCGCCATCCAACGGGTGCTCTTCAAGGGAGTCCCTCCGGGGGTCTGAACCCGGGGGATTCGAGCGGTACCGCGTTGCGGCGGTGTTGCGATTCACGCGGCGCGCGTCACCGACGATGACGCCGCGTGTCGCGCCGGCCGGCTACATCAGCAGGTGTTCGCCCGCGTTCTCGCCGCCGAGCACGACGTAGTTCACCTTGCGCAGGTCGGCGAGCCTGGTGCCGCCGCCGTAGCTGATCGAGCTCTGCACGTCCTCGCGCATCTCGCGCAGCGTGTCGGCCAGCTTGCCTTTGATCGGCTCGAGGATGCGCTTGCCTTCCACGTGCTTGTACTCGCCCTTGTTGAAGTCGCTGGCCGAGCCGTAGTACTCCTTGTACAGCTTGCCGTCGACCTCGACCGTCTGGCCGGGAGACTCCTCGTGGCCCGCGAACAGCGAGCCGATCATTACCATCGAGGCGCCGAAGCGGATGCTCTTGGCGATGTCGCCGTGGTGGCGGATGCCGCCGTCGGCGATGATGGGCTTGGTGGCGACGCGCGCGCACCACTTCAGCGCCGAGAGCTGCCAGCCGCCGGTGCCGAAGCCGGTCTTGAGCTTGGTGATGCACACCTTGCCCGGGCCGACGCCGACCTTGGTGGCGTCGGCGCCCCAGTTTTCCAGGTCGATCACCGCCTCGGGCGTGGCCACGTTGCCGGCGATCACGAAGGTGTCGGGCATCTTCTCCTTGATGTGCGCGATCGTGCGCCGCACGCTCTCGGCGTGGCCGTGCGCGATGTCGATGGTGATGTAGTCGGCGCCTATGCCTTCGAGCGCGAGGTGGTCGATCACCTGAATGTCGGCCGGCTTGACGCCCGAGCTGATCGAGACGAACAGCCCGCGCTCGCGCATGCGCTTGGCGAAGGCCACGTTGTCGATCTCGAAGCGGTGCATCACGTAGAAGTAGTCGTTGGCGGCCAGCCACTGCGCGATGTTCTCGTCGAGCACCGTCTTCATGTTGGCCGGCACCACGGGCAGCGCGAAGCGGCGCGGGCCGAACTCGATCGAGGGATCGCACTCGCTGCGGCTCTCGACGCGGCACTTGCGCGGCAGCAGCAGGATGTTGTCGTAGTCGAAGATTTCCATGGGTGCCGATGCTACGCCCCCGGCGGCGCGAAGCGCGCGGCCAGATCCACACTCGAGGTGCGGCCGACCTTGGCGCCGTGCTCGGCCAGCCAGCGCTGCGTGCGCTGGCGGCCCAGATCGCGCAGCCGCTCGAGGAAGGGCAGGTGGGCGATCAGCTGCGTCTCGGCCGACAGCGCGCCGAGGTCGTCGTGCGCGTCGATCAGGTGCGTGCGCAGCGCGCGCAGGCGGCGTTCGAGCCGCCCCAGGGCGAAGGCCGAGCGGCGCGCCTCGGCGGCGCTTTGCGCGATCAGCGTCGCCTCGCGCAGGAAGCCGGCGTTGAAGCTGAACTCCAGCGCGCGGTTGCGGATCTCCTCGGCGGTCATCGGCACGCTCTCGTGCGCGAGCGGGCTGAGCGCGACGATCAGCAGGTCGGCCACGCCTTCGCGCACCAGCGGGAAAAGCGCGGGGTTGGCGCTGTAGCCGCCGTCCCAGTAGGGCTCGCCGGCGATCATGACCGCCTGGTGCAGCGTCGGCAGGCAGGCCGAGGCGAGCGCGGCGTTGACGCTCAATTCATCGTTGGTGAACAGGCGCAGCCGCCCGCTGTTGGCATGCGTCGCGGCGATGAACAGGCGCGGCGCGCCGCGGCGCTTCAATCGCTCGAAGTCGATCTGCGCCGCCAGCACGTCGCGCAGCGGGTTCAGGCCGAGCGGGTTGAGCTGGTAGGGCGAGAACAATCGCGACCAGTGCATCAGCGCGCGCAGCCCCGGCGCGAGGCCGGGGCTTTCGGTGGGGCCGACCAGCCATTGCTCGAAAGGCAGCGTGCGGCCCACCGCCACCCAGAACGCCGCCAGCGCCTCGCGCGCGCCCTCGGCGCCGCCGCGCATCCAGCCGTCGGCCAGCGCGAGCGCGTTCATCGCGCCGGCGCTGGTGCCGCTGATCGCGCTGAAGCGGAAGCGCCCCGCTTCGAGCAGCGCGTCGAGCACGCCCCAGGTGTAGGCGCCGTGCGCGCCGCCGCCTTGCAAGGCGAGGCCGAGCGCGGGGCGCGATGCGGCGGAGGACGAGAAAGGCCAGACCATGCCCCGATCCTAGAATGCCTTGATGACTTCGACAGAGATGGCCCAAGGCAGCCTGCTGCGCGGCCTGAACCCTGAGCAGCTCGCCGCGGTGACGCTGCCGGCGAGGCCGGCGCTGATCCTCGCCGGCGCGGGCTCGGGCAAGACGCGCGTGCTGACCACGCGCATCGCCTGGCTGATCAGCAACGGCATGGTCTCGCCGGCCGGCGTGATGGCCGTGACCTTCACCAACAAGGCCGCCAAGGAGATGCTGACGCGCCTGGCGGCGATGCTGCCGCTGCCGGTGCGCGGCATGTGGGTGGGCACCTTCCACGGCCTGTGCAACCGCTTCCTGCGCGCGCACTGGAAGCTTAGCGGCTTGCCGCAGGGCTTCCAGATCCTCGACTCGGCCGACCAGCTCTCGGCCGTCAAGCGCGTGATCAAGGCGATGAACCTCGACGAAGAGCGCTACGTGCCCAAGCAGGTGACGTGGTTCATCGCCGGCCAGAAGGAAGACGGGCTGCGCCCCAAGGACGTGGAGGTGCGCGACGAGCTGACGCGCGTGATGGTGCAGGTCTACCAGGCCTACGAGGAGCAGTGCCAGCGCGAGGGCGTGGTCGATTTCGCCGAGCTGATGCTGCGCACCTACGAGCTGATGCGCGACAACGCGGCGCTGCGCGAGCACTACCAGCACCGCTTCCGCCACATCCTGGTCGACGAGTTCCAGGACACCAACAAGCTGCAGTACGCCTGGCTGAAGATGTTCGCCGGGCCGCAGGCGGCGATCTTCGCCGTGGGCGACGACGACCAGAGCATCTACGCCTTCCGCGGCGCGCAGGTCGGCAACATGGCGGCCTTCGAGCGCGAGTTCCGCGTCGAGCAGGTGATCAAGCTGGAGCGCAACTACCGCAGCTACGGCAACATCCTGGACAGCGCCAACGAGCTGATCGCGCACAACCGCAAGCGCCTGGGCAAGAACCTGCGCACCGAGGCCGGCGCCGGCGAGCCGGTGCGCGTGTACGAGGCGACCAGCGATTTCGCCGAGGCGCAGTGGTTCGTCGAGGAGGCGCAGCAACTGCACCGCGACGGCACGCCGCGCCACGAGATCGCGCTGCTCTATCGCAGCAACGCGCAGAGCCGCGTGCTGGAGAGCGCGCTGTTCAACGCCGGCATTCCGTACAAGGTCTACGGCGGCCTGCGCTTCTTCGAACGCGCCGAGGTCAAGCACGCGCTGGCCTACCTGCGCCTGATCGAGAACGCCAACGACGACACCAGCTTCCTGCGCGTGGTGAACTTCCCGACGCGCGGCATCGGCGCGCGCACCGTCGAGCAGTTGCAGGACGCGGCGCGCGCCAGCGGCCGCAGCCTGGCGCAGAGCGCCGGCGCGCTCTCGGGCAAGGGCGGCGCCAACGTGCAGGCCTTCGTCAACCTGATCGACGCGATGCGCGACGCGACGCGCGGCCTGACGCTGCGCGAGATCATCGAGCACATGCTGCACGCCTGCGGCCTGGTCGATTTCTACAAGACCGACAAGGAAGGCAAGGACCGCCTCGAGAACCTGGAGGAACTGGTCAACGCCGCGGAGGCCTTCGTCACTCAGGAAGGCTTCGGCCGCGACGCGGTGGCGCTGCCGGTGGACGAGCAGGGCGCGGCGCAGCAGGCGCCCGATGCCGAGACCGGCGAGATCATGTCGCCGCTGGCCGCGTTCCTGACGCACGCCTCGCTGGAAGCCGGCGACAACCAGGCGCAGGCCGGGCAGGACGCGATCCAGCTGATGACGGTGCACTCGGCCAAGGGCCTGGAGTTCGACGCCGTCTTCATCACCGGGCTGGAGGAAGGCCTGTTCCCGCACGAGAACAGCCTCGCGGACCATGATGGGCTGGAAGAAGAGCGCCGCCTGATGTACGTGGCGATCACGCGCGCGCGCCAGCGCCTGTACCTCAGCTTCAGCCAGACGCGGCTGCTGCACGGCCAGACGCGCTACAACGTCAAGAGCCGCTTCCTCGACGAACTGCCCGAGCGCTGCCTGAAGTGGATCACGCCGCGCACGCAGGGCTTCGGCTCGGGCTTCGCGCGCGAGTACCAGCAGGCGTGGCAACGCGGCTCGGGGCTGGGTGGCATCGTCGGCGCGGGGCGCGTCCAGCCGCGTGCGGCGAGCATCACGCCCAGGGCCGCGCCCTCGCACGGCCTGCGCATGGGGCAGAGCGTGTTCCACACCAAGTTCGGCGAGGGTGTGATCGTCACGCTCGAAGGCAGCGGCGAGGATGCGCGCGCGCAGGTGAACTTCGGGCGCCACGGCATGAAGTGGCTGGCGCTGTCCGTCGCCAAGCTCACGCCGGTGAACTGAAGCGCCGCGCTATTCCTTGGTGCTGATCGCGACGACGCGCCCGCTGCGCGGCTCGAGCTCGCAGCGGTAGCTGAACGGGATCAGGTTCATGCCCGGCGCGCGCTCCACCGAGCCGGCGCCCGTCATCTCGACACGGCCGGATTCGGCCGGCTGCAGCCGGCGCGAATCCGAGCCGAAGTTGATGCGGCCCACGCGCGGATGCAGCTTCTTCAGCGCCGCCGCGGCGGCGCTCTCGCAGGCCTGCGGCGAGACGTTGGTGAGGTCGGGGTCGAAGGCCTTCTCGGCCGCCGCGGCGCGCTGCGCGCCGCTTTCGCGCAGCACCACGCCGGAGGTCGAATCGCTCTTCGCGTCGTAGGCGCAGCCGTAGCTGAAGCTCACGCCCGCGCCGTTCGCGCCGCGGTAGCGGCCCTCGCCGCGAATGCCGGTCTCGTCGTCGCTGCCCGGCGTGACCACGCGGCGCGCGGCGAGGAACTGCACCTCCTTCGCGTCGCGCCCGCGCAGGCGGCGCAGGTTCTCGCTCACCTCCTGCTCGCAGCGCTCGGTGGCGCGCGCCGCATCGGGCGGCGCTGCGAGAGCCGCTGCGCCGCCGGGCGCAAGAAGGGTAAACAGCAGGGCGGAGGTGAGCTTCACGGGGCGCTCGCGTGGCAATCCGCCGACTGTAGCGCGCCTGCCCGGCGAACGGGCGATGCAACGCAGCGCGAGGCGTGGCAAGGCCCCCGCGCGTGATTCCACCTGTTGTTCACAGGGTTCTCCACCGCGGCTGTGGACAAGCCGCGTGCTCGTTTCAGGTGCGCCGCCGTCCCGGCCAGTCGCGCGTGGCGACCACGCGGCCGTCGTGCAGCACCAGCAGCGCCTGCGCGCCGGCTTCGGCCACGGCGTCGAGCGCGCGCCTGCGGCCCAGCACCATGCAGGCGGTCGAGAGTGCGTCGGCCGTGCAGGCGTCGGCGGCGAGCACGGTGGCGCTTTGCAGTTCGCCGGGCGAGACGCCGGTGCGCGGGTCGAAGATATGGAACAGGCGCCGGTCGCGCGTGAAGGCGAAGCCGTCGTTGCCGGAGGTGGCGAGCGCGGCGTCGCTCAGCGCGAGCACGTCGAGCCAGTCGGCGCCGGCATGCGGCCGCGGGTCGCGCACGCCGATGCGCCACGCCTGCCCGGGGTTTGCGACGCCCGCCGCGAACGGCTCGCCGGCGTCGACCAGCGCATGGCGCACGCCGTGTTTGGCGAGCACGGCCCAGGCGGCATCGCTCGCGTAGCCTTGCGCGAGGCCGTTGAGCGTGCATTGCATGCGCGGCACGGCGAGGCGGATGCGTTGCGCGTCGATGGATATGCCCTGCCAGCCCACCGCCGCCAGCAGCGGCCGCAGCTCGGCGCGGCCGGCGGTGCGGCCCTGCGCCCAGGCGGCGAAGTGGCGTTGCCACAGCGGCTGGATCGTCACGTCGAAAGCGCCCTCGCTGCGCGCGCTCCAGGCGAGCGCGCGGCGCATCAGCACGGCGAGGTCGCCGTTCGCCGGCGTGTCGACGATGCCTGCGCGGTTCAGCTGCGCCAGCGGCGAACCCGGGTCGTGCAGGTCGACCGCCTGCTCGACCTGCGCGATGCGCGCCATCGCGGCGTCGGCGGCTCGCTCGGCTTGTTCGCGCGGCAGGCCCGCGATGGTGATGGACACGCGCGTGCCGAAGGCGAGGGCGTGGCGTTCGGTGCGGCTGTCGTCTTCGTGCGCCAGCGCGGGCGCGGCGGCGAGCGCGAGGCAGCCGCGCAGGAAACGACGCCGCCTCATCCCCTGGGCCCCTTGCGCCGCAGCGCGCTCCAGCTGCCGCTGGCGGCCAGCACCACCAGCACGATCGCGGCGAGGTCGGTGAGCCACACGCCGACGCGGCCCAGCCAGCGCCCCGAGTGCAGGTCGAGCAGCAGGCGTTCGAGCGTCAGCCCGCCCGGCACGCTGGGTGCGATGCGTTGCCGCAGTTCATCGGGCAGCGGCTGCAGCGCGGCCCAGCGCGGCTCGGCCGATGAAGGCGGCGCATCGCTCCACGTGCCGGCCTGCGCATCGGTGTAGCGGCGGCGTTTGTCTTCGCTTTCGATCACGATGCCGCGGGCATCGGGCAAGGCGCCCACGCGCGAAGCCGCGAAGCCCGCCGGCAGCGCCACGCGCTCGACCAGCCGGCCTTCGTCATCGACCACCAGGGCCTGCTGCCGGTCGACGATCAACCAGCCCGGTGCCAGCGGCGCCGCGCCGACGAGGCGCTCGACCTCCGGCACGTCGAGCGCCTGCGTGTCGATGAAGAGTCTCTTCTCCCACTGGCTCAGCCAGCGCCCGCCGGCCAGCGCCTGCGCGGCCGCCGGCTGCGCCTCGGGCAGCTGCCACCAGCGCTTGATCCAGCCCGCCTGCACGCCGCGCTGCGCCAGCTTCAACTCGCCGGTGTGGTTGAGCAGCACGCCGGTGACGGCGGCCAGCACCAGCCACAGCGCCGCGGCGAGGCCGAGGCGGCGGTGCCAGCGCATCCAGAAGGCCATCGCGCCGCCGCCTCGACGCGGATGGCGCCGCTCAGGGCGCATGCGTGATCACCTCGCGGTGCAGCACCAGCGCCAGCCGCGCGAGGCGCTCGTAGGCCTGCACCGACAGCGTCGCGCCGGTGATGCCGTCGACCTTGCGGTCGAGCTTGTCGCCTTCGGCCAGGCGCATGCCGCCGAACTGCCTGGTGTAGGCCGGGAAGCGGATCTCCCAGCCGCGCGATTCGCGGAAGATCAGCACCTCGGTGCGCTCGATCGTGTCGCCGGCGAGCACGAATCCGATGGTGATTTCCTCGTCCTTGCCGACTTCGTCGAGCACCCAGGCGGTGCGCTTGTCGCTCTTGTCGGCCCGCCAGTAGCGGATGCGCAATTGGCGATACGGATGGCCGAGCACCGCGTGCATGCGCTGCTGCAGCGCCGGCGAGGGCCACAGCAACTGCGGCGCCGGCGGCTGGCCGGCGAAGGCCGAGCGGATGAACTCCTCGGGCTCCTTGTAGACGTCGGGCGCGGCGAGGGCGCTGCGCGCAGCCAGGGCTGCCAGCAGCAGCGCCGCGCGCAGAACCCGCCGCGCGCTCACAGCGATTTCAGGAAGGCCAGCAGCGCGGCGCGGTCGGCGGCGCTCATCGTGCGGAAGCGCTCCTTGGAAGCCTCGGCCTCGCCGCCGTGCCACAGGATCGCCTCTTCGAGCGTGCGCGCGCGGCCGTCGTGCAGGAAGCCGGCCTGCGACTTGACTACCTGCGTCAGTCCGATTCCCCACAGCGGGCGTGTCTTCCACTCCGTGCCGCTGGCGCCGAAGTCGCTGCGGTTGTCGGCCAGTCCTTCACCCATGTCGTGCAGCAGCATGTCGGTGAACGGGTAGATGCGCTGGTTTGCCACCGCAGCCACCGCCGTCGTGCCGCTCGGCCCCCAGATGCCCGGATGCGTGCCGGTGGTGAACGACGGGTTGTGGCAGACCGAGCACTTGGCATCGACGAACAGCGCCGAGCCGCGCCGCACGTCGTTCGCTGCCACGTCGCGGCGCGCCGGTACGGCCAGCGTGTTGTTGTAGAAGATCACGCGCTTGACGACTTCCTCGCTCACTTCATAGCCGCTCGCGGCCTGGCCGTCGTCGTCCGAATTGGTGGCGCGGTAAGCGCTGTACAGCGGCGTGCCGGCGATGCTCTCGTCGGGGAACAGGTAGTTGGTGATACCCATGTCGCCTCGGTAGGCGCCGGCGCCCTGCACCAGCACCGAGGGTGTGCTCGCCTTCCAGCCGAAGCGGCCGAGCGAGCGCGGGTTGGGATCGCCCTGCGCAGCCTTGACCGGATCGAACACCCAGTTGGGCCGGCCGGAGATGCCGTCGCGGTTGCTGTCGTTCTCGTCGGCCAGTGCAAGGATGGCGCTCTCGGGGATCGCTTCGAGCAAACCCAGGCCGAAGGTCGGCATGCCCATGCGCGGGCTGGTCGACACGCCTGCTTGCAGCAGGGCGCTGCTGCTTGCGCTGCCGCTGCACTTGTCGGCGCCCGGATCGTCATAGGGGTTGCAGATGCGGAACAGCGGCTTGTGGAGCGTGACCGACGTGCCGTCGCCATAGGTGACGGTGCTGCGCTCGAAGCTGACGTACACGTCGGCCTGGCCGCTGAATTCGCTATCGGGGCGCACGCCGAGCACGCTGCGGTGGAAGAGCTGATCGGAGAAGCCCGACACCGCCTGCGGCGCGCAGTAGTGGTTGGCCGCGCTCGGCGTGCAGGCGGCCTGGCCATTGATGCTGATACGCAGGAACACGCCGGCCTCGCTGCCGAGCTTGGTCCATACGCCGGGTGCGCTGGCCAGTGCGTCGGTGGTGTAACTGGCGCGTCCGTCGTTGGTGTGACAGCGCTCGCAGGCGGTGTTGTTGTGCACTGGTCCGAGGCCGTCGTCGCTGCGGCTGGTTCCGCTCGACACTTTGATGAAGGCTGCCTCGAAATCGACTCCGCCGGCCAGGTGCAGTGCCAAGCCGGCGTCGTCGAGGTTGGGCGCCGGCGTGTCGAAGCCGCGGTTGGATTGATTGGCAGTGGTGTTGGTGGTGGCGTCGCCGAGCGCAGTGACGCTGTTCCATTCCGGCTCGGCGAGGCCGCTGCTGCCGCCCCCGGTGCTGTTGTCGGGATCATCGCCGCCGCCGCAGGCGGTGACCAGAATCGTCGCGGCGACGGCCGCCGCAGCCAGGGCCACAGCGGCCGCGCGCGGCCTGGGTACTTGGATCATGGTGAGTCCTTGGCAGGCCCCGCACGGCCGTGGGGGCTTCATGTCAGGCGAAGGTCGTACGCCCGATCAGCGGCTTGACGTCGTTTTCGAGCGCCGTCTTCAGCGTGTTGCAGGCCGCGATCGCCGTCGTGACCAGCGCGCGGCCAGCGACCGTGCCGATCTGCACGCGGAACGGCTGTGCGCTGCCGGTGATGACGGTAGACGTGCTGTCGTTGTCGCCCTTGATCAGCGCGATCTTCCTCTGCGCATCAAGGATCTTGTCATACACCGCGTTGGCCGCCGACGTGCTGCTGTTGGCGACGAAGGTGTACAGGCCATTGTCGGAGGCCGACGGCGTCTGCGTGGCGGGGTTGAAGCCCAGCCGGCCGGTGTAGACGTTCAGGATGCTCTGCAGGTTGTTGTGGAAGTCGGTCAGCGAATTCCAGCTGTACTGCGACTCGACCTTGCTTGTGTCGGCCTGCGCGAGCGTATCGCCCAGCGGTTCGGCCATCTTGGCGTTGCCCACCTCGTTGGCGATGTTCGCCAAACCATCGACGATAAACGAGAGCACACCGATGTAGCTTGGATGCACGCTGCCGCTCGTGCCCGGATTCTTGAAGCGCGTCGCATATGCGCTCGTGCCCACGGTCCAGCCGTCCTCGAGCACTTGTGTCCGATTCTTCAACGCCTGGGTCAGCGCGACCAAGTAGTTCAGTTCCGGTGTGGTCAGCGCACCGGCAGGCTTGTTGTTGGTCGACACGCCGTCGCCGAACAGCACGTACTCGATCGCGTGGAAACCGCGCAGGTCGTCGGGGCCGTTCTCGATCAACGTCACCGACGGGTTCGGGTTGGCGGCCAGGAACTGTTGCAGGCTTGCCGTGTCCAGCGGCCAGGAGTCGATCGCCGGGTCGATTTCTTCGTCGGAGACCGGGCCGAAGAGGAAGCCCTCGCTCCTCTCCCAGGGCAAGCGCGTCGTGCGCCAAGCGTTCTGCGCGGCGAGCAGGTTGGTGTCGTTGGGCGTCGTGCGCAGCGTAGTCACCGCCGTCTGCAGCGCGGCGGCCGCGCTGTTGAGATTCTTGTAGGTCTGGACGATCACGTTGTCGGTGATGTTGTCGACCATCGGCTTGGCGTTGAAGCCCTGCGTGCCACTGTCGGAGTCGTCGCCGCCGCCGCAACCGGCCAGCGCGAGCGGCACCGCGCCCAGGGTCCACAGGATGTCTCTGCGACGAATGTTCTGCATGGCTGTTCCTTTCGAGAGCGGAAGAAGAGGGGAAGACGACGTCAGAACTCGAAGCCGGCGGCGACGCCGAAGACGTCCTGCTTGTCGGCGATCAGGCCGTCGTTGTTGCGGCGCGAGTACTCGCCCTTGAGCACGATGCCGGGCTGCGGCTTGTAGTTCAGGCCCACGGTGGAGGCGGTGCGGTGGTAGCGCGGCACGCGCGCGATGCCGGGCGCGGTCTCGGCATGCGTGTCGTAGTCGTCGTAGCGCGCGAACAGGTCGAGCCGGCCCGGCACGCTGCCGTTGCTCCACAGCGAGAGCACGTCGTAGCCGGCCTCGACGAAGAACGACTTGGCGCGCTTGCCCACCGCGGTGCGCGAGACGCCCAGTTCGCTGCCGTTGAAGGTGTTCAGGTTGGCCTGCGTGACCTTGCGCGAGTTCTGCACCTGGCCGAGCAGCGCCTGGCCGCGCAGCGTCCACGGGCCGACCTCGTAGCGGCCGTGGATCTCGCCGAGCGTCACGAAGGCCTTGGTGTGCAGGTTCTGGCGCGGCCGGTTGGGCGCGGAATCGCCGGCGTAGAACGCGCCGCCGACCAGCACGCCGGGCGCGAAGGCGTATTCGGCGTGCGCGACGAACGCGAAGGCGTCGGCGTTCTTGGTTTCGAGCTTGCGCTGCATGCCGCCGCGCACGAACTCGTAGCCGGAGAAGCCGGTGGAGTCGAGCGCGGTGACGCCCAGCAACTGGTAGCGCAGCTGGCCGATGGTGCCCAGCACCTGCACGCCGGTCTCGTGCCACACCGAGGGGATCAGCGAAGTCTCGGCCAGCGAGCGCTCGATGGTGAAGAACTCGGTCGGCTGGTGGTAGAGGTTGACCATGCCCAACGGCACCACCAGCTCGCCGAAGCGCACGTTCAGCGCCGGGCTGTGGCTGTACTGCAGCCACATCTGCTCGAGCACGATCTCGCCGCCCTTCTCGACCTCGGTCTCGAACTCGCCGGCTTCCTCGGCCTCGTATTCGATGGTCGAGCCGGTGCCGCCGTGCTCGAACTCGATCTCGCCGAACAGCGACCACTTGCCGCCCAGGTTCATGTGCGGCGAGAGCACGAAGCGGCCGATGTCGGTGCGGCCGCGCGCGGTCGGGTTGGCGGTCTGCGCGTTGGCGTAGAAGTCGTAGCGCTGCGCGCTCATCTCGCCGTAGCCGGCCCAGCGCAGGCTGCCGCGGCCGGAGGCGGATGCTTGTGTTTCGCCTGCCGTGCCCGCCGGCGCCGCGGCGGTGGCGGCAGCGGCCGGCGGCTGCGCCGGCGCGCCCTGCGAGGACTTCATCTGCTGCTCCAGCGCGGCGGCCAGCGCCTCGAGCTGGCGCTGCTGCTGCTCGAGCGCCTGGCGCTGGCGCTCCAGCTCGAGGCGCTGCTTCTCGAGCTGCTGCTGCTGTTCGCGCAGGCGCGCGGCGAGGTCGCCGGAAGGCGCCGCGTCCTGCGCGAACGCGCTGCTGCCGGCGCACAGCGCCAGCGCGACGACGGCTGCATGGACAGGCGAGCGCCCGAGGTGGCGGGGGGCGAACGGGCGGGTCATGGTCGGAAACTCCCTCTCGTTGACATAGCCAATGCGACTGATTCTCATTGGCCATTGTAGATGCGTAACGTTTCATGACGTTAGCGGGCCGCAGGCGCCGGCGGCCGATCAACGTGTGCAGGTGTTGATGTGGATCAGTGGAAGGGCAGTTGCTTGCCGCTGGGCCGAAGGCACGCGGGTACGGCATTGCTGCCGCGCGGCGAAGGCGAGAGGCTACCGGTTCTTGCGTGCCGCCTGACGCACTTCGCGCGGACTCAGGCCCATGGCCTTGCGGACGACGCGGGAGAACTGCGCGCTGCCCTGGAAGCCGCACTCCAGCGCCACGGCCGTGATTTCCAGGTCGGTGTTCTGCAACAGCCATCGCGCGCGATCCAGGCGCAGGCGTTGACGGTACTCCGCCGGACTGAGGCCGACGTCCTGCTGGAACTTGCGCTCGAGCTGGCGCCGGCCGATGCCGAGCGGCCCGCACAGTTCGGCAACGGTCGCCGATGAGCGCAACTGCTGCTCCAGCAGCAGCATCGCGTTGTGCACGACCCTGTCCGTCGCGCGCACGGAAAACACCTGCTCCGGCTGCAGGGTGCGCGACGGCAGGGGCTGCTCTTCGATCATGATGCGCAGCGCCTTCGTCGCGCTGGCGCGCCCGATGGTCCGCTCGATGATGTGGGCGGCGAGGTGCACGACGCTGGTACCGCCGGCGCACGTCAATCGGTCCCGGTCGACGACGAACATCTGGTTCGAGACGATGCGGCAGTCGGGAAATTCGGCCATGAACTCTTCGCGATGGAACCAGCTCACGCAGGCGACGTGTCCGTCCAGCAGTCCGGCGCGCGCCAGCACAAACGAGCCGGTGCACAGGCCGACCAGCTTGACGCCCGCGGCGGCGGCCGCACGCAGGAATGCCGTCAGCCGGGCGGGCACGCGCTGTCCGCCGTGCAGCAGGCCGCCCACCACGACGAGGTAGTCGTACTCCTGCGGCGTTTCCAGCGGCGCACCGGGCACGATCGTCGCCCCGCAACTCGAGATGACGGGACCATTCGTCGCGTCCAGGATGGCCCAGCGGGCGTGCAGCGGGCGGCTGCGGTCGCCTTCGTCCGCGGCCAGCCGCAGCGCATCGACGAAACCAGCGAATGCGGTCAGCGTGAATCTCGGCGTCAGCAAGAAACCTACGCGCAAGAGCGAGGCCGCGGGGCGAGGCGTGGAAGTCTTCATCGACGGCGACTGTGAAGGAAAAGAACGACTGCAGGGAGGACGGCGCGTTCGATGCGGATCTCCACGCGCCGGCTCGATCCCCGTATAAACCCCGGGGTCTCATGGCGCGATATGCACATTATCCGACGCAATCTGTGCAGTGGCGGCGCCGCAGGGAACGGACCATTCACGGTGAGCGAGCAGCTATCCGGCACGTTCGACCGCACTTCAGGAGAACGCAGTGGACACGCTTCACGAGACCGCGATCGTCATTGATGGTTTGATCATTTCCAAGTGGGACCGCACGGTGTTCGAGGACATGCGCCGGGGCGGGCTGACGGCGGCGAACTGCACGGTGTCGGTGTGGGAGGACTTCCCGGCCACGGTGCGCAACATCGCTGCGATGAAGGCGCTGATCCGAGCCAACGGCGACCTCGTCACGCTGGCGCGCGGCACCGCCGACATCGAGCAGGCCAAGCGCGACGGCAAGACGGCCATCATCCTGGGCTTCCAGAACGCCCACGCCTTCGAGGACCAGCTCGGCTACATCGAGGCCTTCCACGACATGGGCGTTCGCGTCGTGCAGCTCTGCTACAACACGCAGAACCTGATCGGCACCGGCTGCTACGAGCGCGACGGCGGGCTGTCCGGCTACGGCCACGAGGTCATCGCCGAGATGAACCGCGTGGGCATCATGGTGGACCTGTCGCACGTCGGAGCCAAGACCTCCGAAGAGGCGATCCTGGCGTCGAAGAAGCCGGTCACCTACTCGCACTGCCTGCCCGCGGGGCTGAAGGAGCACCCGCGCAACAAGAGCGACGAGCAGCTGCGCTTCATCGCCGAGCGTGGCGGCTTCATCGGCGTGACGATGTTCCCGCCGTTCCTCAGGCGCGGCATCGACTCCACCGTCGACGACTACGTCGAGGCGATCGGCTACGTGATCAACCTCGTCGGCGAAGACTGCGTGGGCATCGGCACCGACCACACCCAGGGCCACGGCAAGGAGTTCTTCGAGTGGCTCACGCACGACAAGGGCGTGAACCGGCGGCTGACGAGCTTCGGCACGGTGCAGAACCCCGAAGGCATCCGCACGATCGGCGAGCTGCCCAACCTGACCGCCGCGATGGAGCGCGCGGGCTGGAAGGCCGAGCGCATCGGCAAGGTGATCGGCCGCAACTGGCTGCGCGTGTTCGGCGAGGTCTGGGCGCCTGCGAAGACCGGGGCGGCCGCATGAAGCCGCAGCTTCCGATCGAGGTCGACGAGAGCACCGGCGTCTGGAGCACCGACGGGCTGCCGATGATCTACGTGCCGCGGCACTTCTTCGTCAACAACCACGTCGAGGCCGAGGCCGCGATCGGCCGCGAGGCCTATGCGCAAAGCCTGTACAAGGCCGGCCACCGCTCGGCGTACTTCTGGTGCGAGCAGGAGGCCAGGACGCACGGGCTGCAGGGCCTGGCGGTGTACGAGCACTACTTGAAGCGGCTGTCGCAGCGCGGCTGGGGCCTGTTCTCGTTCGAAGAGGTCGACGCCCACAGCGGGCATGCGCGCATCCGGCTCGAGCACTCGGTGTTCGTGCTCGCGCAAGGCACCGCCGGCGTGCCGGTGCGCAAGGACAAGGCCTGCTACCTGTTCGCCGGCTGGTTCTCCGGCGCCATGGACTGGGTCGGCCAGAACACCGGCAAGACCTGGAAAACGCACAGCCACGAGGCGCAGTGCGCCGCCGAAGAGCACCACCACTGCGTGTTCATCGTGCAGCCCCGTGCAGAAGAAAGCGCCGCGGCGTAATCGGCCGGCCGGCAAATCCTGTTGTTGAAACGATCAAGGAGACATTCATGAAGACGACGTTGGGCAGGCGGTCGATGATGGCCTTCGGCCTGGGGGCATTCGCAGCGGCGCTGGCGTGTGCCGCCAACGCGGCGGAGACGGTCAAGCTGGCGTTCATCGGCCCGCTGACGGGCTCCAATTCCGCGCACGGCCTCGGCGGACGGAACTCCGCCGAACTGGCGGTGAAGCTGCACAACGCGAGGCCGGACGCCAAGTACAAGTTCGAGCTGACCAGCCTCGACGACGAATGCAAGCCGAACGTCGGCGTGCAGGTTGCGACACGGGCCGCGGCGGACAAGAACATCGCCGTGATCATTCCGCACTACTGTTCTGCCGTGGCTGTCGCGACCGTCGACGTGTACACGCGCTTCAATGCGCCGGTCATCGTCTGGGCGGCGGTCCACCCCGACATCATCTACAAGCGCAAGACGCGCGAGATGCACCGCGTCAGCGCGACGCTGATCAACCAGAACAAGGTCGCGGCGCAGTTCCTGACCGGCGATCAGAAGTACCGCCGATGGGCGGTCATCTACGACACGACGGACTACGGCAAGTCCATGTTCTCGTACTTCGAGAAGTTCCTGAAGGAGACGCCCGGCCAGATCGTCGGCGCGTTCGGCGTCGGCGCCGACCAGCAGGACTTCAATGCGGAGCTGACGAAGATAAAGGAGCTCAACCCCGACATCATCTACTTTGCCGGCCTGACGCCGCTGGGCGTTCGTGTGCTCAACCAGATGTCGCGGCTGGGCGTGAACGCGCAATTCCAGGGCACCTCGGGCATCGTGGGCGAGGCCTTCGTCAAGGGCGCGGGCGACCTGGCCGAAGGCACCGTGGCGATGTACGACAACCCGCCGGTCGAGAAGCTCCCGAAGGGCAAGTTCTTCGTCGCCGAGTACAACAAGCAGAAGTACAACGAGACCTTCGAGGCTTACGGACCGTATGCCTTCTCCGCGACGACCTTGGCCATGGACACGATCGAACGAGTCGGCCCCGACCGCGCGAAGATCCTCGACGCGCTGGCGAACGTGAAGGACTACGACTCGATCGTCGGCAAGATCACCTTCGACGACCACGGCCAGAACATCAACACCGCCACGACCAAGTACGTCGTGCAGGACGGCAAGTGGATCGACTGGGAAGACAGCGAATACAAGACCGGCAAGCGCAAGCTGAAGGGCCGCTGACTCCATCCCCCAACGCCTGACGCTCGCCGCTGCCCTTGCCGGGCTGCGGCAGGCGCCAGCCTTCCCGGTCTGCAGCAATGGACATTGCATTCATCGGCCAGCACGTCTGGAACGGCGTGATGCTCGGCGTCATCTACGCGATGGTCGCCGTCGGCTTCACGCTGTTCTTCGGCGTCCTCGACGTCATCAAGTTCTCCCACGGCGACGTGCTCACGCTGGGCTCCTTCGTCGGCCTGACCACCTTTCTCGGCCTGCAGCGCCTGGGCGACATGCCGGCGCTTCTCCAGCTGGGGATCGTGTTCCTGGTGTCGGTCGCCAGCATGGCGATCCTGGGGGCCTTGATCGCGCGCTTCCTCATCCTTCGGCTTCGCAGCGCGCCGGCGTTCATCACACTGCTGATTACGCTGATGGTGGGCACCGTGATCCGGGAGTCGATCCGCCTGTTCTATCCGAACGGCTCGAACCCCCAGCCGTTCCCGAGCCTGCTGCCCACGCAGAGCTGGCAGCTGGGCGGCTTCACGATGCGGGTCGACACGCTGATCCTGGTCGCGAGCGGCCTGGGCACCATCCTGCTCGTCCATCTGCTGATCAACCGCACCAAGCTCGGCCTGGCCATCCGCGCCGTGGCGCAGGATGGTGAAACGGCGCAAGTCATGGGCATCAACTTCCGCTGGATCGTGCTTGCCACGTTCGGGATCGGCTCCGCGCTGGCCGCGATGGCCGGCCTGATGAACGGCCTGTACTACAGCGAAGTCCACTTCGGCAACGGCACGATGCTGGCCGTCATCGGCTTCAGCGCGGCGGTCATCGGCGGGCTCGGCAACATCTACGGCGCCATCCTCGGCGGCTTCCTGTTCGCCGCGATCCAGATCGCCACCGTCGTCGCGCTGCCCTGGCCCAGCGCCTACAAGGACGTGGTCGCGTTCTGCATGGTCATCGTCCTGCTCGCCGTGAGGCCGACCGGCCTGATCGGCGAGAAAACCTCCGAGCGAGTCTGACCCATGGCCAAGAACCTTCGAACGGATCTCGCGGCGTCGATCGCCGGGATCGTGCTGATCGCCGCCTTCGTGATCTTCGCGCTTCACGCCGAAAGCGAAACGACGCTGCTGGTCCTGCTGGCGATCGGCGCGGCGGGACTGGCGGGAGCCACCCGCAGCGGGCTGGCCGAGCGCGTGGAACGCGGAATGCGCGCCCATCCGATCGTCACGAGGTGGGTGTCGCTCGCTGCCTGCGCGGCCGTGGTGCTGGTGTTCCGCGGCGATCACTTCGTCCTGCTGCTCGTGGCCACGGTGCTCCTGTACTGCGTCGTCTGCCTGGGCCTGAACCTCCAGATCGGCTACTGCGGCGTCATGAACTTCGCCGGAGCGGCGTTCTTCGGCGTCGGTGCCTATACCGCCGCCGTTCTCGCCAACCACACGTCGCTGCCGCATCTGCTGGTGCTGCCGGCCGGCGGTGTGGCCGCCGCCACGATCGGCAGCCTGCTGCTGCTGCCCGTGCTGCGCACGCGCGGCCACTACGCCGCGCTGGTCACCATCGCATTCGGCATCCTGTTCCGCTCGTTCCTCGAGGTCAACGACACCCTGGGCGGGCCGCAGGGGCTGAAGGTGCCCGGAATGACCATCCTCGGCTGGGATCTCAGCGAAGGTCTCACTGTGTTCGGTACGTCGTTCTCGTTCTACGCCAACTACGTGGCCCTCGCGTTCGCGCTCATGCTCGCCGCTTTCGTGCTGACGCGACGCATCAACCGCTCCTGGATGGGGCTGAGCATGGACGCCGTGCGCATCGACGAGACGGCCGCCGCGACGTTCGGGATCCACATCGTCCGCTGGAAGATCACGGCCTTCATCATCGGCAACCTGTTCGCGGGCACGGCCGGCGCCCTGTTCGCCTTGATGACCGGCTTCGTGGCACCGGCCAACTTCACGTTCGGCGATTCGCTCGTCATGCTGTCGGTGATCGTGCTGGGCGGCATCGGCAATCTGTGGGGCGTGCTGCCGGCGGCCGCCATCGTTCTCCTGCTGCCCGAGAAGCTGCAGGCGATCCAGGAGTACAGGTTCCTGCTGTACGCGGGCGCGGTCATCCTGATCCTGCTGTTTCGCCCGCAGGGCATGTTCCCGCGCCGCTTGCGCACCTTCAACCTCGCCGGCCGGGATCTCCCATGAGCATCGTGCAGTTGCCGCAGCCAAGCGCTGCCCTGGTGGAGTGTCGCGGACTGACGATGAAGTTCGGCGGCGTCGTGGCACTCAACAAGCTGGATCTCGACATCCGCCACGGCGAGGTGCTGGGCCTGCTCGGACCCAACGGCTCGGGCAAGACGACGTTCTTCAACGTCCTGACGGGCATCTACCGCGCGAGCGCCGGATCGCTGCAGCACATGGGGCACGACCTGCGCGGCATGACGCCGCAGCAGATCAACCGGGCCGGCATCACCCGGACGTTCCAGCGTTCGCGCCTGTGCCTGGAGCTGTCGGTGTTCGACAACATCGCGATGGGCGAGCATCACCGGCTGAACAACGGCGTGTGGTTCAACCTGTTCCGCCGCGCGCGGCTCGAACGGCAGGTGGAGGAGGCCTTCGAGCAGGCGCGGGAGCTGGCGAGGACGTTCAACCCATCGCTTGCCGGCAGGATGCTGCACGCGGCGGGATCCGTGTCGATGATCGACCGGCGGCGGGTCGAGATCTGCCGGGCGCTGATCAGCCGGCCCAAGCTCCTGCTGCTCGACGAGCCCTCCGCGGGCATGACCCACGAGGAGACGCGCGAGCTGATGGCCGACATCCTGCTGGTCCGCGAGCGCATACAGGGCCTGACGGTGGTGATCATCGAGCACGAGATGAACGTGATCGAACGCATCACGGACCGATGCATCGTGCTGAACTACGGCCAACGGCTGTGCGAAGGCACCTACCGCGAGATCGCCGCCAATCCTGACGTGCAGGAGGCCTACCTCGGACAAAGCCATGAACAAGCAGCCTGAGTTGCGTCTCGAGCACATCCGTTGCGGCTACGACAAGGCGGACGTCCTCGTCGACGTGTCCATCCGCGTGCCGCCGGGGAAGATCACCTGCATCCTGGGGTCGAACGGGTCGGGAAAGACGACGCTGATCCGCACCATCCTCGCGCTGAACGTGCCGCGGGCGGGCAAGGTGCTGTTCGGCGACCGCGACATCACCGGCCTGCCGACGCACCTCGTGAACGGCGCGGGCATCGCGTGCATCCCGGAAGGGCGCAAGGTCTTCCCGAAGATGACGGTGCGCGAGAACCTGCATCTCGGCGCGTACCGCGAGAGGAACAAGTCCGCCATCAAGGACAGGCTCGACCAGGTCTACGACATCTTCCCGCGCCTCAAGGAGCGCTCCGGCCAGCTCGGCGGCACCATGTCCGGCGGAGAGCAGGCCATGCTCTCCATCGGCCGCGGCCTGATGTCCGCGCCGCAGCTGATGCTGATCGACGAGCCTTCGCTCGGACTCTCTCCACGGTTCGTGAAGGAGACGTTCAACGTCATCCAGCACATCAACCAGCTGGGCATCACGGTGCTGCTCGTCGAGCAGAACGTCCACCAGACGCTGGCCGTTTCCCACTACGGCTACGTGCTCATGCAGGGCAAAGTCGTCGCCCAAGGCGACACGAGCGAGCTGCGCGCCAACGCCGAGGTGCATCAGGCGTACTTCGGCTGACGCCGGCAGCCGCGGGCCGCGTGCACGAGCGGATGCTTCGTCGTCACCGGCATGCTGCATGTCGCAATCTGGCAAACGTGTCTCGTCCTCGGCGCCGAAGATTTAGCCACCTCGTTACCACCCTCGAACTTCGGGACTTCATTCATGTTCAGCTACAGCCATCAATCGCTCAAGGCCGTCGACCCCGATCTGTGGGTGGTCGTGCAGCAGGAGCATCAGCGCCAGGAGCAGCACATCGAGCTGATCGCGAGCGAGAACTACACCTCGCCCGCGGTGATGGCCGCGCAAGGCAGCCAGCTCACCAACAAGTACGCCGAGGGCTACCCGGGCCGTCGCTACTACGGCGGCTGCGAATACGTCGACCTGGCCGAGCAGCTCGCGCTGGACCGCGTCAAGCAGCTGTTCGGCGCCGACCGCCACGGATGGGGCGCGAACGTGCAGCCGCACTCGGGGGCCCAGGCGAACGAGGCCGTCTTCATGGCGTTCATGAAGCCCGGCGACACCTTCATGGGCATGAACCTCGCGGAAGGCGGCCACCTGTCGCACGGCATGGCGCTCAACATGAGCGGCAAGTGGTTCAACGTCGTCAGCTACGGTCTCGACGAGAAGGAGGAGATCGACTACGACGCGATGGAACGCAAGGCACGCGAGAGCAGGCCGAAGATCATCATCGCCGGCGCGTCCGCCTATGCGCTGCGTATCGACTTCGAGCGTTTCGCGCGCGTCGCCAAGGATGTCGGCGCGCTGCTGATGGTGGACATGGCGCACTACGCCGGGCTGATCGCCGCCGGCGAATACCCCAATCCGATCCCGCACGCCGACATCGTCACGAGTACCACGCACAAGAGCCTGCGCGGCCCGCGCGGCGGCATCATCCTGATGAGGCCCGAGCTGCAGAAGGCGATCGACAGCGCCATCTTCCCGGGCCTGCAGGGCGGCCCGCTGATGCACGTCATCGCCGCCAAGGCGGTGGCCTTCAAGGAAGCGCTCGCGCCGGAGTTCAAGACCTATCAGCGCCAGGTCGTTCGCAACGCGCAAGCCCTGGCCGAAGCGCTGATGGAGCGCGGACTGCGCATCGTCTCCGGCCGCACCGAGAGCCACGTGATGCTGGTGGACCTGCGTGCCAAGGGCCTCACTGGCAAGGCCGCCGAGGCGCTGCTCGGCAGCGCCCACATCACCGTCAACAAGAACGCGATTCCCAACGACCCGGAGAAGCCGATGGTCACGAGCGGGATCCGGCTGGGCAGCCCGGCCATGACCACGCGCGGCTTCCAGGAGAAGCAGGCCCGCCAGGTCGGCGAGCTGATCGCCGATCTGCTGGACCACCCCGACAGCGAGGCGAAGATCGCCGAGGTTCGTGCGAGCGTCGCCGCCTTGACGCGGGATTTCCCCGTCTACGGTTGAGCGTCGGCCATGAGCGTCAGCCTCTTCGACCTCTTCAAGATCGGCATCGGGCCGAGCAGTTCGCACACCGTCGGCCCGATGCGCGCGGCGGCGCTGTTCGCGGGAGAGCTGAACGTTCCGGAGCGGGCGCAGCGCACCCACCGCGTGAAGTGCGAGCTGTACGGCTCGCTGGCGGCCACCGGCAAGGGACATGGCAGCGACAAGGCCGTGCTGATGGGGCTGGAAGGCGAGCTGCCCGATCGCATCGACCCCGAGAGCATCGCCCCCCGACTGGAGCGGATCCGGCGCGACGGGCAGGTCGTGCTCGCCGGGAAGCGGTCGATCGGCTTCGACGAAAGCCGCGATCTGCTCTTCCTGCGGCGCGAGTCCCTGCCTTTCCATCCGAACGCAATGCGCTTCACTGCGCTCGATGCGGCCGGCGAGGTGCTGCTGTCGAAGACCTACTACTCGGTCGGCGGCGGTTTCGTCGTCGGCAGCGACGATGCCGGCCGACCCGCCCTGGTGCCCGACACCAGGCCGCTGCCGCTGCCGTTCCGCACGGGCGACGCATTGCTGCGCCTGTGCGCGGACAACGGCCTGAGCATTGCCCGCGTGATGTGGCGCAACGAACTGGCGTGGCGCAGCGAGCAGGACGTGCGCGAGGGTCTGCTGCGCATCTGGGACACCATGCAGGACTGCGTGAAGCGCGGCATCCGGGCCGAAGGCGTTCTGCCGGGCGGCTACAAGGTGCGCCGCCGCGCCGCCGAGCTGTACCGCACGCTGACGCACCGGCCCGAGGAGGCGCTCAAGGATCCGCTGCAGGTGCTGGACTGGGTCAACCTGTACGCGCTGGCCGTCAACGAAGAGAACGCCGCCGGCGGCCGCGTCGTCACCGCGCCGACCAACGGCGCGGCCGGCATCGTGCCGGCGGTGCTGCACTACTACGCCCGTTTCGTGCCCGGCGCCGATGAACAGGGCGTGTTCGACTTCCTGCTCACCGCCGCGGCGATCGCCATCCTCTACAAGGAAGGCGCATCGATCTCGGGCGCCGAGGTCGGCTGCCAGGGCGAGGTCGGCGTCGCGTGCTCGATGGCCGCCGGCGCCTTGTGCGCGGTGCTCGGCGGGACACCCGAGCAGGTCGAGAACGCCGCCGAGATCGGCATGGAGCACCACCTCGGGCTGACCTGCGACCCGGTCGGCGGCCTGGTGCAGATCCCGTGCATCGAGCGCAACGCGATCGCGTCGGTCAAGGCGATCAACGCCGCGCGCATGGCGCTGCGCGGCGACGGCATCCACCACGTCAGCCTCGACAAGGTCATCAAGACGATGCGCGAGACCGGCGCCGACATGAAGACGAAATACAAGGAAACCTCGCGCGGCGGCCTCGCGGTCAACGTCGTCGAGTGCTGAAGGAACGCGACATGCAGAAGTTCTCGATCTGGTCGTTGCTGCGCAACGCCGTCTCCTACCACGAGGGCTGGGAGCGCCAGTGGCGCTCGCCGGAGCCCCAGCGCGAATACGACGTGGTCGTCGTCGGGGCCGGCGGCCACGGCCTCGCGACCGCCTACTACCTCGCCAAGGAGCACGGCATCCGCGACGTCGCGGTGGTGGAGCGAGGCTACCTCGGCGGCGGCAACACCGCGCGCAACACGACGATCGTGCGCAGCAACTACCTCTGGGACGAGGCGACGCAGCTGTACGAGAAGGCGATGAAGCTGTGGGAGGGGCTGTCGCAGGACCTCAACTACAACGTGATGTTCAGCCAGCGCGGCGTGATGAACCTCGGCCACACGCTGCAGGACATGCGCGACATCGAGCGCCGCGTCACCGCGAATCGCCTCAACGGCGTCGACGCCGAGGTGCTGAACGCCGCGCAGGTGAAGGAGATCGTGCCCTTCATCAACCTGAACACGCGCTACCCGGTGCTCGGCGCCTCGCTGCAGCGCCGCGCCGGCGTGGCGCGGCACGACGCGGTGGCGTGGGGATTCGCGCGCGCGGCGGACGCGCTGGGCGTGGACATCATCCAGAACTGCGAGGTGATCGGCATCGGCCGCGAGGGTGGACGGGTGACCGGCGTCGACACCGCCAAGGGCTTCATCAAGGCGAAGAAGGTGGCCGTGGTGGCCGCCGGCCACTCCAGCGTGATCGCCTCGATGGCCGGCATCCGGCTGCCGATCGAGAGCCATCCGCTGCAGGCGCTGGTGTCCGAGCCGTTGAAGCCGGTCTTCCCGAACGTCGTGATGAGCAATGCGATCCACGCCTACATCAGCCAGAGCGACAAGGGCGACCTGGTGATCGGCGCCGGTATCGACCAGTACGCGGGCTACGGCCAGCGCGGCAGCTACCAGACCATCGAGCACACGCTGCAGGCGATCGTCGAGATGTTCCCGATGTTCTCGCGCGTGCGGATGAACCGCCAATGGGGCGGCATCGTCGACATCTCGCCCGATGCCTGCCCGATCATCGGCCTCACGCCCGTCAAGGGCCTGTACATCAACTGCGGCTGGGGCACCGGCGGCTTCAAGGCCACGCCGGGCTCGGGCTGGGTGATGGCGCACACCGTCGCGCAGGACCGCCCGCACCCGCTGAACGAAGCGTTCGCGCTCGAGCGCTTCACCACCGGCCACCTGATCGACGAACACGGCGCTGCGGCCGTGGCGCACTGAAGGGACCCACCATGCTGCAGATCCCCTGTCCTTATTGCGGCCCGAGGGCCGAGAGCGAATTCACCTGCGGCGGCGAAGGCGGCATCGTCCGGCCGCCGAAGACCGAGACGCTGAACGACACCGAATGGGCGGACTACGTGTTCATGCGCAGCAACCCGAAGGGTGTGCACCATGAGCAGTGGCGCCATTCGAGCGGCTGCGGCCGCTGGTTCAACGCCCTGCGCGACACCGTCAGCTATCGCTTCCACGCCACCTGGCGGATCGGCGAGAGCGCCCCCGACCACGAACGGAGCGCCGCATGAGTCCTCTTGCCCACCGGCTGCCCCAGGGCGGCGCTGTGCAGCGCGACCGCGTGCTGACCTTCCGTTTCAACGGGCGCAGCTACCAGGGGCTGCAGGGCGACACGCTGGCCTCGGCGCTGCTGGCCAACGGCGTGCACCTGGTCGCGCGCAGCTGGAAATACCACCGCCCGCGCGGCATCCTGTCCGCCGGCGTCGAGGAGCCGAATGCGCTGGTCCAGCTCGGCGAGGGCGCGTACACCGTGCCAAACGCGCGCATGACCGAGGTGCCCCTCGTCGAGGGGCTGGTCGCCCGCAGCGTGCACGCGAGCCCGAGCGTCGAGTTCGACGTGCGGGCCGTCAACGGGTGGTTCTCGCGCCTGATGCCGGCCGGCTTCTACTACAAGACCTTCATGGCCTCGCAGTCGGCCTGGCACTACTTCGAGAAGCACATCCGGCGCGCCAGCGGCCTGGGCAGCGCTCCGCTCGAGAACGACCCCGAGCGCTACGACAAGCGCTTCGTGCACTGCGACGTGCTGGTCGTCGGCGGCGGCATCGCCGGACTGTCGGCGGCGCTGGCCGCCGCCGGCAGCGGCGCACGCGTGATCGTCTGCGACGAGCAGCAGGCCTTCGGCGGCTGGCTGCTGTCCAGCGACGAACAGGTCGACGGCGTCCCGGCCGCGCGATGGGTGGCAGACGCGCTCGCGCAACTGAAGGAGCAGCCCGAAGTCCAGGTCCTGCCCCGCACGACGGCTTTCGGCTTCCACGACCACGGGCTGGTCACGCTCGCCGAGCGGCGCGCCGATCATCTGGACCCCGGCGAACGCCCGGCCTACCGCGAACGGCTGTGGAAGGTGCGCGCGCGCCAGGTCGTGCTCGCCACCGGTGCGCACGAGCGCCCGCTGGTCTTCGCGAACAACGACCTCCCCGGCGTGATGCTGGCCGGTGCGGTGTCGACCTACCTGCGTCGCTATGCCGTCGCCCCCGGCCGCCGCGCCGTCGTCTTCACCAACAACGACGCCGCCTATGACAGCGCGCTCGCGCTGCACGCCGCCGGGGTGCCGGTGCAGGTCGTCGATGCGCGCGAGCAGCCGGCGGGCGGGCTGTCGGAGCGCGCCCGCGCGGCCGGCATCGCCGTGCTGGCCGGCCACGCCGTCATCGAAGCGCGCGGTGGCCGCCGACTTGCCGGCGTGCGCGTGCAGCGTCTGGACGCGCAGGGGCGTCTCGCCGGCGCGGCGCAGCAGATCGCCTGCGATGTGCTGGCGGTCTCCGGCGGCTTCAGCCCGGTGATCCATCTGCACTGCCAGGCCGGCAGCAAGCCGGTGTGGAGCGACGAGGAGGCGGCGTTCCTGCCCGGTCCCGCGGCGCAGTCGGAGCGCTCGGCCGGTGCCTGCCGTGCCCGCACGGACCTGCGCGGCGCGGCACTCGACGGCCATGCGGCAGGGACGGCTGCGGCTGCCGCCGCCGGCTTCTCCAACGCTGAGGGCAAGGCGCCGAAGGTCGCGGCGCTGCCGGTCGGCCCGCAGCGCACGCTCTGGCTCGTGCCGCACCCCGCCGGCCCGACGCGCGCGCCCAAGCAGTTCGTCGACCTGCAGAACGACGTCGGTGCGTCGGACCTGCTGCTGGCCGTGCGCGAGGGCTTCGAGTCGATCGAGCACGTCAAGCGCTACACCGCGATGGGCTTCGGCACCGACCAGGGCAAGACGGGCAACATCAACGGCATGGGCATCGTCGCCGAGGCGCTGGGCAGGCCGATTCCGGCCGTCGGCACGACGACGTTCCGCCCCAACTACACGCCGGTGACGTTCGGGCTCGTGGCGGGGCTGGAGCTGGGCGACGCCTTCGATCCGGTGCGCACGACGGCGATGCATGCCTGGCACAAGGCCCAGGGAGCCTTGTTCGAGGACGTCGGCCAGTGGAAGCGGCCTTGGTACTACCCGAAGAACGGCGAAGACCTGCACGCCGCGGTGAAGCGCGAGGTGCTGGCCGTGCGCAACGGCGTGGGCATGCTCGATGCCTCGACGCTCGGCAAGATCGATATCCAGGGACCGGACGCCGCCACGCTGCTGAACTGGGTCTACAGCAACGCCTGGAGCAAGCTCGAGGTCGGCAAGTGCCGCTACGGCCTGATGCTCGACGAGAACGGCATGGTGTTCGACGACGGCGTCACCGTGCGCCTGGGCGAGAACCACTTCCTGATGCACACCACCACCGGCGGCGCGGCGCGCGTGCTGGCCTGGCTGGAGCGCTGGCTGCAGACCGAGTGGCCGCACCTGAAGGTCTATCTCACCACCGTCACCGACCACTGGGCGACCACGGCCCTGGCCGGCCCGAAGAGCCGCGAGGTGCTGCGCAAGCTGTGTACCGACGTCGACTTCGACGATGCCGCGTTCCCCTTCATGTCGTACCGCGAGGGCACGGTGGCCGGCGTGCGCGCGCGCATCATGCGCATCAGCTTCTCGGGCGAGCGCGCCTACGAGATCAACGTGCCGGCCGAGGAGGGTGCGCGCGTCTGGAGCGCGATCCATGCGGCCGGCCAGGACTTCGGCATCACGCCCTACGGCACCGAGACGATGCACGTGCTGCGCGCCGAGAAGGGCTACATCATCGTCGGCCAGGACACCGACGGCTCGGTCACGCCGGTCGATCTCGGCATGGCGGCGATGGTCACGAAGACGAAGGACTGCCTCGGCAAGCGCTCGCTCGCTCGCAGCGATACCGCGCGGGCCGACCGCAAGCAGCTCGTCGGCCTGCTCCCCGACGATCCGCAGTTCGTGCTGCCCGAAGGCGCGCAGGTGCTCGCCGGCGAGCCGGGCGCGATCCCGACGCCGATGGCCGGCCACGTGACCTCCAGCTACGCGAGCCCGACGCTGGGCCGCTCGATCGCGATGGCGCTGGTCCGGGGCGGTCTCGGGCGCATGGGCGAGCGCGTGCACGTCTCGATGCGCGACGGCCGCAGCGTGACGGCCATCATCGCCAGTCCTGTCTTCTACGACCCCAAGGCGGAGCGTCAGAATGCTTGAAACAACCTTGAGCCGCAGCAACCTGTCCGGCTCCATGCCCCGGTCGCTCGGTGCTTCCAACGCGAGCGCGCTGCAGGCCGGCTGGCGCCACAAGCTGGCCGTGGTCAACCTGCGCGGCAATCCGGACGACCCGGCCTTCACCGCGGCCGTGCAACGCGCGCTCGGGGTGGCGCCTCCCCGGGCTGCCGGCACCACGGCGCAGGGCGACGCGCTGCGCATCGTCTGGGCCGGCCCGGACGACTGGTTCGTGATCGGCCCCAAGGGATACGCGGATGCGCTGGCGAACAGCCTGCGTGCCCACCTGGAAGGCCAGCATGCCGCCGTCACAGACGTGAGCAGCGGCTATACCGTGCTGCACCTGTCCGGCCCATCGCTGCGCGACACCCTGGCCCAGGGCTGCCCGCTGGACCTGCATCCGCGCGCCTTTCACGTCGACCAATGCGCCGGCTCGCACTTCTTCAAGGCATCGGTCTGGCTCTGGCAGGTCAACGACGATCCCGTCTTCGAACTGCTGGTGCGCCGCAGCTTCATGGACTATGTCTGGCTGATGCTCGAACACACCACGGCCGAGTGCGGCCTCATCACGAGGCGGTTCGCGTGAACGGGAACTGGACCATCCGCATCGATCGTCTCCCGATCGATCTGGCCGTGGGCGTGCACGCCCACGAGCAATCGCCGCAGGCGGTGCGGGTGAGCCTCGTCATCAAGGGACGCGCAGCCGCGCGCCCGGCGGAGCTCGGCGAGTGTCTGGACTACGCCCCCTTGCTTCACTGGCTGACCCGCGAGTGGCCGGCGACACCGCACGTGCCGTTGCTGGAGACTCGGCTCAACGAGTTGTTCGCCCGTGCGTTCGCGCTCGATGCCCGCATCGACTCGGTGTGGGCCGGTCTGTACAAGCAGCTTCTCGGCGGCGCGACGGCGACCGTCGGCATGGAGCGCGGCGTGTCGCGGCGAGAGTTCGCACAGCAGGGCCGCGAGGCAGTGCGGCCCACGGCGCGCCTGCAGACCATGAACACGCTGCGCACGGAGCCCTTGATGCCGCGCCGTCGTGCGTGAACACCGGTCGCGAGGAGAAGCTCCTGCAGACGGCCAGGTATGCATGCCTTATGCATGTCCGACGCCCAGAAAGCAAAAAGCCCAGCCGGTGAAGGCTGGGCTAAGTGCGTGCCATTGCTGGCTTATCTTGGCTCCCCGACCTGGGCTCGAACCAGGGACCTACGGATTAACAGGCGATAGGCGCGGTCGGGCTGCAGCCCGCGCCTTTGTTGGATTTTGAGACTGAGAGCGTCTCATATTCTTCGTCCGTATGGCCATAGGTGCGCCGGGCATCGCGCGGCATGATTCACTGTATATGAGACGCGCATACTGCCGGTGCGGACGCTGCAGGCCACGGAGTCGAGGGGCGTCGTGCGAGGCGCATGCAGACGTCCATGCACCACGCGCTGACGGTGGCGAGGCGTTCTGGGAGATGTGCCAAAATTCGAAACGGCTGGGACCCCAAGTCCTTGATTCCACTTGGGATTCTGGGTAACAGCTGCGTTTCCCCGCACGCGTCGATGGTCCTGCAAGCTCTGGGAGTGCACTTCAATGACGGCCGTTGGCCCGCAGCCAAAGCAGGAGGTTGACTACGATCCGGCGGAACATCGGGTCAAGCACTGCTGGTCGGAACCAAGGGCCGACTTTGTCACGACCGGTGTTGGAACCATTGGGAAGTGTCCGTCGACTCTGTCGAAGGCCCAAGCTCGTGAGTTGTTGAACGATGCGGAGTTTGAAGGCAGACAACCCAATCAGTCAGTCGCAGACGTACTGCCCGAACGAGCGTGGAACGTGCATGAGGGAGTGATCTATGAAGCAGTGCCTTCTGGCCCTGGTGCTTACCATGGCTACCCTTGGTGTGGTCGACCAAGTCGTAACCGCCTCGCGCGCTCGGTAAAGCGAGCTCTGCAGCAGAAGGCAGAGCGGCAGGGGTACGGAAGAGAATTCCGAGATTGGCTGGATCGGTATGAGTCCTGATTCACCCATTCACTTCGAGTTCCTCCCATCGGAAGACCCCGCCGCAAGAGGAGATGGTTGGGGCAGCGGGATGCTGTACGTCCTGGGCGCTCCTTACTGGTACTCCAACAGCGATATTCAGCCTCGACCGATTGACTGGACATGGGTCGACTTGCTTGAGCATGTCGCATCCAACTGGGGGACACTGGTCTACGAACAGTCCTACCCCTTCTCGTGGCTGAGTGATGTCACTCACCCTGGAGACGTGTGGAACGTCGCTGAACGAAGGTGGGCCAGGCTCGATGACGAGATCGCTGAAGCCGAGGAAGGCGTTCTTCTGGCATTCGAGCGAAGACACAACTTGGCCTCTGCCTGGAAGGGCCTATCGCTTCCCTCCTTGACCTTGATTCGCAATGGTGCGATCTGCTGGGTTTGCGCTGATGGTCGTCCACCGATTCGGGCACCGTTTGAGCAGTGCCGTACAGCCTTGTTGTCGATCTGCGATACCTTGGCAAAGTCGTTTGCCGAATCATCGAACCCAAGGGTGTCGAGCGCAGTCAGTCGTTGGCACGATCGGGGTGTCAGTTCCAGAGATGCCTTCTTTCGGTCGGTCACTGGAATGTCCGACAACGTGCTCGCCGCTGTTCAAGGCGACGAAGACCCGTTTAAGTTTTGGGGCGTGGCCGCCAACGACTCTTGGGCGAATGGAATAGTCGCAGAAGGTCCCCTACTTGCAGCAGCTCGTATGACGGCGGGTATTCTCGACACTGCGACGATTCGGCGGGTACTAGACGCCATTCGGGGAGTTGCAAAGGGCGAGTTGGATGCGCTCGACGGTATCAGTGCCAAGGCCCGCCGGCATCTCCAAAAAGCGCCTGCTCAGTTCGCGTTCTCTAGCGGATACGCAGCTGCTGAATTTGTTCGGGAGGCGCTGCATAGAGACCGCTCTATTCGTTTCGAAATCGAAGCCGTCTTCGCGGAACTTGGCGTCGCCGTGTTACCTATGCATCTTGGAACTGAGTCGATTGACGCAGTCGCCGTGTGGGGAGGGCGTGGACCGAGCGTGATCTTGAACTTGGACCGACAGCACACGTCGCCGGAGCGGACCCGGATGACCTTGGCACATGAGCTTGGGCATCTGATGCTGGATCGCGCTGGTGGGCTTCCTTTCTGCGAAGTGTTGGGAGGGGCGGTCGACGACTTCATGGAGCGACGGGCGAATGCCTTTGCAGCAGAGTTGTTGCTCCCACGAATCGTCGTTGAGCAGGCAAGAACTACTTTCAAAGGACCCATTGGCGACTTCATTGCAACGTTGAAGCACGATTTCGGGGTAAGCAAGTCGGTGGCGTGTGCCCAGGTCTACAACTCCCGAGTCTTCCCTCGCTTGGATCGCCGGGAGCAATTGTTCGTTGAGTCTCGACTTCAACTGATGGATGAGATTGGCTCCCGTCACGCCATCAAGGTTCAACCGGTCGGCGATGTGATGTAGTGGTCACTTGGGACCCGATGCAACCGCGCTATCACGACGGTTGAGCGGCCGAGCAGCACCCCTGGCAGCCAAAGGGAGGTTTCGACAGACGGCGTTGGGCGTGCACTTCGTCGAGGGTCCGAGATCGAGCCATTGAACGATAGCGACCTGGAATCCGCCGCGAGGCCATCCTCGTCCGGCGTGGACCAAGCATGTCCCACCATCGTTCTCCACCAAACTGGGGATGGGCGATCGAGCCGCCCTTGTAACAATTCAACAGTCCGCAATTAATCGGGAGGGATCACATGCTGCGTAGTTTCCTTGTACTCGGAGCTTTGTTGACCCTCGGCGGCTGTTCGACCGGAATCACGGTAACACACGTGTCCGATGACAAGCCAGTTCGAGGGAATCCTTGGAATCTGGCAATGACCCAGTTCAACTTGACGATCACGCGTCATGTCGTGTCCTGCAAAGGCACGTTGGGAGGTACCGTCGAAGTTGTCGCTACGACCGCACCGGTCCTCGACGAAGAGCAGCGGTACGTTCTTGAGTCCAACGGCTGGTGGGCGACCAGCGACATCACATCCACTTTGGCCGCCAGCGGGATATCGCTTGGGCTCAACGCCAGCTCGACCGATGCCACACCGGCGATCATCTCGAACGTTGTCGGCACGATTGGCCAAGGGCTCATCGCTGGGGCGGGTGGCCCGCTGCTCACATCAGGGGGGCAGATCTGCAGCAAGGCCGTTTTGAGCGCTGTGCAAGCGCTTTACCCGGCTGCGCCGGCTAAGGGCTTGAAGCAGCAAGTCGATGACGACACGGCGGCGTTAGCAGAAGCCACCGCAAAGGTGGCGCTATTGACGATCAAGAGCGGGATAGACGCCGCCTTTAAGAAGGATCTCTTGGCCGCAATAGATGAGCAAGCGAAGCGACAGCAAGCACTCGCCAAGAATCAGCGCGAGCTCGCTCATGCCATGGCGGCAACCACAAACACCCAATCCGTGCGCTGGCCGACGCGGGCGTCGACATTTCGCACGACGGAGCCCGTCGCGCTTGACCGGGCCGTTCTAAACAGTTGGCTGGCCGAGAAGTTCGATGAGGAGCCGGATGCGAAGGAAATGAAGGCGAAGTTCGAGGACCAGTTCAAGGTGAGTCTTGCCCTGTACCGGCAGTCAGACGCCGGTGCGTGGAGCGCGCCGACAAAGTCGGAGTTCAACGGCACTAAGGAAGGCGTCCCGGTGCGTCTCGCGCGTGCTGGCCGACTGTTGGCCTGCACAGGGTCCGCATGTCCGCTCGACCTGCCGGCAGTAGGCAGCACAGACCCCCGGCACACTCAGTTCGACCAGGTCGTCCTGCAGCTCGGCCAGATGTACACCGTCCCACTGACGGGGGGCTCGTTCCGCGCGCAGGCCGCAGTGGTGGCGATGGACGCCAACGGGCTGCCCACCTCTATCCAAGTGAGCGAAAAGGCGGCTGCTGGTGTCGCACTCACGGGGGCGCTCAAGGACACCGCTACGCAGGTCGCCGCGCTTCCAGGGCAGATCAATGCTGCCAAGCTTGCGTCCGCCAACGCGCAGACCAGCCTGCTGACCGCGCAGACGAATCAGCTCAATGCTCAGGCTGCGCTCCAGGCTGCGCAAGCCAATGCGGGTGTCGCCGGGCAGACAGCTCCACTGGCAGCGCAGACGGCCCTGATTAACGCGCAGAATGCGCTCGCCACCGCACGAGCGAACGCTGGTGCCCAGCAGACGCTCGAGATTGCTGCGCAGACGGCGATGCTGAATGCCCAGACGGCACTCATCACCAGCCAAGCCAACGCAACGGCCGCCCCCACCCTCAGCGCTCTGACCGCTCAGACGTCGCTGATCAATGCCGAAACTGCCCAGATCAACGCGGCAGCGGCGCTAGCCAAGGCCAAGCTGGCCACGACGCCCTAGCCCTCGAACAGATCTGGCGGGGCAAGATGAGCAAGCTCGTGGCCACCAGTGAAGAAGGTCTTCGCCGCCGGATCTTGCTTGCTGTGGGCAGCGGGGCAGTGGTGTGGGTTGCCTCCACGACGCTCGGCCTAGCTCAGCCCACGGTCACAGGGCAGCACCAAGCTTCGGGGATGCATGCGTCAGCCCCACACGTCAAGGTGAACGAGGGCAGTCTTGAGGTTACTGCGGTGCCCGACTTGGCTCAAGACTCGTTGGGGCCAGAGCTCGGCAATGGCGCAATAGCCTCCCCGTCAGAGTGGCCTGCTTCAGCTGTTGCGAAATCTTGTACCGCCACCCTAATCGGGCCACGCGTGCTCCTTACCGCCGCACACTGTGTCGGCAACGGGTCCACCGTGACGGTGCGCAACTCGGGCTTCCCAAACTTCACTGGTGTCTGTACTCGACACAGCAAGTGGTCGCTGCAGAACTTGGCGCCAGACGTTGCGTTGTGCCTGATGGCACCGATGGAGCGATCCGGACTCTTCTTCGAGTCGCTGCAATTGGACCTAGCTCATGTCGCGACTGGAAAGCGGCTGACCCTAGGCGGGTACGGCTGCACCGACCTGGACACGCAGAAGGAAGAAGATCCACCGATCTTCCGAATCGGCCCTGCCGTGGTGGCAACCGCGCCCGGCGGAAGCACGAAGTGGCCTCAATGGCTCATCACGCAGCCCGCCAAGAACGGTTCGTTAAGCTTCGCGTGCCCGGGCGACAGCGGTGGCGCAGCCTATCGTGTCCCGCCCACCGGTCTACGCGGCATTGTCGGCGTAGTATCAGCCGTCAACGATGACAGGGAGGGGCCCGACTACAAGGCGACCTATGTCACCGCGCTGGCATCGACCGATATTCGGACCTTCATTCAAGAATGGGTGGCCGCAAGTGCTACTGTGACGGATGACCACAAGCCAGTGCGGGTCTGCGGCTGGGACTTGTTCGACCTGCCTTGCAGGCCAGCTCCGCATTGACGGGCGACGAGGCGATCCTCATGACGCTCACACGGTCTGCGCGTACTGCCATCGCAGTATGGGCCTGCACATTGGCTGCTCAGGCGCTTGGACAGAGTGCGGTGGCGCAATCGGTGACGATACGCAGCATCGGACCGTTGCCCAAAGTCGTACAAGACCTGCTGACGAAGTATGGCCAAAGCGAGTCGGTCGTCGTGCCCAAAGGCGCCGACCCTTTCGGCACGCTGCGCAGCAGATGTGGTGGCTCGGTCACGAACGACTACCTCGAAGACCTGCAGAAACTCAACCCAGGATTCACGTTGGGGCCGTCCACTGCGGAAAGAAGGGTGGACCTGCCGCCATGCGTGCGGGTCGCCAAGAACGTACAAGTGAAGATTCTGCCCGGAGACAAGTCTGTCGATGCCATCACCAAGCGCCTGTTGGGAATTCCTGCGCACCAGAACATCCCGGTTTGCGAAAGCAAGAGCAACAAGGCAGGTCCATTCAGCACATGCAACCTTCCCGCAGGACAGGCCTTAGGGGCTCTCAATGGTGGCAAGCCCATCGAGCCAACGGATCTCGTGCCAGGGAAGAAGATTACTGCGCCGACCGTGACTTGGCCAACAACCATTGTGCTCAAGCCGGGTGTCGACGCCAAGGCCATTGCCAATCAGGTTACCGCTGCGTTCTCGGCGTCCGAACTGCAGCCCGGCGTGGAAGTGGCGGCCGAGGACGCCGATCTCAGAATCATCGCCCCGCTGACTTCCGACGACTCCAAGATTGTCGGAACCCCATGTGAACCATCGGCTGCAGTCGGTGCTGTCTGGCCCTTTGACGCTGCCCTCATGAGGCAACGATTGGCAGTGAGTACAGCATCTGCCGCCAAGAAGCAGTTTCTCGGTGGGCCGGCGGTGATTCGTGTCGCAGACACAGGGTTCAAGGGCATAGGCAAGTTCTTCCCCTTGAGCCTGTTGGAAGCCAATGCGTTCGACAAGGCCGGGCAGCCTAACGATCTTGACAACAACAAGTACGTGGCCGATGTCTACGGAATTGACGCCGAGAACCGAGGCATTCTGGAACCCTATCCCGAGGACAAGTACCGCGATCACGGGACCGAAGTGGCCAGCATGGCGCTCGGCGGCCCTTTGATGCGCGACGCAATCACTGCAGGCCCTCCCCTGATCAAGCTCAGCTTCTGGAAGATCTTCTGGAAGCGAACCGGCCCGATCAGCGTCAAGGACGACACCCTATACCAGACGATGACCCACATCGAAAACCACACCGATGCGCGCGTCGTTAATCTAAGTGTCGGGTCGGGCGACGGTAACAGCGTCCGAATGTTTGTCTCGACGCTGCGCGCGGCCGCATCGCTGAATCTGCTGGTCGTAATTGCTGCGGGCAACGATTCGAACGACATCAGCGAGACCCCGACCTTTCCTGCTGCGCATGGGGGGCAGGGCAGCGAGGTGGCTGAACGAATCATTACGGTTGGCGCGCTGGCGCCGGACGGAACACTGGCGCCATTTTCCAACTACAGTCAGAGCCGGGTTGATGTCCTGGCGCCGGGCTGCCGAATTCCATTCTCCTACGACGGTTTGGCGCCCGAAGTGCTGCACGGCACGTCGATCGCGGCACCCATCGTGTCTTATCTCGCCGGTACGCTCCACTCGTTGGGGATACGCGAGATGACGCGAGTGAAGCAGCGCATCCTCGCCTCCGCAGATCCGGACCGGTCACTGCAGGCCTACACGCGACTTGGGGGTCTCAAGCTCAACCCAACTCGCGCCATTTCAATATTTGACGACGCATTGCGAATGCAAGGAGAGACGTTTGACAGGTACTGGTCCTGGCGAATGCCCACGGAGGCGATCCAAGTTTGCACTTCCGGACTGAGCATCAACCCTCGGCGTTTGCTGTCGTTGTCGACCTACAGTGAAGGCGGCAAAGTCCGGGCCCGCATCCTGAAGTCGGAATTCGATAACCGGACTTCTGATCCCATCGACTGCGAGGCTGCTGACACGCAGTTGGACTTCGCGAACGAGGCGGGTGAGAGCAAGAAACTTCAACTGCGAGACATCTCAGTGCTGGTTCCGCGCTTTCCTTTCTCGGGCTAACGTGCCGGCTGCAGCCGCTCCACCTCCATCACGAAATGCTCCGCGCCGAAGTTCTTCTGGGCCTCGTGGCTGTCGCGCAGACGCTTGAATACGAAGTCGAACCCGGGCTGCGTTGCTCATAGAGTAAGCAATGGGATGGACGCCCCCACCCGTAGACGGCATCGAAGTGCCACAGTGGATGTGTCAGCAACCACTCGATCGGAAGGAGCGTCCGCCATGGAGATTACGACGATCGGCCTCGATCTGGCCAAGAACGTGTTCCAGGTTCACGGGGTCAACGAGCGCGGGAAGGCCGTGCTTCGCAAGCAGTTGAAGCGCGACCAG
>JAKOZT010000099.1 GCA_029779845.1 Pseudomonadota bacterium | reverse complement strand
AGCGCAGGGCTCGTGGCCCGCGCGCGTACCCGCGCGCTTCGTCCTCATGCTCGCCGCGGGTGATCGAGCGCAGCGGGCGGATAGCCCGCGAAGCGAGTTCCGCGGCGGGGCCGCGAGACCGAGCAGCGCAAGGCAGTCGGCCCGCAGGGCCGACCGTCTCATCGAAGCGCCGCGGGCGGCCCGCATGGCCCTTTGCCGCTTGGACTCGCGGCGGGCTTTCTGAACGATTGATCGCTGGTCGGTATGAGCGCTCAGCCGAATCGCGCGCGCCGCCGCGCCTTCGCCACGCGCGGCAGCACCAGCACCGCGACGACGATCACGAGCAGCACGATCGACATCGGCCGCTGCACGAACACGCCCCAGTGGCCCTCGCCGATCGACAGCGCGTTGCGCATCTGCGCCTCGGCCAAGGGCCCGAGGATCATGCCCACGACCACCGGCGCGGTCGGGAAGTCGAAGCGGCGCATCACCACGCCGAGCAGGCCGATCGCGTACAGCAGCACCAGGTCGAAGGCCGACTGGCGCATGCCGTACACGCCCACCGTCGCGAAGATCAGGATGCCGGCGTACAGCTGCGGCTTGGGAATCTTCAAGAGCTTGACCCACAGCCCCACCAGCGGCAGGTTGAGCACCAGCAGCATCACGTTGCCGATGTACAGCGAGGCGATCAGCGCCCACACCAGCGCGGCGTTCTTGTCGAACAGCTGCGGCCCCGGGTTGATGCCGTAGTTCTGGAACGCGCCGAGCAGGATCGCGGTGGTGTTCGAGGTCGGGATGCCCAGCGTCAGCAGCGGGATCAGCGTGGCGGTGATGGCCGCGTTGTTGGCCGCTTCCGGCCCCGCCACGCCTTCGATCGCGCCGGTGGTGCCGAACTCCTCCTTGTGCTTGGAGAGCTTCTTCTCGGTGGCGTAGCTGAGGAAGGTCGGGATCTCGCTGCCGCCGGCCGGGATGCAGCCGAACGGTGTGCCGATGACGGTGGCACGCAGCCAGGCCGGCCAGGAGCGGCGCCACTCCGCGCGCGTCATGTGCACCTTGCTCATGCGGTTCTGCGATTCCTCCACGCGGCCCTCGTACAGCACCGCGTAGAGCGCCTCGGCCACCGCGAACAGGCCGACCGCGATCAGCACCACCTCGAGCCCGTCCATCAGTTCGGGCACGCCGCCGGTGTAGCGCGCCTGGCCGGTGATCTGGTCGATGCCCACCAGCCCCATCGCCAGCCCGACGAACAGCGCGACGAGGCCGCGCAGCGTGCTCTTGCCGAGCACCGCCGACACCGTGCAGAAGGCCAGCACCATCAGCAGGAAGTACTCGGGCGGCCCGAGCTTGACCGCGAAGTTGGCGACGAAGGGCGCGAAGAAGGTCACCACCACGGTGGCGATGGTGCCGGCGACGAAGGAGCCGATCGCGGCCGTCGCCAGCGCGGCGCCGGCGCGGCCGTTCTTGGCCATCTTGTTGCCTTCCATCGCGGTGACCATCGAGCCCGATTCGCCCGGCGTGTTCAGCAGGATGGAGGTGGTCGAGCCGCCGTACATCGCGCCGTAGTAGATGCCGGCGAAGAAGATCATCGAGGCGGTCGGCTCGACCTTCAGCGTGATCGGCAGCAGCATCGCCACCGCGGTGGCCGGCCCGATGCCGGGCAGCACGCCGACCGCGGTGCCGATGGTGCAGCCCAGCAGCGCCCACAGCAGGTTGATCGGCGTGGCCGCGACGGCGAAGCCCTGCAGCAGCTGGTTGAGGATGTCCATGCGCCTGCCTCCTCCTCAGATCCAGCCGGTCGTCGTCAGCCCGGGCAGGCTGATCGCGAGCAGCTGCGTGAACATCCAGAACACCGGCGCGGCGATCGCGATGCCGATCAGCGCGTCGACGAGCCAGGCCCGCGGCCGCATGTCGGACCGGCCCTCGGCGGCCTTGAAGCCGCGCACCGCCAGCACGAAGCACAGCGCACAGCTGAGGATGAAGCCGAGGGTGGTGATCAGCAGCGCGTTGGCGAGGATGCCGGCCGACACCCACAGGAAGCCCGGCCAGAAGCCGCGCGCCGAGCCGGAGGGCTCCTCCATGTCGCGGTAGCCTCCGCTGCGCGCCTCCCGGACGAGGAGCGCGCCGCACAGCATCAGCGCGGCGGCCACCAACCAGGGCAGGAAGTTGGGGCCGACGCCGGCGTAGCCGGCCTCGGCGCTGATCTGCGTGGCGCCGGCGGCCAGCAGCGCGCCCAGCGCCAGCACCCCCGCGCCGAGCAGCGTCTGCGGCAGCGCCGGCTTCATCAGATCATCCCCGCCTTGGCCATCACCGCGCGCAGGCTGGCGAATTCGTTGTCGACGAAGGTGTCGAACTCCGGGCCGGCCAGCAGCGCCGGCGTCCAGCCGTTGGCCTCGACCGCCTGCGCCCAGGCCTTGGTCTTGGTGGCCTTGACCACCAGCTCGGTGAGCGCCTTGCGCTGCTCGGCGCTGATGCCGGGCGCACCGTAGACGCCGCGCCAGTTGCCGATCTCGATGTTCAGGCCCAGCTCCTTGAGCGTGGGCGCGTCGACGCCCTTGATGCGCGCCGGCGCGGTCACCGCGATCGGACGCATCTTCTTCGTCGCGATGTACTCGCCGAACTCGGTGTAGCCGCTGCCACCCACCGTGACGTTGCCGCCCAGGATGGCGGCCACCGCCTCGCCGCCGCCGCGGAAGGCGACGTAGTTGA
Organism: Pseudomonadota bacterium; assembly: GCA_029779845.1. GTDB lineage: Bacteria > Pseudomonadota > Gammaproteobacteria > Burkholderiales > Burkholderiaceae_C > Piscinibacter. The sequence continues at coordinate 42,357 of JAKOZT010000099.1, read as the reverse complement.
TCTTGGACGGATCGACGCCGACCTCGCGCGCGATCATCGCCGCGGCGATGTGCTCGGTGGAGCCGCGCGAGCCGCCGCCCCACTTCACCGAGCCGGGATCCTTCTTGAGCTGCTCGATCACGTCCTTCATCGACTTCAGCGGCGACTCGGCCGGCAGCACGAACACCTGGTACTCGCTGATCAGGCGCGCCAGCGGCGTGGCCTGCGACAGGTTCACCGGCGGCTTGCCGGTGATGATGCCGCCGACCATCACGGCGCCCATCATCATCAGCGCGTTCGGGTCGCCCTTGCTGCCATTGACGAACTGCGCCAGGCCGATCGCGCCGGCCGCGCCGCCCTTGTTGTCGTAGCTGACCGAGCCGGCGCCGGCCTCCTGCAAGGCCTTGCCGAGCGCGCGGCCGGTGCCGTCCCAGCCGCCGCCGGGGTTGGCGGGGATCATCATCTTCAGGTTCTGGCCCGCCGCACGGGCGGCCAGGGGCAGCGCGCCGGCGGCGGCCAGCGCGGCCATCGAGCGCAGGAAGGTATCGCGACGCATGGGATGCTCCTTCGGGTTCGGAATCGGACGCGGTGGATGCTCGGGCGCTAAGCTGTCAATCCGCTGTCCAATGCCTCAGGGAAATCTCTAGGTGAAATTGCTGCTGATCGAGGACAACCCGGCGATGCAGGCCACGCTGCAGCGCTCGTTCGAACGCCGCGGCATCCAGGTGACGACCTGCGGCGACGGCGCACGCGCGCTCGACCGCTGGCGCGCCGCCGTGCCCGACGTGGTGCTGCTCGACCTCAGCCTGCCCGGGCTCGACGGCCTGCAGGTGCTGACGCGCGCCCGCGCCGAGGGCTTGCGCACGCCGGTGCTGATCCTGACCGCGCGCGGCACGGTGGGCGACCGCATCCTCGGCCTGAACAGCGGCGCCGACGACTACCTGCCCAAGCCCTTCGACCTCGACGAGCTGGAGGCGCGCATCCGCGCGCTGGCGCGGCGCGGCGAGGCGGCGCCGCGCGCGACCCACGGCGCGGACTCGTTCGCCGGGCTCAGCGTCGACGCCGGCAGCGGCGCGGTATGCCTGGACGGCGCGCCGCTGGAGCTGGCGCCGCGCGAGGCAGCCATGCTGCGCGCGCTGCTGGCGCGGCCCGGCCAGGCGCTGGCCAAGGAGCGGCTGGTGGAGGTGGTGTTCCCCGGCGAGGACGTGCAGCCCGATGCGATCGAGGTGGTGGCCTACCGGCTGCGCAAGCGGCTGGCGGCCACAGCGGTGCAGCTCGTCACGCTGCGCGGCCTGGGTTATCTGCTCAAGGCGCAGACGACGTGAGCTTTGTTCCGCGCTCGCTGCGCAGCCAGTTGCTGATCGGCATCCTCGCGCCGCTCTTGATCGGCATCGGCATCAACACCGTCAGCCTGTACGGCCAGGCGCTGCGCGCCGCCAACACCGCCTACGACCGCACGCTCCTGGCCAGCGCCAAGTCGATCGGCGAGCAGCTCGAAGTCGAGGGCGCGGGCGACGCGGCGCACGTGCGGCCCACCGTGCCCTACTCCGCGCTGGAAGCCTTCGAGGCCGACAACCGCAGCCGCATGTACTTCAAGGTGAGCGGCTTCAAGGGCGAGATGGTGTCGGGTTTCGAGGACCTGCCGGCCTGGCGCGGCAAATTGCCCGACAAGGGGCCTTACGCCGCGCTGGTCGACTTCTACGACGACCGCTACCGCGGCCAGCCGGTGCGCGTGGCGGTGCTGCTGCAGCCGGTGGCCAGCACCGAGGGGCGCGGCATGAGCACCATCCAGGTGGCCGAGACGCTCGAGCTGCGCCAGACGCTGGCGCGCCGGCTGCTCGTCGACACGCTGTGGCGCCAGGCGGCGCTGCTGGTGGTGCTGGTCGGCGCGGTGCTGTGGGTGGTGCAGCGCGCGACGCGGCCGGTGCGCTCGCTGAGCGCGCAACTGCGCGAGCGCGCCGAGAGCGATCTCGCGCCGATCGCCGCGCCCGATGCGCCGCAGGAGCTGCAGCCGCTGCTCGACGCCTTCAACCAGGTGATGGCGCGCCTGGCGCACCTGCTCGAACACCAGAAGCGCTTCGTGCGCGACACCGCGCACCAGCTACGCACGCCGCTGGCGGTGCTGAAGACGCAGGTGCAGTCGGCGCTGCGCGGCGACGTCGAGCCCGTGATCGCGCTGCAGGAGATGGGCCACACCGTCGAGCGCGCCACGCAGCTGGCCAACCAGATGCTGGCGCTGGCCAAGGTCGAGCAGCTGCGCCAGCAGGGCGACGCGCCGGTGGTCGACTGGGCGCCGGTCGCGCGCGCGGTGGCGCTCGACCTCGGCGCGCTGATCGCCGAGCGCGCGCTCGATTTCGAGATCGCGACGGTGAGCGCCCCGGTGCGCGCGCACGAATGGGCACTGCGCGAGCTGACGCGCAACCTGCTGCACAACGCCGTCAAGCACTGCCCCGAGGGCGGCACGCTGGCGATGCGGCTGGTCAGCGACGGCCGCACCGCCGCGCTGACCATCGCCGACAGCGGCCCGGGCTTCGCCCCCGAGCTGCGCGCGCGCCTGTTCCAGCCCTTCGCCACCGGCGAGCGCGGCGGCGGCTCGGGCCTGGGGCTGGCGATCTGCGGCGAGATCGTCAGCACGCTGGGCGGAACGATCTCGCTCGACGATCGCATCGCGGGCGGGCGCGTCGCCGGGCTCGACGCCACGGTGCGGGTTCCGCTGGCCGACAATCGCGGCACATGAACGACGACGACAAGGACAGCCGCTTCCGGCTCGACAAGTGGCTGTGGGCGGCGCGTTTCTACAAGACGCGCAGCCTGGCCGCCGAGGAAATCGCCAAGGGCCGCATCGAGGTCAACGGCCAGCCGGCGAAGGCCTCGCGCGAAGTGCGCGTCGGCGACCTGATCACGATCCGCCACCCGCAGCAGCCGCGCACCGTGGCGGTCAAGGGCCTGAGCGCGGTGCGCGGCCCGGCGCCGGCGGCGCAGCAGCTCTACGAAGAAACCGCCGAGAGCCTCGCCCTGCGCGAAAAGCTCGCCGAGCAACGCCGCTTCGGCAGCGAGCCGGCACAGACCATCGAGCAGGGCCGCCCCACCAAGCGCGATCGGCGGCGGCTGGGCGAATGGCGCCGCTGGAGCGCCAGCCTCGATGACACCAAGCCGTCCTAGGGTCGGGGCGCTTCAGTCGCTCACCCACACCCGCCTGAGCTTCTTCCCCGCCGGGCTGCGATAGCGATCGAAGTCGCGCCGGTCGACCGTCAGCACGTCGTAGATGCCCGTGCGATCGGCAGCGAAGACCAGGGCCACGTCGGCCAGGTCGGCTCCGCCGTCCTGGTAGCGCTCGGTGAACTCCGCGATCTCGGCCAGGTCGGCCGGGTCGCTGGCGAACACCGTCAGCCGGCCGGCTGCGGCCCAGCGCAGCAGATTCAGCCAGCCGGTGTCGTCCAGCAGACGGCTGCACTCGGCCAGCACTTCCCACACGGTGTACATGCGCTGGCCCGCCAGTCGGCCCAGCATCGCGACCGCGCTGGCGTGATGCGTGTCGGCGTCGTTGAACAGCGCCACCAGGAAGCCGGCGTCAGCCAGCGTGGCCGTGCTTTTCACGCAGGCGCTCCAGCACTGCCCGCTTGAGCGGGTCGCTCACCGTTTCCGGCCGGCGCAGGCTGCCACCCCGGCCGATGTAGAGGGCGTCGATCTCCGCCTCGGCGCGCTCGGCTGGCAACACCTTGCGGGCGTAGGCGGCGATGCTGCGGCGAATGAACTCCGACTTGGTCACTCGCAAAGCGGCAGCCGCCCGCTCCAGCAGCATCTCGTCTTCAGCGGGCAAACGGATCGACAAGGGCATGACGCTCTCCTGTAGGACAATATTGTATTTCAACACCATCTCCGCTGCCTTGAATTCGGCCCTCGGCCGGCTCTTGAAAGCTCCCGCCTCATCCCCATCTCGCAGCCAGGTTTTTTGTCTCCGCACCATGACCGACACCACCGACCCGATCCAGAACCCCGCCGACGCTCCCGCCGCGCCGCCCCCCGAACTCGGCCTGGATACCCTGGAGGCGCTCCAGGTCCGCTTCAACGAACTGGAAGCCAAGCACGCCGAGGTCTCCGACGCCTACCTGCGCGCCAAGGCCGAGACGGAGAACATCCGCCGCCGCGGTGAGGAGGAAGTCTCCAAGGCGCGCAAGTTCGCCATCGAGGGCTTCGCCGAGAGCCTGGTGCCGGTGAAGGACAGCCTGGAAGCCGCGATCGCCATCCCGAACGCCAGCAACGAGCAGCTGCTCGAAGGCGTGCACGCCACGCTGCGCCAGCTCGCCCAGGCGCTGGAGCGCAACAAGGTGGTCGAGGTCAACCCCGCGCCGGGCGCGAAGTTTGATCCGCACCAGCACCAGGCGATCAGCGTGGTGCCGGCCGAGCAGGAGGCCAACACCGTCGTCACCGTGCTGCAGAAGGGCTACCTGATCGCCGAGCGCGTGCTGCGCCCCGCGCTGGTGACCGTGGCCGCGCCGAAGTGATTTCGGCGCCCCGGGCGCCTTGAATTGGCCCGACTTATCCACAACTCGAAGACAACCGGATTCCCCGATTTCAGGAGCACACGAACATGGCAAAGATCATCGGCATCGACCTCGGCACCACGAACTCGTGCGTGGCCGTCATGGAAGGCAACACCACCCGCGTGATCGAGAACAGCGAGGGTGCGCGCACCACGCCGTCGATCATCGCCTACCAGGAGGACGGCGAAGTCCTCGTGGGCGCCTCGGCCAAGCGCCAGGCCGTCACCAACCCGAAGAACACGCTGTACGCGGTCAAGCGCCTGATCGGCCGCAAGTTCAGCGAGAAGGAAGTGCAGAAGGACATCGACCTGATGCCCTACAAGATCACGCCGGCCGACAACGGCGACGCCTGGGTGGAAGTGCGCGGCAAGAAGCTCGCGCCGCCGCAGGTCAGCGCCGAGGTGCTGCGCAAGATGAAGAAGACCGCCGAGGACTATCTCGGCGAGCCGGTCACCGAGGCGGTGATCACCGTGCCCGCGTACTTCAACGACAGCCAGCGCCAGGCCACCAAGGACGCCGGCCGCATCGCCGGGCTGGACGTCAAGCGCATCATCAACGAGCCGACCGCCGCGGCGCTCGCCTTCGGCCTGGACAAGCACGGCAAGGGCGACCGCAAGATCGCCGTCTATGACCTCGGCGGCGGCACCTTCGACATCTCGATCATCGAGATCGCCGACGTCGACGGCGAGAAGCAGTTCGAGGTGCTGTCGACCAACGGCGACACCTTCCTCGGCGGCGAGGACTTCGACCAGCGCATCATCGACTACATCGTCTCCGAGTTCAAAAAGGAGCAGGGCGTCGACCTGTCCAAGGACGTGCTGGCGCTGCAGCGCCTGAAGGAAGCGGCCGAGAAGGCCAAGATCGAACTCTCGAACGCGACGCAGACCGACATCAACCTGCCCTACGTGACGGCTGATGCCTCGGGCCCGAAGCACCTGAACCTGAAGCTCACGCGCGCCAAGCTGGAGTCGCTGGTCGAGGAGCTGATCGAGCGCACCATCGCGCCGTGCCGCACCGCGATCAAGGATGCCGGCGTCAGCGCCAGCCAGATCGACGACGTGATCCTGGTCGGCGGCATGACGCGCATGCCCAAGGTGCAGGACAAGGTCAAGGAGTTCTTCGGCAAGGAGCCGCGCAAGGACGTCAACCCCGATGAAGCCGTCGCCGTGGGCGCGGCCATCCAGGGCCAGGTGCTGTCGGGCGACCGCAAGGACGTGCTGCTGCTCGACGTGACCCCGCTGAGCCTGGGCATCGAGACGCTGGGCGGCGTGATGACCAAGATGATCCAGAAGAACACCACCATCCCGACCAAGTTCAGCCAGGTGTTCTCGACCGCCGACGACAACCAGCCGGCGGTGACGATCAAGGTCTACCAGGGCGAGCGCGAGATGGCCTCGGGCAACAAGTCGCTCGGCGAATTCAACCTGGAAGGCATTCCGCCGGCCGCGCGCGGCACGCCGCAGATCGAGGTGACCTTCGACATCGACGCCAACGGCATCCTGCACGTCGGCGCGAAGGACAAGGCCACCGGCAAGGAGAACAAGATCACCATCAAGGCGAACTCGGGCCTCAACGAGGAAGAGATCCAGAAGATGGTGAAGGACGCCGAGCTGAACGCCGCCGAGGACAAGAAGAAGCTCGAGCTGGTGCAGGCGCGCAACCAGGCCGACGCGATGGTGCACTCGGTGAAGAAGAGCCTGGCCGAACACGGCGACAAGCTCGACGCGCCGGACAAGGAGAAGGTCGAGGCCGCCTTGAAGGAGGCCGAAGAGGCCATCAAGGGCGAGGACAAGGCCGAGATCGACGCCAAGACCGAGGCGCTGATGACGGCCAGCCAGAAGCTCGGCGAGAAGGTCTACGCCGACGCGCAGGCGGCCCAGGCCGCGGCCGGCGCGGCGGGCGGCGCGGAAGGCGCGCAGGAGCAGGCCAAGCCGGCCGACGACAACGTGGTCGACGCCGACTTCAAGGAGGTGAAGAAAGGGTAAGGCGGGCGGGCCGTGCGCCTGCCGCCCCGTCCCGCCGCGTTCGACGTGACAGGCCTGGCCTTCACGTCGACGCGGCGCTTCCGTTTCTGACCGACCATAACGCTCATGGCAAAGCGCGATTACTACGAAGTGCTCGGCGTGGCGAAGAACGCCAGCGAGGAAGACATCAAGAAGGCCTACCGCAAGCTGGCCATGAAGCACCACCCCGACCGCAACCAGGGTGACGAGGCGAAGAAGGCCGAGGAGAAGTTCAAGGAGGCCAAGGAGGCCTACGAGATGCTCTCCGACGCGCAGAAGCGCGCGGCCTACGACCAGTTCGGCCATGCCGGCGTCGACCCCAACATGGGCGGCGGCGGCTTCCGCCCGGGCGGCGGCGCCGACGGCTTCGGCGGCTTCGCCGAGGCCTTCGGCGACATCTTCGGCGACATCTTCGGCGGCGGCACGGGCGGCGCCCGGCGCGGCGGCCAGCAGGTGTTCCGCGGCGCCGATCTCAGCTACGCGATGGAGATCACGCTCGAAGAGGCCGCGCACGGCAAGGAGACGCAGATCCGCATCCCCGCCTGGGAGAGCTGCGCCACCTGCCACGGCAGCGGCGCCAAGCCCGGCACCAGCGCCAAGACCTGCAGCACCTGCAACGGCGCCGGCACGGTGCACATGCGGCAAGGCTTCTTCAGCATCCAGCAGAGCTGCCCGCACTGCCACGGCAGCGGCAAGATCATCCCCGACCCCTGCCCCGCGTGCAGCGGCCAGGGCCGCATAAAGAAGACCAAGACGCTGGAGGTGAAGATCCCCGCCGGCATCGGCGAGGGCATGCGCATCCGCTCCAGCGGCAACGGCGAGCCGGGCAGCAACGGCGGGCCGCCGGGCGACCTGTACATCGAGATCCGCGTCAAGCAGCACGATATCTTCGAGCGCGACGGCGACGACCTGCACTGCACCGCGCCGGTCAGCCTGACCACCGCCGCGCTGGGCGGCACGATCGAGGTGCCCACGCTGGGCGGCAAGGCCGAGATCGAGCTGCCCGAGGGCACCCAGCACGGCAAGACCTTCCGGCTGCGCGGCAAGGGCATCAAGGGCGTGCGCTCCAGCTATCCCGGCGACCTGTACTGCCACGTGCAGGTGGAGACGCCGATCAAGCTCACCGAGCACCAGCGCAAGCTGCTCAAGGAACTCGACGAATCGTTCCGCAAGGGCGGCGACCGCCACTCGCCGAACACCAAGAGCTGGACCGATCGCGTGAAGGATCTGTTCAAGTAGGCGTTCGCGCGCGCTTCAGGACGCCCGGGCGGCGGCCGATAAGGAGGAAGTCTCGACTCCCACCGTCCGCCCCCGCATGGCACGTCTGCTGTATCCCGACATCGGCGACTGCCGCGCGCTCGTCATCGACGGCAACATGACCTCCCGCAGCATCCTGGCCGGGATGCTGCGCGCGATGGGCGTCGGCCACGTCTCCTACGCCAGCCGCGCGGTCGATGCGCGCCGCCTGCTCGACGGGCGCACCTTCGACGTGGTGCTGTGCGACTACCACTTCGACCACTCGCCGATGTCGGGGCAGGACCTGCTCGACGACCTGCGCCGCTCCAACCTGCTGCCGTATTCGACGGTGTTCGTGATGGTCACCGGCGAGGCCTCCTACGGGCGCGTCGCCGAAGCCGCCGAGGCCGCGCTCGACAGCTATCTGCTCAAGCCGCACACCGCCGCCGCGCTGGAGCAGCGCGTGCTGCAGGCGCGCCACCGCAAGAAGGTGCTGGGGCCGATCTTCGAGGCGATCGCCGAGGAGGATTTCGCCCGCGCCGCGCAGCTGTGCCAGCAGCGCTTCGAGCAGCGCGGCGAGTACTGGCTGTACGCCGCGCGCGTCGGCGCCGAGCTGTGGGTGCGCCTGAACGAGCTGGAGAAGGCGCGCGCGCTCTACGAGGCGGTGCGCCAGGCGCGCGCCCTGCCCTGGGCCAAGCTGGGCATCGCGCGCGTCGAGCTGGAGTCGGGCCAGCTGCAGCAGGCCACGCGCACGCTAGAGAGCCTGATCGGCGAGCAGCCCACCTTCGCCGACGCCTACGACGTGATGGGCCGCGTGCAGGTCGAGCAGGGCGACATGGCCGCCGCGCTGGAAACCTACCGCAGCGCCACCGAGCTCACGCCGGCCAGCGTGTCGCGCCTGCAGAAGCAGGGCATGCTGGCCTTCTACATGGGCGAGCACGACGAGGCCGTGCAGGCGCTCGAACGCACCGTGCGCATCGGCATCAGCTCGAAGATGTTCGACTGCCAGAGCCTGGTGCTGCTGACCTTCCTGCATACCGACAAGCGCGACGCCAAGGCCTTCGCGCGCGCGCTGCACCACCTGGAGCGCGCCGTCGAGAAGCGCCCCGAGAGCGCGCGGCTGCGCCGCCTGCTGGAGACCGCGCAGATCCTGCAGGCGCTGATCGAGCGCCAGGCCGGCGCGGCGGTGCAGGCCGCGCGCCACCTGGCGCGCCAGGTGCGCGAGGAGGATTTCGACTTCGAGGCAGCCGCCAATCTGCTCGCCGCGCTGGCGCGCCTGGCCCGCACCGAGATCCAGCTGCCCGATGGCGAGACCTGGGTGACCGAGACCGCCGAGCGCTTCTGCGCCTCGAAGGCATCGACCGACATGCTGGCGCTGGCCGCCGCGCCGCACCCGCCCTACGAGGCCGCGGTGCGCGCCGCGCAGCACGGCATCGCCACCGCCGCCGAGAAGGCGATGACGCACAGCCTGAACGGCGAGCCGGCCGTGACGGTGCGCACGCTGCTCGACCTGGGCGGGCGCACGCTCAACGCCAAGCTGCTGGAGACGGCCGGCCTGGTGCTGAACCGCCACGGCGCGAAGATCGCCGACGGCGCCGCGCTCGGCGAGCAGATCGCCGCGCTGCGCCAGCGCTTCTGCACGCGCGGCACGCAGGTGGCGCTGGGCACCTCGGCCGGGCGCAGCGCGGGCGGGCTGACGCTGCGGCACTGAGCCGCCGAGTCAGAACAGCTCGCCCTGCCCGGCCGCGCCGGGGCGGCGGAAGCGTGTCAGGTCGAGTTCGTGGCGCTCGCGGTTCAGCCCGAGGCGCGCGCAGGCCTTGTCGAAGCGCTGGCGCAGCAACCGCGCCCACACGCCCTCGCCCGTCATGCGGCGGCCGAAGGTCGCGTCGTTGTCGCGCCCGTCGCGCATCTCGCGCACGCGCGCCATCACGCGCTCGGCGCGCAGCGGGTAGTGGCGCGCCAGCCAGTCCTGGAACAGCGGGTTCACCTCCCAGGGCAGGCGCAGCACGATCGAGAAGGCGCGCGTCGCGCCGGCCTCGGCGGCGGCTTCGAGCACGCGCTCCAGCTCGGGCTCGTTGACGAAGGGAATCACCGGCGAGACGCTCACGCCCACCGGCACGCCGGCCTCGGCGAGCGCGCGGATGGTGCGCAGGCGCCGTTGCGGCGCGGCCGCGCGCGGCTCGAGGATGCGCGCCAGCGCTGCATCGAGCGTGGTGATCGAGACATACACCGCGACGAGGCGCTGCGCCGCCATCGGAGCGATCAGGTCGAGGTCGCGCTCGACGCCGGCCGACTTGGTGAGCAGCGAAAACGCATGGCGGCACTCGGCCAGCACCTCGATCACCGAGCGCGTGATGCGCAGCCGGCGCTCGACCGGCTGGTAGGCATCGGTGGCCGAGCCGAGGTTCAGCATCAGCGGCTCGTAGGCGCGCTGGGCCAGCGCCTCGCGCAGCCGCTGCGCGGCGTTGACCTTGGCGACGATGCGCGTCTCGAAGTCCAGCCCCGGCGAGAGGTTCAGGTAGCTGTGCGTCGGCCGCGCGAAGCAGTAGATGCAGCCATGCTCGCAGCCGCGGTAGGGGTTGATCGAGAGATCGAAGCCGATGTCCGGCGAGTCGTTGCCGGTGAGAATGGACTTGACGCGCTCTTCGATGATCTGCGTCTGCGGCGCAACGACTTCCTCGCTCGCCTGCTGGTCCAGCGTGCCCCAGCCGTCGTCCCAGGGCTCGGCGTGCTGCGCGCTGAAGCGGTGTTCGAGCGCCCAGGTCGTGCCGCGCCCCTTGGGCGAGAGCGCTTGCTCGGGAACGATGGCGATGCGGCGGGCGTGGCGCATACTGTAAATATATACAGTCTGCGCGCGGCGCGCATCGGAAGCTTCAGTAGTCGTCGCCTCCGCCCATGCCCGGGGCGAGGTTGTCGAACTTGGTCAGCGGCTTCAGGAAGGTCAGCTTGCAGGTGCCGGTCGGGCCGTTGCGCTGCTTGCCGATGATGATCTCGGCGACGCCCGGCTCCTTGCAGGCTTCCTTGGTGTAGTACTCGTCGCGGTAGATGAACATGATCACGTCGGCGTCCTGCTCGATGGCGCCGGACTCGCGCAGGTCGCTCATCATCGGGCGCTTGTCGGTGCGCGTCTCGACCGAGCGGTTCAGCTGCGACAGCGCGATCACCGGGCACTTCAGCTCCTTGGCCAGCGACTTCAGCCCGCGCGAGATCTCGCCGATCTCGGTGGCGCGGTTTTCGTCGCCGCCGCCGCCGCTGCCGCTCATCAGCTGCAGGTAGTCGACCACGATCAGCCCGAGCTGCCCGCACTGGCGCGCCTGGCGGCGCGCGCGCGCGCGCACCTCGCTGGGTGTCAGGCCCGGGCTCTCGTCGATGAACATGCTGACCTTGCCGAGCTTCTCCACCGCTTCGGACAGGCGCCCCCATTCGTCGTCGCGCAGCCGGCCGGTGCGCAGGTTGCTCTGGTCGATGCGCCCGAGCGAACCGACCATGCGCAGCGCCAGCTGCGCCGCGCCCATTTCCATCGAGAACACCACCACCGGCAGGCCCTCGTTGACGGCCACGTACTCGCCGATGTTCAGCGCGAACGCGGTCTTGCCCATCGACGGGCGCGCCGCCAGCACGATCAGATCGCCGGGCTGCAGGCCGGCGGTCATCTTGTCGAGGTCGTAGAAGCCGGTGCGCACGCCGGTCACGTCTTCGGCGCCGTTTTCGTGCAGCTCGTTGACGCGATCGATCAGCTGCACCACCAGCTGGTCCATGCTCTGGAAGCCCTGCCTGGAGCGTGAGCCTTCCTCGCCGATGCGGAAGATCTTGCCCTCGGCTTCGTCGAGGATCTCCGAGACCTGCCGGCCCTGCGGATTGAAGGCTGCGGTCGCGATCTCGTCGGAGGTGGCGACGAGCTTGCGCAGGATGGCGCGCTCGCGCACGATTTCCGCGTAGCGGCGCAGGTTGGCCGCGCTCGGCACGCTCTGCGCCAGCGCGTTGAGGTAGACCAGCCCGCCGCACTCCTCGGCCTTGCCCAGGCTTTGCAGCTGCTCGAACACGGTGATCACGTCGGCCGGCCGCGTGGCGTTGATCAGCGCGCCGATCGCGGCGTAGATGTGGCGGTGTTCCCAGCGGTAGAAGTCGCTGTCGCTGAGCAGGTCGCCGGCGCGGTCCCAGGCGCTGTTGTCGAGCAGCAGGCCGCCGAGCACGCTCTGCTCGGCCTCGATCGAATGGGGCGGCACGCGCAGCCGCGCGACTTCGTCGTCGGCTCGCGCCTCGGCGGCGCTGTTGGAGAAAACGGCAGACATCGACGAATCATAGGCCGGCAGCGGCGAGGAGCCTGTGCGCAAGCCTGTGGAAATTCAGGGGGCATCCAGGGGGCAAGAGGCGGACAACTCGCCTTTCTCCCGGCCAAAGAAAAGGGGCCGGCATCTGCCGGCCCCGCCATCGTCTTCAGCCGAAGGCTTCGACCGAAGGCGTCAGTCGGTTTCGCCGATCACGACAACCTTGACTTCCGCAGCCACGTCGGTGTGCGGCACCACGGTCACGGTGTGCTCGCCCACGGTCTTGATCGGGCCGCTGGTCAGGCGCACCTGCGCCTTGACGACCTTGAAGTCGATGCGGTTCAGCGCATCGGCGACGTCGGCGTTGGTCACCGAGCCGAACAGGCGGCCGTCTACACCCGCCTTCTGCGTGATGTGCACGGTGCGGCCGTTCATCTTCTCGGCCAGCGCCTGCGCGGCGGCGAGCTTCTCGGCGGCCGCCTTCTCCAGTTCGGCGCGGCGGGCCTCGAACTCCTTGATCGCGGCTTCGGTGGCGCGGCGCGCCGCCTTGGTCGGGATCAGGAAGTTGCGCGCGTAGCCGTCCTTGACCTTGACGACGTCGCCCAGGTTGCCCAGGTTGAGCACTTTTTCGAGCAGGATCACTTGCATGGCGATGCTCCCTTAGACCTTGTGCTGGTCGCTGTACGGCAGCAGGGCCAGGAAGCGAGCGCGCTTGATGCAGGTGGTCAGCTGGCGCTGGAAGAAGGCGCGCGTGCCGGTCAGGCGCGCGGGCACGATCTTGCCGTTCTCGCCGACGAAATCGCGCAGGGTGTCGACGTCCTTGTAGTCGATTTCCTTGACGCCGGTGACGGTGAAGCGGCAGAAGCGCTTGCGGCGGAACAGCAGCGATTGTTGGTTGCGCTTGGGCTTGCGGTCCTTCGAGAACCGGCCTTTACCACGGGGCGGGGGCATGGTGTACCTCTTTCTGATCTATCCGGATGGAACGTGTGGGGTCAGTCGAGTTCGGTCACGTGGAAGACGACGCCGCGGCCGTTGCGCTGGGAGGCGACGAAGCCGGCGAAGCCGTGCTCGCTGCCGAGTTCGAGCGCGCTGACCTGCTGCACGATCTGCCCGATCGCCCGGGCCCGGATTTCCACCGAGACCTTCCTGGGCTGCCCATCCTGCGAGACCTGGGATTCGTGCCTGAGGCTGAAGTCCAGGGCCGGCAGTCCGGCGGGGGTGTAGCGAAGCGCGGCGCGTTCGACCAGCGTGGCCGTCAGCATCAGCCTGTTCAGGCGGCCGACTCCTGGGCGGTCTTGCGCGACTCTTCCTTCTCGACCGCCTTCATCATCACCGACGGCGTGGTCTCGGCCTGGGCCTTCACGACGGTCAGGTGACGCAGCACGGCGTCGTTGAAGCGGAAGCCCGTCTCGAGTTCGGCCAGGGTCTCCTTGCTGCACTCGATGTTCAGGCACAGGTAGTGCGCCTTGGCGAGCTTCTGGATCATGTAGGCCAGCTGGCGGCGGCCCCAGTCCTCGACGCGGTGCACCTTGCCGCCGGCGGCGGTGACGATGCCCTTGTAGCGTTCCAGCATGGCCGGAACCTGTTCGCTCTGATCCGGATGGATCAGCAGAACGATCTCATAGTGACGCATTGATGCTCCTTCAGGTTTCCAGTGATGGAAGCCACCCCGAAGCGTCGGTCCCGGGTGTGGCAAGGGGAAAAGCCCGCGAGTATACCTCAGCCGCTCAGGCCGTAGACCTTGGGCTTGGCGCCGCTGCGCGCGCGCCGCACCAGCACCGTCGGGAAGCTCACCGGCAGCGTGTTCGGGAAGTCGCGGCTGTAGTGCAGGCCGCGGCTCTCGTGGCGCATCAACGCGGATCTCACGATCAGCTCGGCGCAGTCGACCAGGTTGCGCAGCTCCAGCAGGTCGCGGTTGACGCGGAAGTTGGCGTAGTAGTCGTCGATCTCGCTCTTGAGCAGCTTGATGCGGTGCAGCGCGCGCTCCAGCCGCTTGGTCGTGCGCACGATGCCGACGTAGTTCCACATCAAGAGGCGCAGTTCGTCCCAGTTGTGCGCGATGACCACCTGCTCGTCGGCGTTCTCGACCTGGCTTTCATCCCAGGCCGGCAGCGCCGGACGCTCGTGCTGCGGGTGGTCGAGGATGTCTTCGGCGCAGCCGCGTCCGAGCACCACGCATTCGAGCAGCGAGTTGCTGGCCAGCCGGTTCGCGCCGTGCAGCCCGGTGTAGGTGGTCTCGCCGACGGCGTACAGGCCCGGCAGGTCGGAGCGGCCGTGCAGGTCGGTGACCACGCCGCCGCAGGTGTAGTGCGCCGCCGGCACCACCGGGATCGGCTGGCGCGCGATGTCGATGCCCAGCGACAGGCAGCGCGCATGGATGGTCGGGAAGTGCGACTTGAGGAAGTCCTCGCCCAGGTGCGTGGCGTCGAGCAGCACGTTGTCCAGGCCGTGCTTCTTCATCTCGAAGTCGATCGCGCGCGCGACGATGTCGCGCGGCGCGAGTTCGCCGCGTTCGTCGTGCGACTGCATGAAGCGGGTTCCATCCGGCAGCTTGAGCTGGCCGCCCTCCCCGCGCAGCGCCTCGGTGATCAGGAAGCTGCGCTCCTGCGGGTGGTACAGGCAGGTCGGGTGGAACTGGATGAACTCCATGTTGCCGACGCGGCAGCCGGCGCGCCAGGCCATCGCGATGCCGTCGCCGGTGGAGGTGTCGGGGTTGGTCGTGTAGCGGTACACCTTGCCCGCGCCGCCGGTGGCCAGCACCACCGCGCGCGCGGCCAGCGTCTCGACGCGCTGGCGGTCGATGTCCAGCGCGTAGACGCCGTAGCAGCGCGGCTGCTCGTCGCGCTTGAGGTGCCGGCTGGTGATCAGGTCGAGCGCCATCCAGCGCTCGCGCAGCGTGATGTTCGGGTGCGCGCGCGCCTCGTCGAGCAGCACGTCGTGGATCGCCTTGCCGGTGGCGTCTGCCGCGTGCGCGATACGGCGCACCGCGTGGCCGCCCTCGCGCGTCAGGTGCAGGCCGAGCGGGCCTTCGGGGTCGGGGGAGAACGGCACGCCGCGCTCGACCAGCCACTGCACCGCCTGCGCGCTGTGCTGCGCGATGAAGCGCGCGATGTGCTCTTCGACCAGCCCGGCGCCGGCCTCCCGCGTGTCGCGCACGTGCGATTCGATGCTGTCGTCGCTGCCCAGCACGCCGACGATGCCGCCCTGCGCCCAGGCGGTGGCGCCTTCGCTCAGCTCGCGCTTGGCCAGCACGATCACCGGCTGCGACTGCGCGAGGTGCAGCGCCACCGTCAGCCCGGCGAGGCCGGCGCCCACGATGACGACGGGATCGGCAGCGGCGGCGTTGTTTCGGACTTTGCTCATGGCGCGGGGGGCGATGCGGGGCGCTGATTCTATCGAGCGCCTCGCCACGCCCTTGGGGATGGCCCGCCGCGACGCCGCCGTGACAACATCCACGCGCGCCGCCCAGCCCGGGCGCCGTCGGCCACGCCCGGCCAACCGCACGCCTACACTTGCCCGCAGCCCCCCGACGAGGACGACACCATGAGCAGCAGCTCTCCACCCGGCGGCGCGCCCGACACGCCGGAAGCCTGGCAGGCCACGCGCGCGCAGACCACGCTGGCCACGCAGGTGATGCGCCGTTCCGAGGACGACGCCGACCCGGAGGAAAAGGACATCGGCCGCGCGGTCGGCGCCAACGAGCGCGAGCTGTTCGTCTCCTGCGCGCCGGCCGAGGCGCTGCAGCAGCAGATCGACCACATCGACCCCGAATTCATCGCGGTGCACGACATCGGCACCACTTCGTCGCGCCGGCTGCTGGCCGGCATCGCCGCGGCGAGCAAGCGCGTGGTGCAGAAGCTGCACATCCGCCGCCAGGGCTACGGCAACACGCTGGCCTCGCTCGAATACGTGGAGCTGCCCACCTCCGACGGCTCCAAGCTGCTGATGTACTCCACCGAGGCCGATGCCGACACCGCCTCGCGCCACGAGCTGGCGCGCACGCTGCTGGGCAACAGCCGGCTGGCGGTGATCATGGTCGGGGAGCTGCCGGCGCATGCGCTGGAGAGCGCCTTCAAGCCGCTGCGCGAGGACATCCTGGGCGGCGGGCACTGGCGCAACCGCCACATGCTGGTGCTGCCGCTGACCGGCGCGAGCGCCGTCGCGCACGTGGCCGGCGAGCTGGGACGCGGCACGATGGTCGACGTGCGCACCACGCCGCAGGTGACGCGCCCGGCCGACGCCTGGGGCTTCATCAACGGCACCTGGGCGCGCATCCGCGAGCTGCTGCCGGCGCGCGGGATTCCGGCGCCGCCGCCGGCTCCGGCACACGCCGGCGGCTTCCCGCCGATCGCGGCGCCGGCACCTCCCGCGCAGCCGCCGCTGGCGATGCGCCCGATGCCGGCCGTGCCGACGACGCGCCAGCGCACGCCGGATCCGGCCGTCAGTGCCAGCGTGCTCGACCGCTACGTGCACCAGCTCGCCGAGCTGACCGGCATGGTGAGCTGCTGCGTGTTCGAGCTCGCCAGCGGCAAGCCGCTGGCGCACGCGGGCGCGAGCCCGGGCGCGGACGACCTGGCCGGCCACGGCACCGAGCTGCTCGCGTCGATCGCCGGCACCTGCCGCGCGATGGGCCTGGGCCATGCCATCCCCGACGCCGCGATCACGCTGGGCGCGCACCACCTGCTGCTGCGCGCCGTGCCGAAGCACCCGGGCGTAGCGCTGCACGCGGTGCTCGACAAGACGCACGCCAACCTGACGCTGGCGCGTCTGCAGGTTCAGCGCATGGACGCGATCTTCGACGATCCGACCACCTGAGCAGTCGGCTCGCCATGTCGTGCCTCAGTGCACGACCCGCCCGAAGCGGAACTCCCCGCCCTCCACCTCGACCGGGATCACGTCCTTCGGCCCGAAGCGGCCTTCAAGGATCAACCTGGCCACCGGGTTCTCGATGCGCTGCTGGATCGCTCGCTTGAGCGGCCGCGCGCCGAACACCGGATCGAAGCCGACCTTGGCGATCTCGGCCAGCGCCGCCGGCGAGACATCGAGCTTCATCTCCATCTTCTCCAGCCGCGATTCGAGCACCTTGAGCTGGATCTTCGCGATCGCCTCGATGTTCTTCGCGTCGAGCGCGTGGAACACCACGGTCTCGTCGATGCGGTTGAGGAACTCGGGCCGGAAGTGCTGCTTGACCTCGCCCCACACCGCCTCGCGGATCTGCTCGGCCGGCTCGCCGGCCATCTGCATGATCAGGTGCGAGCCGAGGTTGCTGGTCATCACGATCACGGTGTTCTTGAAGTCCACCGTGCGGCCCTGGCCGTCGGTGAGCCGCCCGTCGTCGAGCACCTGCAGCAGCACGTTGAACACGTCCGGGTGCGCCTTCTCGACCTCGTCGAGCAGCAGCACGCTGTAGGGCTTGCGCCGCACCGCCTCGGTCAGGTAGCCGCCTTCGTCGTAGCCGACGTAGCCCGGCGGCGCGCCGATCAGCCGCGCCACCGAGTGCTTCTCCATGAACTCGCTCATGTCCAGGCGGATCAGGTGCTCCTCGCTGTCGAACAGGAAGCCCGCCAGCGCCTTGCACAGCTCGGTCTTGCCCACGCCGGTGGGGCCGAGGAACAGGAACGAGCCGGTCGGCCGGTTCGGATCGGACAGCCCCGAGCGCGAGCGGCGGATGGCGTTGGCCACCGCGACGATCGCCTCGTCCTGCCCGACCACGCGCTCGTGCAGCTTGTCCTCCATGTGCAGCAGCTTCTCGCGCTCGCCCTGCATCAGCTTGGAGACCGGGATGCCGGTGGCGCGCGCCACCACCTCGGCGATCTCCTCGGCGCCGACCATCGTGCGCAGCAGCTGCGGCTTGTTGCCGCCCTTCTTGCCAGACTCCTTGGCCTGCGCGTCCTTGAGCTTCTTCTCCAGCTCGGGCAGCTTGCCGTACTGCAGCTCGGCCACCTTGTCGAAGTTGCCCTTGCGCTTGAGCTCCTCGATCTGGAAGCGCATCTTGTCGATCTCTTCCTTGATCTGCGCCGAGCCCTGCGCCGCCGCCTTCTCGGCCTTCCAGATCTCCTCGAGGTCGGCGTATTCGCGCTCCAGGCGCGTGATCTCGCCCTCGATCAGGCCGAGGCGCTTCTGCGAGGCTTCGTCCTTCTCCTTCTTCACCGCCTCGCGCTCGATCTTCAGCTGGATCAGGCGTCGGTCTAGCTTGTCCATCGCCTCCGGCTTGGAGTCGATCTCGATCTTGATCTTCGACGCCGCCTCGTCGATCAGGTCGATCGCCTTGTCGGGCAGGAAGCGGTCGGTGATGTAGCGGTGCGAGAGCTCGGCCGCGGCGACGATCGCCGGGTCGGTGATCTCGACGCCGTGGTGCACCTCGTACTTCTCCTGCAGGCCGCGCAGGATGGCGATGGTCGCCTCCACGCTCGGCTCGCCGACGAGGATCTTCTGGAAGCGGCGCTCCAGCGCGGCGTCCTTCTCGATGTACTTGCGGTATTCGTCCAGCGTGGTCGCGCCGATGCAGTGCAGCTCGCCGCGCGCCAGCGCGGGCTTGAGCATGTTGCCGGCGTCGATCGCGCCCTCGGCCTTGCCGGCGCCGACCATCGTGTGGATCTCGTCGATGAAGACGATGGTCTGGCCGGCGTCCTGCGCCAGTTCCTTGAGCACGTTCTTCAGGCGCTCCTCGAACTCGCCGCGGTACTTGGCGCCGGCCAGCAGCAGCGCCATGTCGAGCACCAGCACGCGCTTGCCCTTCAGCGAATCGGGCACCTCGCCGGCGACGATGCGCTGCGCCAGGCCTTCGACGATGGCCGTCTTGCCGACGCCGGGCTCGCCGATCAGCACCGGGTTGTTCTTGGTGCGGCGCTGCAGCACCTGGATGGCGCGGCGGATCTCGTCGTCGCGGCCGATCACCGGGTCGAGCTTGCCCAGGCGCGCGCGCTCGGTCAGATCGAGGGTGAACTTCTTCAGCGCCTCGCGCTGGCCTTCGGCCTCGGGCGAATCGACCTTCTGGCCGCCGCGCACCGCCTCGATCGCCGCTTCCAGCGCCTTGCGCGTCAGGCCGTGGCCGCGCGCCACGCCGGCGAGGTCGGTCTTGGCATCGGCCAGCGCGAGCAGGAACATCTCGCTGGCGACGTACTGGTCGCCGCGCTTGGAGGCTTCGCGCTCGGCCGCCTGCAGCAGCGAGACCAGGTCGCGCCCGGCGCCCACCGGCTCGCCGCCCTGCACCTGCGGCAGCCCGCCGAGCGCCGTCTGCGCCGCGGTCTGCAAGGCGCTCACGCGCACGCCGGCGCGTTCGAGCAGCGCACGCGGGCCGTCGTCCTGCGCGAGCATGGCCGCGAGCACGTGCACCGGCTCGATGTAGGGGTTGTCGTGCGTCACCGCCAGGCTCTGGGCCTCGGCGAGCGCCTGCTGGAACTGGCTGGTGAGCTTGTCCTGTCGCATGGAAAATCCTCCGATTGCGAGGGATCTGAGGCGGCCCGGCCGCGATTTCAAGTCGGACGCGGCGCGTTTAGAGCACCGCGTCTGCGCCGCATCATCCGAGCAGGCCGTCGAGCAGCGTGAAGCCTAGCGCGGCACAGGCCAGCGCGCCGGCCACGTGGGCCAGCGTGTGGCCCAGCGCCAGCGCCCAGTGGCCGCGCTGGAGCAGCAGCAGCGACTCGGCCGAGAACGACGAGAAGGTGGTCAGCCCGCCGAGAAACCCTGTGACCAGCAAGAGGCGCAGCAGTTCGTTCGGGCTGCGCTCGAACCACGCCAGCGTCATGCCGATCAGGAAGCCACCGACGCAGTTGACCGCCAGCGTGCCGAGCGGAAAGCCGGCCCAGCGCGCGTTCAGCCACAGCCCGACCTGCCAGCGCAGCAGCCCGCCGGCCACCGAGCCGGCCGCCACCGCGAGGGCAAAGGCGGCGTTGTTCATGCCGCGCTCACCCGGCATTCGGGGCCCGGATGCCCCAGCGCGCCAGCGCCGCGTCGTCGGCCACGCGCGCATCGACCCAGCGTGCGCCCTCGGGCGTGGTCTCCTTCTTCCAGAACGGCGCCTGCGTCTTCAGGTAGTCCATCAGGAATTCGCAGGCCTGGAAGGCCGCGCCGCGGTGCGCCGAGGTGACGGCCACCAGCACGATCTGGTCGAGCGGCGCGAGCGCGCCGACGCGGTGGATCACGCGCGCGGCGCGGATGTCGAATCGCGCGAAGGCCGTGGCGATCATCGCCTCGATCGCCTTCTCGGTCATGCCGGGGTAGTGCTCCAGCTCCAGCGCGCTGATGCCGGCCTGGCCGTCGCCGCGGTCGCGCACCGTGCCGACGAAGCTCGCCACCGCGCCGACGCCGGGGTCGTGCGCGCGCAGCGCGGCGACTTCGGCGCCGAGGTCGAAGTCTTCGGTCTGGATGGACACACGCGCTGCGCTCATGGCGCGATTGTCGCAGCCGGCGCGCGGCGCGTGAACGGTGCCGCAGTTCGCGCGCGGGCGCTCGTCCGATCGGCCGATGGCGCGCGGCGGCGGCGCTTTCCAGAATGGATCGTCGTCATCAACCCCGGACCCGACCCCATGAAGATGCCCCGCAAGCTCGCCCTCCTCCTTCCCTTCGTCGTCGCGCTGGCCGCCTGCGGCGGCGGCGGCGACGAGGACGACAGCAGCTCGAACAGCGCCGATGCGCTCAACGGCAGCTGGTACAGCAGCGCGACGCTGGCGAGCTGGTCGTTCAGCTCCAGCGGCACCGGCCTGCTGATGCAGGGCTCCTACGACGGCTCCGCCTGCCGGCTGACCTGGGTCGAATTCAACGTGAACACGTCGAGCAAGACGATCACCTACTACATCACGCGCGCCCGCGGCCTGGGCAGCAACAACACCTACGACAGCGGCACGGTGCGCCAGGGACCGTATTCGACCGGCTACAGCGTCAGCGGCAACAGCGCGACGATCGGTGCCGGCACCTACAGCCGCAGCTCGACGCGCCCGGCCGGCTGCCAGAACGCCTGAGCGTGTCGATCACCCGCCGGTGACCGGCGGGAAGAAGGCCAGCTCGGCGCCATCGGAAAGCGGCGCCGATTCGTCGCATAGCACCTGATCGAGTGCACAACGCAGCGCGCGGCCGCGCGCCAGCGCAGCGGCGTGCGCCGCATCGCGTGCGACCAGCGCATCGCGCGCCGCGGCCACCGTGGCGTCGGCGGGCAGCTCGAGGCTCTCGCCCGCGCCCAGCGCCTCGCGCAGCGAGGCGAAGTAGCGCACGCGGACCTTCATCACGACAGCAGCTCGGCGAACGGCAGGAAGGCGACCGTGTCGCCGCGCGCGATCGCCTGTCCGCTCGGGTTGTCGACCAGGCCGTCTCCCCACACCACCGAGGTCAGCACGCCCGAGCCCTGGTTGGGGAACAGATCCAACCCGCCCGCCTCGTTGCGCCGCACGCGCAGGAACTCGCGGCGCTTGTCGGGTTTGGGCCAGTCGAAATCGGCGCGCAAGCGCATCGGCGCGGGCAGCCCCGCCGGCGCGCCTTGCAGCGCGCGCAGCACCGGCCGCACCGTGAGCAGGAAGGTGACGAAGCTCGACACCGGGTTGCCCGGCAGGCCGATGAACCAGGCCTGGCCGCCGCCCTCGCGCCGCACTTCGCCGAAGGCGAGCGGCTTGCCCGGCTTGACGGCGATCTGCCACAGGTCGAGCCGGCCTTCGGCCTGCACGGCCGGGCGCAGGTGGTCTTCCTCGCCGACCGAGACGCCGCCCGAGGTGACGATCAGGTCGCTGGCGGCGGCCGCGCGGCGCAGCGCCTCGCGCGTCGCGGCCAGGTCGTCGGGCACGATGCCGAGGTCCCGGCACTCGCAGCCCAGCGCCTCGATCAGTGCGCGCAGCGTGTAGCGGTTGGAGTTGTAGATCGCGCCCGGCTTGAGTGTTTCGCCCGGCATCGCCAGTTCGTCGCCGGTGGAGAACAGCGCGACGCGCGGGCGGCGCGCGACGGCGAGCGTCGCCGCGCCGACCGAGGCCGCCATGCCCAGCGCCTGCGGCGTCAGCAGCGTGCCGCGCGCCAGCACCTCGGCGCCGTCCGTCACGTCTTCGCCGCGGCGGCGGATGGACTGGCCGGGCGTGGGCACGACGTCGATGCGCACCGAGCCACCCAGCGCCTCGCACTGCTCCTGCATCACCACCGCATCGGCGCCGGGCGGGATCTGCGCGCCGGTGAAGATGCGCGCCGCCGTGCCGGCTTGCAGCGGCGCGCCGACATGGCCGGCGGCGATGCGCTGGCTCAGCGGCAGCACGGCGCCGGCTGCGGAAACGTCGGCGACGCGCAGCGCGTAGCCGTCCATCGCGCTGTTGTCCTGCGGCGGCACGTCGAGCGCCGAGCGCACGGCTTCGGCGAGCACGCGGCCGCGCGCGTCGAACGTCGAAACCTGCTCCACCTCGCCCAGCGGCCGCACCGCGGCGAGCAGCCGCGCCAGCGCTTCGTCCAGCGTCAGCAGCGGGGCACGTGCGGGTTCAGCCATGGCGGGCAATGTAGTCCTTGACCGCCTGCGCGTCGACGCGCATCACCTCGAAGCGCTTGGGCAGTCTTTCGATGCCCTGCAGCGCGGCCGGGCGCTCGGGCTCGCGGCCCAGCGCCTCGACGATGGTGGCCGAGAACTTCGCCGGCAGCGCGGTCTCCAGCACGATCATGGGCACGCCGGCGTCGCGGTGCTCGCGCGCCACCTTCAGCCCGTCGGCGGTGTGGGTGTCGATCACCGTGCCGCAGCGCTGCGCGGTGTCGCGGATGGTGGCGAGGCGATCGGCGTGCGTGCTGCTGCCGGAGACGAAGCCGTACTCGGCGATGCGCGCGAACTCCTCGCGCGTCAGCGTGAAGCGGCCGGTCTTCGCCAGTTCGTCGGCGAACAGCGCGCGGGTACGCGCCGCATCGCGGCCGAGCAGGTCGAACACGAAGCGCTCGAAGTTCGAGGCCTTGCTGATGTCCATCGACGGGCTGGAGGTCTCGTGCGTCTCGGCGCTGCCGCGCGCGCGGTAGGTGCCGGTGCGGAAGAACTCGTCGAGCACGTTGTTCTCGTTGGTGGCGAGCACGAGGCGCTCGATCGGCAGGCCCATCATGCGCGCCACGTGGCCGGCGCAGATGTTGCCGAAGTTGCCCGAGGGCACGGCGAAGCTGACGCGCTCGTCGTTGTTCTTCGTCGCCTGGAAGTACCCGGCGAAGTAGTACACCACCTGCGCCAGCAGCCGCGCCCAGTTGATCGAGTTGACGGTGCCGATCTTCCAGCGGCGCTTGAAGGCCAGGTCGTTGGACACCGCCTTGACGATGTCCTGGCAGTCGTCGAACACGCCCTCGACGGCGATGTTGTGGATGTTGGCGTCCTGCAGGCTGAACATCTGCGCCTGCTGGAACGGGCTCATGCGGCCGTGCGGGCTGAGCATGAAGACCTTGACGCCCTGCTTGCCGCGCATCGCGTACTCGGCCGCGCTACCGGTGTCGCCCGAGGTCGCGCCGAGGATGTTCAGCGTCTGCCCGCGCCGCGCCAGCTCGTACTCGAACAGCGCGCCCAGCAGTTGCATCGCCATGTCCTTGAAGGCGAGCGTCGGGCCGTTGGACAGCGCTTCGAGGTACAGGCCGTCCTCGAGCTTCTTCAGCGGCGTGATCTCGCGCGTGCCGAAGACCTGCTCGGTGTAGGTCTGCGAGACCAGCCGCTTCAGGTCGGCGTGCGGGATGTCGGCTATGTACAGAGCCAGGATCTCGAACGCCAGCTCCGCATACGTGAGGTCGCGCCAGCGCGCCAGCGTGGCCGTGTCGATCTTCGGATAGTGCGTCGGCAGGTACAGCCCGCCGTCGGGCGCCAGGCCTTCGAGCAGGATCTCGGAGAAGCCGCGCGGCGCAGCATCGCCGCGCGTGCTGATGTATTTCACTTCAGTTCTTCCTTGCGGATGCGCACGATGGGCGCGAGCACGGTGGGCAGCGCCTGCATCTGCGCCAGCGCCTTGTCCATCTCGCCTTCCAGCGTGTCGTGCGTCAGGATGATCAGGTCGGTCTGCGCCTCGCCCTCGTCGGACTCGCGCTGCAGCACCGCGTCGATCGAGATGCCGTGCTCGGCCAGGATGCCGGTGATGCGCGCCAGCACGCCGGCCTTGTCGGCCACGACCAGGCGCAGGTAGAACGAGGTCACGACCTCGGCCATCGGAAGGATGGGCGTGTCCTGCATCGCGCCGGGCTGGAAGGCCAGCGAAGGCACGCGGTGATCCGGGTCGGCGGTGTGCAGCCGCGTGATGTCGACCAGGTCGGCGATCACCGCCGAGGCGGTCGGCTCGGCGCCGGCGCCCTTGCCGTAGTACAGCGTGGTGCCGACCGCGTCGCCGTGCACCACCACCGCGTTCATCGCGCCCTCGACGTTGGCGATCAGCCGCGTCGCCGGGATCAGCGTCGGGTGCACACGCAGCTCGATGCCCTTCTCGCGGCGCTTGGTGATGCCCAAGAGCTTGATGCGGTAGCCGAGCTGCTCGGCGTAGCGGATGTCGGCCGCCTGCAGCTTGGTGATGCCCTCGACGTGCGCCTTGTCGAACTGCACCGGGATGCCGAAGGCGATCGCGCTCATGATGGTCGCCTTGTGCGCGGCGTCGACGCCCTCGATGTCGAAGGTCGGGTCGGCCTCGGCGTAGCCGAGGCGCTGTGCCTCCTTCAGCACGGTGTCGAAGTCCAAGCCCTTGGAGCGCATCTCCGAGAGGATGAAATTGGTCGTGCCGTTGATGATGCCGGCCACCCACTCGATGCGGTTCGCGCTCAGGCCCTCGCGCAGCGCCTTGATGATCGGAATGCCGCCGGCCACCGCGCCTTCGAACGCGACGACCACGCCCTTCTCGCGCGCCGCGGCAAAGATCTCGCTGCCGTGCACCGCGAGCAGCGCCTTGTTGGCGGTGACGACATGCTTGCCGGCGGCGATCGCCGCGAGCACCAGCGAGCGCGCCAGATCGGTGCCGCCGATCAGCTCGCAGACGATGTCGACGTCGTCGCGCCGCGCCAGCGCCTCGAAGTCCTGCACCACGGGGACATCGAGACCGGCCAGCGCGGCCTTGGCCTTGGCGGGGTTGCGCGCGGCCACGGCCACCACCTGCAAGACGCGGCCGGCGCGGCGCTGGATCTCGGCCTGGTTGCGTTGCAGCACGTGGACGACGCCACCGGCGACGACACCGGCGCCGAGCACGGCGATGCGGATCGGTTTCATACGGAATGTCTCTTGCGGTAGTGCTCGAGGAAGCGCGCGATGCGGCCGATCGCCTCGGCGAGGTCGTCGACGTTGGGCAGGAAGACGAGGCGGAAGTGGTCCGGCGTCGGCCAGTTGAAGCCGGTGCCCTGCACGATCAGCACCTTCTCCTCGGCGAGCAGCTCGTAGGCGAACTGCTGGTCGTCTGCGATCGGATAGATCTTCGGGTCCAGGCGCGGGAACATGTACAGCGCCGCCTTCGGCTTGACGACGCTGACGCCGGGAATCTGCGTCAGCAAGTCATACGCGAGGTCGCGCTGCTTGCACAGCCGCCCGCCCGGGGCCACCAGGTCCTTGATGCTCTGGTAGCCGCCCAGCGCGGTCTGGATCGCCAGTTGCCCCGGCGTGTTCGAGCACAGCCGCATCGAGGCCAGCATGTTCAGGCCCTCGATGTAGTCGCGCGCATGCTTCTTCTCGCCCGACACCACCATCCACCCGGCGCGGTAGCCGCAGGAGCGGTAGTTCTTCGACAGGCCGTTGAAGGTCAGGCACAGCACGTCGTCGGCCAGCGAGGCGATGCTGGTGTGCACGTTGCCGTCGAACAGCGTCTTGTCGTAGATCTCGTCGGCCAGGATGATCAGCTGGTGCTCGCGCGCCACCTCGACGATCTGCCTGAGCACGCTCTCCGGGTAGAGCGCGCCGGTCGGGTTGTTCGGGTTGATGACGACGATCGCCTTGGTGCGGCTGGTCACCTTGCGGCGCATGTCCTCGATGTCGGGCATCCAGTCGCTGGCCTCGTCGCAGAGGTAGTGCACCGGCGTGCCGCCCGACAGCGCCACCGAGGCGGTGTACAGCGGGTAGTCGGGCGCCGGGATCAGCACCTCGTCGCCGCTGTTGAGCAGCGCGTTCAGGCTCATCGTGATCAGCTCGGAGGCGCCGTTGCCGAGGTAGACGTCGTCCACCGCCACGCCGCGGATGTTCTTCTCCTGCGTGTAGTGCACCACCGCCTTGCGCGGTGCGAACAGGCCCTTGCTGTCGGTGTAGCCGGCCGTGTGCGGCATGTTGCGGATCATGTCCTGCACGATCTCGTCGGGCGGCTCGAGGCCGAACACGGCGAGGTTGCCGATGTTCAGCTGGATGATCTTGTGGCCCTCTTCCTGCATCTGGCGGGCCTTGTCGAGCACGGGTCCGCGGATGTCGTAGCAGACATTGGCCAGCTTGCTCGACTTGGCGATGGGCTTCAAGGGGACTCCTGCAGGTGCGGCATGGCAGCCGAAACCTACAATTATCCCTGATGAAGATGCATGCCGACCGCGCCGAAGGCGCCAATGCCATCAGCCGCCACGCCAGCGAGGGCGTGATCGTCGCCGGCGTCGAGCACCGTTCGAGCGTGCTGGTGCCGTGGCGCGGCGCGGTGCAGCCCTGGGGCGTCGAGCGCTTCGAGGCGCTCGATGAAGCGAGCTTCGAGCCGGTGCTCGCGCTCGAACCCGAACTGGTGATCTTCGGCAGCGGCAGCCGGCTGCGCTTTCCGCCGCCGGCGATCCTGAAGGAGCTGATGCGCAGGCGCATCGGCTTCGAGGTGATGGACACGCCGGCCGCCTGCCGCACCTACAACGTGCTGCTGGCCGAGGGCCGCGCGGTGGTCGCGGCGCTGCTCTTCGAACGTGGGGGATGAGGCGCCGCGCAGCACCCCTGCGCTCCGGTGGGTGGGTGCACGAGCCTTATAATGCATGGCTACGCCCGCGCGGGCGCACTCTCTCAGCATAACTCCATGACGCCAGCCCTCAACAAACCCCTGCCGGACTTTGAAGCGCTCGCCACGGGAGGCGTGAAGTTCACGCCGGCGGCCTTCGCCGGCAAGACCGTCGTGCTGTACTTCTACCCGAAGGACAACACGCCGGGCTGCACCACCGAGGCGATGCAGTTCCGCGACCACCACAAGGACTTCGTCAAGGCCGGCGCCGTCGTGTTCGGCGTGTCGCGCGACAACATGGCCTCGCACGACAAGTTCAAGCAGAACCTCGAGCTGCCCTTCGAGCTGATCGCAGACACCGAAGAAAAGCTCTGCCACATGTTCGGCGTGGTCAAGAACAAGATCATGTACGGCAAGAAGGTCAAGGGCATCGAGCGCTCGACCTTCCTGATCGACGGCGCCGGCGTGCTGCGCGCCGAGTGGCGCGGCCTGAAGGTCGCCGGCCACGTCGAGGAAGTGCTCAAGGCCGTCAAGGCCCTGAAGTGATCGCTGAAATGACTTGTGTATGATCGATTCATGCACGTGAGTCGCGAGACCCGTCTCCGCCAAAAGCCGCACAGCCGACTGTGCGGCTTTTTTGTTTTCCGTCCGCACTGACCGCCTCCATGCCACTGCCCAAGCCGCCTGCCAAACGAGCCGCCATCCTCTCCAACGCCGACTTCGAATCGCAGGCCGCGCCCAAACCGGGCAGACGCACCCCACCGAGCCGCAGCATCGCCGAACCCGCCGCGCCCGCGGTGATGGACCTGTTCGACGGCGGCACCGCGGCCACGCCGGTGATCGCACGCCCGGCCGCCGCCGCCCCGGCCAAGCCGGCGCGTCCGGTGGCGCCGCAGCGCGTGCCGCGCACGCCGCGCGGCAGCGGCCCGGCCAACCTGTTCGTGCTCGACACCAACGTGCTAATGCACGACCCCACGTCGCTGTTCCGCTTCGAGGAGCACGACATCTACCTGCCGATGATCACGCTCGAGGAGCTCGACGGCCACAAGAAGGGCATGACCGAGGTGGCGCGCAACGCCCGCCAGGTCAGCCGCGACCTCGATGCGCTGGCCGCCGCGATGCCGCAGCGCGACGCCGCAGGCATGTCCGAGGGCCTGCCGCTGAACGCCACCGGCCACCGCGAGGCCGGCGGCAAGCTGTTCTTCCAGACCAACCTCGTCAACGTCCACCTGCCGGCCGGGCTGCCGCAGGGCAAGGCCGACAACCAGATCCTCGGCGTGGTGCAGGCGCTGCGCGAGCAGCATCCGGGCCGCCCGGTGGTGCTGGTGTCCAAGGACATCAACATGCGCATCAAGGCGCGTGCGCTCGGCCTGCCGGCGGAAGACTACTTCAACGACAAGACGCTGGACGACGGCGACCTGCTCTACACCGGCGTGCTGCCGCTGCCCGCCGACTTCTGGGAGCGCCACGGCAAGACGATGGAGAGCTGGCAGCAAGGCGGCTTCACCTACTACCGCATCAGCGGGCCGCTGGTGCCGGCACTGCTGGTCAACCAGTTCGTCTACCTCGAAGCACCCGGCGCCGCGCCGCTGTACGCCAAGGTGCACGAGATCACCGGCAAGACCGCCGTGCTGCGCACGCTGCGCGAATACACCCACGCGAAGAACGCGGTGTGGGGCGTCACCGCGCGCAACCGCGAGCAGAACTTCGCGCTCAACCTGCTGATGGACCCGGAGTGCGACTTCATCACGCTGACCGGCACCGCCGGCACCGGCAAGACGCTGATGACGCTGGCCGCGGGGCTGTCGCAGGTGATGGACGAGCGCCGCTACACCGAGATCATCGTCACGCGCGTGACGGTGCCGGTGGGCGAGGACATCGGCTTCCTGCCCGGCACCGAGGAGGAGAAGATGGGCCCGTGGATGGGCGCTCTCGACGACAACCTCGAGGTGCTCTCGCGCAGCGACGGCGGCGCCGGCGAATGGGGACGCGCCGCCACCAACGACCTGGTGCGCGCCAAGATCAAGATCAAGAGCCTGAACTTCATGCGCGGGCGCACCTTCCTGAACAAGTTCGTCATCATCGACGAGGCGCAGAACCTGACGCCCAAGCAGATGAAGACGCTGATCACGCGCGCCGGGCCGGGCACCAAGATCGTCTGCCTGGGCAACCTGGCGCAGATCGACACGCCCTACCTGACCGAAGGCAGCTCGGGCCTGACCTACGCGGTGGACCGCTTCAAGGGCTGGCCGCACAGCGGCCACGTGACGCTGGCGCGCGGCGAGCGCTCGCGGCTGGCGGACTTCGCGTCCGAGGTGCTCTGACGCTCAGGCATCCGGCCGCAGGCGCAGGAAGCTGGCGAAGCGCGGCACGCCCGTCGGCGTGCGGCCTCGATGGGTGTAGGTGACAGTGCTGCCCAGCGGCGGCGGTGATTCGCGCTGCGCATCGCTGAAGCCGCTGCCGAGATCGAACACCAGGCCGTCGTCGCGGCGCAGGCGCAGCGCGCCGAGGCGGCCGGCGTGCCTGCCGCGGCCCGGCAGGTGGGCGATCACGACGCCGTCTTCGTCGTGCTGCGGCTTGAGCTTGAGCAGCACGCGGCTGCGGCCGGCGGCCCAGGGCGCATCGACGCGATGCAGCATCAGGCCTTCGCCGCCGCCTCGCACGACCTCGGCCAGCCATGACGCCAGCGCCGCGCGGTCCGGCAGCGTGCGCTGCGCCACCGCTCGCAGTTGCGGCCAGCCTGCCTGTGTGGCGATGCGCACGAGCGTCGCCGCGCGTTCGCTGAACGGCCCCGGCGCGCCGGGCAGCTCGAACAGCATGTAGCGCACCTCGCGCCACGCTTGGTCGTCGGGCGAGTTGCGCCGCACGAGGCCGGAGAGTTCATCGAAGCGCCCGCGCCCCAGCCACAGTTCACCGTCCAGCGGAGTGCGCGGCAGGCGCTCGATGAACCACGGCGGCGCGGCCACCACGCGGCCGCTGCGAAAACGCAGCTGCGCGCCGTCCCACAGCGCACGCACGCCGTCGAGCTTTTCGCTGACCAGCCAGCCGGCCGGGTCGGGATTGCGGTCAGCCTCCTCGGCGAGCACGAAGCCGGGAATGGCACCCAGGGCCAGCGCCAGGCATTGGCGGCGGTTCGGATGAAACGGGTGTGTCTTCATGGCGCCCATGCTGGCGCGCCCACTCACCGCCGGCGATCCCCCCGCCGGGCCAAAGAAGAAGGCCCTCTTGCGAGGGCCTTGGAAGTCTTGCTACTTCGCCGCCACCAGCTCGCGGATCTGCTGCAAGGCGGTCGGGTCGTCCATCGTCGTCAGGTCGCCCGGGTCGCGCTGTTCGCACACCGCCTGGATCGCGCGGCGCAGCATCTTGCCCGAGCGCGTCTTGGGCAGCAGCGAGACGAAGTGGATGCGCGCCGGCCGCGCCACCGCGCCGAGCTGGCTGTCCACCGTCTTCATCACCTCGCCTTCGAGCTTGAGGCGCGCATTCGGATCGGCGGCCACCGACGCATCCTTCAGTACCGCGAAGGCCATCGCCACCTGACCCTTCAGCTGGTCGGCCACGCCGACCACCGCCACCTCGGCCACCGCCGGGTGGCTGGAGATGCTCTCCTCGATCTCGCGTGTGCCGAGGCGGTGACCGGCCACGTTGATCACGTCGTCGGTGCGGCCGAGGATGAAGAAGTAGCCGTCCTCGTCCTTGATGCCCCAGTCGAAGGTGCTGTAGAGCTGCTGGCCCGGGATGCTCTGCCAGTACGTCTTCACGAAGCGCGCGTCGTCGCGCCACACCGTCTGCATGCAGCCCGGCGGCAGCGGGCCGGCAATCGCCACCACGCCCTTCTGGTTGGGCGCCGTGACCTGCTCGCCGGTGATCTCGTCGATCAGGCGCACGTCGTAGCCGTACATCGCCACGCCCGGGCTGCCGAACTTGCTCGGCGCCTTCTCGACGCCGTTGGCGATGGTCAGGATCGGCCAGCCGGTCTCCGTCTGCCAGTAGTTGTCGATGATCGGCTTGCCCAGCGATTCGGCGATCCACTTGGCGGTCGGCTCGTCGAGCGGTTCGCCGGCGAGGAAGAGCGCGCGCAGGGAGGACAGGTCGTACTTCGTCAGGAAGGCCGGATCCTGCTTCTTCAGCACGCGCACCGCGGTGGGCGCGCTGAACATCACGGTGACCTTGTACTTCTCGACCAGGCTCCACCAGATGCCGGCGTCGGGGCGCGTCGGCAGGCCTTCGTACATGATGGTCGCCATGCCGGCGATCAGCGGGCCGTAGATGATGTAGCTGTGGCCCACCACCCAGCCGATGTCGCTGGTGGAGAAGTAGGTCTCGCCGGCGTTGCCGCAGAAGATGTGCTTCATCGACGCGGCCAGCGCCACCGCGTAGCCGCCGGTGTCGCGCTGCACGCCCTTCGGCTTGCCGGTGGTGCCGCTGGTGTAGAGCGTGTAGCTCGGGTGGGTGGCGTCCACCCACGCGCAGGGCACGACGGTGTCCAAGTGCTTGTCGCGCAGCGCCGCGTAGTCGACATCGCGGCCGTCCACCGTCTCCATCGGGCTCAGCCCGCGGTTCACCAGCAGCACCTTGGCGGGCTTGTGGTGGGCGAGCTTGATCGCCTCGTCGAGCAGCGGCTTGTAGGCCACCACCTTGCCCGAGCGCATGCCGGCGTCGGCGCTGACGATCACCGTCGGCTCGGCGTCGTCGATGCGGCTGGCGAGGCTGACGCTCGCGAAGCCGCCGAACACCACCGAGTGGATCGCGCCGATGCGCGCGCAGGCCAGCATCGTGAAGGCGGCCTCGGCGATCATCGGCATGTAGACGAGCACGCGGTCGCCCTGCTTGACGCCCAGCTCCTGCAGGATGGCCGCGACGCGCTGCACCTCGGCGTGCAGTTCGCGGAAGCTGTAGGCCCTCTCCTGGCCGGTCTCGGTGGAGACGAAGATCAGTGCGTTCTGGTCGGGACGCGTCTTCAGGTGCCGGTCGACGGCGTTGTGGCACAGGTTGGTCTTGCCGCCGACGAACCACTTCGCGAACGGCGGGTTCGAGTCGTCGCAGACCTGCTCGAACGGCGTCTGCCAGTCGATCAGCTGCGCCTGCTCGGCCCAGAAGCCGTCACGGTCCTGGATCGAACGCTGATGGAACGCGGCGTAGCTCGTCATGGCCTGTCTCCTGAAGATCGTCTTGGCTGGCGGCGGATTTCAAGCGCAGGCTCTTACGAGGGTCTGACGCTAGTCGATGCGCACCACCACACGGCCGCGCAGCTTGCCGGCCATCAAGTCGTGCGCGCGTGCGACGGCATCGGCCAGCGGGATTTCGGTGGTGATGGTTTCGAGCTGCCCGGCATCGAGATCGCGCGCGAGGCGATCCCAGGCCGCGCGGCGCAGCGGCTGCGGCGCCATCACGCTGTCGATGCCGGCGAGCGTGACGCCGCGCAGGATGAAGGGCATCACCGTGGCGGGAAAGTCGGCCCCCTGCGCCAGCCCGCAGGCCGTCACCACGCCGCCGTAGCGTGTCTGCGCGCAGGCGGTGGCCAGCGTGTGGCTGCCCACCGCATCGACCACCGCCGCCCAGCGCTCCTTTTGCAGCGGCTTGCCGGGCGCGGCGAGCTCGGCCCGGTCGATGACGCTCGCCGCGCCCAACGACTTCAGGTAGTCGGCCTCGGCCGCCTTGCCGGTGGCGGCGACGACGCGGTGGCCCAGCCTGGCCAGCAGCGCGACGGCCACGCTGCCGACGCCGCCGGTGGCGCCGGTCACCAGCACCTCGCCGTCGCCCGGCTTGACACCGTGGCGCTCCAGCGCCAGCACGCTGAGCATCGCGGTGTAGCCGGCGGTGCCGATCGCCATCGCCTGGCGCGTCGTGAAGGCGGCCGGCAGCGGCACCAGCCAGTCGCCCTTCAGGCGCGCCTTGCGCGCCAGGCAGCCCCAGCGCGTCTCGCCGACGCCCCAGCCGTTGAGCACGAAGGCATCGCCCGGCTTCCACGCCGGGTGCGAGCTTTCGAGCACGCGGCCGGCGCCGTCGATGCCGGCCACCATCGGCCACTGGCGCACCACCGGGCCGCGATTCGTGATCGCCAGCCCATCCTTGTAGTTGAGCGTCGAGTGCGCCACTTCCACCAGCACGTCGCCGGCGGGCAGTGCGGCCTCGTCGAGTTCGCGGATGCCGGCGCGAAAGCCGGCGTCGTCTTTTTCCAGCAGCAGGGCCTTGAACATGCTCGAGTCTCCTCGGAGTGATTGGCGAAACGATAACGCAGCCTCGCAAGCGCCTGTAAATGTTGACGCAAGTGGCCGTCAGCATTGGTTTTTTAGGTTGACTTCGGGGCGTGGGCACGACTAAGCTGCGCCCCGATGGAAACGCCCGCCCGCCGCCGCCCCGCCCTGGCCTGCCTGGCCATCGCGCTCGCGCTGGCCGCCACGGCGGTGCAGGCCGCGCCCGAGGCCGCCGACCCGATCGCCAAGCTGCTGGCGGAGCGCGGCTTCGGCGAGCCCGACAAGGTGCCGGCCGCCGTGCCGCCGAGCGAATACGCCTTCGTGCAGACCATGCGCGACAAGGCCTCCGAGATGGTGCTGGGCGCGATGAACTTCCTCGGCGTGCCCTACCGCCGCGGCGGCACCAGCGCCGAGCAGGGCTTCGACTGCAGCGGCTTCACGCGCCACGTGTTCGAGATCAGCCTGGGCTTCGTGCTGCCGCGCCGCGCCGACGAGCAGGCCAGCGCGAACGGGCTCGTCAAGGTCAAGCGCGACGAGCTGAAGCCGGGCGACCTGGTGTTCTTCAACACCCTCAAGCGCACCTTCTCGCACGTCGGCATCTACATCGGCGAAGGCAAGTTCATCCACTCGCCGCGCACCGGCGGCGAGGTCCGCGTGGAAGACATGCGCTACGCCTACTGGAGCAAGCGCTTCACCGGCGCGCGGCGCGCGCAGCCGCTGCTCGATGCGCCCGCGGTGCAGCAGGCCGCCGCGCCGGCGCCCGTCGCGACGCCGACACCGGCCGCCGCCACCGCGCAGGACGCCGAGACCTACCGCACGCTGCACTGACGCCGGCCGGAAGCCCCGGCCGCTGCGGGGTCGTGCCCGGGCGCACCACGGCGTCGCGCAGGCACAATTCGCGCTCATGGGCGAAAAAGTCATTCCGCTGGCCGACCATCGCTACGCCGCCAGCGTGCCGCGCATCCCCGAGCGGCCCGCCGCGCCGAGCGGGCACGTCGCCGACCGCCTCGGCCGGCCGCTGCGCGACCTGCGCATCTCGGTCACCGACCGCTGCAACTTCCGCTGCGGCTACTGCATGCCCAAGGAAGTGTTCGACAAGCAGTACCACTTCCTGCCGCACGGCTCGCTGCTGAGCTTCGAGGAGATCACGCGCGCAGCAAGGCTGTTCGTCGCGCACGGCGTGCGCAAGCTGCGCCTGACCGGCGGCGAGCCGCTGCTGCGCAAGGATCTGGAGCGGCTGGTGGCGATGCTTGCCGCACTGCGCTGCCCCGACGGTTCCGCGCTCGACCTGACGCTGACCACCAACGGCTCGCTGCTGGCGCGCAAGGCTCGGGCGCTGAAGGACGCCGGCCTGCAGCGCGTGACGGTGAGCCTGGACGCGCTCGACGACACGATCTTCCGGCGCATGAACGACGTCGACTTTCCGGTCGCCGACGTGCTCGAGGGCATCGCCGAGGCGCGGCGCTGCGGCTTCGGGACCATCAAGGTCAACATGGTCGTCAAGCGCGGCAGCAACGACCACGAGATCGTGCCGATGGCGCGCTTCTTCCGCGAGCAGTTCGACGGCAGCGTCGTGCTGCGCTTCATCGAGTACATGGACGTCGGCGCCACCAACGGCTGGCGCATGGACGAGGTGCTGCCCTCGGCCGATGTCGTTGCGCGCATCGCGCAGAGCTTCCCGCTCGAGCCGCTGGAGGCGAACGCGCCGGGCGAAACCGCCCAGCGCTGGCGCTACCGCGACGGCGGCGGCGAGATCGGCGTGATCTCCAGCGTCACGCGCGCCTTCTGCCGCGACTGCAACCGCGCGCGCCTGTCCACCGAAGGCAAGCTCTTCACCTGCCTGTTCGCCAGCCACGGCCACGACCTGCGCGCGCTGCTGCGCGGCGGACACGACGACGCGCAGATCGCGGCGGCGATCGGCGCGCTGTGGGCGGGCCGCGGCGACCGCTACTCCGAGCTGCGCGGCGCGATGCAGGCGGATGCGGGCAGCGGGCAGCGGCGGGTGGAGATGCACTACATCGGTGGGTGAGTTGAACATCGCCCGCGACGACATCACCGGCCTCGTGCTCGCCGGCGGGCGCGGCAGCCGCATGGGCGGGGTCGACAAGGGCCTGCAACTGCATCGCGGCGTGCCGCTCGCGCTGCATGCCTTGCAGCGCCTCGCGCCGCAGGTGGGCCGGGTCGCCGTCAACGCCAACCGCCATCTCGACGCCTATGCGGCCTTCGGCGTGCCGGTGTGGCCCGATGCCTTGCCCGACCATCCCGGCCCGCTGGCCGGCTTCCTCGCGGGGATCACGCATGCCGAGACGCCCTGGCTCGCCACCGTGCCCTGCGACTCGCCGAACTTCCCCGCCGATCTGGTCGAGCGGCTGGCCGCGGCCGTGGCGCAGCGCGGTGCCGCGATCGGCATGGCCGTCGCGATCGAAGCCGGCGAGCAGCGTGCCCAGCCGGTGTTCTGCCTGATGCGCTGCGATCTGGAAGCGAGCTTGCGTGCCTTCGTGGCCGCCGGCGAACGCAAGGTCGAGCGCTGGGCCCGGCAGCACGGCTGCGTGGAGGTGCCGTTCGACGACGCCTCCGCCTTCGTCAACGCCAACACGCCGGCCGAATTGCAGCGCCTGCAGGGCTGAGCCCGAACCGGGCCGCGCGGGCGGCTACCATCCGCGCCCATGAGTTCCGACCCTGCGAGCCTGGCCGAGATCGCCTCCTGCGTGAGCGGCTACGACGCCGATGCGCTGCCGGTGGCGCAGGCCAGGGAGTTCATCGCCCGGCTGGTGCCGCGTGTGCAGGCGGTGGAACGAGCCCCCCTGCGCAGCGCGCTCGGCCGCGTGCTGGCGCACGACCTGATCTCGGCGATCGACGTGCCGGCGCAGGACAACGCCGCGATGGACGGCTATGCGCTGCGCGGCAGCGAACTCGCGGCCTCGGGCGACACCGTGCTGCGCATCGCCGGCCGCGGCCTGGCCGGCGTGCCGTTCACGGGCACGCCCGGCGCCGGCGAGTGCGTGCGCATCATGACCGGCGCGATGATGCCGGCCGGACTCGACACGGTGGTGCCGCAGGAGTTCGTCCGGGTCGATGGCGAGCGCGTGACCCTCCCCGCCGGCGCGGTGCGCGCGGGCGACAACCGCCGCCGTACCGGCGAAGACCTGGCGCGCGGCGAAGCGGCGCTGAGCGCCGGCCGCCTGCTGCGCCCGGCCGACCTCGGCCTGCTCGCGTCGCTCGGCCACGCCGAGGTGGCGGTGCGGCGCCGCCTGCGCGTGGCCTTCTTCTCCACCGGCGACGAACTGCGCTCGGTCGGCGAGCCGCTGGCGCCGGGCTGCGTCTACGACAGCAACCGCTACACGCTGTGGAGCATGCTGCAGCGCCTGGGCGTCGAGGCGATCGACATGGGCGTGGTGCGCGACGACCCGGCCGCGCTGGAAGCCGCCTTCCGCAACGCCTCGGCATGCGCCGATGCGGTGATCACCTCGGGCGGCGTCAGCGTCGGCGAGGCCGACCACACCAAGCGCATCATGAAGTCGCTCGGCGAGGTGCTGTTCTGGAAGCTCGCGATCCGCCCCGGCCGGCCGATGGCGATCGGCCGCATCGGCGACGCCATCCTGTTCGGCCTGCCCGGCAACCCGGTGGCGGTGATGGTGAGCTTCTACGCCTTCGTGCGCGAGGCGCTGCTGGCGATGAGCGGCGCCGCGCCGATGCCGCTGCCCATGCTGCGCGCCGCCAGCGCGAGGCCCATCCGCAAGAAGCCCGGCCGCACCGAATTCCAGCGCGGCATCGTCACGCGCGCGGGCGAGGGCTGGCAGGTCGAGCTCACCGGCGCGCAGGGTTCGGGCATCCTGCGCAGCATGAGCATCGCCAACGGCCTGGTGGTGCTGGCGCACGAGCGCGGCGACGTCGCCGCGGGCGAGCCGGTCGACGTGCTGCCCTTCGACGGCCTGATCTGAAGCATTCGAGGAGACCCATGTACCCCACCCCTTCGCAAGCCGCGGGCGACGGCGCGCGCAAGCCGATGACGCTGCACCGCCTCGCCGCGATGCATGCGGCCGGCGAGAAGATCGCGATGCTGACCGCCTACGACGCCAGCTTCGCGCGGCTGCTCGACGAGGCCGGCGTCGACGTGCTGCTGATCGGCGATTCGCTGGGCATGACGCTGCAAGGCCGCGACAGCACGCTGCCGGTGACGCTCGCCGAGATGGCCTACCACGTGCAGTGCGTGGCGCGCGGCAACCGCACGGCCTGGATCGTCGGCGACCTGCCCTTCGCCTCGTACCACGCCGGAATCGAGCAGGCCATGCAGAGCGCCGCGACGCTGATGCAAGCCGGCGCGCACATGGTCAAGCTCGAAGGCGGCGGCTGGACGGTGCCGGTGGTGCGCCAGCTGGTCGAGCGCGGCATCCCGGTGTGCGCGCACCTGGGCCTCACGCCGCAATCGGTGCACGCGCTGGGCGGCTACCGCATCCAGGGCCGCGACGACGATGGCGCCGAACGCCTGCTGCGCGAGGCGAAGGAGCTCGCCGATGCGGGCGCGGCCATGCTCGTCGTCGAACTGATCCCGAGCGCGCTCGGCGAGCGGCTGACGAAAAGCCTGTCGATCCCGGTGATCGGCATCGGCGCCGGCCCCGGCTGCTCGGGCCAGGTCCTGGTGTTGCACGACATGCTGGGCGTCACGCGCGGCAGGCTGCCACGCTTCGTGCGCAACTTCATGGCGGGCAGCGACAGCATCGAGACTGCGATCCGCGCCTACGTGGCCGCCGTGAAAGACGGCAGCTTCCCCGACCCGGCCGTGCACGGCTACTGAGAACGAACCGAACGAACGCATGCAAGTCGTCCACAGCATCGCGCAGCTGCGCGCCGCGCTCGCCGGCCAGACCAACACCGTCTTCGTGCCCACGATGGGCAACCTGCACGACGGCCATCTCTCGCTGATCAAGCTGGCGCGCGCGCGCGGCGGGCCGGTGGTGGCGAGCATCTTCGTCAACCGTCTGCAATTCGCGCCTCACGAGGACTTCGACACCTACCCGCGCACGCTGGAGCGCGACTGC
Organism: Pseudomonadota bacterium; assembly: GCA_029779845.1. Taxonomy (GTDB): domain Bacteria; phylum Pseudomonadota; class Gammaproteobacteria; order Burkholderiales; family Burkholderiaceae_C; genus Piscinibacter. The sequence goes on along the minus strand of JAKOZT010000099.1, from coordinate 4,260 downwards.
CAGCTGCTCGCGCCGGCCGGCTGCGACATCGTGTTCGCGCCCTCGGAGAAGGATCTCTACCCCGAGCCGCAGGGCTACAAGGTGCAGCCGCCAGCCGAGCTGGCCGACATCCTCGAAGGCCACTTCCGCCCCGGCTTCTTCACCGGCGTGTGCACGGTGGTGCTCAAGCTCTTCAACGCCGTGCAGCCCCAGGTGGCGGTGTTCGGCAAGAAGGACTACCAGCAGCTGATGGTGATCCGCCGCATGGTCGAGCAGCTCGCGCTGCCGATCACCATCGTCGGCGGCGAGACCGGGCGTGCGGGCGACGGCCTTGCGCTGTCGTCGCGCAACGGCTACCTCGACACGGCGCAGCGCGCCGAGGCCGTGCAGCTGAGTGCCGCGCTGCGCCGCATCGACGCGGCGGCGAAGGCCGGCGAGCGTGACTGGGCAAAGCTCGAAGCCGAGGCGATGAGTGGCCTCACCGCGCGCGGCTGGCAGCCCGACTACGTCGCGATCCGCCGCCGCCGCGATCTCGGCGAGCCCGCCGACGGCGAGCCGCTGGTGGCGCTCGCCGCCGCCAAGCTCGGCACGACGCGGCTGATCGACAACCTGGAGCTTTAACGCTTCGCCAGGCGCTGCCAGGTCTCGACCACCGTGTCGGGGTTCAGCGAGATCGACACGATGCCCTCGCGCGCCAGCCAGTCGGCGAAGTCGGGGTGGTCGCTGGGCCCCTGGCCGCAGATGCCCACGTACTTGCCCACCGCGCGGCAGGCGGTGATGGCGCGCGAGATCATCGCCTTCACCGCCGGGTCGCGCTCGTCGAAGTCGCGCGCCAGCAGTTCCAGGCCGGAGTCGCGATCGAGCCCCAGCGTCAGCTGCGTCAGGTCGTTCGAGCCGATCGACATGCCGTCGAAATGCTCGAGGAACTGCTCGGCGAGGATCGCGTTGCTCGGGATCTCGCACATCATGATCACGCGCAGGCCGTCCGTCCCGCCCGAAGCGGCACGCTTGAGGCCGCGCTCGGCCAGCATGCCCACCACGCGCTCGGCCTGGCCCAAGGTGCGCACAAAGGGCACCATGATCTCGACGTTGGACAGGCCCATGTCGCTGCGCACGCGCTTGATCGCCTCGCATTCCATCGCGAAGGCCTCGCCGAACTCCTCGCTGACGTAGCGCGACGCGCCGCGGAAGCCCAGCATCGGGTTCTCTTCCTCGGGCTCGTAGCGCGAGCCGCCGATCAGCTTGCGGTACTCGTTGCTCTTGAAGTCCGACAGCCGCACGATCACCGGCTTGGGCCAGAAGGCCGCGGCGATGGTCGCCACGCCCTCGGCGAGCTTGTCGACGTAGAAGGCGCGCGGGCTGGCATGGCCGCGCGCCACCGACTCGACCGCCTTCTTCAGGTCGGCATCGACGTTCGGGTAGTCGAGGATCGCCTTCGGGTGCACGCCGATGTTGTTGTTGATGATGAACTCGAGCCGCGCCAGGCCCACGCCCGAGTTCGGCATCTGCGCGAAGTCGAAGGCCAGCTGCGGGTTGCCGACGTTCATCATGATCTTCACCGGGCAGTAGGGCAGCTCGCCGCGCTGCACCTCGCTGACCTCGGTTTCGAGCAGGCCGTCGTAGATGTAGCCGGTGTCGCCCTCGGAGCAGGCCACCGTGACCAGCGCGCCGTCCTTCAGCGTCTCGGTGGCGTCGCCGCAGCCCACCACCGCGGGGATGCCCAGCTCGCGCGCGATGATGGCCGCGTGGCAGGTGCGCCCGCCGCGGTTGGTGACGATCGCGCTGGCGCGCTTCATCACCGGCTCCCAGTTCGGGTCGGTCATGTCGGTGACCAGCACGTCGCCGGGCTGCACCTTGTCCATCTCGGCGATGCTGTGCACCAGCCGCACCGGGCCGGTGCCGATCTTCTGGCCGATCGCGCGGCCTTCGGCCAGCACCGTGCTCTTCGCGCCCTTGAGCTTGTAGCGCTGCTCGGCCTTGCCCTGCTGCTGGCTCTTCACCGTCTCGGGGCGCGCCTGCAGGATGTAGAGCTTGCCGTCGCCGCCGTCCTTGCCCCACTCGATGTCCATCGCCCGGCCGTAGTGCTGCTCGATGATCAGCGCGTAGCTGGCGAGCTCGGTCACGTCGGCGTCGGACAGCGAATAGCGGTTGCGCTGCTCGGGCGCGGTGTCCACGGTGCGCACCAGACGGCCCGTCTTCGCTTTCTCCTCGGCCGGCGCGAACTCCATCTTGATCAGCTTGGAGCCGAGGTTGCGGCGGATGATCGGCCGCTTGCCGGCCTTCAGCGCCGGCTTGTGCACGTAGAACTCGTCGGGGTTCACGGCGCCCTGCACCACCGTCTCGCCCAGGCCGTAGCTGGAGGTGACGAACACCACGTCGGAGAAGCCGCTCTCGGTGTCGATCGTGAACATCACGCCGGCCGCGCCCAGGTCGGAGCGCACCATGCGCTGCACGCCGGCCGACAGCGCCACGTCGGCGTGCGCGAAGCCCTTGTGCACGCGGTAGCTGATCGCGCGGTCGTTGTAGAGGCTGGCGAACACCTCCTTCATCTTCGCCAGCACCTCGTCGATGCCGACGACGTTCAGGAAGGTCTCCTGCTGGCCGGCGAAGGAGGCGTCGGGCAGGTCCTCGGCGGTGGCCGAGGAGCGCACCGCGAACGACGCGCCCGGATTGCCTTCGGTCAGCTTGGCGAACTCGGCGCGGATCGCCGCTTCGAGTGCGCTCGGGAACGGCGTGGACTCGAGCCAGTGGCGGATCTGCGCGCCGGCCTCGGCGAGCGCGCGCACGTCGTCGGTGTTCAGGCTGGCGAGGCGCGCCTCGATGCGCTTGGCGAGGCCTTCGTGCTGGAGGAATTCGCGGAAGGCGTGCGCGGTGGTCGCGAAGCCGCCGGGCACGCGCACGCCGGAAGCGGCCAGCTGGCTGATCATTTCGCCGAGGGAGGCGTTCTTGCCGCCGACCACCTCGACATCGCTCATCCTCAGTTGTTCGAACGGTACGACCAGGGCGGTCGCCAGAGCGGGGTTGGACATGGGAAAACTCCGTGATGTTGGGAAAGCGGTGTCCCCCGCATGCCACGCAAAGCCCAGGCCGGCGCGCCGCACTGTTCGAGTGCTTGTTGTAGTCGGCGGCTGGCGGTCATCGGGCGGTGAGCGGGCGGGGGCGAATTGGGCGGAATTCTACGGTTTGTCCCTATCATTCCGGGCAGATTCGCACCCCCCGAGCCCCATGCCAAACCGCACCGTGTTCTTCGTCTCCGACGGCACCGGCATCACCGCCGAGACCTTCGGCAACTCGATCCTGGCGCAGTTTCCGGGCAAGCCGCGCCACGTGCGCCGCCCCTTCATCGATACGCCCGACAAGGCGCACCAGGTGGTGCGCGAGGTCAACCACAGCGCCGATGCCGAGGGGCGCCGGCCGGTGGTGTTCCTCACGCTGGTCAACAGCGAGATCCTGGAGATCCTCAAGGCCTCGCGCGGGCTGGTGCTGGACATGTTCAACACCTTCATCGAGCCGCTGGAGGCCGAGTTCGGCGTCAAGTCGAACCACCGCATCGGGCGCTTCTCCGACGTGTCGGCGAGCCAGGAGTACACCGACCGTATCGAGGCGATCAACTTCTCGCTCGCGCACGACGACGGGCAGTCGGCCAAGAACCTCGCCGAGGCCGACGTGATCCTGGTCGGCGTCAGCCGCAGCGGCAAGACGCCGACCTCGCTGTACCTGGCGATGCAGCACGGCATCAAGGCCGCGAACTATCCGCTCATCCCGGAGGACTTCGACCGCGGGCAGATTCCCTCGACGCTCGCGCCGTTCAAGAAGAAATGCTTCGGCCTGACCATCGACCCCGAGCGCCTGAGCCAGATCCGCAACGAGCGCCGCCCCGGCAGCAGGTACGCCGCGATCGAGAACTGTCGCAGCGAGGTGCGCGAGGCCGAAGCGATGATGCGCCGCGAGGGCATCGCCTGGCTGTCGTCGACGCACAAGTCGATCGAGGAGATCGCGACGACGATCCTGCGCGACTTGCGGCCGGACCGCCTGATGTACTGATACCGGCCAGCGATCAATCGTTCAGAAAGCCGGCAACGTGGTCCAAGCGGCAAAGGGCCGTGCGGGCCGCCCGCGGCGCTTCGATGAGACGGTCGGCCCTGCGGGCCGACTGCCTTGCGCTGCTCGGTCTCGCGGCCCCGCCGCGGAACTCGCTTCGCGGGCTATCGCCCGCTGCGCTCGATCACCCGCGGCGAGCATGAGGACGAAGCGCGCGGGTACGCGCGCGGGCCACGAGCC
>JAKOZT010000134.1 GCA_029779845.1 Pseudomonadota bacterium | reverse complement strand
TGGCCCGCGCGCGTACCCGCGCGCTTCGTCCTCATGCTCGCCGCGGGTGATTGAGCGCAGCGGGCGATAGCCCGCGAAGCGAGTTCCGCGGCGGGGCCGCGAGACCGAGCAGCGCAAGGCAGTCGGCCCGCAGGGCCGACCGTCTCATCGAAGCGCCGCGGGCGGCCCGCACGGCCCTTTGCCGCTTGGACCACGCTGCCGGCTTTCTGAACGATTGATCGCTGGTCGGTATCAGAACCACGCATCCCGCGCCGCGTCGGGATGCGAGCGGCTGACGATCAGCCCGCTTTGCAGGTACAGCGCATTGAGCAGCCGCGTCGCGCGCTCGCGGTCCATGCCGGGCCAGTCGGCGAGTTCCTTCAGCGAGGCGCCCTGGCGCGCCAGGCGCTGGATGGCGGCCATCACCGCGCCGCTGGCCGGCAGCGAGGTGGTGTCCAGCCCCGGCGCCACGCGGTACACCGCCGGGCCGGCGATCTCGGGCAGCAGCTCGCGGCGCAGGCCGCGCATCGCCAGCTCCCACAGCAGCGGCGCGAGCGGGTAGTGCGCGTCGGCGTCGCCGACCAGCGTCGCGCCCGGCTCGCTGGGCGGTTGCAGCAGCGCCGGCTCCACGTGCATCACCTTCAGGTCGAGCATGGGTTTGCCCAACAGCTCCTCCGGCGACACCGGGCAGTGCACCAGCCGCTCCTGCGCGAACACCGTCAGCGGCACGACGCGCTCGTCGCTCTGGATGTGGATGGTCACGCGCTTGCCGTGGCGCACGCAGGCGGCCATCACCTCGACGACTTCGGAGGCGCCGCCGTCGTCGCCGAAGCGCAGCAGGTCGGCCTTCAGCGAGGGGCTCAGCTGCGAGATGCGCGTGCTGATGCCGCCCGAGCTGCTGCGCAGCTCGTCGAGGTAGCGCTGGTAGGCGCTGGCGCGCATCAGCTCGGGCTCGCCGAGCGGCAACGTGGGTTGGAAGAGTTCGCTGTCCATCGCAGCGGCGATTCTCTCTCGTTACCGGTCGTTACGAAAGAGGCCGCAGCGCACTCCGCGCGCCGTCCAGGGCCTGCCAGAAGCGGGCGTTCTGGGTGGTCGCGAAGTTGATGCGCATCAGGGTGGTCGGCCGGTGCGTGGCGTGGAACAGCGCGCCGGGCGCGATCAGCCAGCCGTCGTCGTGCATCGCCTGGGCGAGGCGCTCGGTGTCCACGCCGGTGTCGACCCAGCCGAACAGCCCGCGCGGCTCGGCGGCGAAGCGGCAGCCGTGGGCGCGCGCCAGCGCCACCGAGCGCTCCCGCGCCGCCGCCAGCAGCCGCTGCACGCGCTCGGCGTGGCGGCGCAGCAGGCCTTGCTCCAGGCAGTGAGCCAGCGCCAACTCCGTCATGGACGGCGTGGTCAGCGTGCCCAGCAGCTTGGTGTCGATCAGGCGATCGACCCAGCGCGCCGGCGCGGCGATGTAGCCGACGCGCCAGCTCGGCGTGAGGATCTTCGAGAAGCCGCCGACGTAGACGGTGCGCTCCAGCGCGTCCAGCGCCGCCAGGCGCGGCAGGTGCGCCGGCGCGATGTGCGCGTAGGTGTCGTCCTCGACGATCGCGAAGTCGTGCGCCTGCGCCAGCTGCAAGACCTTGTGCGCCGATTGCAGGCTCAGCGACGCGCCGGTCGGGTTGTGCAGCACCGAGACGGTGACGTACAGGCGCGGCCGCGCCGCCTCCGGCTGGGCCTCGATCAGGCGCTGCATCGCGGCCAGGTCCGGCCCCTCGGGGCCGCGCGGCACCGGCAGCACGCGCATGCCCAGCGCCGCCAGCCGCGCGTACTCCACCGACCAGCCCGGCTCGTCGACCAGCACCGATTCGCCCGGCTTGAGCAGCGTGCGTGTGACGATGTCCAGCGCGTGCGTCGCGCCCATGGTGGTGACGATCTGCTCGCTGCCGGCATTGATGCCGTGTTCGGCCAGCCGCGCCGCCAGCGCGCGGCGCAGGCGCGCCTCGCCGGCCGGCTCGCCGTACTGCAGGGCGCCGCGGCCGAGCTGGGCGCCGGCCTTGCGCATCGCGGCGGCCAGCAGCGGGGCGTCGAGCCACTCCACCGGCAGCGTGCCCAGGCCCGGCATCGGCTGCGCGCCGGGCGGCTGGAACATGCCGCGGATCAGCGTGGTGGCGCTGATCGGCACCGGCGCGCGCGGTGCGGCCGCGGCGCTGCGGGCCGGACCGGCGGCCGCTTCGCCCAGCGGCGCGCGCACGAAGAAGCCGCGCTGCGCGCGCGCTTCCACCAGCCCTTGGGCGAGCAGCTGGTCGTAGGCGGAAACCACCGTGGTCGGGCTCACCGCGTGGCGGCGTGCGCACTCGCGCACCGAGGGCAGCCTCGCGCCGGGCGCCAGCAGCCGGGCGCGGATGCGCTCGGCGAAACGCGCCGCGAGCTGCTCGGTGAGCGTGCTGTCGGCGCCGCGCGAAAGCGGCGCGGCGGGCAGGGCGTGTGCTGGCCGGCTCATCAGTACAGTGCGAGATCAGATCCGGCAAAGTGTACTGCCACTGTGCTGGTGGTGTGCCTAGACTGCGGGCATCGCCCCGTTCCTCGGAGAACCCCCGCATGAGCTTCGTCCTCGCCCGCCGCGCCGAACGCATGAACCCCTCGGTGATCCGCGAGATCCTCAAGGTCACCGAGAAGCCCGGCATCGTCTCGCTGGCCGGCGGCCTGCCGGCGCCGGAGAGCTTCCCGGTCGAGGCGATGCGCGCCGCCTGCGAGCGCGTGCTGCGCGACACGCCGCGCGAGGCGCTGCAATACGCCGCCAGCGAGGGCTTCGGCCCGCTGCGCGAGTGGGTGGCCGCCGAGATGGGCGCGCAGGGGCTGGCCTGCGACGCCTCGCAGGTGCTGATCACCACCGGCTCGCAGCAGGGGCTGGACCTGGTCGGCAAGGTGCTGATCGACGCCGGCAGCGGCGTGGCGGTCGAGCGGCCCACCTACCTGGGCGCCTTGCAGGCCTTCGCGCCCTACGAGCCGGAGGTGATCTCGGTCGAGGGCGACGACGACGGCCCGCTGCCCGAGGCGCTGGACGCCGCGCGCGGCGCGCGCTTCGTCTACCTGCTGCCGAATTTCCAGAACCCGAGCGGACGCTGCATGAGCGCGGCGCGGCGCCTCGTGCTGGCCGACAAGGCACTGGCGATGGGCCTGCCGGTCGTCGAGGACAACCCCTACGGCGAGCTGTGGTTCGACGCCGCGCCGCCGCCGCCGCTGTCGGCGCGCGCGCCGGGCAACAGCATCTACCTCGGCTCGTTCTCCAAGGTGCTGGCGCCGGGGCTGCGCCTCGGCTACGTGGTCGCACCGGAGGCGATCTTCTCCAAGCTCTTGCAGGCCAAGCAGGCCGCCGACCTGCACACGCCCGGCTTCAACCAGCGCGTGGTGCACGAGGTGATCCGCGACGGCTTCCTGCGCGACCACGTGCCGACGGTGCGCGCGCGCTACAAGGCGCAGCGCGATGCGATGCGCACGGCGCTCGAACATCACCTGCCGGCCGGCTGCCGCTGGCAGGTGCCGGCCGGCGGCATGTTCTTCTGGGTCGAACTGCCCGAGGGCATGGACGCCACCGCGCTGCTGCCCAAGGCGGTGGACAACGGCATGGCCTACGTGCCCGGCGCGGCCTTCTTCGCCGACCATGCCAAGGCCAACACGCTGCGGCTGAGCTTCGTCACCGTGCCGCCGGACGACATCGCACGCGGCGTCGCGCTGCTGGCGAAGACCTTGAAGGAGCACGCATGAGCACGGCGAGGAAGTTCACCCAGCTCGACGTCTTCAGCGACCAGCCGCTGAAGGGCAACCCGCTCGCCGTGGTGCACGACGCGCAGGGCCTGAGCGATGCGCAGATGGCCGCCTTCGCGCGCTGGACCAACCTCAGCGAAACCACCTTCCTGCTGCCGCCCACGCAAGCCGGCGCCGACTACCGCGTGCGTATCTTCACGCCGGACCGCGAACTGCCCTTCGCCGGCCACCCGACGCTGGGCAGCTGCCACGCCTGGCTTGCCGCCGGCGGGCGCGCTTGGCGCGACGACGAAGTGGTGCAGGAATGCGGCGTCGGCCTGGTGCGCGTGCGCCGCGACGGCACGCGCCTGGCGTTCGCCGCGCCGCCCTTGCGGCGCAGCGGCGCGGTCGATGAAGCGACGCTGGCGCAGATCGCGCGCTGCCTGAAGATCCCGCGCGACGCGATCCGCGCGTCGAACTGGGTCGCCAACGGGCCGAACTTCATCGCGGTGATGCTCGGCTCGCGCAACGAGCTGCTGGCGCTGCAACCCGACTTCGCCGCGATGGACGCGCTGGAACTGGGCGTCGCCGCGCCCTGGCCGGGCGGCGCGGCGGACATCGAGGTGCGCGCCTTCGTGCCGACGCTGGGCGTGCAGGAGGATCCGGTCACCGGCAGCCTGAACGCCGGGCTGGCGCAGTGGCTGATCGGGGCGGGCATGCTGCCGCCGCGTTACGTCGCCTCCCAGGGCACGGCGATGGGCCGCGCCGGGCGCGTGCATGTCGAACAGCGCGACGGCGAGGTCTGGATCGGCGGCGACAGCGTGGTGCTGATCGACGGGCGCGTCTCGCTGTGAGCCGGCAGATCGACCACCTCGTGATCGGCGCGGCCACGCTGGACCAAGGCGCGGCCTGGTGCGAAGCCACCTTCGGCGTCGCGCCCGGCCCCGGCGGCAAGCATGCGCTGATGGGCACGCACAACCGGCTGCTGTCGCTGTCGTCGCAAGCCTTTCCGCGTTGCTACCTCGAGGTCATCGCGATCGACCCCGAGGCGCCTGCGCCTTCGCGCCGGCGCTGGTTCGAACTGGACGACCCCGTGCTGCAAGCGGCGCTCGCCGAACAACCGCGCCTGATCCACTGGGTGGCGCGCTGCGACGACCTCGCGGCCGAATGCGCGGCGTCGGCTGCGGCCGGCGTCGACCGTGGCGAGATCCTCGCCGCCGAACGCGCCACGCCGCAGGGCCTGCTGCGCTGGCGCATCGCGGTGCGCGCGGACGGCCGCCGCCCGGGCGGCGGCGCGCTGCCGACGCTGATCGAATGGGGCGATGTGCACCCGGCCGATCAGCTGCCGGCCAGCCCGCTGCGGCTGGCCGCGTTCGACGCGAAGGCCTGCGTCGCGCAGATCGATTCCCCCAACGGCCGCATCCGCCTCGAAGGATTCATCGCATGACCCTGCCAAACCGCGACTCGCTGCTCGGCGCGCTCGAAATCGTTCGCCAGGCCATGCCGCCGACGCCGCAGCAGCGCTGGCCGCTGCTCGATGCGCGCTGCGGCGCGCAGGTGTGGGTCAAGCACGAGAACCACACGCCGGTGGGCGCCTTCAAGCTGCGCGGCGGGCTGGTCTACATGGATGCGCTGACGCGCCGCGAGCCGAACGTGCGCGCCGTGATCAGCGCGACGCGCGGCAACCACGGCCAGTCGATCGCCTACGCCGCGGCGCGCCACGGCCTGCGCTCGATCATCGTCGTGCCGCACGGCAACTCGCGGGAGAAGAACGCCGCGATGCACGCGCTCGGCGCCGAGCTGATCGAACACGGCGAGGATTTCCAGGCCGCGCGCGAGCATGCCGCGACGCTGGCCGCCGAGCGCGGCGCGCTGATGGTGCCGTCGTTCGACATCGATCTGGTGCGCGGCGTCGCGACGTACTGGATGGAGTTCTTCGGCCACTTCGCGCCCGGCAAGGCGCCCGAGGCGGTGTTCGTGCCCATCGGCCTGGGCTCCGGCATCTGCGCCTGCGCCGCGGCGCGCGCCGCCAGCGGCGTGGCCACGCGCATCGTCGGCGTGGTGTCGGCGCACGCGCCGGCCTACCGCCTGTCGTTCGAGGCCGGCCGCGCCATCGAGGCGCCGGTCAGCACGCAGCTCGCCGACGGCATGGCCTGCCGCGTGCCGGAGCCGCAGGCGCTGGCGATCATCCGCCGCGAGGTCGATGAGATCGTGAGCGTCACCGACGACGAAGTCGCTCACGCGATGCGCGCGCTGTTCGCCGACACCCACAACGTCGCCGAAGGCGCGGGAGCCGCCGCGCTCGCCGCGCTGCTGCAGCAGCGCGAGCGCTGGGCGGGCCGGCGCGTCGGCCTCGCGCTCAGCGGCGGCAACGTCGACAGCGCGCTGTTCGCGCGGGTGCTGACGGGCGCTTGACCGGGGTCGCGCCCCGGTGGGCGCCGGAGGCGTTATCGTCGGCCTTGCAGACCCGACGACATGCCCATGACCGCCGACATCGGCCCCGACATCCGCCTCGTCGTACCCGAAGGGGCAGAAGCGATCGACGCCGTGCGCGCGATCTTCCGCGAATACGCCGAAGGCCTGGGCGTGGACCTGTGCTTCCAGGGCTTCGAGGAAGAACTGGCCACGCTGCCGGGCGACTACGCCGCGCCGGCCGGGCAGCTGCTGCTGGCGCTGGTCGACGGCGAGGTGGCCGGCTGCGGCGCGATGCGCGCGCTGCACGACGTCGACCACGCCAACGCCTGCGAGATGAAGCGCCTCTACGTGCGCCCCGCGTTCCGCCGCTTCGGCCTCGGCCGCCGTCTCGCCGAGGCGCTGATGGACGAGGCGCGCCGCTGCGGCTACTCGGTGATGCTGCTCGACACGCTCGACGACATGGAGGCCGCGCGCGAGCTGTACGCCTCGCTGGGCTTCGCCGAGACCGCGCCCTACTACTTCAACCCCCTGCCCGGCGCGCACTACCTGCGCGCCGACCTCGCGGACAGCCCGAGCCGCTACTGACGAAGAGAAGAAGGAGCACGCCATGAATCCTTTCCGGCAACTGCTCAAGTCCGCCGGCGGCCACCCGCCGGTGGGCACCTGGGTGATGTCGGCCAGTCCGCTGGTGGCCGAGGCCACCGGCCATGCCGGCTTCGACTGGGCGGTGCTCGACATGGAGCACTCGCCGGTCGACATGATGGACGTCGTGCAGATGCTGCAGGCGCTGTCGGCCACGAAGATGGTGCCCATCGTGCGCGTGGCCTGGAACGACGCGGTGCTGGTCAAGCGCGTGCTCGACGCCGGCGCGACCACGGTGATGTTCCCCTTCGTGCAGAACGCCGACGAGGCGGCGCGCGCGGTGGCCGCCACGCGCTACCCGCCGCAGGGCCTGCGCGGCATCTCGACGATGAGCCGCGCCAGCCGCTTCGGCACGCTGCCGAACTACATCTCCAACGCGAACAAGGGCATGGGCGTGATCGCGCAGCTCGAGACCGTGCAGGCGGTGCGGCAGCTCGAGGCGATCGCCTCGGTCGACGGCGTCGACGGCCTGTTCATCGGGCCGAGCGACCTGTCGGCCTCGATGGGCCACGTGGGCCACCTGACCCACCCGGCGGTGATGGACCTGATGTCGCAGGCCGTGCTGCGCTGCAAGGCGATCGGCATACCGGTCGGCACGATCGGCGGCAGCCCGGAGGCGGTGGCGCAGTACCGCGCGGCGGGTTTCGACTTCGTCGCGGTCGGCTCCGACCTCGGGCTGTACATGCAGGGCGCGCGCGCCGCCATCGCCGCATTGCGCACCTCGGGCAGCGAGCATGTGCACTCGGTGTCGTCCGGAACCCAAGGCTACTGATTCCCGCATGACATCCCACGCCTCCACCACCCACAGCTTCGAACTCCACGCCGGCGCGCTGCGCCTGGCGCTGCGCCCCGACCTCGGCGGCTGCATCGCAGGCCTCTGGCACGGCGAGACGCCGATCCTGCGCAGCAGCGAGCCGGTCGAGCTGGCGGGTTCGCGCGCCTCCGCCTGCTACCCGCTGCTGCCGTATTCCAACCGCCTCGGCCACGCCCGCTTTCGCTGGAAGGGGCACGACTACACGACGCGCGCCAGCGCCGACGACGGGCCGCACTCGCTGCACGGCGTCGGCTGGCAGCGCCCCTGGGAGACGGTGTCGTCGAGCGCGCTCGAAGTGGTGCTGCGCTACCGCCATGCGCCCGACGCCGACTGGCCGTTCGCCTTCGAGGCCAGCCAGTACTTCACGCTCGGCCCGCAGTCGCTGCACGTCGAGATGGTGCTGACCAGTCTCGCCGAAGCCGCGCAGCCCGTCGGCCTGGGCTGGCACCCGTACTTCCCCAAGCGCGCGCGCAGCCGGCTGCATGCCGAAGTCGCGGGCCGCTGGGACAAGGACGCGCTGCAGCTGCCGGTGCGCAAGGTGGCGCAGCCCGGCATCGACGGCGACGTGGCGCACCTCGACTTCGACCACTGCTTCGACGGCTGGCGCGGCGCGGCGCGCATCCGCGACGAGCGCTTCTCGCTGCAGCTCACCTCCTCGCTCGACCGGCTGGTGGTCTACACGCCGCAGACCAAGGACTACTTCTGCGTCGAGCCGGTCAGCCACGTCAGCAACGCGATCCACATGGCCGATCCGCTCGCCCACGGCCTGCGCAGCCTCGCGCCGGGCGAGAGCACGCGCGCGTGGATGCAGCTCGACGTGGGCGTGCTGTGAACGAGCCGGAGATCCGCGTCGCCGTCGCTTCCCCCGCGCGGCTCGGCGAATCGCCGTTCTGGCATCCGCGCGAAGCGGCGCTCTACTACGTCGACATTCCGGGCCGGCGGCTGAACCGTTTCGATCCGGCGAGCGGCGAACTGAAGCACTGGGAGCTGGAGTCCGAACCCGGCAGCTGCGCGCCCTGCCTGGACGGCACGCTGCTGCTGGCGATGCGCGACGGCCTGTTCCGCTTCGACCCTGCCAGCGGCGAACGCACGCGGCTCGCCGAGCCGCCCTACGACCCGGCGCACGAGCGCTTCAACGACGGCAAGTGCGATCCGCAAGGGCGCTTCTGGGCCGGCACGATCTACGAGCCGCGCGATGCGGCGAAGGCGACGCTGCACTGCTGGGCCGGCGGCAAGCTGGCCAAGCGCGCCGGCGAGGCCACCGTCGCCAACGGCCTGGCCTGGAGCCCGGACGGCCGCACGATGTACTGGACCGACACCACGGCCCACACCATCCACGCCTTCGATTTCGAGCCCTCGACCGGCGAGCTCAGCAGCCGGCGCGTGTTCGCGCGCTTTCCGCTCAAGCAGGCCGGACAGCCGCTGGAGAGTTACGGCGGCCGCCCCGACGGCGCGGCGGTGGACGCCGAAGGCTGCTACTGGGTGGCGATGTTCGAGGGCCAGCGCCTGCTGCGTCTTTCGCCGAGCGGCGAGACCGTGCGCGAGCTGGCGCTGCCGGTGCGCTGCGCGACCATGCCCTGCTTCGGCGGCGCCGACCTGAAGACGATCTATGTGACCACCGCGCGCGACAAGCGGCCGGAAAGCGAACTGGCCGCACAGCCGGCGGCGGGCTGCGTGCTCGCCTTCGAGGTCGACGTGCCGGGGCTGCCGGTCAACTTCGCGGTGGGCTGATGGCTGATCGGCCGATCAGTCGCCGTACTTGATCGAGCAGCCGTAGGCCTGCGTGACCGGCTGGCTCACCGGCTTGCCGGCCGCCACCTCGGCGAGCGCCTGCCTGACGTGGTTGGTGGCGGTGGCGATGTCGGCCGGGTTCGCGGTCGGCTTGCTGTCGATCGCGCCGGCGTAGACCAGCGTGCCCTTCGTGTCGATGATGTACATGTGCGGCGTCGTGCGAGCGCCGTAGGCGCGGCCGATCTTGCCGTCGGCGTCCATCAGCGTCGCGCTGGGCACGCCGCCCTTGTCCTTGATCCACGCGGCCAGCGCGGCGGGCTGCAGGTAGTCGCCCGAGCCGGTATGCGTCGAGTTGATCGCCAGCCACACCGCGCCCTGCGCCAGCGCGCTCTTCTGCGTCGCCGGCATGTTGGCGCTCTCGTAGTGCTTGCGCACGAACGGGCAGCCGGGGTTGACCCATTCGAGCACCACCACCTTGCCCTTGAAGTCGGCCAGCGAGACGGTCTTGCCGGCGGTGTCGACGGCGCTGAAGGCGGGCGCGATCTGGCCCACCGCGACCGCGAAGGCCGAGGCGGAGGCAGCCAGCGTGGCCGCGGCGGCAATGAAGCGGATCGACGATGTCTTCATGGCAACTCCTTCCGGCATCACAGGCGGGACAGCGCGTCGCGCACCTCGCGCACGCTGAGGATCTCGCTCAGGATCTGCGGCGCGCCGTCGCGGCCGTAGAGCGCGTACACCGGCACGCCGTTGCGGCCGAAGGCGGCTAGCGCGGCGGTGATCGCGGCGTCGCGGCGCGTCCAGTCGGCGCGCAGCAGCACCACGCCGCGCGCGGCGAAGTCGGCCAGCACCTGCGCATCCACCAGCGTGGTGCGCTTGTTGTACTGGCAGGTCACGCACCACGCGGCGGTGAAGTCGACGAACACCGGCGTGCCGGCGGCGCGCAGCTCGGCGACGCGCTGCTCGCTCCACGGCTGCCAGTGCGTTTCCGCCGCGCCGCTGCGCGCCGGCCCGGTCGCCGCCGAGGCCTGGAAGGCCGGCAGCATCCATGACAGCGCCGCGGCGAAGGCGAGTGCGCCCAGCACGCCGAAGCTGGCGCGTGCGATGCGGCCGATGCCCGGCGTGCCCAGCGCCCAGGCGATGAAGGCGAGCGCGAGCAGCACGGCCAGCAGCGCGGCGGCGCCGTCGATGCCGGTCTGCTGGCCGATCACCCACACCAGCCAGATCACCGTGGCGAACATCGGGAAGGCCATCAGCACCTTGAAGCGCGCCATCCACGCGCCGGGCCGCGGCAGCGCGCGCGCCAGCGCCGGCCACAGGCTGGCGGCCAGGTAAGGCAGCGCCATGCCCAGCCCGAGCGCGGCGAACACCGCCAGCGCCTGCGCCGCCGGCAGCGTGACCGCCAGGCCGAGCGACGCGCCCATGAAGGGCGCGGTGCAGGGCGAGGCGACCGCCACCGCGAGCACGCCGGTGAGCAGCGCATCGACCGCCGGGTGGCGCGCCTGCAGGCTGGCCAGGCTGCTGGGCAGCACCGAGCCGAACTCGAACACGCCGGCGAGGTTCAGGCCGATCAGCGTGAAGAGTGCGGCCAGCAGCGCGATCACCGCCGGCGACTGCAGCTGGAAGCCCCAGCCGAGCTGCTCGCCGCCGGCGCGCAGCGCGAGCAGCGCGCCGGCCAGCGCGACGAAGGACAGCACCACGCCGAGCGTGTAGGCGATGCCGCCGAGCGCGAGCGCGCGCCGGTCGCTCGCATGCGCGGCGAAGCCCAGCACCTTCAGCGACAGCACCGGGAACACGCAGGGCATCAGGTTGAGCAGCGCGCCGCCGAGCAGCGCGAACAGCAGCGCGAGGGCGAGGCCGGGGGAGGCGGGGTTGCCCCCCGGCGCGGCGGCGGGTGCCGGGGCCGGGGTGCTGCCCGGCGCGGGCCAGCTGCCGGCGATGTCGAAGCCGATGCGCACGCCGGCCTTCTCGCCGGGGGCGACCAGCACCGCGTCCATGTGCGCCGGCGCGTCGCTGCGCTGGTCGGACAAGGGCACGCGCACGCGCCAGCGCGCGCCGTCCCATTCGGCTTTTCGCGGCAGCGCGTTGTCGAGCACGCCGATCGCTTCGGGGAAGAACTCGACCGCCTTGCCGGCCCAGGCGGCAGGCAGGCCGGCGACTTCCAGCGCCAGCCCGTCGTTGCCCACCGTCGCGGACGCCTTCGCGTCGGGCAGCGCGCGCGGCCGCGCGGCCAGCGCCGCGTCGAAATCGGCCGCGTGCGCCGCGAAGGCCGAGCGTGCCGGGATGTCGAGCGCGAAGTCGCCGCCTTCGGGAATGCAGACGTCCTTGCACACCAGCCAGTCGGCGCGCAGCTTCACGCTGAGCGTGTCGCCGCCGTAACCGGATGGAACCTCGACCTTCACCGGCAGCAGCAGCCGGCCTTCGTAGCCGTGGTTCACCAGCGGGCCGATCGGCAGCCGCTGCGGCGTCGGCCAGTCGATCTCGCCGGCCGCGAAGCCGGGCGGCAGCGTCCATTGCAAGGTGGTCGGCAGGCCCGAGTCGCCGGGGTTCTTCCAGTAGGTGTGCCAGTGCGGCCGATGTTCGATCGCCAGGGCCAGCCACAGCGGCTGGCCCGGCTGCACGCCCTGCGGCGCGTGCGCCACCAGTTCGGCGCGCACCTGCTCGGTGGTGACGACGGCGCTGCCGCCGGGCAGCGCGAAGGCCACGAGCGGCATCGAGAGCAGGGCGGCGAGCAGTGCGCGCGGCAGACGCATGGGAGGAGGCGGAAGGCTGAACGAGCCGCGATTGTCGATCCGAAGGAATCGTCAAGCGTGACGTAAGGCAACCGCCCCACCATGCGCGCCGCAGCCGGGCCGGCACATGTCGGAACCGGGGGCGGTCGAAAAGACCGGGTAACCACGTATAATTCCGAGGCTTTGCTGCAAGCAGACGTGACCGCGCACCATGACCGACACGATCGACCACGGTGCGAAGTACCTCGCAGGACACGAAGGCTGTGCAGATGAGGCACGGGACGAGCCTTTCAAGACGCTGTCGCGCGAAGAAGCGCAGGCCTTGAGGGCGCGTCTCCCGCAGGTCTCGCCCTGGCGGGTCGTCGCGGCGCAGGCCGCGGCGGGGTTGTTGTGCACGGCCGTCGTCTGGCTGGTCACGCAACGCAGCGGGGCCGCCTGGTCGGCGCTCTACGGCGCGCTGGCCGTGGCCTTGCCGGGCGCCTTGCTGGCGCGCGGCATGACAAGAAGAAGAGGGGCGGGTTCCCCGGTGGCCGCGGCCGCGGGGTTCCTGTTCTGGGAGATGCTGAAGATCGGGGTGGCCATCGCCATGCTCGTGATCGCGGCGAAGGTGGTGCCCGGCTTGAGCTGGCCCACGCTGCTGATCACGATGGTGGTGTGCATGAAAGTGAACTGGGTCGCGCTGTTGTGGCGCGCCCGTTGAAACGCAACGAATCGAGAAGACGTTCATGTCAGCAGAAGGCACCGCACACGCGCCGACCGCCGGTGAGTACATCGTCCACCACCTGCACCACCTGCAGAGCGGCCACCAGAAGGCCGTGGTCGATTTCTCGGTGATCAACCTCGATTCGGTGTTCTGGTCGGTGCTGATCGGCGCCTTCGGCTGCTGGCTGCTGTGGCTGGCCGCGCGCAAGGCCACCTCCGGCGTGCCGGGCCGCTTCCAGGCCGCCGTCGAGGTGCTGGTCGAGATGGTCGACGCACAGGCCAAGGGCATCGTGCACAACGCCACCAGCCGCAAGCTGGTCGCGCCGCTGGCCCTCACCGTGTTCGTCTGGATCTTCCTGCTCAACGCGATGGACCTGCTGCCGGTCGATCTGCTGCCGTGGATCTGGCAGAAGCTGCAGGGCGACCACGAGGCCTACCTGCGCGTGGTGCCGACCGCCGACCTGTCGATCACGATGGGCCTGTCGCTGGGCGTGCTGATCGTCTGCCTGGTCTACAACGTCAAGATCAAGGGCGCGGGCGGCTGGGTGCACGAACTCTTCACCGCGCCGTTCGGCAGCCACCCGCTGCTGTACCCGGTCAACTTCCTGATGCAGATCATCGAGTTCGTCGCCAAGACGGTCTCGCACGGCATGCGTCTGTTCGGCAACATGTACGCCGGCGAACTGATCTTCATGCTGATCGCGCTGATGGGCGGCGCCTTCGCGCT
Source organism: Pseudomonadota bacterium (assembly GCA_029779845.1). GTDB lineage: Bacteria > Pseudomonadota > Gammaproteobacteria > Burkholderiales > Burkholderiaceae_C > Piscinibacter. Next base: position 90,982 of record JAKOZT010000134.1, on the reverse strand, counting down.
GTCGGGCACGGGCATCGCCCTGTTCCTCGGCCACATCATCGCGGGCTCGGTGTGGGCCATCTTCCACATCCTGATCATCACGCTGCAGGCCTTCGTGTTCATGATGCTCACGCTGGTCTACGTCGGTCAGGCCCACGACGCGCACTGATCCAGGCGCACCTTCTTTTCCCCTCCCTTTTCTTTTTCATTCCTCAAGGAGCCACCATGGAAGTCATTAGCTTTGTTGCCCTCGCCGCCGGCCTGATCATCGGTCTGGGCGCCATCGGCGCCTGCGTCGGCATCGGCATCATGGGCAGCAAGTACCTCGAGTCGGCCGCGCGCCAGCCCGAGCTGATGAACGAGCTGCAGACCAAGATGTTCCTGCTGGCCGGCCTGATCGACGCGGCCTTCATCATCGGCACCGGTATCGCGCTGTGGTTCGCCACCGCCAACCCGTTCCTGGCCCAGATCGCCAACCTGCCGAAGTAAGCCGTCGCCGCTGCCGCAGCGCGACATCCCCCTGACGTTTCAGAGGCAACAACGTGAGCATCAACGCTACGCTGATTGCGCAGCTGATCGTCTTCCTGATCCTGGTGTGGTTCACGATGAAGTTCGTGTGGCCGCCGATCACGAAGGCGCTCGACGAGCGTGCGCAGAAGATCGCCGACGGCCTGTCGGCCGCCGACAAGGCGAAGGCCGACCTCGCCGCCGCCAACAAGCGTGTCGAGGAGCAGCTCTCCGCCGCCCGCAACGACGCCCAGCAGCGCCTGGCCGACGCCGAGCGCCTGGCGCAGCAGATGATCGAGGAGGCCAAGGGCCGCGCGTCCGACGAGGGCGCCAAGATCATCGCCGCCGCGCGCGCCGAGGCCGAGCAGGAAGCCGTCAAGGCCCGCGAGGCGCTGCGCGACCAGGTCGCCGCGCTGGCGGTCAAGGGCGCCGAGCAGATCCTGCGCAAGGAGGTCAACCCCTCCGTGCACGCCGAGCTGCTGAATCGCCTGAAAGCGGAGCTCTGAGCATGGCCGAGCTGGCAACCATCGCCCGGCCGTATGCCGAAGCCTTGTTCAAGGCGATCGCGCCGAACGACGCGGCGGCCGTCTCCGAGCAGGTGAACGCGCTCGCCGCGGTCGCCGGCAACGAGCAGGTGCGCCAGTTCGCCGACAACCCGAAGGTGCCGCCGCAGCAGGTGTTCGAGCTGATCACCGCCGCGGCCAAGGCCACGTTCGGCGAGGGCGCGAAGAACCTGCTGCGCACCGTGATCGACAACGGCCGCCTCGCCGCGCTGCCGGAGATCGCCGCGCAGTTCCACGCGCTCGTCAACGCCCGCTCCGGCGTGTCCGACGCCATGGTGCTCAGCGCCTTCCCGATCGACGCCGCGCAGCTCCAGCAGGTGGTGGCTTCGCTGGAGAAGCGCTTCGGCCGCAAGCTCAAGGCGAGCGTCGCGGTCGACCCGTCGCTGATCGGTGGCATCCGCGTGGCGGTCGGCGACGAGGTGCTCGACACCTCGGTCAAGGCCCGTCTGGAACAAATGAAGGCGGTGCTGTCCGCGTGAGCGTGGCCAGGTCGTCCCGGAGAAAGACATGAATCTGAATCCCGCAGAGATTTCCGAACTGATCAAGAGCCGCATCGAGGGCCTAGGCGCCTCGGCGGACATCAAGAACCAGGGCACGGTGGTGTCGGTGACCGACGGCATCTGCCGCGTGCACGGCCTGTCCGAGGTGATGGCCGGCGAAATGCTCGAGTTCCCCGCCGGCAGCGACGGCCAGCCGACCTACGGCCTGGCACTGAACCTGGAGCGCGACTCGGTCGGCGCGGTGATCCTGGGCGAGTACGAGCACATCTCCGAGGGCGACACCGTCAAGTGCACGGGCCGCATCCTGGAAGTGCCGGTCGGCCCCGAGCTGATCGGCCGCGTCGTCAACGCGCTGGGCCAGCCGATCGACGGCAAGGGTCCGATCAACGCCAAGATGACCGACGTGATCGAGAAGGTCGCCCCGGGCGTGATCGCGCGCAAGAGCGTCGACCAGCCGGTGCAGACCGGCCTGAAGTCGATCGACACGATGGTGCCGATCGGCCGCGGCCAGCGCGAGCTGATCATCGGCGACCGCCAGACCGGCAAGACCGCGGTGGCGATCGACACGATCATCAACCAGACGGGTCAGAACATGACCTGCGTCTACGTCGCGATCGGCCAGAAGGCGTCGTCGATCAAGAACGTGGTGCGCGCGCTGGAGCAGAACGGCGCGATGGAATACACCATCGTCGTCGCCGCCTCGGCCTCCGAATCGGCGGCGATGCAGTACGTGTCGGCCTACTCGGGCTGCACGATGGGCGAGTACTTCCGCGACCGCGGGCAGGACGCGCTGATCATCTACGACGACCTGTCCAAGCAGGCCGTCGCCTACCGCCAGGTGTCGCTGCTGCTGCGCCGCCCGCCGGGCCGCGAGGCCTTCCCGGGCGACGTGTTCTATCTCCACAGCCGCCTGCTCGAGCGCGCCGCGCGCGTCAACGCCGACTACGTGGAAGCCTTCACCAAGGGTGAAGTGAAGGGCAAGACCGGCTCGCTGACCGCCCTGCCCGTCATCGAGACGCAGGCCGGCGACGTGTCCGCGTTCGTGCCGACCAACGTGATCTCGATCACCGACGGCCAGATCTTCCTGGAGACCTCGCTGTTCAACGCCGGCATCCGCCCCGCGATCAACGCCGGCATCTCGGTGTCGCGCGTCGGCGGCGCGGCGCAGACCAAGTTGATCAAGAGCCTGTCGGGCGGCATCCGTACCGACCTGGCGCAGTACCGCGAGCTGGCCGCGTTCGCGCAGTTCGCCTCCGACCTCGATGCCGCCACGCGCAAGCAGCTCGACCGCGGCGCGCGCGTCACCGAACTGCTCAAGCAGCCGCAGTACTCGCCGCTGCCCATCAGCCTGATGGCCGCCTCGATCTTCGCGGTGAACAAGGGCTACATGGACGACATCGACGTCAAGAAGGTGCTGCCCTTCGAGCACGGCCTGCACCAGCACCTGAAGTCCAGCCACGCCGGCCTGCTGGCCAAGCTGGAGAAGGACAAGGCGATGGACAAGGACGCCGAGGCGGAACTCAACAACGCCATCGCGGCGTTCAAGAAGTCCTTCGCTTAAGCCCCAGCCCAAGGAGTCCTGACCATGGCGGTCGGCAAGGAAATTCGCGGCAAGATCAAGTCGGTGGAGAACACCAAGAAGATCACCAAGGCCATGGAAATGGTCGCCGCCTCCAAGATGCGCAAGGCGCAGGAGCGCATGCGCGCGGCGCGCCCGTACAGCGACAAGATCCGCAACATCACGGCCAACCTGTCGCAGGCGAACCCCGAGTACCACTCGCCCTACATGCGCCAGGGCGGCAACGCGAAGAAGGTGGGCATGATCGTCGTCACGACCGACAAGGGTCTGTGCGGCGGCCTGAACACCAACATCCTGCGTGCCGTGACGGCCAAGATGCGCGAGCTGCAGGGCGAGGGCGTGAGCGTCGAGGCGGTGGCGATCGGCAACAAGGGCTTCGGCTTCCTGAACCGTATCGGCGCCAAGGTGGTCTCGCACGCCATCCAGCTCGGCGACGCGCCGCAGCTGGAAAAGCTGATCGGCCCGGTGAAGGTGATGCTCGATGCCTTCGTCGCCGGCCAGCTCGACGCGGTCTACCTGTGCTTCACGCAGTTCATCAACACGATGAAGCAGGAGCCGCAGGTGCAGCAGCTGCTGCCGCTGTCCTCGGCGCACCTGCAGCAGAGCGCCGCCGAGAAGGCGCAGTACGGCTGGGACTACCTCTACGAGCCGGATGCGCCGACCGTCATCGACGAGCTGCTGACGCGCTACATCGAGGCGCTGGTGTACCAGGCGGTGGCCGACAACATGGCCTCGGAGCAGTCGGCGCGCATGGTCGCGATGAAGGCCGCGACGGACAACGCCGGCACCTTGATCGGTGAGCTCAAGCTCATCTACAACAAGACGCGCCAGGCGGCGATCACCAAGGAATTGTCGGAAATCGTCAGCGGCGCCGCCGCCATCAGCGGCTGAAGCCCGCCCCTCACGAATACTGTTTGAAGGATCCCAAAATGGCCAACACTCAAGCACAGGGCAAGATCGTTCAGTGCATCGGCGCCGTGGTCGACGTCGAGTTCCCCCGCGACCAGATGCCGCGCGTCTACGACGCGCTCAAGCTCGACGGCTCGGCGCTCACGCTCGAAGTGCAGCAGCAGCTCGGCGACGGCGTGGTGCGCACCATCGCGCTGGGCTCGTCCGACGGCCTGCGCCGCGGCCTGATGGTCAGCAACACCGGCGCCAACATCACCGTGCCGGTCGGCAAGGCGACGCTCGGCCGCATCATGGACGTGCTGGGCAACCCGATCGACGAGCGTGGCCCGGTCGATCAGGCGCTGACCGCCCCGATCCACCGCAAGGCGCCGGCCTACGACGAGCTGAGCCCCTCGCAGGAACTGCTCGAAACCGGCATCAAGGTGATCGACCTGATCTGCCCGTTCGCCAAGGGCGGCAAGGTGGGCCTGTTCGGCGGCGCCGGCGTCGGCAAGACCGTCAACATGATGGAGCTGATCAACAACATCGCCAAGGCGCACTCGGGCCTGTCGGTGTTCGCCGGCGTGGGCGAGCGCACCCGCGAGGGCAACGACTTCTATCACGAGATGTCGGACTCGGGCGTGGTCAAGCAGGACAACCTGGCCGAGTCGAAGGTGGCTATGGTGTACGGCCAGATGAACGAGCCGCCGGGCAACCGCCTGCGCGTCGCGCTGACCGGCCTGACGATCGCCGAGTCGTTCCGCGACGAGGGCAAGGACGTGCTGTTCTTCGTCGACAACATCTACCGCTACACGCTGGCCGGCACCGAAGTGTCGGCGCTGCTGGGCCGCATGCCGTCGGCGGTGGGCTACCAGCCGACGCTGGCCGAGGAAATGGGCCGCCTGCAGGAGCGCATCACGTCGACCAAGGTCGGCTCGATCACCTCGATCCAGGCCGTCTACGTGCCCGCGGACGACCTGACCGACCCGTCGCCGGCGACCACCTTCGCCCACTTGGACGCCACCGTGGTGCTGTCGCGCGACATCGCCTCGCTGGGCATCTACCCGGCGGTCGACCCGCTGGACAGCACCTCGCGCCAGATCGACCCGAACGTCGTCGGCGAGGACCACTACACGACCACGCGCGCGGTGCAGGCCACGCTGCAGCGCTACAAGGAGCTGCGCGACATCATCGCGATCCTGGGCATGGACGAACTCTCGCCGGAAGACAAGCTGGCGGTGGCGCGCGCGCGCAAGATCCAGCGCTTCCTGTCGCAGCCCTTCCACGTCGCCGAGGTGTTCACCGGCACGGCCGGCAAGTACGTGCCGCTGAAGGAAACCATCCGCGGCTTCAAGATGATCGTCAACGGCGAGTGCGACGCGCTGCCTGAGCAGGCCTTCTACATGGTCGGCACGATCGACGAGGCCTTCGAGAAGGCCAAGAAGATCAACTGAGGAGCCGCACGATGGCCACCATCCACGTCGACGTCGTCTCCGCCGAAGAGAGCATCTTCTCCGGCGAGGCGAAGTTCGTCGCGCTGCCGGGCGAAGCCGGCGAGCTCGGCATCCTGCCGCGCCACACGCCGCTGATCACGCGCATCAAGCCGGGCGCGGTGCGCATCGAGCGCGCCGACAACGGCCAGGAAGAGTTCGTCTTCGTCGCCGGCGGCATCCTCGAGGTGCAGCCCAACTGCGTGACGGTGCTCGCCGACACCGCGATCCGCGGCCACGACCTCGACGAGGCCAAGGCCACCGAGGCGAAGAAGCTCGCCGAGGAAGCGATGAAAAACGCCAAGAGCGACATCGACTTCGCCGCCGCGCAAAGCGAGTTCGCGACGATGGCTGCGCAGCTCGCGGCGATCCAGAAGCTGCGCAGGAAGTAGTCGCCCGCGCGATCGCGAGAACCCGCCCGGCGGCGACGCCCGGCGGGTTTTTCTTTCGGCGCTCAGTCCTTGCGCACGCCGAACAGCCACGCGATCAGCGAGAAGCTGACGAACGCCAGCGCTGTGCTGACCATGATGATGCGCGTCACGCGGCCGTTGTCGGCGCCGTAGCGCTCGGCGAGGATCGCCACGTTGCTCGCGCTCGGCAGCGCGGCGTTGAGCACCAGCACCGTCAGCGCGAAGGGCGAGACGCCCGCGCCCAGCGCGTTGGCCACCACGCCGCCGCTGAGCACCAAGAGCGGGTGCACGAACAGCTTGACCAGCGCCACCGGCAGGAAGTCGCGCAGCGGCGTGCGGCTGTGCGCGTGCTGCTGCGCGCGCCACAGCACCGCGCCGATGGTGAAGAGGGCCACCGGCGTCGCCGAGTCGCCCAGCATGCGAACGATGTCCTTGAACGGCCCGGGCTGGCTCACGCCGGTGGCCGCCACCAGCGCGCCGAGCGCGATCGCCCAGGGCAGCGGGTTCGTCAGCGCGCCGCGCAGCGCGCGCAGGAAGGGCGCGACGATGCCGTGCTGCGTGGCCGTCTCGCTGGCCGGGCGCAGCTGCGCCAGCGCCAGGCACAGCGAGCTGGTGAAGACGATGTCGATCAGGATGCAGCCGATCAGCGGCCCGGCGGTCTTCTCGCCGAGCAGGCCGATCAAAAGCGGGAAGCCCATGAAGCCCGAGTTCGGGAAGGCCGCGACCAGCGCGCCGAAGGCCGCGTCCTTCATGGCCACGCCGGCGCTCTCGGGTGTGCGGCGCAGCGTCAGCGCGATCGTGAACAGCACCATCAGCGCGGCGCTGCCGCCCCAGATCACGATCAGCACCGGGTCGATCAATTGCGCGAAGGGCATGCTCGCGCCGAAGCGGAACAGCATGCACGGCAGCGCGAAGAACAGCACGAAGCCGTTCAGGCCGGGGATCGCCGATTCGGGCAGGTAGCCGCGCTGCACCGCGAGGTAGCCGAGCAGGACGAGTGCGAAGAAGGGGAAGGTGACGGCCAGGATCGCCTGCATGGCGCCGAGTATCGCAGCGCGAATGAGGGCGCCGCTATCATGGCGCGCCCCATTGCCGCCCTCGTCCTCCGTGTCCGAACCCGCCTCGCTCAACCCGGCCCAGATGGAGGCGGTGCACCACCTCGGCGGCCCCTGCCTGGTGCTGGCCGGCGCCGGCTCGGGCAAGACGCGCGTGATCACACACAAGATCGCGCGGCTGCTGCGGGCGGGTTACGCGCCGGCGCAGATCGCCGCGATCACCTTCACCAACAAGGCCGCCGCCGAGATGCGCGAGCGCGCCAAGGCGCTGATCGGCGCGCGCGCCGCCAAGCCGCTGGTGGTCAGCACCTTCCACTCGCTGGGCGTGCGCCTGCTGCGCGAGGACGGCGCGCGCATCGGCCTGAAGCCGCAGTTCAGCATCCTCGATTCAGACGACGTGCTGGCGATCCTGAAGGACGCCGGCGGCAGCACCGACAACGCGCTGGCGCGGCGCTGGCAGTGGGCGATCAGCCTGTGGAAGAACCAGGGCCTGAACAGCGCGCAGGTCGAGCCCGAGGACGACGACCAGCGCGTCGCGCGCCAGGTGATGCAGCGCTACGAGGAGCGCCTCGCGGCCTTCCAGGCGGTCGACTTCGACGACCTGATCGGCCTGCCGGTGGCGCTGCTGCGCCGCGACGCCGAGGCGCGCGCCAAGTGGCAGCAGCAGCTGCGCTACCTGCTGGTCGACGAGTACCAGGACACCAACGCCGTGCAGTACGAGATGCTCAAGCTGCTGGCCGGCGAGGGCGCGATGTTCACCGCGGTGGGCGACGATGACCAGAGCATCTACGGCTGGCGCGGCGCGACGGTCGAGAACCTGCGCCGCCTGCCGGCCGAGTACCCGGCGCTGAAGGTGATTCCGCTGGAGCAGAACTACCGCTCCACCGGCCACATCCTGCGCGCCGCCAACGCGGTGATCGCGCACAACCCCAAGCTGTTCGAGAAGAAGCTGTGGAGCGCCTTCGGCGACGGCGAGCCGGTGCGCGTGATGGAGTGCGACGGCGAGGAGCACGAGGCCGAGCGCGCGGTGGCCTTCATCCAGGGCCAGCGCGGCCAGGGCGGCAGCGTCGCGTTCAAGGACTTCGCGGTGCTGTACCGCGCCAATCACCAGGCCAGGGTGTTCGAGCAGGCGCTGCGCCGCGCGAGCATTCCCTACAAGGTGTCGGGCGGGCAGAGCTTCTTCGACCGCGCCGAGATCAAGGACCTGTGCGCCTGGCTGCGCCTGCTGGTCAACAACGACGACGACCCGGCCTTCCTGCGCGCGGTGACCACGCCCAAGCGCGGCATCGGCCACCAGACGCTGGCGAGCCTGGGCGAGTTCGCCGCGAAGTGGAAGACGAGCCTGTACGAAGCGCTCTTCGCCGAGAGCCTGGGCACGGTGCTGAACGCGCGCACGGTCGGCTCGCTGCACGAGTTCGGCCGCTACGTGAACGACCTCGAATACCGCGCGCGCCACACCGTCGGCGCCGAGGACGCGCGCACGCTGCTGATGGGCTGGCTGAAGGACATCGCCTACGAGCAGCACCTGCACGACGGCGAAGACAGCGAGAAGCTCGCCGCCGCGCGCTGGACCAACGTGCTCGACTTCGTCGACTGGATCGCCAAGCGCTGCGGCGGCGAGATCGAGAACGACGGCGGCGTCGCGGTCGAGACCGAGAAGAAGAGCGTGCTCGACATCGCGCAGACCATCTCGGTGATCATCAGCCTGGCCGAGCGCGGCGACGAGCAGGATGTGGTGACGCTGTCGACGCTGCATGCCGCCAAGGGCCTGGAGTGGCCGCACGTGCTGCTGGCCGGCATCAACGAAGGGCTGCTGCCGTTCCGAAGCGAAACCGACGAGATGACGCCGCAGCGCCTCGAAGAAGAGCGCCGCCTGATGTACGTGGGCATCACGCGCGCGCGCCAGACGCTCGCCGTCAGCACGCTGCGCCGCCGCAAGCGCGGCCGCGAGACGGTGGCCGGCGTGCCCAGCCGCTTCATCGCCGAGATGAAGCTGCACGAGGTGCAGCAGAAGGAAGACCCGCGCGCCAAGCTGAAGGCGCTGCGCGAGGCCGCTGCCGCGCGCGCGGCGGCAGCGCCTGCGAAGGCTTAAGGCCGCGCCAGCCGCCAGGCGTTGTTGAAGCCGTCGCCGCTGCGGTCGCCGGGCTTCTGGTCCTTCACCCAGTGGTACAGCGGCTTGCCCTTGTAGGCCCACTGGCGGCTGCCGTCGTCGCGTGTCACCACGCTCCAGTCGCCGCTCGCGGCGGCGTCGGCGCCGGCCGCCAGCGGCGGCCAGTTGGCGGCGCAGGGGCCGTTGCACACGCTCTTGCCGGAGCCGGCGGCGTCGCGGTCGAAGGTGTAGAGCGTCATCTGGGTGGGGCCGACGAGCACGCCGTCGACGGCGCTGGCGGGCGCCTTGCCCGTCATCGACATCGGCATGTGCGAGCAGGCGGCGAGCAGCAGGGCCGTGGCGGCCGGCAGGAGAGCGAAGCGCATGGGCTGTTCCTCGTGAGGTGGATGGACGAAGCGTGTACGCGGCAGGCCGCGCCGCTATTCCGCCGCCGCCTCACATGCCCTTGAACAGCCCCGTGAAGCTGCGGCTCACCTCGAGCTTCTGCGGGTGGCCCTTGACGCTGACGAGCTGGCGCCCGCGCAGGTCGCGGCTCACGCCGGCGATCGCCTGCACGTTGACCAGCGTCGAGCGGTGGATCTGCCAGAACTGCTCGGCGTCCAGCTCCTCCACCAGCTCCTTGATCGGCTTGCGGATCAGCGCTTCGAGGCTCGCGGTCTGCACGCGCGTGTACTTCTCGTCGGAGATGAAGAACAGCACGTCTTCGACCGGGATCATCTGGATGCTCTGGCCGACGCTCGCCTGGATCCACTTCAGCCGGGCCGGCGCGCCCGGGTTCATGTGCGCGGAGAGTTTCTGCAGCAGCGGCTGCAGGCCGGCCAGCGAGGGGCCTTCGCCGCGCCCGCGCTGCGCGGTGCGGCGGCGGATGCGCTCGGCGGTGCGCGCCAGGCGCTCGCGCTCGGCCGGCTTGAGCACGTAGTCGGCCGCGCCCTGCTCGAAGGCCTCGACCGCGTATTCGTCGTAGGCGGTGATGAAGACGATCTCGCAGCCGCTCCAGCCGTCGGCGGCCTCGTCGCCCACCGGCAGCTGCGCGATCGCGCGCGCCGCCTCGACGCCGGTCATGCCCGGCATGCGGATGTCGAGGAAGACGATGTCGGGGTGCAACTGCTCGGTCAGCTGCACCGCCTCGGCGCCGTTCTTCGCCTCGGCGACGATGTCCAGCCCGGGCCAGGCTTCCGCGAGGCGCGCGCGCAGCTGCTCGCGCATCAGGCGCTCGTCGTCGGCGATGAGGGCTTTCATGGCGTGGGCATCCTCGCTTCGTAGGGCACGGTGATGGTCGCCTGCGTGCCGCCGCCGGGGTTCTGTGCCACCGCGAGCGCGGCCTTCGCGCCGTACAGCAGCGCGAGGCGCTCGCGGATGTTGGTGAGGCCTATGCCGGTGCCCGCGGTGGCGGCGCGGCCGAAGCCGACGCCGCTGTCGGACACCGTCACCGCCAGCTTGCCGTGCACGATCTGCGCCTTCACCGACAGGCGCCCGCCCTCCGGCTTGGGCTCGAGGCCGTGCTTGATCGCGTTCTCGACCAGGCTCTGGATCATCATCGGCGGGAAGGCCGCCGAGCGCAGGCCCTCGGGCACGTCGATCTCGGTGGCCAGGCGGTCTTCCATGCGCACCTTGAGGATCTCGAGGTAGGGCGTGATCACCGCCATCTCGCGGCCGAGGTCGTGCGCGCCGCCGGTGCCGCCGGCCTCGCGCATCGTCGGCATGCTGGCGCGCAGCAGCGCGATCAGGTTCTTCTGCATCGTCGAGGCGCGCGCCGGATCGGTCTCGATCAGGTGGTCGATCGAGGCCAGCGTGTTGAACAGGAAATGCGGCTCCACCTGCGCCTGCATCGCCGCCATGCGCGCCTCCACCACCTGGCGCTTGAGCTGCTCGGCCTCGGCCGTCTCGGTGGCCTGCGCCGCCTTCACCTCGGCCTGCAGGCGGCCCTTGTAGGTGATCTTCAGGATGATCGACATCGCGATCCACAGGAAGGCGATGGTGGGCAGCTCGTCGCCGAGCGTGAAGTAGTCGCGCCGGCGGTGCGGCGTGATGTTCACGGTGATGTCGCGCTGGGCTTCGGCGGCTTCCTCGGCGGCGTCGCCGGCGGCTTCGATCGCCTCCTTGATCTGCTCGCGTGCCTCGCGCACCGCTTCGCGCACGGCCTCGCCGTCGGCGCCGGCGGGCAGGCGGATCTCGATCTCGGTGCCGGGCGCCGAGGCAGGCGCGGAGGCGCCGCTCGCCGAGCTTGCCGCGCTCGCCGGGGCCGCCTTGCGGCTGCGCTCGATGTGCACGACGGGCTTGGGCGGCTCGGGCGGCAACGGCACGCCGTCGAGCTGCGTCCACAGCGGGATGCGCAGGTTGAACGGCGGCAGCTTCTGCGCGACGCCGCTGACCACCAGCAGCAGCACCGACAGCGCGATGAACTTCCACCAGCTGATCGTCACCAGCCAGCCGCCGTAGGCGTGGTAGCCGCGCACCACGGACGCCTTGAAGGCGGCCCAGCGGCCGGGGTCGGAGGGGCTCGTCATCGCGGCGACTGTACGGCCGCGGCGCGCCGCGCGCGAGCGCGCGGCGACAGGCTGCGCGCCGCGCCGACGGGCCGCCGTTTCAGCCGTACAGGTAGTTCGGCAGCCAGAGCGTCAGGCCCGGCCACACGTACATGATCGCCATGCACAGGATCACGATCAGCATGTACGGCATCATGCCCGCGAAGATCTGGTTGAGCGTCACGTGCGGCGGGCTCACGCCCTTCAGGTAGAAGGCCGACATCGCCACCGGCGGCGACAGGAAGGCTGCCTGCAGGTTGACGAACACCAGCGTGCCGAACAGCAGCGGGTCGATCTGGAAGTGCGACAGCAGCGGCAGGAAGATCGGCACGAAGATCACGATGATCTCGGTCCACTCCAGCGGCCAGCCGAGCACGAAGATGATCGCCTGCGACAGCATCAGGAACTGCAGCGGCGACAGGTCCATCGCCATGATCCACTGCTCCACCAGGCTCTGCCCGCCGAGGATGGCGAACACCGCCGAGAACAGCGCCGAGCCGACGAACAGCCAGCACACCATCGCGGTGGTCTTGGCGGTCAGGAACACCGCCTCCTTGATGCGCTGGAAGGTCAGCGTGCGCGCCTGCCAGGCCATCAGGAAGGCGCCCGCCGCGCCCACCGCGGCCGACTCCGTGGCGGTGGTGATGCCGAACAGGATCACGCCCAGCACCACCAGCGTCAGCACCGTCAGCGGCATGACAGACGTGATCAGCATGCGCAGGATCTCGAACTGCTCGGCGTCGAACTTCCAGTAGTAGTACGCCAGCAGCAGCAGCGTGGCCACGCTCACCGCCGCGAAGCCGCTGTAGAAGCCCTCGGGCACCAGCGTGATGTGCTGGTCGACCTGGACATCGGTGCCGAGCTGCTGCAGGCCGCCTTCCTCGGCGCCGCTGCGCGCCGGGGTCTCCGAGCCGGGCGGTTCCTGCAGGCCGCCGCTGCCGCCGCCGCCGCTGTCGGCGCCGGGCGGCTCCTGCAGGCCGCCGGCCGTGGCCGGCGCCTCGGCCTGCGCCGACACCGCCGCCGGCGCGGCCTGCGGCACGTTGTCCTTCAGCGAGTAGATCGTCACGTACCACCACACCGTGCCCAGGCACACCAGCGTCAGCAGCAGCGGCACCAGCGCGCGCACCAGGTTGGCCAGCAGCATGCCGAAGCCGGTGCCGGCCGGCGCGCCTTCGCGCGAGGGCGTGACCAGCGCGCGCAGCAGCGCCGGCAGCATCAGGCGCGAGTGGCGCTCGCGCAGCCAGGCCGCCAGCGGCGAGATCGGCACCACCAGCTGCTCGGGCGGCAGCTTGGGCGCCACCTTCGGGTTGATCAGCGCCCAGCCGAGGATGTAGACGAGGTACAGCAGTGCGAGGAAGAAGCCCGGGAACATCGCCGCCGCGTAGAGCTTGACCACCGACTGCCCGGCCACCGCCGCGTAGACGATGATCATCACCGAGGGCGGGATCAGGATGCCCAGCGTGCCGCCGGCGGTGATCACGCCGGCCGCCAGCCGCGTGTCGTAGCCGGCCTTGAGCATCGGCCGGAAGGCGATCACGCCCATCAGCACCACCACCGCGCCGACCAGGCCGCTGGCGATGCCCCAGAAGGTGCAGACGATCAGCGTGGTCACCGCCAGCGAGGCGGGCACGCGGCGGAACGCGAGCTGCACGCTGTGGAACATCTTGTCCACCAGCGCGCCGCGCTCCATCACGTAGCCCATCAGCACGAACAGCGGGATCGACAGCAGCGTCTCGTTGGTCATCGCGCCGAAGGCGCGCTGCACCATCAGGTCGAACACCTGGTTGTCCAGCCAGTGCACCTGCGGGTTGTAGAAGGCGATGAAGCCGAAGAACATGCCCAGCCCCATCAGCGTGAACGCCGTCGGGAAGCCGAGCAGGATCACGACGACGATGAGGCCGAGCATCGTCAGGCCGAGTGCGGCGTTGCTCATGATTTCGCTCCGCCGATGCGCTGCTGCGCGGCCGTTTCCTCGATGTGCCTGGCGCTCTCGATCGCCGCGCGGCGCGCCTCGTCGTCGACGTACTCGCTCTTGGCGAGCTGCTGCTCGACGACGTCGATCTCCTCGGCGTCCTTCAGCCGCTCGGTCCACTGGCCGGTCTTCAGGCAGGCCGCGCAGCGGATCATCTCGGCGATGCCCTGCATCAGCAGGATCGCGCCGGCCACCGGGATCACGAACTTGAACGGGTACACCGGCAGCGGCGTCGCGTTGAAGGTCTGCTCGCGGATGCGCAGCGAGTCGCCGAAGTAGTCCCAACCCGAGATCGTCAGCGCCAGCACGCCGGGCAGGAAGAAGACGCCGTACAGCACCAGGTCGAGCGCCGCCTGCGTGCGCGGCTTGAAGCTGCCGTACAGGAAGTCGCCGCGCACGTGGCCGTCGTGCGCCAGCGCGTAGGCGCCGCACAGCATGAACAGCGAGCCGTACATCATGTTGTTGGCGTCGAAGATCCACGCCGTCGGGGCGTTCAGCGCATAGCGCTTGAACACCTCGGCGCAGACCACCACCATCAGCGCGACGATCAGCCACGAGGCGGCCTTGCCGACCCAGGTGCTGATGCGGTCCGCCGTGTGCAGGAGCGATTGGAGGTTCATCGGAAGGGGCACAAAAAACCGGCCATCCGGTGTGGCGGATGGCCGTGGGGGAGGCAGCGGCTCGGGTGGCCTTACTTCTTGCCGAAGTAGTGGTTGTAGGCCATCTTGTAGTCGACCATGTAGTCGTTCTGCCAGGGGATCACGCGCTGCGCATAGGCCTTCTGCGAGTCGAGCACCTTCTTGAACATCGCGTTCTCGCCGGCCTTCTTGGCGATCACCTTGTCCCAGGCGTCGAGCTGCGCGCGCAGGATCGCGTCGGGCGTCTTGTAGAAGTTGACGCCGGCCTTCTTCATCTCCTGGTAGTCCTTCGAGTTGCGCTCGATGGCCTTCCAGCTCATGTCGGCGCTGGAGGCCTCGACGGCGACGTCGATCGCCTTCTTCAGCTCGGCCGGCAGGCCGTTGTACTTCGCGCCATTGAACAGGATCTCGAACTGCTCGCCCGACTGGTGGAAGCTCTGCAGCATGCAGTTCTTGGCCACGTCGGGGAAGCCGAGCACGCGGTCGGAGCTGGCGTTGTTGAACTCGGCCGCGTCGATCAGGCCGCGATCCAGCGCCGGCACGATCTCGCCGCCGGGCAGCGGGTTGACCGCCGCGCCCAGCTCGGTGAACACGTCGACCGCCAGGCCGACGGTGCGGTACTTCAGGCCCTTCAGGTCGTCGGCGCGCGCGATCGGCTTCTTGAACCAGCCCAGCGGCTGCGTCGGCATCGGGCCGTAGAGGAAGGACTTCACGTCCAGGCCGAGCGCCTTGTAGATCTCGACGAGCAGCGCCTCGCCGCCGCCGTAGTAGTGCCAGGCGAGCACCATGTTCGGGTCCATGCCGAAGGCCGGGCCCGAGCCCCACAGCGCCAGCGCCGAGTTCTTGCCGTAGTGGTAGGCCACCACGCCGTGGCCGCCGTCGAGCGTGCCCTTGGCCACCGCCTCGAGCAGCTGGAAGGCCGGCACCACCGCGCCGGCCGGCAGCACCTCGATCTTCAGCCGGTTGCCCGCCATGTCGTTGACCTTCTTGGCGAAGTCGTTGGCGTACTCGTGGAAGATGTCCTTGGCGGGCCAGGTGCTCTGGAAGCGCAGCGTCGTCGTCTGCGCGTTCGACACCATCGGCGCGGCCATCGCGCCGGCGGCCACCGTGGTGGTGGCGGCGGACTTCAGGAATCGGCGGCGCGGGGCAGGCGTGGACTTGCTCATCGAGGGGGTCTCCGTTGTGAATGCGGTCGCGGGAAGAACGAGCCCTGACTCTCTCGTCCGACCTCTGTCGCATCAAGTGGGTAAAACCCTTCGAACGCTTGTTCAGAAGATGAACAGCGTTGCGCGTATCACCGCTGCGCGATCGCCTCCACCTGCACGCGCAGGCGCACGCGGTCGGCCACCAGCGGCAGGCCGAAGTCCATGCCGAAATCGCTGCGGCGCAGCTCGGCTTCGAAGTCGCCGCCGCACCAGTCGCGCTGGACGACCGGGTGTACGCCGCAGGAAAAACGCTCGGCGCGCAAGGCCAGCGGCCGGCTGATGCCGCGCAGCGTCAGCTCGCCGCGCAGCTCGCGCAGCGCATCGCCCGCGAAGACGAATTGCCGCGCGACGAAGAAGGCCTCGGGCCAGGCGTCGCTGGCGAGCAGGTCGGCCTGGCGCAGCCGGCCGTCGAGCGGCGCGACGCCGGTGCTGACGATGCGCGTCGGCACGATCACCGACACCTCGCCGCGCCGCGCCGAACGATCGAATTCGACGATGCCGTCGAGCGGGCCGAAGCGCCCGCGCAGCGTCGAGGTGCCGAAGTGCATCACCTCGAAATGCACGAAGCTGTGCGCCGGATCGAGCCGGTAGCTCACCGGCTGCGCACCGGCGAGCAGTGCGCACCCGGCCCCGAACGCGGCGGCCAGGGTGCGCTTCATCGCGGCAATCCGCTTACTGCTTGATCGCCTCGATCTGGATCAGCAGGCGGATGTTGTCGGGAATGCCCGGCAGGCCGTAGACGATGCCGTACTGGCTGCGCACCAGCGTGGTCTCGAAGTCGCCGCCGCACACCTCGCGCTTGAGCATCGGGCTCTGGTAGCAGTTGAAGTTGGTGGCCTTGAGCGTCACCGGGTTGGTCTTGCCCGCCAGCGTCAGCGCGCCCGACACCTCGGCGACCTTGTCGCCGTCGAAGACGAACTTGTCGGCGACGAACTTCGCGCTCGGGTTGGCGGCGGTGTCGAAGAAGTCCTTGCTCTTCAGGTGGCCGTCGAGCGGGCCGACGCCGGTGCTCACCGAGTTCATGTCGATCGTGATCTCGGCCTTGCCGGTCTTGGCGGCGCGGTCGATCTGCACGCTGCCGTCCTTCCTGTCGAAGCGGCCGCGCAGCGTCGAGGTGCCGAAGTGCTTCGCCTCGAAGGTGACGAAGGTGTGCGTCGGCTCGACGTGGTAGGTCGCGCTCTGCGCGTGGGCGAAGCCGGCGGCGGCCAGCAGGGCCGTGGCGAGCAGGGTCTTCTGGGTCATGGGCGAGTCCTCTCCTGGGAGTGATGGTTGTGGGGAAGGGGAAATGTTCAGAGAGTGCGCGTCACAGGGCGTTGATGCCCGTCAGCGTGAGCTTGAAGCGCACCTGCACGTCGTCGGCGACCATCGAGGTGTCCTTCCAGTCGCCGTCGCCGATGCGGAAGGCCAGGCGCTTGAGCACGAAGCTGCCGGCCGCGGTGGTGCTGGCGCCGGCTTGCGTCAGCGCCACCGGCACGACCACGTTCTGCGCCGTGCCCTTGATCGTCAGCTTGCCGGCCACTTCGTACTTGCCGGGGCCGGCGGCTTTGACGGCCGTGCTCTGGAAGGTGGCCTGCGGAAACTTCCTGGTGTCGAACCAGTCGGGCTTGACGATCTCGGCCTCCGTCTCGGCCGCGCCCAGCGACACGCTGGCGAGGTCGACCGTGAAGGCGATGGCCGCGGCCTCGGGCTTCTTCGGATCGAACGCGACCTTGGCGTCGAACTTGCGGAACTTGCCGTCCACCGGCACGCCCATCTGCTTGCTGGTGAAGGCGATCTCGCTGCCGGCGCTCACGAGCTGCTGCGCGCAGGCCGGCGCGGCGTTGAAGGCGGCGGCCAGCGCGAGCGTGCTGGTGGCGAGGTAGGTTTTCATGGCTGTCGTTCTTTCTCGTCGGTTCAGGCGCGGCCGGGGCGCATGCGATTCAGCAGGCCGTCGCGGTCGATGAAGTGGTGCTTGATCGCGGCACCCACGTGGGCCAGCACCAGCGCGGCCATCGTGAAGGCGAGGATCCCGTGAAGAGGCTTGATCGCCTCGGCGAGTTCCTTGTCGGGTGAAACAAAATCCGGCAGCGGCAGCACGCCGAACAGCACCACCGGGAAGCCCGCCGCCGAGCTGTAGGCCCAGCCGGCCAGCGGCACGGCGAAGAACAGCACGTACAGCAGCACGTGGGTGGCGTGCGCCGCGCGGCGCTGCCACGCGGGCATGGGCACGTCTTCGGGCGGGCGGTGCGTCGCTCGCCACAGCAGGCGCAGCGCCGACAGCGCCAGGATGCAGATGCCGGCCCACTTGTGCCAGTTGTAGAGCTTCAGGCGCTGCGGCGAGATCGGCAGGCTGCTCATGTAGACGCCGACGCAGAACGAAACGATCAGCGCCAGCGCGAGCAGCCAGTGCAGCGCGATGGCGGGCAGGGTGTAGCGGGTGGAGGTGTCGGGCATGGTCGTCGGGCAGGGCGTGAGCCGATGCCCGGCACTTTAGCCGCGACCATTCAACGGAGTTTCACGTCGCTTGACGTGACCGTTCAAATGTTTAGGGCAGGACGGTCCGCGCCGAGAGGCGGCCGGTTCAGAGGATCGGCCCGAACAGGCTCAGCGCGTTGTCGAGCAGCCGGCGGCGCAGGGGCCAGGCGTCGACCTCGGCGCGCGTCACCTCGCGGCTTTGTTGCCGGTAGGCCATCTGGCGCGCCCGCATCTGCTGCGTGCAGGCGGCGTCGTGCAACAGGATGTTGTTCTCGTAGTTCAACTCGAAGCTGCGCCGGTCCAGGTTGGCCGAGCCGATCAGCGTGACCTCGCCGTCCAGCGTGAGCGATTTCGTGTGCAGCAGGCCGGGCTGGAACTCGAAGACCCGCACCCGGGCGTCGAGCAGCGCCGCATAGTGGCTGCGGCAGATCGCGCCGACCACCGCGTCGTCGTTGCGCGCCGGGAAGATGATCGTCGTGGCCACGCCGCGGTGGCCCGCCGCGCACAGCGCGGACAGCAGCTCGGGCACCGGCACGAAGTACGGCGTGGTGATGATCAGTTCGCGGCGCGCGGCGTAGATCAGCGTGGCGAACAGCTCGGGCACCGCCGAGGGGCTGTAGGTCGGCCCGCTGGCGATGACCTGCGCGCTGAAGCCGGGCTTCGGCGCGTCGGGCGAGGCGACGAGCAGGCCGGTGATGTCGTCGCCGCCGTTGCCTGTCCAGTTCAGCGCAAACAGGTGCTGGTTCTCCTGGACGATGGGGCCTTCGAAACGCATCACCGCATCGACCCACGGCGCGTACTTCTTCTTGGGCAGGAAGGCCGCATCGGCGCAGTTCTGGCTGCCGCAATAGGTGATGCGGTTGTCGATCACCACGATCTTGCGGTGGTCGCGCAGGTCGATGCGCCCGCGCACCATCTCCACCAGCGGGTTGCCCACCGGCAGGGCGGTGCGCAGCATGACGCCGGCCTCGCGCATGCGGCTCCACAGCGCGCCGCGCACCAGCGCGCGCGAGCCGATGTCGTCGACCATCGCGCGGCAGGCGACGCCGCGGCGCGCCGCGCGCATCAGCGCCTCGGCCACGCGCGTGCCGTTGCCGTCGTCCAGCCAGATGTAGAAGAGCAGGTGGGCGCTGTGCGCGGCGGCCTCGATGTCCGCGACGATCGAAGCGATGGTCGCATCCGAATCGGCCATCAGCGCGGCGCTGTTGCCGCTCACGGCCGGATAGCCGCTGATCGCGTACCCCACGGCGAACAGCGGCGCGGCGCGGCCTTCGCCGGCGTCGGGCAGGTGCGCCGCCGCGCCGACGCACGGTGGGGGAAGCGCCTGCGCCACTTCGCGCAGGCGCCGCGTGCGCTCGCGCCCGATGCCCGTTTCGCCGAGCAGCGCGTACAGCACGGCGCCGACGAAGGGCGCGGCGATCACCACCATCAGCCACGCGGCACGCGATTCGGGCTGCCGGTGCGGGCGCAGCAGGATGCGCACGCCCAGGAGCGCGACCACCAGCACGTGCAGGATCGAAAAGGTCATCGCCGCCATTCGTCGCTCAGCGGCGTTCAGGGCCAGGAGCGGCCGGGTTCAGGCGGCGCGCTGGGCCGGGTCACCGCGCCACTGCGCCATCAGCCCGCCCCACTTGGCGCGCGCCGCCGCGAGGTGGCGCGCCTTGACGTGGCCGTAGCCGCGGATCTCTTCCGGGATGCGGGCGATCTCCACGGCCAGGGCGAGGTTGGCTGCCGACAGCGTGCGCAGCAGCTCCTCGATGCACTCGCGGTATTCGCCGATCAGCGCGCGCTCGGTCTTGCGCTCTTCGCTGCGGCCGAAGGGATCGAGCGCGGTGCCGCGCAGGCCCTTCAGCTTCGCCAGCACGCCGAAGGCCGAGCGCATCCACGGCCCGTAAGCCTGCTTGACCGGCTCGCCCTGGGCGTTCGTCTTCGCCAGCAGCGGCGGCGCGAGGTGGTGCACCAGCTTCACGTCGCCCTCGAACATGTCGGCGAGTTTCTTCGTGAAGGCGGCATCGGTGTGCAGCCGCGCGACCTCGTACTCGTCCTTGTAGGCCATCAGCTTGAAGAGGTAGCGCGCCACCGCTTCGCCGAGCTTGGTGCTGCCGAGACCCGATTCGGCCTGCCGCACCTTGTCGACGAAAGCCTGGTACTGCGCCGCGTAGGCCGCGTTCTGGTACGCGGTGAGGAACTCGACGCGCTTGCCGATCACTTCGTCGAGCGAGGGCTTCCTGACGAACTCGATCACCGCCGCCGCCGCGAACAGCGAGCGCACCGCCGCGAGGTCGTGCGCGCAGCGCCGGCCCCATTCGAAGGCGGCCTGGTTGTTCTCCACCTGCACGCCGTTCAGTTCGAAGGCGCGCATCAGCGCGGCGTGGCTCAGCGGCACGCGGCCCTTCTGCCACGCATAACCGAGCAGCAGCGGGTTGGTGTAGATCGAGTCGCCCACCAGCTGCACCGCGGCCTGCTCGGCGTCGAAGCCTCCGACCATGCCGGCGCCCACCGCCGCGGCGAGCGCGGCCTCGCAGCTGCCGCCCGGGAACTGCCAGTCGGGGTTGCGCACGAAGGCGGCGGTCGGCGTGCCGTGCGTGTTCAGCGCGACGAAGGTGCGGCCTTCGCGCATCACGCTCATCGTGTACTTGTTGGCGCCGACGATCGCGTCGCAGGCGATCACGAGGTCCGCCTTGGCGGTGTCGACCTTGGTGGTGTGGATCGCCTCCGGCCGGTTGGCGATCTGGATGTGGCTCCAGGTCGCGCCGCCCTTTTGCGCCAGACCCCCGGCGTCCTGCGTGACGACGCCGCGGCCTTCCAGGTGCGCGGCCACGCCGAGCAGCTGGCCGATGGTGATCACGCCGGTGCCGCCGACGCCGCCGACCACGATGCCCCAGGGCTGCTCGGTCACCGGCAGCGACGGCTCGGGCAGCGGCGGCAGCGACGACAGGTCGCCGCGGATTTCCTTCTTCGCCTTCTTCAGTGCGCCGCCTTCGACGGTGACGAAGCTCGGGCAGAAGCCCTTCAGGCAGGAGAAGTCCTTGTTGCAGGTGTTCTGGTTGATGCGGCGCTTGCGGCCGAACTCGGTCTCGACCGGCTCGACGGACAGGCAGTTCGATTGCACCGAGCAGTCGCCGCAGCCTTCGCACACCAGCTCGTTGATCACCACCGTCTTCGCCGGCGTGGCCAGCTTGCCGCGCTTGCGGCGGCGGCGCTTCTCGGTGGCGCAGGTCTGGTCGTAGATGATCGCGGTGGTGCCGGGGATCTCGCGGAACCGGCGCTGGATCGCGTCCAGCTCGTCGCGGTGGTGCACGGTGATGCCGGGCTCCAGCGCGGCTCCGTCGTACTTCTCGGGTTCGTCGCTGACGATGACGATCTTCTTCACGCCCTCGGCGGTCAGGCTCTTCTGGATCTGCATCACCGAGTGGCCCTCGGGGCGCTCG
Source organism: Pseudomonadota bacterium (assembly GCA_029779845.1). Taxonomy (GTDB): domain Bacteria; phylum Pseudomonadota; class Gammaproteobacteria; order Burkholderiales; family Burkholderiaceae_C; genus Piscinibacter. The sequence goes on along the minus strand of JAKOZT010000134.1, from coordinate 69,676 downwards.
CCCACCTGCTGCCCGCCGGTCATCGCGACCGCGTCGTTGTAGAGGATCTTGTAGGTGATGTTCACGCCCGCCGCGATCGCCTGGCGGATCGCCAGCAGGCCGCTGTGGAAGTAGGTGCCGTCGCCGAGGTTGGCGAAGACGTGCGCGTCTTTCGTGAACGGCGCCTGCCCGACCCAGGCCACGCCTTCGCCGCCCATCTGGCTGAAGGTGCTGGTGCTGCGGTCCATCCACACCGACATGAAGTGGCAGCCGATGCCGGCCATCGCGCGCGAGCCTTCCGGCACGCGCGTGCTGGTGTTGTGCGGGCAGCCGCTGCAGAACCAGGGCGCGCGGTCGCCGGTGTCCGACTTCATCGTCGCCATCGCGCGTTCGCGCGCGGCGATCACGTCGAGCCGCGCGTCCATGCGCGCCGCCGTCTCGCTGCCTTCGGGCGCGAAGCCGAGCTTCTTCAGCCGCCGCGCGATCGCCTTGGCGATGATCGCCGGCGTCAGGTCGGCCTTGGCGCGCAGCAGCCAGTTGCCGCCCGGGTTCGGCATCGACCATTCGCCGCCGGAGAGGTCGCCCTCGGGTTCGTCGAACTTGCCCAGCACGTTGGGCCGCACGTCGGCGCGCCAGTTGTACAGCTCTTCCTTGATCTGGTATTCGATGACCTGGCGCTTCTCCTCGACGACCAGGATCTCCTGCAGCCCCTGCGCGAACTCGCGCGTGATGGTCGCCTCCAGCGGCCACACCACGTTGACCTTGTGCAGCCGGATGCCCAGCGCGCGGCAGCGCTCGTCGCTCAGGCCCAGATCCGCCAGCGCCTGGCGCGTGTCGTTGTAGGCCTTGCCGCTGGCGATGATGCCGAAGCGGTCGTTCGGGCCTTCGATCACGTTGTGGTTGAGCCGGTTCGCGCGCACGTAGGCCAGCGCCGCGTACCACTTGTGGTCGAACAGGCGCGCCTCCTGCGCCAGCGCCGCATCCGGCCAGCGGATGTGCACGCCGCCGGGCGGCATCGTGAAGTCCTCGGGCAGCGCGATCTTCACGCGCCCCGGGTCGACGCTCACCGAGGCGCTCGACTCCACCACCTCCTGGATCGTCTTCATGCCGGTCCACACGCCGGCATAGCGGCTCATCGCGAAGGCGTGCAGGCCCATGTCGAGGATGTCCTGCACGCTCGACGGGAAGAACACCGGCAGCCCGCAGGCCTTGAAGATGTGGTCGCTCTGGTGCGCGGCGGTGCTGCTCTTGGCGACGTGGTCGTCGCCGGCGATCGCGATCACGCCGCCATGCTTCGCGGTGCCCGCCATGTTGGCGTGCTTGAAGACGTCGGAGCAGCGGTCCACGCCCGGGCCCTTGCCGTACCAGATGCCGAACACGCCGTCGTACTTCTTCGCCTGCGGATAGAGGTCGAGCTGCTGCGTGCCCCACACGGCCGTCGCGCCGAGTTCCTCGTTGACGCCGGGCTGGAAGACGATGTGGTTGGCTTCCAGGTGCTTCTTCGCCGCCATCAGCGCCTGGTCGTAGCCGCCGAGCGGGCTGCCGCGGTAGCCGCTGACGAAGCCGCCGGTGTTCAGCCCGGCTGCGAGGTCGCGCTGGCGCTGCAGCATCGGCAGCCGCACCAGCGCCTGCACGCCGCTCATGAAGGCGCGGCCGTGGTCCAGGCTGTACTTGTCGTCGAGCGAGGCGCTTTCGATGGCCTTGCGGACGGCCTCGGGCAGGGGTGCGTTCATGGGGCGTCGCTCCTTGGGTGGGCTCGGACGAGTGTAGGGATTCGCTGCGGTGAAGTGCTTTCTTTCATTGCCGGATCAAGGCACGGTCGAGAAACGATCTTGCGTTTGATAGTGAAGAACAAGCAAAATCGCGCTCGAAATGCCCATTCAAGGGAAAACCCCAGCTCCGACCTCCGCAACCGGCGAAGCCGCCGATGCGCACGGCGCGAGCCTCGATCGCTACGACATCGCCATCCTGCGCGAGTTGCAGCAGGATGCGCGCCTGTCCAACGCCGAGCTGGCCTCGCGCATCGGGCTGTCGGCCGCGCCGACCTGGCGGCGCATGCGCTGGCTGGAGGAGCAGGGTTTCATCACCGGCTACCGCGCCGAGATCGACCGGCGCAAGATCGGCCTGGGCGTGCTGGCCTTCGTGCGCATCGACGCCGACCGCAACACCGCCGAGGCCACGCGCGTGCTGGAGGAGGCGATCCGCCGCCAGCCGGAGGTGATCTCCTGCCACTACATCTCGGGCTCGGGCACCTTCGAGCTGCAGGTGATGGCCACCGACCTCGACGCCTTCTCGCGCTTCGCGCTCGACGCGCTGATGAGCCTGCCGCACGTGAAGGACGTGCACACCAGCTTCTCGCTCGGCGAGGTGAAGTCGGGCGGCGCGCTGCCGCTGGGCCACTTGCGCGCCGCGGGCGAGGCGCCTGCGGGTGATCGGCCGCGATGAGCGCGCGCTGGCGAGCCCTGGTCGATGCGCTGCTCGGCCGCGAGCGGCGCTTGCGCCTGCGCAGCGCGCGCTGCCTGCTCGCCTGCGCGCTGATGGCCTACAGCGTGGCGAGCATGGGCTACCTGGTCGGCGCGGGCCTGGCCGCGCCCGGGCCGATGCTGGCGCTGGCGCTGTTCGGCATGGGCGGCATGCTGGGCTTCTACGCGGCGATCCGCAGCGGCCTCAGCGAGCGCTGGAGCGACCCCTCGCTGACGCTGGCGCAGATGAGCTTCTCGCTGGTGGTGGGGGCGCTCGCCTACATGCTGGCCGGGCGCGGCCGCGGCGCGGTGTTCCCGATCATGATGGTGGTACTGATGTTCGGCCTGTACTCGCTGAGCCCGCGCCAGGTGCGGCTGATGAGCTGGCTGGCGCTGCAGCTGTTCGGCACCGCGATGGGCGTGATGGCCTGGCGCGATCCGCTGGTCTACCCGCCCGAGGTGGAGTTCGCGCACTTCCTCGTCATCGCGATCTTCCTGCCGGCGGTGTCCATCCTGGCCGGCCAGCTCGGGCTGCTGCGCGATGCGCTCAAGCGCCAGAAGGCCGAGCTGCGCGAGGCGCTGGCGCGCAACGAGGCGCTGGCGCAGCGCGACGAGCTGACCGGCCTGGCCAACCGCCGCCACATGGCCGCGCTGATCGAGGCCGAGCGCGCGCGCTGCGTGCGCGGCGGCGGCCGCTTCTGCCTCGCGGTGCTCGACATCGACCGCTTCAAGCGCATCAACGACGCGCATGGCCACCCGGCGGGCGACCGCGTACTGGAAGTCTTCGCCGCCGAGGCGCTGGCGGCGATCCGCGAGGCCGACGTGCTGGCGCGCTGGGGCGGCGAGGAGTTCATGCTGATGCTGCCCGACACCGGCCTCACCGCCGCGCGCCTCGGCCTGGAGCGGCTGCGCACGCGCGTCGAGGCGCTGCGCGTCGCGCACGGTGCGGCCGAGCTGGCCTTCACGCTCTCGGCCGGGCTGGTGGAAGTGGCCGGGGGCGAATCGCCGGTGGAGGCGATCGCGCGCGCCGACCGCGCGCTCTACGAGGCCAAGCAGCAGGGGCGCAACAAGGTGGTTTCCGGCTGATTTCTCCGGGCCGAGCGCCGGGCCGCTCCCAAGCCGGCCCGCATCCCCTCGGGGGATCGGCCGACGTACCCGTCGGCCGAGGGGCAGACATCACCGCGGCCAGAGCACCCACATGCGCAAGGGCTGCTTCATGCGCCCGGCCTGCGCCTCGGCGTCTTCGCCCCAGCCCCAGAAGTAGTCGGCGCGCACCGCGCCGGTGATCGCGCTGCCGGTGTCCTGCGCCATCACGAGGCGGCGCAGCGGCGTGCTCGACAGCGGTTCGGTGGTGTCCAGCCACACCGGCGTGCCGTAGGGCACGGCCTGCGGGTCGACGGCGATCGAGCGCCCCGGCGTCAGCGGCACGGCCTGCGCGCCCCTGGGGCCGACGCCCGGATCGGGCAGCGCCTCCTCCTTGAAGAACACGTAGCGCGGGTTGCTCCACAGCAGCTCGTTGAGGCGCTTCGGGTTCGCGCGCGCCCAGGCCTTGATCGCCGGCCACGAGGCCTCGCCGGGCTTCAGCTCGCCCTGCTCGATCAGCCAGCGGCCCACCGACTTGTAGGGCTGGTCGTTGTGGCCGGCGTAGGCCACGCGCACCTGGCGCTTGCTGCCGTTGGCTTCATTCATCAGCAGCCGGCCCGAGCCCTGCACCTGCAGCAGCAGCGCGTCGAGCGGGTCGGCCACGAAGGCGAGTTCGCGCCCGCGCAGGGCGGCCTGCGCGGCGGGCAGCGTGTCGATCTGGCGGCGTGTCCACCACGGCTTGCGCGCGGCGAGGTCGTCGGGCAGCGCGTGCAGCGGCACCTGGTACGGCGCGCGCTTCTCGCGCTGCGCCGCCACCAGCGGCTCGAAGTAGCCGGTGGCCAGGCCTTCGGCGCTGCCTTCCAGGCTCTCGACGCGGTAGGGCCGCAAACGCTGCTGCAGCCAGGCGCGCGCCTCGGCGTCGCCGGCCGGGGTGATGGCGCGCGCCGCGAGGCAGACGCTCTCCCAACCCGGCGCCGGCCTCTCGCAGCCGCGTTGCAAGGCGGGCCACAGCTCGCGCGTCGCGTCGCCGGCCCAACCGGGCAGCTCGCTCCAGTCGGCGGGCAGCCAGCGCGCACGGTGGCGCACGATGGGCGTCGCGGCGCCCGGCGTGGCCGAGGGGACGGGGGTGGGGGGAGCTTCGGGCGGCGGCACCACGGCGCAGGCCGCCAGCCCTCCTAGAATCGCCGCGCCCATCAACGCGCGGCATCGAGACATCGTCATGGGATTGATTCTGCTGGAAGCGCTAGGCGCGCTCGCCGTCCTGCTGCTGATCGTGTGGTGGACGATGTTCTCCGGGCGCAGGAAGGGCGAGCGCCGTCGCGACGACGAGCGCGATTCAGGCTGAGTCCTTCGGCGGGAACACGAACGACAAAGGCTGGGTCCGCAGCCGCGCGCGGATCGCGCGGTAGATGCGGCTGCGATCGGCCAGGCGGATACCGCGCGAGCGCAGCGCCACCTTGAAGGCGAGCGCGAAGCTGACCGTCAGGTTGAGCACGCCGGTGACGGCGATGCCGGCCACGCACCACCAGAACGCGCCCTCGCGCAGCAGCCCGAAGCCGAGCGCGCCCAAGGCGGCGGCGAGCTGGCCGGTGGACAGCGTGACGTGGCGCACCTCGATCGGCAGCGCGAAGAAGCCCGCGATCGCCGGCGCCAGCCCGAGCATCAGGCCGAGCGAAATGTTGGCCGCGAGGCCCGACACGTTGGCGCGCCACCACGCCGCCCAGCGCCGCGCGCGCGCCGCGCCGAGCAGCGCGATCGAGCGCGGGTTCCAGGCGATCGCGCTGTCGAGCCGGTGCCAGACGAACCAGTTCTCGGCCCAGCCGGCGATGATCGAGCTGGCGAACAGCAGCACGCCGGTGAACGCCGCGTACAGCGCGGTCGGCCCGAGCAGCGTGAGCGAGTGCAGCACGTACCCGGCCTGCGCCGCGCCCACCGGCGGCGCACCGAAGGCGGCCTGCGCGGCGAGCTGAACCGCCAGCACCACCGGCCCGGCCAGCATCAGGTTGCCGAAGATGCCGGCGGCCTGCGAGCGGATCAGGTGCGCCACCTCGTCGACGAAGGCCTCGACGCGCGCGTCGTCGCTGACGTCGTTCAGCTTCTCCGCCATCGCCGGCGCGGTCATCGCCGGCTGCTTGGTCGCCACCGTCCAGTGCATCAGATGGATCAGCACGAAGCTCGCCGCGTAGTTGATGCCGGCCGCGAAGCCGGACCAGAACGCCGCCAGGGCGAGCGCGCCGATGCCGAACTTGATGAAGGTGGTGAGCACGATCACCGCGCCGCCGCCGGCCGCGGCGCGCAGCATCGCGCGGTACTCGGCGCGGTCGCGCGTGATGTAGTGCTCGCCGGTCTCGGCGCTGCGCTCGGCCACCTTGCGCGCCAGCAGCGAGTAGTGGCGCGCGAACAGGCTGCGGATGCCGCGCCGCGCCTGCGCCTGCTGCGCCAGGTCGGCGATCAGGCGCAGCAGCTCGCGCGCCGGCTGCGGTGCGAGCAGCGTGTTCAGCAGCGCCTCGATGCGCTCGCAGCGCGCGCGCAGCTGGTCGGTCTCGAAGACGATGCCGACCGACACGCCGTACTGCTCCAGGTGCGCGCGCACGCTGGCCGCGGCGCGCCGGCAGGCGTCGAGCAGCGCGCGCAGGTACTGCGCTTCCTGCAGCAAGGCTGCGTCGTTGCCCGAGCGCGTGTGCCCGCCTAGCCGCTCGGCGCTGCTGGCGAGCTGGCGGAACGGGTCGTCGGCGAGCAGCTCGGCGCTCATGCGCTGGCGCAAGGCGCCCGAGTGGCCCGAGGCGCGCACTGCCGCGGCGAGGTAGGCGATGCCCTCGACCAGCGGTTCGCGCCAGTCGCCGGCCTGCGCGGCCAGCGGCGCCAGCGCGTCGACGAGGCGCGCCAGCGTGTCGTCGTCGATCGCGGCCAGCCACTGCGCGTCGCGCTCGCTCGGGAACAGCAGCGCGAACAGTTCGCCCAGGTCCTGCGTCTCGGGCGTGATCGGCAAGAGGCGCAAGCGCAGGCGCTGGCCCAGCTCGCCGAAGAAGTTGGTGCGCGGCGCGAAGCCGAAGTCGGCCAGCAGCGCGACGGTGTCGACCTCGCGCCAGAAGCGCGCCAGCAGCGCGCCGACCGCGAGGCGGTGCTCGTCGTGGCGCTGCAGCACGTTGAGCAGGTGCTTCAGGCGCAGCACCGGCAGCGGCGTGGCGCGCTCGGCCTCGCCTTCCAGCGGCGCGCGGCGCAGCCACTCCATCAGGCGCACCAGCCAGAGCTGGCGCTCGGCCAGCGAGGCTTTCGGATCGGCGGCGTTGAGCAGCGCGGTCAGGTCCCAGCCGGCGGCGCGGGCGCGGCCGGCGATCGCGGCGCCGGCGCTCAATGCAGTGTCGCCGCGGCGGCCAGCGCGAACTCCGGCACCGGGGCGTCGAAGGGCCGCGCGTCTTCCGTCATGCAGAAGAAGGTGCCGCGCATGCTGCCGTGCGGCGTGGGGATGCGCGTCCAGCTGGTGTACTCGAAGCGCTCGCCGGGCTGCAGCAGCGGCTGGTGGCCCACCACCGCGAGGCCGCGCACTTCCTCGGTGCGGCCCTCGGCGTCGGTGATGATCCAGTGGCGCGCGATCAGCTGCGCGGCGATGTCGCCGGTGTTGCGGATCGTGATCGTGTAGGCGAAGGCGTGCTGGCCTGCGGCCGGGTCCGACTGCTCGGGCAGCGGACGCACGACGACGGTGTTGGTGAGCTCGGGCCGGGCCATGACGGCGATTCTAGGAGCGCACCTAGAATTCTTTCCATGAGCACTTACCGCATCGCACCGAGCATCCTCTCCGCCGACTTCGCCCGCCTCGGCGAAGAGGTGCGCAACGTGCTCGCGGCCGGCGCCGACTGGATCCACTTCGACGTGATGGACAACCATTACGTGCCCAACCTGACCTTCGGCCCGATGGTCTGCGAGGCGCTGCGCAAGCACGCGGTGACGCCCGACGGCGCCAAGGCGCCGATCGACGTGCACCTGATGGTGCAGCCGGTCGACGCGCTGGCGCAGGCCTTCGCGAAGGCCGGCGCCGACCTGGTCAGCTTCCACCCCGAGGCGAGCGCGCACGTCGACCGCACGCTGCAGCTGATCAAGGCCGAAGGCTGCCAGGCCGGCCTCGTCTTCAACCCCGCCACGCCGCTGGACGCGCTGGAGTGGGTGATCGACAAGGTCGATCTGGTGCTGATCATGAGCGTCAACCCGGGCTTCGGCGGGCAGAGCTTCATTCCGGCGGCGCTGAAGAAGATCGAGCGCGCGCGCAAGCTCATCGACGCGAGCGGGCGCGACATCCGCCTCGAGGTCGACGGCGGCATCAAGGTCGACAACATCCGCGCGGTGGCCGATGCCGGCGCCGACACCTTCGTGGCCGGCAGCGCGATCTTCGGCCAGCGCGACTACAAGGCGGTGATCGCCGCGATGCGAGCGCGGCTGGCGCGCTGACCCTGAGGCCGGCGCGGCCGGCACGGCGGCCCAGAATGTCGCCCATGAGCGCCGGACCCGCCGCCGCGCCGCCGGGCCCCGGCGGCGAGTGACGACAAAAAACGTTACGCGGCGATACCGCGCCGAAAGGACACGCGAGCGCGCCGCTCGCACCATCGCTTCATCCCTCAACGACGGAGCACTGAGATGAAGCGATGGATCAAGCGCACCCTGATCGGCGTGTTCGGCGCCAGCGTGCTGTTCGGCGGCCTGGCCGCCTGCTCGCACCGCATGCACCCCGGCATGGGCTGGCAGGCGATGAGCGAAGAAGACGCGGCGAAGATGAAGGCGCGGCTGGTCGAGCGCGTCGGCAGCCGGCTCGACCTCGACGAAGCGCAGAAGGCCAGGCTCGGCGTCGTGGCCGACAAGCTGCGCGAGCAGCGCAATGCGCTGGTGGCCGGCGGCAACCCGCGCGAGGAAATGCAGTCGCTGGTGGCTGGCAGCACCTTCGACCGCGCCAAGGCCAAGGCGCTGGTCGATCCCAAGACCACCGCGATCAACGACAAGAGCCCCGAGCTGATCGCCGCCTTCGGCGACTTCTACGACAGCCTGCGGCCCGAGCAGCAGGCCAAGGTGCGCGAGTTCATGAACCGCCGGGGGCGGCATGGCTGGCGCGGTTGAAGCTGGTGCGAAGATCGCTGGATGCCGCGCCTGCTGCTGATCGATGACGACGAAGCCCTCGGGCCGCCGCTGCGCGCCTACCTGGCGCGCTCGGGCTTCGAGCTGGTGCATGCGACGCGGCCGAGCGAAGGGCTGGCGCTGCTGCGCGGCGGCGGTTTCGACGCGGCGATCCTCGACGTGATGCTGCCCGAGATGGATGGCTTCGAGCTGTGCCGCACGATCCGCAAGGAGAGCACGCTGCCGATCGTGATGCTGACCGCGCGCGGCGACGTGATGGACCGCGTGGTCGGCCTCGAGCTCGGCGCCGACGACTACCTGCCCAAGCCCTTCGAGCCGCGCGAGCTGCTGGCGCGCTTGCAGACGGTGCTGCGGCGCGCGGTGCCGGCAGCGCACGCACCCGCATCGGCATCGCGTGTCTGGCGTTTCGACGGCCTGGTGATCGACCTCGACCGGCGCAGCGTCGAGCGCCGCGGCGAGGCCGTCGAGCTGACCGGCACCGAGTTCGAATTGCTCGCGCTGCTGGCCGGCACGCCGAACAAGGTGTTCCACCGCGACGACATCCTCGAGCGGCTGCGCGGCCAGGCCGCCGAAGACATCCACACCCGCGCGGTCGACATCCTGGTCAGCCGGCTGCGCCGCAAGCTCGAGCCGCTGCACTGCATCAAGACGCTGCGCAACGCCGGCTACACCTTCGCCGGAGTACGTTTATGACTGCCCCTCGGCCGCCGGGTACGTCGGCCGATCCCCCGCGGGGATGCGGGCCGGCTTGGGAGCGGCCCGGCGCTCGGCCCGCCTCATGAAGCGCCGCCACGGCCGTTGGAAGGAAGCGCGGCGGCGCTGGCGCCATTCGCTGAAGTGGCGCCTGGTCACGCTGTTCCTGCTGCTCGCGCTGGCGACCTCGGGCGTGTTCATGTTCGGCACGCAGCGCGCGCTGCGCGCCGGCTGGCAGGGCTGGGTGCAGCCCATCGTGGCCGACTACGCCGACCGGCTGGTGGCCGAGATCGGCGCGCCGCCCGACGCCGTCCGCGCCGCTGCGATCGCCGCGCGGCTGCCGGTGACGATTCGCATCGACGGCCCGTTGCTGCACTACGACTCGCATCCGCACGACGAGGAGGCTTCAGCGCACGAACACCGCTTCGGCCCCTCGCAATGGAGCCTGGTGCGCCACAGCGCCGACGGCCACCGCATCGCCTTCGGCCTGGCCGCCCCGCCGCCGCAGGCGCAGCCGCGCCTGTTCGGCTGGTTCACGCTCGCCGCGCTGCTGCTGCTCACCGCGCTGGCCTATGCCTACGTGCGCCATCTGTTGAAGCCGCTGGAGGCGATCGGCGCCGGCGTGGCGCGCTTCGGCCGCGGCGAGTTCGCGCAGCCCATCGCGAGCCGGCACGATGACGAGCTGGGCGACCTGGCCGAACGCATCAACCGCATGGCCGCCAGCCTGCGCGGCATGCTCGACGCCAAGCGCGCGCTGCTGCTGGCGATCAGCCACGAGCTGCGCAGCCCGCTGACGCGCGCGCGCCTGAACGCCGAGCTGGTGGGCGAGGGCGAGCACCGCGACGCGCTGCTGCGCGACCTCGGCGAGATGCGCGACCTGATCACCGACCTGCTCGAAAGCGAGCGCCTCGCCGCCGGCCACGCCGCCTTGCAGACCGAGCGTGTCGACGTGGCGGCGCTGGTGCGCGAGGTGGCCGCAAGCAACGGCTTCGCGGCGCGCGCGCTGCGGCTCGATCTGGACGACGAGGCCGGCCGCGTGCACGCCGATCCGGCCCGGCTGCGCCTGCTGCTGCGCAACCTGATCGCCAACGCGCTGCGCCACAGCCCCGCGTCGGCCGAGCCGCCGGAGGTGTTCCTCGCGCGCGGCGCCGACGGCGGGCTCGAACTCGGCGTGCGCGACCACGGCCCCGGCGTCGCCGACGAACAGCTGCCGCAGCTGGCCGAGCCGTTCTTCCGCGCCGACAGCGCGCGCACGCGCGGCGCCGGCGGCGTCGGCCTCGGGCTCTACCTGTGCCGGCTGGTCGCGCAGGCGCATGGCGGCGAGCTGCGCATCGCCAACGCCGCGCCGGGCCTGCGCGTGGTGATGCGCTGGTGGCCGCCGGCGGTCGACACGCTCAGCGCAGGCTGATCACCGCCACCGGGCAGACGCTGACACACTCGCCGCAGCCGGTGCAGGCCTCGGTGTCGACGCGCAATTGCGCGATGCCGCCGCGCGCGGGCACGAAGCGCAGCGCGCGCGCCTCGCAGGCATCGCCGCAGACGCGGCACTCGACGCCGCGCCGGTTCAGGCAGGCCGCGCCGATGTCGACGCGCCACTCGAAGGCCTGCGCCATCGTCGCGCGGTCGATCGCGCCGCTTTGGCAGGCACTCGCGCACTCGCCGCACAGGCTGCAGCCTGCCGCGTCGAAGCGGATCTGCGGATAGCCGCCGCCGCGGGCGTGCAGCACGCCGCGCGGGCAGCCGCGTACGCAGTCGCCGCAGCGCGTGCAGCGCGACGTGAACTGCGCGTCGGGGTGCAGCGACCAGGGCGGGCGCGGCGGCGGGGGGACTTCCCGCGCGCCGACGTCCGCGAGCTTGCCGCGAAGAAACGACCTTCGGCGCGGATCCATCTTGGGCGGGAACTCCTCGGGGTATGTCGTTTGATGGTGCTCAATCGCGACCCGCTGTGGCGCACGCACAGTGCGGCCTCGTTTCCAAACAGGAGTCGTGGGTGAGCATTCTCGGCGCAGTCGTGCGGGTCCGCCCGCAGCATCTCGATGCGGTGCTGCCGCGCGCCGCCGCGCTGCCGGGCGTGGACGTCGCGCTCAACCCCGGCGACGGCCGGCTGGTGATGGTGCTCGAAGACGCCGAGGTCGAGGGCGTCGTGCACAGCGCTGCTGCGACGCTCGCCGCGATCGCGCTGTGGCCCGAGGTGCTGGGCACCTCGCTGGTCTACGAATACTCCGGCCCCGATGCGCCGCCCGCCGGCTCCGGCGCGGTGGAGGACTACCGCGCCTGGCGCGGCAGCCTGAAGGAGTGGGCAAGCAACACCAAGTCCGGCGGATCTTGAACCGCTTCAAGGACAAGACCCTGATCCCGGAACAGGATCTCGACAGACAAAGAGAACCGAACCGGCGCTGCCTGCGCCGCATGGAGAACGCCAGATGCAACCGACCCGCCGTGACTTCCTCAAGACCCAGGCCCTGACCGCCAGCGCCGCCGCGGCCGGCATCCCGATCACCGCGCTCGGCGCGCCCGCCGCGGCGCCGGCGCCGAACGACGCCGCGGTGCGCTGGGACAAGGCGCCGTGCCGCTTCTGCGGCACCGGCTGCGCGGTGATGGTGGGCGTGCAGGACGGCCGCGTCGTCGCCACGCAGGGCGATCCCGACGCGCCGGTCAACCGCGGGCTGAACTGCATCAAGGGCTACTTCCTGTCCAAGATCATGTACGGCAAGGATCGCCTGACCACGCCGCTGATGCGCAAGAAGGACGGCAAGTACGACAAGAACGGCGAGTTCGTCGCGGTGAGCTGGGACGAGGCCTTCGACCTGATGGCCGCGAAGTGGAAGGAAGCGCTCAAGAGCGACGGCCCGGCGGGCGTGGGCATGTTCGGCTCCGGGCAGTGGACGATCTTCGAGGGCTACGCGGCGGCCAAGCTGTGGAAGGCGGGCTTCCGCTCCAACAACCTCGACCCGAACGCGCGCCACTGCATGGCCAGCGCGGTGGCCGGCTTCATGCGCACCTTCGGCATCGACGAGCCGATGGGCTGCTACGACGACATCGAGCAGGCCGACGCCTTCGTGCTGTGGGGCTCGAACATGGCCGAGATGCACCCGGTGCTGTGGAGCCGCATCACCGACCGGCGGCTGTCGAACCCGAACGTCAGGGTGGCGGTGCTGTCGACCTTCGAGCACCGCAGCTTCGACCTGGCCGACCAGCCGATCATCTTCGCGCCGCAGACGGATCTGGCGATCCTCAACTACATCGCGCACTACCTGATCAGCAACAAGAAGGTGGACATGGACTTCGTCAAGAAGCATGTCAACTTCAAGAAGGGCGCCGACGACATCGGCTACGGCCTGCGCCCGGCGCACGCGCTGGAGAAGGACGCCAAGAGCAACGGCTACCCGGGCGCCGACGGCAAGCCCAAGGGCAACCCGAACGACGCGACGCCGAGCAGCTTCGACGAGTTCGCCAAGTTCGTCAGCGAGTACACCGCCGAGAAGGTCAGCAAGCTCTCCGGCGTGCCGGTCAAGCAGCTCGAGGACCTGGCCAAGCTCTACGCCGACCCGAAGGTCAAGGTGATGTCGCTGTGGACGATGGGCTTCAACCAGCACACGCGCGGCACCTGGGCCAACAACATGGTCTACAACATCCACCTGCTGACCGGCAAGATCAGCCAGCCGGGCAACAGCCCGTTCTCGCTGACCGGCCAGCCCAGCGCCTGCGGCACCGCGCGCGAGGTGGGCACCTTCGCGCACCGCCTGCCCGCCGACATGGTGGTCACCAACCCCGAGCACCGCAAGCACACCGAGGAGATCTGGCTGCTGCCCGAAGGCACGCTGCCCGACAAGATCGGCCTGCACGCCGTGGCGCAGAGCCGCGCGCTGAAGGACGGCAAGCTCAAGTGCTACTGGACCAGCACGACCAACAACATGCAGGCCGGGCCGAACATCAACGGCGAGATCCTGCCCGGCTGGCGCAACCCGGCCACCTTCGTGGTGGTCAGCGACGCCTACCCGACCGTCAGCGCGATGGCCGCCGACCTGATCCTGCCCTCGGCGATGTGGGTCGAGAAGGAAGGCGCCTTCGGCAACGCCGAGCGCCGCACGCAGTTCTGGCGCCAGCAGGTCAATGCGCCCGGCCAGGCGAAGAGCGACCTGTGGCAGTACGTCGAGTTCAGCAAGCGCTTCAAGGTCGAGGAGGTGTGGCCGGCCGAGCTGCTCGCCAGGAAGCCCGAGTACAAGGGCAAGACCCTCTTCGACGTGCTCTACAGGAACGGCAAGGTCAACAAGTACCCGCTGGCCGACCTCACCCGCGTCAACGCCAAGTACATCAAGGACTACAGCAACGCCGAGAGCAAGGAGCTGGGCTTCTACCTGCACAAGGGCCTGTTCGAGGAGTACGCCGAGTTCGGCCGCGGCCACGGCCACGACCTCGCGCCCTTCGACGCCTACCACGAGGTGCGCGGCCTGCGCTGGCCGGTGGTCGACGGCAAGGAGACGCTGTGGCGCTTCCGCGAGGGCTACGACCCGTACGTGAAGAAGGGCGCGGGCGTGCAGTTCTACGGCCACAAGGACGGCAAGGCGGTGATCTTCGCGCTGCCCTACCAGCCCGCCGCCGAGAGCCCCGACAAGGACTACGACCTGTGGCTGTGCACCGGCCGCGTGCTGGAGCACTGGCACACCGGCTCGATGACGCGCCGCGTCGGCGAGCTGCACCGCGCGGTGCCCGAGGCGGTGGTGTTCATGCACCCCGACGACGCCAAGGCGCGCGGCATCCAGCGTGGCATGCAGGTCAAGCTGGCCTCGCGGCGCGGCGAGATCACCGCCAACGTCGAGACCAAGGGCCGCAACAAGGTGCCGCGCGGGCTGGTGTTCATCCCGTTCTTCGACGAGGGCCGGCTGGTCAACAAGCTGACGCTGGACGCGACCTGCCCGATCTCGAAGGAGACCGACTTCAAGAAGTGCGCCGTGAAGGTCACGCGCGCCTGATCGGGAGCCGGGCACGATGGACCTCTCCCGCCGCAGCCTGCTGCAAGCCGGCGCCAGCGCCACCACCGCCGCGATGATCGCCGGCGGTGCGGCGCTGGTCGGCCGCGGCGCGCAGGCGCGGCCGGCGCAGGCGCTGCGGCCGCCCGGCGCGATCGCCGAAGACCGCTTCCTCGGCGCCTGCATCCGCTGCGGCCTGTGCGTGCGCGACTGCCCGCCGCAGAACCTCAAGCTCTCGCGCTGGGGCGACGGCCTCGCGCGCGACGTGGCGATCGGCACGCCCTACTTCGAGGCGCGCGACATCCCCTGCGAGATGTGCGAGGACATCCCCTGCGTCAAGGCCTGCCCGACCGGCGCGCTCGACCACGCGCTGACCGACATCGGCCAGGCGAAGATGGGCGTGGCGGTGCTGATCGACGAGGAGAACTGTTTGAACTTCCTCGGGCTGCGCTGCGACGTGTGCTACCGCGTCTGCCCGGTGATCGACAAGGCGATCACGCTGGAGAAGATCAGCAACCCGCGCAGCGACCGCCACGCGATGCTGCTGCCCACAGTGCACGCCGACGCCTGCACCGGCTGCGGCAAGTGCGAGAAGAGCTGCGTGCTCGAGCAGGCGGCGATCAAGGTGCTGCCGATCCAGATCGCGCGCGGCGAGCTGGGCCACCACTACCGCAAGGGCTGGGAGGCCGGCAACCAGGCCGGGCGGCCGACCTTCGAGCAGCCGGTGCAGAACCTGCCCGAGCAGGCCGTGCCGGGCGACATCGTGCCGCTGCGTTCGGGGCGCGATCCGTATCGCCAGGCGCCGTCGCAGCCGGCCTCGGGAGCGGCGAAGTGAGCGCGTCCGTGAGCAGCCGCAGCTTCGGCCTGCACCGCGCCAGCGCCGTCAAGACGCCCGGCCGCGAGGCCGTGCGCGACAAGGGCTGGTGGCTCGCGCACCGCTTCCTGGTGCTGCGCCGCCTGTCGCAGCTGTCCGTCCTCGCGCTGTTCCTGCTCGGGCCGCTGGCCGGCATCTGGATCGTCAAGGGCAACCTCGCCGCCAGCCTGACGCTCGGCGTGCTGCCGCTCACCGACCCCTTCGTGCTGGCGCAGTCGCTGGCCGCGCGCCACTGGCCCGAAGCCGCGGCGCTGACCGGCGTGGCGATCGTGATCGTCTTCTACGCGCTCGTCGGCGGCCGGGTGTTCTGCAGCTGGGTGTGCCCGGTCAACGTGGTCACCGATTCGGCTTCGTGGCTGCGCCGCCGCCTGCGCATCACCACCGGCCGCGCGCCGCGCGGCACGCTGCGCTACTGGCTGCTGGCCGCCGTGCTGGCGGCCAGCGCGATCGCCGGCCAGACGGTGTGGGAGAGCGTCAACCCGGTCTCGATGACGCAGCGCGCGCTGATCTTCGGCGGCACGCTCGCCTGGGGCGCGGCGGCGGCGGTGTTCCTGTTCGACCTGCTGATCGCGCCGCGCGGCTGGTGCGGCCACCTGTGCCCGGCCGGCGCCGCCTATTCGCTGATCGGCAGCAAGAGCCTGCTGCGCGTCAGCGCCGCGCATTCGAGCCGCTGCAACGACTGCGCCGACTGCTACGCCGTGTGCCCCGAGCCGCAGGTCATCGTGATCCCGCTGAAGGGCAAGGACGGCGCAGCGCCCGTGATCACCGAGCGCGAATGCACCAACTGCGGCCGCTGCATCGACGTGTGCGGCCCCGACGTCTTCCGCTTTACCCACCGATTCGACACCCGAAGGGACTGACCATGAGAGTCCGCGATCTCCTCAAGTACGCACTGGCCGCCGGCATCTTCGCGCTCGGCACCCAGCTCGCCCCCGCCGCCGACGAGCCGGTGAAGCTGCGCAGCCTGCGCGACGGCACGCCGGTGACGCAGGACAACGCGCCGACCGCCTCGCACCAGGAGCGCGACCACCCGGTGGCTGACCGCGACTTCGTGCAGCAGCCGCCGCTGATCCCGCACAACACCGCCGGCTACCAGATCACCAAGAACTACAACAAGTGCATGGACTGCCACGCCTGGCAGAAGGCCAAGGCGAGCGGCGCGACCAAGGTGAGCGTCACGCACTTCCGCACGCGCGAAGGGCAGGAGCTGGACAACATCAGCCCGCGGCGCTACTTCTGCACCCAGTGCCACGTGCCGCAGACCGACGCCAAGCCGCTGGTGGACAACAGCTTCAAGCGCGCCCGCGGGCTGCAGTGAGGTGAATCGCATGGCCGAGAACAACAACAAGGGGCGCGTCCGCCGCCTGGGCGGGTGGGTGTGGGGGCTGGCCACCGGCGCGGTGGGCATCGCCTTCGTGTTCGGCATCCTGTTCTGGGGCGGTTTCAACACCGTGCTGGAATGGACCAACCGCGAGGAGTTCTGCATCTCGTGCCACGAGATGAAGGAGAACGTCTACGTCGAGTACCGCAACACGGTGCACTACCAGAACCGCACCGGCGTGCGCGCCACCTGCCCCGACTGCCACGTGCCCAGGGAGTGGGTGCCGAAGATCATCCGCAAGGTCCAGGCGAGCAACGAGGTGCTGCACAAGGTGCTGGGCACGATCGACACGCCCGAGAAGTTCAACGCCAAGCGCGCGGTGCTGGCCCAGCACGAGTGGGACCGCATGAAGAAGAACAACAGCCAGGAATGCCGCAACTGCCACAACTTCAACTCGATGGACTACGCCGAGCAGAACCGGCGCGCGGCCAACACGCACCAGCAGGCCTTCAACGAGGGCAAGACCTGCATCGACTGCCACAAGGGCATCGCCCACACGCTGCCGCCGATCGAGCAGTTCATCGGGGCCGAGAAGGAAGGCGCGGCGACGCTGCCGGCGGCGTCGGAGGCGGCGTCGAAGTGATCTCAGCCTGAGCGCACCTGCGCGTGGGCCAGCACGAAGTCGGCCAGCGCGCCGGCGTCGTGCAGGTCCAGCCACGGCAGGCCGGCGGCCGCGCCCTCGGGCCGCGGCGCATCGGAGGCGATGCCGACGATGCCCGGCCAGTTCGGCCACAGCATCTCGCGGCCCAGCGACGGGCGCCAGATTTCGAGCTTCGGGAAATCGCCCGACTTGAAGCCCTCGATCAGCACCAGGTCGCAGTGCTGAAGGCGGCCGAGCAGGTAGGGCAGCGGCGGCTCCTGCGCGCCGCGCAGTTCGTGCATCAGCGCCCAGCGGCTCTCGCCGAGCAGCAGCACCTCCTGGCAGCCCGCTTCGCGCAGGCGGTACGAGTCCTTGCCGGGGCGGTCGACCTCGATCGCCTTGTGGCTGTGCTTGACGAGCGAGATCACCAGGCCGCGCGCGGTCAGCAGCGGCACGAGCCGCTCCAGCAGCGTGGTCTTGCCCATGCCGGAGTGGCCGGCGATGCCGAAGACGTTCATCGCGCCATTGTGCGTGAGCCGTGCTTGATGACTGTCAACCTGAGTTGCCCTCTTCACCCCGACAGTCGCAGCCTCGGAGGATTCGTGCCCATGCTCTTGAAGACCGACGCCGACGCCATCGACCCGCGCATGCGGTCGCATTTCGAGCGCAGCGGCCTGGCCGCGCTGCGCCTGCGCGGCCGCGCGCTGCTGCCGGTGGTGCAGGGCGGCATGGGCGTGGGCGTGTCGGCGCACAAGCTGGCCGGCAGCGTGGCCGCGCTCGGCGGCGTGGGCACGATCTCGTCGGTGGACCTGCGCCGCCATCACCCCGACCTGATGGAGCGCACGCAAGGCCTGGCCTCGCGCCCCGGCATGGACGCCGACACCAAGGCGCGGATCGACGCCGCCAACCTCGAAGCGATCGAGCGCGAGATCGTCGCCGCGCGCCGGCTGTCGCAGGGCCGCGGGCTGGTGGCGATCAACGTGATGCGCGCGGTGGCCGAGTACGCCGCGTCGGTGAAGCGCGCGCTGGAGGCAGGCATCGACGCCGTCGTGGTCGGCGCCGGCCTGCCGCTGGACCTGCCCGAGCTCGCCGCCGAGCACCCCGATGCGCTGCTGGTGCCCATCCTGTCGGACGCGCGCGGCGTGCAGCTGATCGTCAAGAAGTGGGAGCGCAAGAAGCGCCTGCCCGACGCCATCGTCATCGAGCATCCGCGCCTGGCCGGCGGCCACCTCGGCGCGGCGAAGATCGCCGACGTCAACGACTCGCGCTTCGATTTCGAGAACGTGATCCCGGCGTCGCGCGAGTTCCTCCGCAGCGCCGGCATCGAGCGCGACATTCCGCTGATCGCCGCCGGCGGCATCCGCAGCTTCGAGGACATCGCGCGGCTGCAGTCGCTCGGCGCGGCCGCGGTGCAGCTCGGTTCGGCCTTCGCCGTCACCACCGAGAGCGACGCCAGCAACGCCTTCAAGCAGGTGCTGGCCGGCGCGAAGGAGGAGGACATGGTCGAGTTCACCAGCGTCGCCGGCCTGCCCGCGCGCGCGGTGGGCACGCCCTGGCTGCGCGCCTACCTGAAGATCGAGCACAAGCTGCAGGCCGTCACGCACGTCAAGACGCGCTGCACCAAGGCCTTCGACTGCCTGGCGCAGTGCGGGCTGCGCGACGGGCTGAAGGGCTGGGGCCAGTTCTGCATCGACAACCAGCTCGCCGCCGCGCTGCGTGGCGACCTGAAGAAGGGCCTGTTCTTCCGCGGCGCCGGCGCGCTGCCCTTCGGCGAGCAGATCAAGAGCGTGCGCGAGCTGATGGAGCGGCTGCTGACGCGCGCCGAGGCGCTGCAGCCGGCCTGAGGACGACGATGGCCGCCGGGCGCCGGCGCTGGCGGGCGCTGCTCGAAGCGCCGCATGGGCTCGGCTTCGGCGCCGCCGCGATCGTGCTGGCCTGCGCCTGCCTCTGGTGGTTCGCCTGGCTGCTGGCGCGCGCGGCGGGCATCGTGTGGCCGTGGCCCTGGGCGGTGGCGGCCGGTCTGGCGCATGGGCTGCTGTTCGGCTTCGGCTTCATGCCGCTGTTCTTCGCCGGCTTCCTGTTCACCGCCGGGCCGAAGTGGCTGCGCGTGGCGGCGCTGCCGGCGCGAGCGCTGCGCCTGCCGGTGGCGGCGCAGGTGCTGGGCTGGTTCGTCTTCCTGGCCGGCGTTCACCGGCAGGCCGGGCTGGCCGCCTTCGGCCTCGCGCTCGCGGCGTCGGCGTGGCTCGTGCTGGTGCTGCGCTTCACCGGACTGCTGCGCCGCTCGCCGGCGCCCGACCGGCTCCACCTGCGCCTCATCGCCGCGGCCTCGTGGCTGGGCGGCGCGCTGCAACTGCTGGCGGCGGCCGCGCTCGCCGCCGGCCGCGCCGACCTCGCCCGCGCCGCGCTGCTGTTCGGCCTGTGGGGCTTCGTCGCGCCCGTGTTCATCGCCGCGCTGCACCGCATGCTGCCGGTGTTCGACGACGACGTCGCGCCGCGCCTGGCCGCGCGCTCGCCGCACTGGCTGCTGGCGGCGCTGGTGGCGCTGTGCCTGCTGCAAGGCGTGTTCGCGGTGATCGAGCCGGCGCGCGCGCTGCGCATCGGCGTCGACGGCGGCGCCGCGCTGCTGCTCGGCGCGCTCGCCGCGCGCTGGCTGCGCCTGCAAGGCGGCGCGCGGCTCAAGCTGATCGTGATGCTGCAAGCCGGCATCGTCTGGCTGGCGACGGCCTTCGCGCTGGCCGCGCTGGCGCAGCCGCGCGCCGCGCAGCATGCCTTCACGGCCGGCTTTCTGGCGACGACGATGGTGGCGATGGTCACGCGCGTGGCCAGCGCTCAGGCGGGCCGCTCGATCGCCGCCGACGGCCCGGCGTGGGCCTTGTTCGTCGTGCTGCAAGTCGCGGTGCTGCTGCGCGTCGCGGCGGCGCTGTACGGCGAGCCGGCGGGCCTGCTGGCGGCCGCGGCGGCGCTGTTCGCGCTGGCGATGCTGGGCTGGGCGGGGCGGCTGCTGGTCTGGCTCGGCCGGTCGCGCGCCCACAAGTGATTTGCGCGCGTCAGATATCAAGTTCCGCTTTGTTGCGCCGAAATAGGTGATGGAAGCGTCGCGCGCGAGCGCGGCTTGCGCCTGTCCGCCCCACAAGAACCAAGAAGTACCACCATGACAGCCATCTCCCTGCGCACCGCCGCGCCGTCGTCCGACGCCGGCTTCTTCGCCTACCACGGCATCTGGGCGCCCGGCGTGCGCCTGTTCCGCGCGCTGCGCTTCAACGTCAAGGCGATGATCATCTCGGCGGCCTTCGTCGTGCCGCTGCTCGGCCTGATCGGCTGGCAGTTCAAGGCGCAGGCCGAGCAGGCGATGCAATCGCGCCAGGACGCGACGCGCCAGCACGTCGAGGTGGCGCACGGCATCGTCGTCTGGGCGCACGCGCAGGAGGCCAGCGGCAAGCTCGACCGCGAGCAGGCGCAGCGCCTCGCGCGCGAGGCCATCGCGGGGCTGCGCTACGAGGGCAGCGAGTACTTCTGGATCAACGACATGCAGCCGCGCGTCGTGATGCACCCGATCAAGCCCGAGCTGGACGGCAAGGACGTCTCCGACACGAAGGATCCGAACGGCCTGCACCTGTTCAAGGCCTTCGTTGCCAAGGTGCGCGAAAGCGGCAAGGGCTTCGTCGCCTACCAGTGGCCCAAGCCGGGCAGCGAGCGGCCGGTCGACAAGATCTCCTACGTGCAGGGCTTCGAGCCCTGGGGCTGGGTGATCGGCTCGGGCATCTACGTCGGCGATGTGCGCGAGGCGACGCAGCGCCATCTGCTGATCGACGCCGGCGTGGTGGCGGTCTCGCTGCTGCTGGCCGGCTACCTGTTCCTGAGCTTCTACCGCGTGATGGACGGCGGCCTGCGCGAGACGCGCCGCCACCTGCGCGCGATGACCGCGGGCGACCTGACCACCTCGCCTTCGCCCTGGGGCCACGACGAGGCCGCGCAGCTGATGTTCGAGCTGCGCGCGATGCAGGACTCGCTGCGCACGATGGTGCTGCGCGTGCGCCGCTCCAGCGACGAGATCGTGCATTCGAGCAGCGAGATCGCCAGCGGCGCGATGGACCTGTCCTCGCGCACCGAGCAGGCCGCCGCCAACCTGGAGCAATCGGCCGCGTCGATGGAGGAGATCTCGTCGACCGTCCAGAGCAGCGCCGACCACACCGACGAGGCCTCGCGCGTCGCCGCGCAAAACGCCGAGATCGCCGGCGCCGGCGGGCGCGTGATGGACGAGGTGGTGCAGACGATGAACAGCATCCGCGATTCGTCGCGACGCATCGCCGAGATCATCGGCACCATCGACGGCATCGCGTTCCAGACCAACATCCTGGCGCTGAACGCGGCGGTGGAAGCGGCGCGAGCCGGAGAGCAGGGGCGCGGCTTCGCGGTGGTGGCCGGCGAGGTGCGCACGCTGGCGCAGCGCAGCGCCGACGCGGCGCGCGAGATCAAGGCGCTGATCGGCCGCAGTGTCGGCGAGGTGGAAGCCGGCGCCGGCATCGTGCAGCGCGCCGGCGAGACGATGCACGACATCGTCGGCGCCTCGCAGCGCGTCAACGACCTGCTCGGCGAGATCGCCAACGGCGCGCGCGAGCAGAGCCTGGGCATCGCGCAGATCGGCGCGGCGGTGCAGGAACTCGACCACATGACGCAGCAGAACGCCGCGCTGGTGGAGCAGACCGCGGCCGCCTCGTCGGCGATGAAGGACCAGGCCAGCGCGCTCGCCCACGAGGTGGACCGCTTCCGCCTGCCGGCCGGCGCGCGGCTCGACGACGCGGCGGCTGCCGATGCGCGCGCCGACGACTTCGATTTCGACAAGGCGATAGCCGCGCACCGCCAGTGGAAGGTGACGCTGCGCAAGGCGATCGCCGAGCATGCGCAGCTCGACGCCGACACCCTCTGCCGCGACGACCGCTGCCCGCTCGGCCAGTGGCTGCACGGCAGCGGCGGCCAGCGCTGGGGCACGCGGCCGGGCTTCACGGCGCTGCTGGACAAGCACGCCGAATTCCACAGCGCGGCCGGCGCGGTGGCGCGCCAGATCAACGCGGGCGCCTACGCCGATGCCGAGCGGCTGATCGGCTCCGGCTCGGCGTTCGCGCGCGTGTCCAGCGAGGTGGCGACGCTGCTGACGCGCGCCAAGCGCGGACTCTGACATCGGCCTGCCGGCGGCAGGGGTTTGGTGCGCAGCAGGGTGCCGCGATCGGGCACCATGCGGGGCTGTCTTTTCATCCAGGTTTCATCTAGGTTAAGGGCGTGCGCGGGCCACCCGGCTACCGTGCGCCCTCGCCCCGGAGACCGCCCCCATGCAAGAAGCCCGCAAGAGCCCCGACGCCGCCGCCGTTCCCCCCACCGCGCACAACCTGCCCGCCCAGCCGATCAGCGAAGAGGTGCTGATCGAGAAGTACGCCAAGGGCGGCGAGCGCTCGATCGCCGCGGTGCATGCGCGCGTGGCGCGCGCGCTCGCGCAGGCCGAGCCGCCCGAGCAGCGCAAGCAGTGGGAAGAGCGCTTCGCCGCCGCGCTCGATGCCGGCTTCGTGCCGGCCGGGCGCATCCAGTCGGCCGCCGGCACCGAGCTGTCGGCCACGCTGATCAACTGCTTCGTGCAGCCGGTGGGCGACTCGATCGCGCACGACGATGAAGGCCACCCCGGCATCTACACCGCGCTGACCGAAGCCGCCGAGACGATGCGCCGCGGCGGCGGCGTCGGCTACGACTTCAGCCGCATCCGCCCGCGCGGCGCGTGGGTCGGCAGCACGCAGAGCAGCGCCTCCGGTCCGGTGAGCTACATGCGCGTGTTCGACCGCAGCTGCGAGACGGTGGAGAGCGCCGGCGCGCGGCGCGGCGCGCAGATGGGCGTGCTGCGCTGCGACCACCCCGACGTGGAGGAATTCATCCACGCCAAGGACGGCGGCGACCTGAAGAACTTCAACATCTCGGTGGGCGTGACCGACGCCTTCATGGAGGCGGTGCAGGCCGACGCCGATTTCGAGCTGGTGCACCGCGCCGAGCCCGGCGCCGCGCAGAAGGCCGCGGGCGCCTACCAGAAGGCCGATGCGCACGGTCACGGGCTGTGGGTCTATCGCAAGATCCGCGCGCGCGACCTGTGGGAACAGATCATGCGCTCGACCTACGACCACGCCGAGCCGGGCGTGCTGTTCCTGGATCACATCAATCGCGACAACAACCTGAGCTACTGCGAGACGATCGCCAGCACCAACCCGTGCGTGACGGCAGGGACGCGGCTCGCCACGCAACATGGTCTCGTGCCGATCGGCGAGCTGTATCGGGCCGGAGCGCCGTTGCAGGTGACGGTCGACCGGCGCGCGCTCGGCATGTCGGATCGCGGCACCGAAGTCCGTGATGCCGTGCCCGCCTTCATGACGTCCGCGGATGCGGAGGTGTTCCGCGTGTCGACGGCCGAGGGTTACGAGATCGAGGCGACCGCGTGGCACGAGTTCTACACGGCGCGCGGGAAGCTGCGGCTCGCCGATCTGCGGGCGGGCGACGAACTCTGGGTGCAGTGCGCGAAGGGCCAATTCGGCGACCAGGGCAGCGCGCAACTGGGCCTGCTGCTCGGGCTGATCACCGGCGATGGCCACTTCACGAACCGGGGCCGAGGGCAGGAGGCGGCGGTCCTCACCTTGTGGAACGAGGAGCGTGCGCTGGCGGACACGGCCGCTGCGGCGATCAACCTGCTGATCGCCGGGCTGGCGGAGAGGCCGCGGAACTACACCGTGGCCCCGGTGGCGGTTCCGGCCCGCAATCAGGTCTCTCTCCGCTCGGTGCTGCTGGCGCGCGCGCTGGTCGCGCTCGGCTTCACGCGCGAGACGAAGCTGCGCGTGCCCGAAGTCGTCTGGCGCGGCAGCGAAGCATGCGTCCGGGCCTATTTGCAGGCGCTGTTCCAGACCGACGGAACCGTCAACGTGTCGTCTTCGCGGCAGACCTGCTCGATCCGGCTCAGCTCCGTGCATCGACCCTTGTTGCAGGACGTGCAGGTGCTGCTCGCCAACTTCGGTGTCTTCGCGCGCATCCATCGGCGACGTGCCGCGGGCGCGCGACCGCTCCCGGACGGGCGCGGCGGCTTGCGCGAGTACGCCTGCCAAGATCTGCACGAGTTGATCATCGACGGTGAATCGCGCGATGCCTTCATGCGCGAAGTCGGGTTCCTGTTGCCGGCCAAGCGTACGAAGTACGAGGAATGGCTCGCCGGAAAGGCCTTGTACAAGCATCAGCGCTTCACGGCGCGTATTGCGGCCATCGAGCCGATCGGTCGCCAGCCGGTCTACGACACGACGCAGGCCGATCACAACACGGTGATCTTCAACGGCCTGGTTACCGGACAGTGCGCCGAGCAACCGCTCCCGCCCTACGGCTGCTGCTGCCTCGGCTCCATCGACCTGACGCGCTTCGTGCGCGATCCCTTCGAGCCCCACGCCTCGTTCGACGACGCGGCCTTCGTCAAGGTCGCCAGGGTCGCGACGCGCATGCTCGACAACGTGCTCGACGTCACCGTCTGGCCGCTGCCGCAGCAGCAGCAGGAGGCGCGCAACAAGCGCCGCATCGGCCTGGGCTTCACCGGGCTGGGCGATGCGCTGGTGATGCTGAACCTGCGCTACGACACGCCGGAAGCGCGCGCGATGGCGCGCCGCATCAGCGAGGTGATGCGCGACGCGGCCTACGAGGCGTCCAGCGACCTGGCGCGCGAGCGCGGCGCGTTCCCGCTCTTCAATGCCGACCTGTATTTGAGCGGCAGCACCTTCGCCTCGCGCCTGCCGCAGCCGCTGAAGGACCGCATCCGCGCCCACGGCCTGCGCAACTCGCACCTGCTGTCGATCGCGCCCACCGGCACCATCAGCCTGGCCTTCGCCGACAACGCCAGCAACGGCATCGAGCCGGCCTTCAGCTGGACCTACACGCGCAAGAAGCGCATGCCCGACGGCGGCTTCAAGGAGTACGCGGTCGAGGACCACGCCTGGCGCCTGTACCGCCATCTGAAGGGCGAGAAGGCGCCGCTGACCGAGGCCTTCGTCACCGCGCTGGAGATGAGCGCCAAGGCGCACGAGGCGATGGTGGCCGCAGTCGCGCCGTGCATCGACACCGCGATCAGCAAGACCGTCAACGTGCCGGCCGATTACCCGTACGAGGACTTCCAGCACCTCTACCTGGAAGCCTGGCAGTCGGGCCTGAAGGGCCTCGCGACCTACCGGCCCAACGCGGTGCTGGGCTCGGTGCTGAGCGTCACGCCGACCGCCGCCGCGCCCTTGCAGATCGACGACAAGAACCGCCGCCTCGCGCTCGACCGCCTGCCGGCGCCGGTGCTGTCCTCGCTGCGCTGGCCGGGCCGCCCCGAACTGCCCGGCGGCAACCCGGCGTGGACCTACATGATCAACCACCCGTTCGGCAGCTTCGCCCTTTTCGTCGGCGAACTCGCGCCGGAAGGCGGCGGCTCACCCCAGCCCTTTGAGGTGTGGGTGAACGGCGCCGAGCAGCCGCGCGGCCTGGGCGCGATGGCCAAGACGCTGTCGATGGACTTGCGCGCCAACGACCCGGCCTGGCTGCAACTGAAGCTCGACGCGCTGGCGACGGTGGCCGAGGAGCGCGCGTTCGAGATGGCCTTCCCGCCGCACGGCGAGAAGCGGCTGTTCCCCGGTGTGGTGGCGGCCACCGCGGCGGTGGTGCGCTGGCGCTGCGAGCAGCTCAAGGCGCTGCCGCGCCTGGGAAGCAAGGCGCCCACGCCGGTGATCGACGCGATGTTCAGCCGCGACGAGCCGCGCACCGGGCCCTCGGGCACGCTGGCCTGGTCGGTGGATGTCGACAACCCCGCCACCGGCGAAAACTTCACGCTGACGCTCAAGGAAGTCACGCTGCCCGGCCCGGACAGCGGTTCCGGCGGCACGGTGACGCGCCCCTGCGCGGTGGGCTTCTCCGGCAACTACCCGCGCGCGATGGACGGGCTGGCGCGCATCCTCTCGCTCGACATGCGCGTCATCGACCCGGCCTGGATCGGCATGAAGCTGCGCAAGCTGCTGAACTACGCCGAGCCGCTCGGCCACTTCATGGCTTTCGTGCCGGGCCTGCCGCACGGCGAGCGCCGCCAGCAGGTGTGGCCGTCGACCGTGGCGTATCTGGCGCGGCTGATCATCCACCGCTACGCGATGCTGGGCGTGCTCGACGAGCAGGGCTTCCCGCTGCGCGACATGGGCGTGCTGGAGACGCCCAAGGCCGGCGCCAGCGCCGTCACCACGCCGCCCTTGCAGGCCGGCTCGGTGTGCCCGGAGTGCGGCAACCCGACGGTGATCCACAAGGACGGCTGCGATTTCTGCACGGCCTGCGGGTACGTGGGGCAATGTGGATGAGGGCCTGATGTCTGCGCTGGTGGAGACGGCCGCGTCGATGCCGGCTCAGCCGTCCAGCCGCTCGTGGAAATCCGCCGCGCCGCGCTTCCAGTAGGCGGCCACGCGCATCGCCTCGCGCGGGTGGCGGTGTTTGGCGATCAGCATGTCGCGTGCCGCGCGCATCGCGGCGGCCTCGCCGGCGCACCAGACGAAGCCCTCGCCGCGCGGCAGCGGCATCGCGCGCAGCGCCGCCAGCCATTCCTCCTCTGTGCGCACCCACTGCACCTGCGCGGCCGCGGCGGTGGCCAGGCGGCGCTCGTCGGCCGCGTCGTCGATCTGCACCAGCACGCGCACCGGCGTGCCGGCGGGCAGCTCTTCGAGGCGGCGCGCGATCGCCGGCAGCGCGCAGGCGTCGCCGGCCAGCAGGTGCCAGTCGTAGTCCATCGGGATGATCATCGAGCCGCGCGGCCCGCCGATCGTCGCCGCCTGCCCGGGCGCGGCCTGGCGCGCCCATTCGGCGGCGGGGCCGTGGCCGTGCAGCGCGAACTCGATGGCGAGCTCGCGGCGCTGCGCGTCGAAGCGCCGCGGCGTGTAGTCGCGCATCAGCGTCTCGCCCTGCGCATCGGCGAAGATGAACTTGACGTGGTCGTCGAAGGAGAGCGACTGGAAATCGGCCAGCGCGTCGCCCGTGAAGACGATGCGCGCGAAGCCGCTGCCGACGCGCTCGACGCGCGCCACGCGCAGGTCGCGGCGGCGCAGCTCGAAACGCACGCGCTCGATGCGGCGCGCGGACACGGGGGCAGGGGAGTCGTAAGGCGTCATGGAAAACCGGATTGGTTGATAATGTCACCCATCATGCGTAAAACACTTGACCATGTCAACCAATCGGACAAACCTGCCGGCGCGGACGACCTGTTCGACGCCCTGCACGCGCTGATGCACCTGCTGCGCGCGCGCCAGCATCAGGCGCTGCGCGACGGCGAGCAGGACCTGACGCCGCTGGAGGCGCGCGTGCTCGGCTTCTTCGCGCGCCGCCCCGGCGCCACGCAGAGCGAGCTGGCCGAGCATTCGGGGCGCGACAAAGGCCAGCTGGCGCGCATCGTCAACGCGCTGCGCGAGCGCGGCTGGCTGGAGGCTCACGCCGACGAAAACGACCGCCGCGTCACGCGACTGCACCTGAGCGAACGCGCGCGCGCCCAGCACCAGGCGGTGCAGCGCGAGCGGCGCCGCCTTGCCGAAGCCTCGCTGGCCGGGCTGGCCGCGGCCGAGCGCGCGCAGCTGCGCTCGCTGCTCGAGCGCATGCGCGCCAATCTGGAGGCGGGCGGCTGAGCGATGAGCCCTCGTGTTAAACTGCGCAACTCATCGCGATGGCTGCATCTGCTGTGAAGCATGAAGCCCATCGCCGGGATCACGAGCTGGTCTCCGCGCCCCGCGCGCGCTGAACGCGCGCCATTCACGCCGACCCGTCAGCAGCCCCGCGCTGCGGCATGCCGGCCCGACAAGGAATCTCCATTCAATCCTCCCTCCAGATCGGGAAGTACCTCGTTTCTCCCCTGACCCGTCCCCTGGGCTGCGGCCGCTATGCCGCCGCCGTTTCCATCCGCAGCGGCCGCGGCAGCATGACGCACGACCGCGTGATGCGCTTCGTGCCCGCCTTCGACAGCCACGAGCAGGCGACTCGCTTCGCCACCGAGCAGGCGCTGGCCTGGATCGGCCGGCCCGTGCCCGCATTCGACCCATCCACCACCTCCCCGGAGTGAACACCGCATGGCCAAGGAAGAACTCATCGAGATGCACGGCGTCGTCAACGAAGTCCTGCCCGACTCGCGTTTTCGCGTGACGCTGGACAACGGCCACCAGCTGATCGCCTACGCCGGCGGCAAGATGCGCAAGCACCACATCCGCGTGCTGGCCGGCGACAACGTGTCGCTGGAACTCTCGCCCTACGATCTGTCGAAGGGCCGCATCACCTTCCGCCACCTCGAGCGGCGCGGCCCGCCGGCCGGCGCTACGCGGCGCTGAGCGGCTGGCGCCGCGCCAGCACCCCGTAGATCACCAGCCCGGCGAGCAATGCCGCCGCGGCGGTCTGCAGCGCGAGCGCGAAGCCTTCGGCCGCGCTGGCGGTGCGCGTCAGCAGCCAGGCCACCATCGGCGGACCCGCGATCTGGCCCAGGCCGTAGGCGGCCGTCAGCAGGCCGATCAGCGCCGAGGTTCCGTGCGGCTGCAGGCGCCGCGCCTCCTGCATCGCGAACAGCGTGATCGCGGTGAAGGGCAGGCCCAGCAGCAGGCTGCCGAAGGCGAAGCCGGCGCGCGTGGGCAGCCACACGCTCAAGAGCACGCCGGCCGCCTGCATCGCGTAGCAGGCCATCAGCAGGTGACGGCGGTCGATGCGCGGCGGCAGGCGCACCGTGATCAGCGCGCCGAGCGCGACGCCGAAGCCGAACAGCGGCCAGAACAGGTCCAGCCACACCGAGCCCGGCAAGGCCTGGCGCGCGATCACCGGCAGGAAGGTCGCGGTGACGATGTAGCCGAAGCCCGCCAGGCCGTAGGCGAGCGTGAAGGCCGTGATGGTGCCGCGCGGCGGCGCGGCGTCGTGGATGTCGGACGCCGCCGGCGCGGCCACCGCGCCACGCAGCTGCGGCCAGGCGATCGCGGTCAGCAGCGCGGCCAGCAGCGCGAACACCGCCCAGCCGGTGGTCGCATGCACGCCTTGCGACACCATCGCGGTGGCGGCCAGGCCGCTCACCGAAATGCCCAGCCCCGGGCCGACGTAGATGATGCCGGCCAGCGCCGGCGCGCCGAGCGCGGCCAGGCGGGCGAGGCACCAGCCCGAGACGTAGACGAACACGAAGGCGCTCGCCATGCCGGCGAGAAAGCGCGCCGGCGCCCACAGCGCCGGCAGCGGCAATGCCATCAGCAATGTCAGCAGCACGGTGGCGACCAGCCCGACGCGCACGACGGTGGTGTGCGCCAGCGGCGCGCGCCCCCGGCGGCGCCACAGCGCCGGCTGCACGGCGCAGGCCATCGCGCCGAGCCAGTAGCCGAGGTAGTTGGCGGTGGCCAGCCAGCTCGCGCCGGGCAGATCGACGAGGCCGTCGTGCAGCATCATCGGCAGCAGCGGCGTGAAGGCGAAGCGGCCGATGCCCATCGCCACGGCCAGCGCCAGCAGGCCGGCCAGCGCGATCGCCAGCGGGCGCGTGTTCAACGCCACCCCGCGATCGTCACGCCCAGCCCGGCCTTGGTCTGGCGCAGGTTGTAGTCGATCAGGCTCTCGCCGTAGCCGCTGAAGAGCTGCAGCTGGCCGTGCAGCGCGCCGGCCAGCGGGAACACGTAGTCGATCTGCGCCGAGCCGCGCGAGCGCGCGCCGCTGCGCATCGAGTGGCGCAGCTGCAGCGACAGCGCATGCTCGCCCCAGTAGCGCGCCACGCGCAGCTCGGCACGGCCGACGTGGTCGGCGATGTCGGGGTTGTCGTCGTCGTCGGCATCCTCGCGGATGCGCTTCCAGGCGCGCAGCTCGGCGACCCAGTCGTCTTCGCGCTCCAGCGCCACGCCCCCGATCACGCGGTTCCAGCTGCGCGACAACGGCAGCGCGCGGCCGTTGGACTGGTGGTTCAGCGCCAGCGAGGCCATGCGCAGCGTCCAGCCCGGCAGCTCGAGCTTCAGCGGCGTCACCAGCATCAGCTCGGGCTCGTAGTTGGTCTCGCGGAAGGGGCGCGAATCGGCGCCGTTGTAGACCTGCCAGCGCGACGACTGCGTGTAGCCGCCCCACACGCTCACCGGCAGGCCGCCCAGCGAATGCGCGAACTTGCTCTTCAGGCTGATCTGGTACTTGGCCTCGATCGACTTGAGCACCAGCGGCGTGTTCACCTCGTGCTGCGGCGAGGGCGAGCCGGGCTCGCGGTTGACGCGGTCGGTCCAGGTGGCGGGCAGCAGGTAGACCGGCTTGTAGGCGCGCGGCGTGAACAGCGTGCCGCGCTGGCCGTCCAGATCCCAGCGCGGGCCGAGCTTGGAATCGTCGTCGGCGGGCGGCCTGGCGATCAGCGGCGCGGCGCTCGCGGCGTCGGCGGGCGCCGGGGCGGGCGGCGGCTCGGCGCGGCCGTGCAGCCGGTCGTAGCAGGCCAGGCGCGCGGCCGGCTCGGCCATCGCGACGCAGTCGGCGGCGCTGTCTTGCGTGGTTTGCGCGCCGGCCCAGGCCGGCATCATCAGCAGCGCGCAGGAAGTCAGCAGGGCGAGTCTCATGGGCCCGGAGTATCCGGCACGCCGCACGGCGACAATGCCGCGATGAGCAGCCTGCCACCCCCGCCGCACCGCCCTCTGTGGCAACGCGCCTGCTGGACGGCCGCCGGCCTGACCAGCCTCGCGCTCGGCATCGTCGGCATCTTCCTGCCGCTGCTGCCCACCACGCCCTTCGTGCTGCTGGCGGCGTTCTGCTTCTCGCGCGGCAGCGAGCGCTTCGAGACCTGGCTGCTCACGCACCCGCGCTTCGGCCCGATGGTGGCCGACTGGCGCGCGCGCCGCGCGGTGCCGCGCCGCGCCAAGCAGCTCGCCTGGGCGATGATGGCCGTCGGCAGCGTCTGGGCCTGGTGGGTGATGCCCGCGCCGTGGCGCTGGTTGCCGGGCGGCATCTGCCTGGCGGTGGGGCTGTGGCTGTGGCGGCTGCCCGACGCCGAAGCGCGCTGACACCGCTTCGGGGGGTGGGCAGTGCGGTAACCCGTGGTTACCTTTACGGCACCGCTCCACAGGTGACCCCCATGACGACGCTTCGCTCCTCCGGCCTGCTGCACGCCTCCGTCGTGATCTCGGAGCTGCCCGCGCCGCGCCGCATGCCGGCGCCGACGCCGCTGCCGACGCTGGTGCAACCCGGCTGGGTGGAGCGGGCTGGCGCCTGGTTCGCGGCGCGCCGCGAGGCGGCCGCGCTGCCGCGGCGCAGCGCGCAGGTGGTGATGCTGCGCGCCTGAGGCGCCCGGGCTCTACGAAGGCAGGAAGTCGAGCGGGTACGTCACCGTCATCGGGTTGACGTCCTTCGCGCCGAAGTCGAAGCTGCGGATGCGCGCGAGCAGCTTGGCTTCCAGGTCGGCCGCCTTCAGCTCGCTCGATTCGACGCGCACGTCGGTCACCTGCCCCGAGGGGGCGATCGTCAGCTTGAGCACCACCTTGCCCTGCAGCGACGGGTCGTCGCGCAGTGCGCGGTTGTAGATCGCGTAGATCGCGCCCTTGTTGCGGTCGAACACGAGGCGGATCTCCTCCAGCGAACGCGAGGCCTTGCCGCCGCCGCCCTTGGCGACGCTGCCGCCCGCGCCGCCGCCGCCGCCCACGCCGGTGCCCGTTCCGCCCTTGCCCGAGCTGCCGCCGCCGCCCGGCCCGCCGCCACCGCCGCCGCCGGCCACGCCTTCGACCAGCGTGGTGGCGCGCCCCGCGAGGCCGCCGCCGCCGGTGTCGCGGCTGTAGGCGGCGGTGTTGATGCCGCCCGAGCCGCCGGTGGCGTTGGAGGTGATCAGGTTGCGGTCCGGCAGGCCCGGGTCCTTGCCCGCGCCGACACCCACGCCGACACCGGCCCCAACGCCGGGCCCGGCCTTGATGTTCGGGTTCAGCTGCACCGCCACCGGCGCGCCGCGCAGTTCGGCGAGCTGGTCCTTCATCGCCAGCAGGCCGACGCCGGCAGCCTTGCGGCGCGCGCCCTCGATCTCGCCCGGCGGCTTGCCGGGGATGGGCCGGCGCGCCTCCGGCGCCACCGCCTTGGGCAGCGGCTGCGCGTCGGGCAGCGGCTTGGCGACCTCGGGCTTGTCGGCGCTCCTGGCCTGCTGCTCGGCCGGGGTCAGCGGCGCGGGCTTGGGCGGCGGCGGGGTCTCGCGCTGCTCCAGCACCAGCTTGGCCAGGCGCTGCGGCACCTCGGGCGGCGCGGCGCGGTCGACCACCGGCTTGGGGCTGAACAGCAGCACCAGGCAGACGATCGCGCACACCGCCAGCACGATGTTGAGGATGCGCCGGAAGCGCTTCTCGTCCTCGGGCGAAATCGCCCAGGGCAGGAGGGTCGGGCGGAAGGAGACGATTGCGGCGCTCATGCCTTGCCCGCCTTCTGCGTCACCGCGAACGACACGTCGCTGTAGTTGGCACGCGCCGCGGTGAACATCACCTTGCGCAGCAGCCGGTAGGGGATCTCCTTGTCGCCCATGATGGTCACCGACTGGTTCTGCGCCTCGTTGTCCTTGCGCAGCACCGTGCGGCCGGCGTGCAGTTCGAGCTCGGCCTTCAGCGCCGGGATCAGGTCGCCGTCGCTGCCCATCGCCTCGGCCACGCTCGCGACCTTGCGGCCGTCCACGAGGATGTCGGTGGCGCTGACCGTGACCACCAGCATCTCGCGCGGCATCTTCTCGGCGGTCGACTGCGGCAGCTTGATGGCCTGCGCGGTCGACAGGATCTCGACGCCGGTGCTCGACATCAGGAAGAAGATCAGGATCGTGAAGATGTCGATCAGGGCCACGAGGTTCATGTCGAGGCCGGAATGGTTGCGCTCCTTGCGGGCGGCGCGTTTTTCGAGTGGCGTCAGTTTCACGCTCGGCCCCTGCTATTTCTTGGCGACGCTGATCGGCGCGTCGCCGATCGAGATGTCGGGGAACAGCTCGACGGCGACGCCCTTGGCGTGCGGGTCGGCGCCCGGCGGGATGCCCTCGCGCACCGTGTCCATCACGTGCACCAGCACGTCGTACGAGGTGTCGGGCTGCGCCAGCACGGTGGCCGCCTTGGTCTGCGGGAACTTCGCCTTGACCTGCTGCATGAGCGTGGACAGCGAGGCCAGGTCGTAGCCCTGGGCGTTGCTCGGGATGTGCTGGATCAGGCCGCCGATGCGGTCGCCGACGTCGAGCGCGTCGGGGCGGATCACCACCTCGAGCTTGAGGTCGTCGACCTTCAGCTGCTCGACGGCGCCCGAGTTCTTCGCCGGCAGCGACAGCTCGATGACCGCCAGGCGCGAGAACACCGCCGTCGACAGCAGGAACGGCACCAGCACCACGATCACGTTGATGAACGCGGTGACTTCGAGATGCGCAACCGGCTTGCGCGGGCGGCGAATCCTCATGTCAGCGCGTCCCGGCCGGCGCGGCGTCGCTGCGCACGCGCTGCACCACGTTCAGGAAGCTGATCTTGGCGGCTTCCAGGCCGTCGACGATCTCGCTGGTGCGCGCCTGCAGGAAGGCGTGGATGAGCAGGAACGGGATCGCCACCGACAGCGCGAACGCGGTGTTGTTCATCGCGATCGAGATCGAGGCCGACAGCAGCTCGGCCTTCTCGGCCGGGTTCACGGCTGCCACCGCGGTGAAGCCCTTGATCAGGCCGATGATGGTGCCCAAGAGGCCCACCAGCGTGATCACGTTGGCCAGCGTCGCGATGTAGTGGGTGCGCTTTTCCAGGCGCGGCACGATTTCCATCATGCCTTCTTCCATCGCGTTGTCGATGTCCTCGCGGCGCGCCGGGCTCTGCATGCGCTCCAGGCCGTTGGCGACGATCTTGCCGATCGCCGCGTCGGAGCTGGAGGCGACGTTGAGCACGTCCTTGAACTTGCCGTTCTGCAGCATCGGCAGCACCTTGGCCCACAGGCGGCGGTTCTCGGCGCGCGCGCGGCTGAGGAAGATGAAGCGCTCGATGGCGATCGCGAGGCCGACCGCCATGATCGCGATGCTGAAGTAGATGGCGACGCCGCTGTCCTGGAAGAACTTGACGGCAAACTCGAACACGCTCATGGGCGACTCCTGTGAAGACTCTTTTGGATTCGGGGGGTTGATTTACTTCGGCGCGATCTGCGCGTCGTACTGCACCTGGCGGCGGAACACGTCGCGGTCGACGGGCGCGAGCGCCTCGTCGAGCACGCCGCCGCCGGGGCGGCCGGCGAGGTCGCCGGGCAGCGGCTTCTTCCACGGCACGATGTACAGCACCTTGGGCAGCTCGCGGTTGCCGATGATCTGCTGGCGCTCCAGCGCGGCGCTGTCCTGCGCGGCGGCCGGCGCCGAGGCGGGCGCGGCGGGCTTCTTCGCGCCCTGCGCCAGCGCCGCCGTGCCGAGCAGCGCCAGCGCCAGCGCGAGGGAAGCGGTCGTGTGCTTCATGACTGCTCCTTCTTTGCCGGAGCATGGCCCGGCGCCGGTTTGCGGTTCTTCAGATCGGTGACCCACTTGGCCACCGTGGCGTCCTTGCCGCCCGACAGCTCGGTATAACGTTCGTAGGCGGCCAGCGCACGCGTGCTGTCGCGCAGGTAGAGGTCGAACAGGATGCCGAGGTTGAGCTGGGCGGCGGCGTAGTTCGCATCCAGCGACAGCGCGCGCTCGTAGGCCTCGCGCGCCTTGGCGAACTGGCCGGCGTGGCGGCAGCTGATGCCGAGCTGGTTGAAGTACAGCGGCTGGTCCGGGCTCGCCTCGACGGCGCGTTCCAGCGCGGCGACCGACTCGTCGAACTTGCCGGCCTGGCGGTAGATCACGCCCAGGTTGGCGTGCGGCCCGCCGAGTTCGGGATTCGACTGCGCCAGCGCCTTGAAGGCGCGCTCGGCCTCGTCGGTGCGGCCGGCGCGCAGCAGTCGCAGCGCGTCGTCGAAGGCACGCTGCGCGGCCGGCGTGACGACGACAGCGGGGCGCAGCAGCTTGAGATTCGGCGAGAAGGTCGGGCCGGAATCGGCCGGCGCCGAGGCGGCGGAGGCCGCCGGCTCGGGCGCGAGCGCCTTCGCGACCGGCGCGACCACGTTGTCCTGGATCGCCTTGACGCCGCTGCCGATGGTCGAGCAGCCCGAAGCTGCGAGCGCCGCGGCGAGGATCACTGCCTCAGCGGATCGCATCGACGACTCCTTCCGCGCGTTCGGCCTTGCCGTAGCGCACCGGGCGCAATTTCGCCAGCGCCTCGAAGCTCTGCTTCACCCACTGGTCGTAGATGCCCTCGGCCGCCCGCTTCGTGTTGGTCTCGTGCAGCTCGATCGCCTTCTCCTCGAAGGGGAAGGCCTGCTCTTCGAGCAGCACGTCGTACTGCTCGCGCTCGGCCTTGGACAGCTTCTTCGGCCGCTCCGACTTCAGCATCGCCTGGCCGAAGTCCTGGTACAGCGCGGCGATGTGGAAGGTCGACGCGGTGGTCACGTCGGCCACGCCGTAGTTGGCCGCCACCGCGTAGGCCTTCAGCGCGTCTTCCATCCTCGCCTTCTTGGTCTTCAGGTTGCGCGCCAGCGGCTCCACCAGCGCCACCTTGCGGTACTCGGCCACCACCGGCTCGGCCAGCGCCAGCGCGGCGCTGGCGCCGAGGTAGCGCGTGCGGTCGGTGCGCGCGCCGCCGCCGGCGAGGTCGGCCTGCTGGATCTCCTTCAGCAAGGCGGTCTCGCGCTTGCGGTCGCCGTCGGCATGCGCGATCTTCGCCAGGCGCGAGCGCGCCTCGAGGTTGCGCTCCAGCGGCTGCGGGTACTGCTTCAGGTAGCGCTCGTAGGCCTTGGCGGCATTCGCGCGCGCGAGCCGGTTGTCGGCGGCCTTCTCGTGCAGCTCGGCCGCCTGCCATTGCGCTTCGCGCGCGACGCTGGCGTCCTTGGCACTAGCCGCGACGCGCTCGAACTCGCCCGCCGCCTGGCTCCACTGCTTGCGCTCCAGATAGGCCAGCGCGAGCTTGTTGCCCACCTCGGCCTGCAGCGGGTGGTTGGGGAAGCGCGTGCGGAAGTCTTCCAGCGCGCGCGAGGCGCCGTCCCAGTCCTTCATCGCCAGCATCGCGGCGGCGGCGTCGTACTGCGCGGCGGCGCGCACCGTCGAAGTCGGCGCCACCGCGGCGACGCGGTTGAAGTGCCCGATCGCCGCGGCGTTGTCGCCCGCCGCGCGCGCTTTCTCGCCCTGCTTGTAGACGGAGGCCGCGAGGCGCTCGGTCAGCTCGCCGCGCGCCGCGTCCTTCTCCGGCGTCAGCGCCAGCACCTCGCGGTAACCCTTCTCGGCTTCGTCGAAGCGGCCCTTGTCGAAGGCGCTGTGCGACACCACCGTCCAGGCGACGCGGCGCTGCGCCGGCGCGGCCGGCGGGTCGAGCTGCAGCACCTGCTGCGCGACGGCCTCGGCGCGCTCGGGGTCGCGCAGAGCGAACAGCTTCTCCGAGGCGTTGGTCAGTACGGTGCCGGTGCGCGCGTCCTTCGGGAAGGTCTTCGCGAAGCGCAGCGCGCTGTCGACGCCGTCGCGCTGCAGTGCCGCGAGCTGCGCGCCCTGCGCCGCCTTCTCCTGCCCGGCGTAGGCGAGCAGCGCGGCATAGCCGGCGTCCGCCGCCTTGGCGTGGTCGGGGTAGCGGTAGGCGACCTTCTCGTACTCCACCGCCGCTTCGGCGAGGCGCTTGTCCTCGTAGAGCAGCTCGGCGAGCAGGAAGTTGTTCTGCGCGGTCTCGGGGTCGTCGGGGTAGGCGGCGATGTAGGCGCGGTACCACTTCACCGCCTCCTGGTAGTCGGCGCTCGCCTTGCTCTTCTGCGCGCTGGCGTGGTAGTGGCGCGCCAGCTCGGTGAGGTGCGTCTTGACCAGCGGCTGGGCCCTCTCCCAGCCGCGCGGGCTGGCGAGGCGGAATTCGCTGTCGGCGCCGTAGCGCGACACGTAGTCCTTCTTCGCCTCCAGCGCCAGCGCCGGGAAGCCGTTGCCCTGGTAGATCTCGATCACGCGCGCCTGCAGCTGCGGCGCCTGCCCGTCCAGCGGGTTCAGGCGCGCGAAGGCGCCGAAGGTGTCGGCGGCATCCTTGACGCGCTCCTGCTTCAGGTACAGCTCGCCCAACTGCTCGTAGACGCGGTATTCGTAGGAGCGCCGCCTCGCGTCGGTGATGTAGGCCGGGATGCTCTGCGCGCCCTGCAGGTTCGCCAGGCTGATGCTGGTGACGCGGAAGGTGTCTTCCAGCAGCTCGCGGTCGGCGCGCGACAGGCCCGGCAGCGTCTCCAGGCTGCCCTCGGCGCCCAGGCCGAGCGCGCGCGCGTCGAGCACGCCGAAGAAGGATTGCAGCGCGTCCTCCAGCTTGCCCTGCTTGAAGCGCGACCAGCCCTGCATGTACAGCGCGCGCTCGGCGAACTCCGAGCGGTGCGGCGTGGCCAGCACGGTGGTGTAGGCCGCCTCGGCGCGCGGGTAGTCCTTCAGCGAGAACAGCAGCTCGCCGCGGCGGAAGTTGGCCTCGTCGCGGTACAGCGTGTTGGGGTAGTCGGCGACCAGCCGATCGAGCGTCTTCAGCGAGGTCTCCAGGTCGCCGGCCTGCTCCTGCGCGCGCGAGAGCTGGTAGTAGACGCGGTCGTTGCCGCGCTCGTCGGGGTAGGCCTTGAGGAATTCCTCGTAGCGTTTCACCGCGGCGCGGTAGTCGGGGTTGGCGGCCGCGCCCGAGCCGGCGGCGGCGCGCTGGTCGGCAACGTCCATCTCCAGGTCGCCCAGGCGGCGCATCGCTTCGGCGCGCTGCGGCGCCTTGGGCGCGGCTTCCAGGAACTTGCGGTAGGCCGAGATCGTCTGCTCTTCGTCGGCGACGATCCTGCGGTCCTTGGGCAGCTCGATGGTCCGGCCCGACAGCGAGGCGAGCGTCGGCTCGTCGTCGCCGGGATAGGTCTTGGGCTTGCTCGCGCAGGCGGCCAGGCCGGCGAGCATCAGCACGGCGAGCGGGCGCATCGCGAGCCGCGTGGAGTCATTGCGCCGGCGCATCGTCGTCCTTCTTCTGCGGCGCGGAGGTGGCGCGGTCGTACATCTGCGCCACCGCGAAGCGCGCCTGCTGCGAGTAGGTGGCCAGGCGCTCCTTCTGGCGGCCCAGCTCGGCCACCGCGATCTCCTGCACCTCGCGGCGCTCGTCTTCCGACAGCGCGGCCACGCGCGGCATCAGCGCCTTGATGCGCGCGCCGAGTTCGGCGATGCGCTTGGCGAAGGCCTCGTGGCGCGCCGGCTCCTCGACCTGCGCGCGCGCCACCGCCGCCTCGCGCTCGCGCGCCAGCGCCAGCTCGGCGTCGATGATCTTCATGTCCTTGGTCGCTTCCCACGAACGCGCCGGGTACTCCTGCGCGAGCCGCCAGGTCAGCGCGCCCGACACCAGGCGCGCGCGCTCGCGGATGCGCTCGGCCTCGGCGGCGTCGCTCACGTCCTTCAAGCCTTGCTGCACGCCCTCGATAACGCCGAGCAGCTCGCGGTCGCGCGCGTTCGCGAACGCCTGCGGGTCCTGCTCGCGCACCGCGCGCTCGACCTCGCCGGCCACCGCGTCGCGGCGCTGCTGCAAGGCCTGCAGGTTCACCGTGCGGGCCTGCGCCTGCACGGCCGGCAGGCGCTCGGCGTAGGCGCGGCGGCGGTTGTCGAGCATGTCGCCGAACACGCCGAGCTTGTCGTCCCAGTCCTTCAGGTTCCTGTCGAGGAAACGCAGGTCGCGCCAGTTCTTGAACGCCTCCTGGAATTCGTGGCCGGCCAGCACCTGCGTCAGGTGGCTGGCGTGCGGCATCTGCGGCAGCTCGCGGATGCTCCAGAACCAGCCCATCTCCTCGCCCGGGTTGCGTTCGATCAGGCCTTCGAGCAGCGTGCCCGAGCGCAGCGCGGCCACCGACTCGTCGAGCCGCAGCGCCTCGCCGTCGTAGGCGGCGATCGCGCTGTTGTACTGCTCGGTCGCTTCGCCGAAGGCGCCCAGCTCGGCGTAGGCGTAGGGGATCGCGATGCGCGCTTCCAGCACCGCGGCGTCGCTCGGGTCGCGCCCGGCGAGTTCGAGCCAGGGCACCA
Source organism: Pseudomonadota bacterium (assembly GCA_029779845.1). GTDB lineage: Bacteria > Pseudomonadota > Gammaproteobacteria > Burkholderiales > Burkholderiaceae_C > Piscinibacter. The sequence goes on along the minus strand of JAKOZT010000134.1, from coordinate 30,479 downwards.
GCGCGAGCCGGGGCTCCTTCAGTTCGGCGGCGGCCCAGCCGAAGCCGAGCAGCGCCTTGTTCGACTGCATGCCCTGCAGGCGCACGCGCTGCAGCGCGTTGCGCGCCTCGTCGGGCTTGCCGCCTTGCAGCGCGGCGAAGCCGAGCGCGAGGTTGGCCTTGTCGCGCAATGCGCGCATCTCCTCGTCGGGCGCCGGGGCGCGGCCCAGCGCCTCGAGCAGCTTGACGCCCTTGTCTTCCTCGCCGCTCTTGATTTGCGCGACGCCGAGGTTGAAACGCGCGTACTGGCCGATCGGGCTTTGCTTGTCGACGTTCTCCAGCAGCGCGGCCGCGCCGGCGTAGTCGCCGCGCGCCATCAGCAGGTTGGATTGCAGCAGCAGCCGGTCTTCCTCCAGCGCGCGGGGCAGATCGCGGCCGACGCGCGCCACCGCGTCCTCGGCCTCGGCGAGCAGGCCGCGCTGGTAGCGGATCTTGGCGAGGTAGAACCAGGCGCGGTCGCGCACCGGCGCGGCGGTGCCCTTGTCGAGCAGGCCCGAAAAGATCTCGCCGGCCTCCTGGTGCAGCCCGTACGACAGCAGCATGCCGCCGCGCAGCAGCTCGGCCTCGTCGTCGTGCGGCGCGACGCGGCCGAAATGCTGCGAGGCCATCAGCGTCGTGATCGACGTGAAATAGCGGTCCTGGAAGAACTGGAACAGCGCGTCGCCGTAGTGCGGCGCCTCGATGGGGCGCGCCGCCTCGTTGGCCGGCACCGGCCAGGGCTTGGGCGGCGCCGCGCCGGCGGCTGTGCAGGCGAGCAGCGCGGCGGCGGCCAGCAGGGATTGGACGGACATGCGCACGCCTACTGCCAGACCTTGACGTCGAACTCGGGCTGGATCTTGCCGGTGGAGTCCTTGATGCGCAGCTCGATGTACTTGGGCTCGGTGCCCTTGTCGAACTTGACCGTCGCGCCGCGCTTGTAGTCGCGCTCGTGCGGGCCCTGGCCGGTGAAGAAGGCCACCAGCTCGTGCGTGCCGGCGCGCAGGTTGCCGAGGTAGATGCGCTGCACGCCGCCGCGGTGCAGCGCGGTCACTTCCAGCGGCGTGTAGAGGTAGTTGGCCACCGTCTTGTCGTCGAGCTTGATCTGCACCGAGTCGAGCTGGAACAGCTTGCCCACGTCCATCGAGACGAACAGCGCCACCTGCGTGTTGGCCGGGAACAGCAGCTCTTCTTCGAGCACCAGCAGGTCGCGGTTCAGGCGGATCACGTCGCCCTTGACCTCCTGGATGCGCGCGTCGAGCACGCCCGGCGCGGGGGCGCTGGCGGTGGCGGCGGCCGGCGCGGGTGCCGTGGCGGCGGTCTGCTGCGCGAAGGAGGGCAGCGCGGCGAGCGCCAGCGCGAGGCCGGCGAGCGCGCGGTGGAGGCGATGGAAGAGCGGCATGGTGTTCTTTTCCGGATTCAGAAGGTGGCCGTCACGTACAGCTGCAGCAGGTTGGCGTCGAAGTCGTAGGCCTTGCGCGTGCGGATGTCGGTGAAGTTGCCGTAGTTGAAGCGGATGCGCTCGATCGAACCGACGATCTTCAGCTCGTACTGGCCCGGCACGCGCTTGGCGGTGTAGCTCAGCTTGCCGCCCAGGCCGAAGCTGCGGAAGTCGCTGAGCTGGCGGTTGCGCGACAGGTACAGCGTCTCGCTGCTGGCGTTGTCGGAATAGAACAGCGCCTGCCCCTGCTTGTAGAAGCGCACGAAGCCGTCGGCCAGCCAGTCGTTGCCGACGTAGCGGCTGTAGCCGGCTTCCAGCGTGTGCGCCTTGATGTCCCAGGTGTCCCAGAAGTAGCGGTACTCGACGCGCGCGGCATTGCGCTCGCCGAGGTCGCCGATCAGCTTGAACTTCAGCGCGCGGCTGGTGCGCGTGCGCGGGTTGCGCTCGGGCACGCTGGCGCCGAACACGCGCGCCACGCGGTAGGGGTTGCCGAGGTAGCCGTCGTCCGACACCACCTCGAGGTTGGCGCTGCCGAGCAGGCGCGGCGTCAGCACCTGCGTGATGCCCAGGCGGTACTGCCAGTGCTTGGCGCTGTCGGAGAAGCTCGGCTCGCCGGCCTTGAGCACCTTGTCGACGCCGCGCGTGAAGCCCAGCGCCACCGTGGTCATGTTGCCGTAGACCTCCTGCGCCACGTCGATGCTGACGCTGTCGGCCTGGTAGTCGGGCTCCTTGCTGCGGTAGACGCCCAGCGACATCAGCGAGTCGCGGTAGGCGTAGTCGACGCCGAAGTCGTAGGCCTTGCGCGTCTCCTTGAACTTGCTGGCGGTGGTGACCACGTCGATCGAGGCGTTGCTGACCGCATCGACGTAGTACGAGCCCGACAGCGAGACCTTGTCGGCCAGGCTCTTGCGCACCAGCAGCGCCGGCCCGTCGGCGGTGACGCCGCCGCCCTTGTAGAGGTGATACAGGCCCTCGGCGCGGTCTTCGGGCAGCTCGATCGCCTTGGCGCCGCCCATCGCGAGCAGGCTGCCGAACAGGCCGGCGATGCGCTGCCAGAGCCCCGGCATGCCGCGCAACTCAATTGCAGCCACAGCCGCCTCCTTGTGCGCTGTTCGCGCCGCGCGCCGCCTCGCGCACCACCAGCACGTGCTCGCGGTGCCGCGCGGCCAGGCCGTCGCTGCCCGGCTTCATGATCGGGTCGGCCAGGCGCTCGCGCTCGTAGGGCTTGACCCAGGGCTCGGGCAGCGAGGGCAGGCGCCACGACGAGCAGCCCGACAGCAGGGCCGCGCCGCCCAGCGCGGCGAGAACAGCGAAGCGTTGCGTGGTGTCCATCATGCCTTCAGCAGCTCGCGCACCTGCTGGTCGTAGGTCTGCTCGTAGCCGTCGCGGTAGCCGCGGTGCACGTGGCGCAGCTTGCCGTCGCGGTCGATCAGCAGCGTGGTCGGCATCGTGCTCAGGTCGTACAGCTTGGCGACGCGCTTGTCGCCGTCGAGCAGCACCGGGAAGGTGATGCCCAGCTTGGCGGCGCTGTTGGCGGCGTTGCGCGGGTCGTCGTCGATGTTCACGCCCAGCAGCTGGAAGCCCGAGGCGCGGTACTTCTCGTACAGGCGCACCAAGTGCGGCATCTCGATCTTGCACGGCCCGCACCAGGTGGCCCAGAAGTTCACCAGCACCACCTGCCCGCGCTGCTCCTGCAATCGCAGGTTGCTGCCCGCGGTGGTGCGCAGCGTGAAGTCGGGCGCCGGGCCGCTGCCGAGGGCGGCCCGGCTGGTGCTGCACACCGCGGCGCCGGCCGCGAGCGTGAGCGCGCCGCCGAGCAGGCGGCGGCGGGAGACGGAAGGCAGGGGAGTCGATGCGTGGCGCATGGGGCTCAGAAGTAATAGGCGAAGCCGGTGGTCAGCTCGAGGTTCTGGGTGTTCTGGCGCGCGCCCAGCAGGTCGTAGCTGAAGATGTGGTCGCGCACGTCGACGCGCACCGCCCAGCGGTCGGTGAACAGCACGCGGAAGCCGAAGCCGACGTTGAAGGTCTGCTTGCGCTGGTTGGCGAACTTGGTGCTGCCCACGCCGCCGATCAGGTAGATCGACGAGGCCTTGGCGTATTTGCTGCCGAGGAAGATCTCGCCCGGGAACAGGTTGTAGCCGGCCGAGACGTTGTAGTAGCTCAGCTTCTTGTCGGTGTCGGCCAGCGGGCCGGAGCCGGGGAAGATCTCGGTGAAGGTCTTGTCGCTGACCTTGGTCTGCGCGTAGACGCCCTCGACGAAGAAGTCTTCGCTGAGGTGGTAGCCCAGGCGCACGCCGCCCACCGCGCTGGCGCCGAAGCTCTGCGTGGCGTAGGTGCCCACGAGCAGGCCCACCTCGAAATCCTTGGACGGGAACTGCGGCACGCGCACGTCGCGGCGCTGCACCTCGGGCACGATCACCTGCTCGTTGGCGGGTTGCGCGGGCGCGGCGGTCTGGGCGAGGGCCGGGGCGGCCAGCGCGGCCAGCGCGACGGGGAGGAGGGCGAGGGGCAGTCTCATGGTCTTGGTCTTGTGCGAGGGAAGGGTCAGAAGAAGAACGACAGCCCGCCGGTCAGCGCGCGGTACTCGCCCGAGCGGTTGTCGTTCAGGAAGGCGGTGTAGATCGAGTAGTCGGCGCGCAGCACGAAGCGCTCGGTCAGGTAGTAGCGCACGCCGATCGAGGCGTTGGCGAGCTTGGCGTCGGTGGTGATCGCCGACACCAGGCTGGTGTTCGGGATGTTCTTGAAGTTGCCCATGCCGGCCGCGAAGAAGGGCGAGATGCGCTGGTCGGAGAAGGGCTCGAGCTGCAGGTTGACGCGCCAGAAGGTGGTGCCCGAGTACACGCCCTGCACCTGGCCGAGCGTGGCCTCGATGCCGATGGACTCCGACAGCTTGTAGCCGGCCCAGAACTTGAGCATCGGCTCCTTCTTGAAGTGGCCCCAGCCGGCGCCGAATTCGACGCGGCGCTGCAGGTAGTCGTCGAACGCGAGGTCGCGGAAGCTGCGCGCGACGCCGGCGTCGGTCAGCGTCGTGACGAGCTGGCGGCGGTGCACCCAGCCCTCGCGGCCGTTCTCGGTGCGCACCTTGTACCAGTCGGTGTAGCGCAGCTCGATCTCCACCCACTCCGAACGCGCCGCCACGTGGTGGATCGGGTAGCCGCGCCCCGGGCCCGTGCGCATCTCGAGGTAGGGGTCGGTGACCTGCAGCCGCTCGGTGCGCGGCGCGTCGTCGGCGGCCAGAACGGGAAACGCCGCACTGGCTGCGGCGAGGCTGACTGCGAGCGCGGCGAGGGCGCGTGCCGCCCGGGGCGAGGGCGGGGTCATTGGTCGAGGCACTCGCCGGTGGATGTGAGCATGCTGTTGCCGGCGACGCTGAACTCGTCCTGGCCCTGCGGCATCGGCCGGCTGATCCAGTACGAGATGCGCTTCGCGTTGGCGTCGTTGAGGTCGAAGAAGATGCGCCCGCCGCCGTGCAGCGTGGTCAGCAGCGGCTTGGCGAGCAGGCGGCTCTCGGCGGGCGCGCCGATCACCGTCGCGCCCTGCGAGGAATAGAAGTTCTTGTACATGTCCGTCGCGCGCACCGCCTCGGGCGTGTTGGCCGGGTCGGCGAGGTCGACCTGCGGCGCCGAGCCGATCAGCCGCAGCGCGCCGCCGGTGCCGGTGTTGGTGTCGTGGCAGCCGCCGCTGGCGCAGGTGTTGGTCGTCACCACGCCATTCTGGTTGACCGGCAGCTGCAGCAGGTAGATCGGGTTCACGCACTTCTGGAAGTAGATGAACGAGAGTTTCTGCCCGCTGGTCTGCCCCGGGTTGGCGATCGAGTCGGGGTTGGACAGCGGGTTGCCGCCGCCGCCGCAACTGCACAGCAGCGCGGCGGCGGCGATCAGGGCGAGACGCTGCGTCATTGTGTCGGGCAGCCGCTGGCGATCCAGCTGGCGATGGCGTTGTACTTGGCGCCGCCCGCCGGCAGCAGCGCCGTCGCCTGGCCGGTCGCGCCCGAGGGGTGCGGCACGGTCGACGGGCGGCTCAGCAGCGCGTTGGAAGGCCCGTTGCAGACGTCGGAGATCATCGTGAGGCTGACGTTGTAGTCGCCCTCGACGCTGCCGGCAAGCACGAAGCGGTTGTTGGCGAAGCTCTGCGCCGTCTGCGCCGCGCCCGAGTTGCCCACCGGCTGGTGGCAGCTCGCGCAGTCGGACTGCAGGATCGGGAACACGTCGCGCTCGAAGGTGGCTTCGCTCAGCGTGGTCAGCCGCACCGGGCTGCCGTTGGCGACCAGGTTGTTGTAGTACAGCCCGCCCAGGTCCATCCACTCCGAGACCAGGCGCTTCTCGGCGAGGTTGAGCATGGTCGAGTGATCGGGCGCGCCGGCCGGCGGATTCGGGTGCGCGGTGCGCGCCGCGGCGCTGGCCTTCAGGTTCTCGCCGAAGACGATTTCGCCGAGGCGGCTGGCGCGCGCCATGCCGAACACGCCGGGCGCCATCGTCTCGACCAGCGCGGCGCCGCGCACGATCTCTGGCTCGCCGTCGCGCATGCGCGTCTGCGGCAAGCCGGTGGCCGTGTCGATCACCGGGTCGCCGACCACCAGCTCTTCATACGAGGTGTTGCGCCCGGTGCCGGCGATCGAGGCGCGCAGGTCGAGCTTGGCGGTGTCGGCGTGGCAGGTGGTGCAGGTGTTGGCGCCGCGGTCGCGCGTCCACAGCGGCTGGATGTGGTCGGGGTAGTTGATGAAGCCGTTGGTCGGTACCGGCGTGGCCAGGTCGTCGGCGGCGTTGGCGTTGCCGGTGTAGCGGATCGTCACCGGCGCGCGCGCCGTGCCGCCGCTGGTCCACACGTCGGTGAACTCCATGTCGGCGCTGAGCTGCAGCTTGCTGCCGTCCACGCGCGTGCGCCACGACGCCAGCGTCTCGCCGCTGATCTTGGGCTGCGTCGTGAAGGTGGGCACCAGCGCCGAGGGAAGCGTGTCGACCACCGTGCCGGAGTTGATCGAGGCGCCGCGGCGCGGGCTGTGGCAGCCCAGGCAGGTGCGGCGCTCGCCGGGGCGCACCTGGATCCAGTTCAGGTGCGTCTGGATGCCGCGGCCCTTGTTGTCGATCACCGTCAGCGCGATCGGCGTGTCGGCCGGCACGTGCAGCTTGAACGAGCCGTCGGGCTCGATCGGCGCGTAGCCGAGGATCTGCTGCGGCTCGAAGTCGGTCTCGCCGATCGCCTCGCGCAGCGCGGTGCTGCCGGCCTGCGGCGCGACCACGCGCGTGGCGCGGATGAAGCGCATCGGCGAGCAGCCGTAGGCGGCGTCGGCCGGGTTCTTCAGGCGCAGCAGGTCGGCCACCTGGGCGCGCGTGTCGGCGTCGCTGGCCGGCGCGGTCTTGGCGATGCCCGCGCTGCAGCCGGCCGGCAGGTCGGAGGCGGCGAGCATGGTCTCGCCGTTGCGCTCCAGCCCGTCGGTGTCGTACACCGAGCGCACCTCGATCTCGCCCAGGCCTTGCGCGGCCAGCGCCGCGTCGACGCTGGTCGGGTCGGTGGCGTTCGGCTCGGCGCGCTTCTCGATGGCCACCGGGTCGACGTACATGAAGCCCGCCGGCGGCGTGGCGATCGGCAGGAAGGTCTGCTTGGCCGGGTCGAACATGTAGATGCCGTAGGCGGCCGGCGCGTTGTCCTGCACCGGGCTGGCGGCGATCTGCTCGCGCGTCATCGTCTCGTCTTCGAGCGAGGCGCGCTCGGCGGCCGTGAGGTTGGCGCAGGGGATCACGGTGCCGTTGCGCGTCACCTCGCAGGGTCGGTAGCCGAGCAGCACGCGGTCGGTGCCGTCCCACAGCGGGAAGGGCGTGGTGATGCGGCCGTAGGGCGACAGGCCGCGCTCCTGGTTGATCGCCTTGTCGGTCACCTCGACCTGGCCGCCGACCGCGGCCACGGTCTTGTTGGCCGGCGTGTTGTATTCGGAGTAGTTGGCCGCGTCGATGAACATCAGCGAGCCGCCTTCCTGCGTGCGCGACAGCGCCATCAGGTCCGACGAGACGAAGCCCTTGTACTTGCCGTTCGGGTCCATCTCGCGCGGGTGCAGGAAGCTGTTGCCCGGGCTCTGCGAGCCGTACAGCACGAACATGTCGGTGCCGTCGGGCTTGACGCGGAAGATCGCGAAGCGGTTGCGGATGCCCACGTGCTCCCAGCGCGAGAACATGATCTCGCCGTTGCTGCGCACCACCGGGTTGCGGTCGTGGCTGGCGTTGGACGAGATCTGCGTGATCGCGCCGCCGTCCTTGTCCATCGTGTGCAGCTGCAGCACGCGCTCGCGCTCGTACTCGTCGAGCGCGTAGTAGGTCTGGCCGCCGTTGACGGTCTTGGTCTTGCCCTGGCGGTTCGACGAGAACACGAAGCCGCGTCCGCCCGGCAGGTAGGCCGGGTCGACGTCGTCGTCGGTGGTCGAGGCGGTGATGCGGCGGAAGGTGCCGCCGGTCAGCCCGCCGGTGCTCATGTCGTATTCCCAGATGTTCCAGCGCCCGGTGCAGGCCGGCGCGCCGTCGATCGTGGCCGGGTTGCTGGCCGGACAGCGCATCGTGAAGACGATCTTCTTGCCGTCGTAAGACACCTCGGGGTCGGAGGCGTCGCCGCTGGCCACGCCCTGCGCGTTGCGCGTGAACTGCGCGGTCAGGTTGTGCTCGGGCGCGCTCGGGCTCGCCTTCTCGCGCAGCATCAGGTCGCCGCCGGCCGCGAAGGGCGAGCCGTTGGTCGGGTTGATGGTCAGCTTGGTCGAGCGCTTGGCATAGACGATGGGCACGTTGCCCTCGACCGTGACCGTGCCCTCGCTCGTGCTGCCGCCGGAACAGCCGGCGAGCAGTGCCGCCGCCGCGGCCGCGCATCCCAACGACGCGATGCAGCCTTGCCTGTGCGTGAGTGTCCTCATCTTCGCCTCCACTGGTTGGGCGCGGTCTTACTGCTGCCGCCGCGCCGTTTCGATCTGTCTTGTCTGCTGCGGGCCGGCCGAGAGCAGGCCCGACGAGTAGTGCAGCGCGCCCTGCGCGTCGACCACCACGGCGTCGACGCCGTCGAGCGAGCCGATCAGCTCGAGCCCGCGCGCCACGCCGAGCACGAAGACGGTCTTGGACAGGCCCTCGGCCGTCAGCCCGTCGGGCGCGAGGATGGTCACGCTGCGCACCGCGTCGGGCGAGCGGCCGCTGCGCGGGTCGATCAGGTGGTGGCAGCGCACGCCGTCGCGCTCGAAGTAGCGCTCGTAGTCGCCGGAGGTCGAGATCGCGCAGTCTTCCAGCGGCAGCACCGCCACCACGCCGCCCTCGCGGCGCGGGTCGCGGATCGCCACCGACCAGGGCCGGCCGCGCCGGTCGCCGAGCACGCGGCTGTCGCCGCCGGCGCTGACGATCGCGTGCTTCACACCCAGCTCGGCGAGGATGGCCGCGGCGTTGTCCACCGCATGGCCCTTGGCGAAGCCGCCCAGGTCGATGCGCATGCCCTCGCGGCCGAAGCGCAGCGTGCGCGCCTTCGGGTCGAGGATCAGCTGCTGCCAGCCGATCGCCGCCAGGCCGCGCGCCAGCGCCTCGTCGCTGGGCGCGGTGCCGGCGCGGTAGTCGTAGAGGTTGCCGACGCTGGCGAACGTGATGTCGAAGGCGCCGTCGGAAAAGCGCGAGAACGCCAGCGCGCGTTCGATCAGGCCGCACATCTCGGCCGACAGCGGCACCGCCTCGCGCGCCGCGTCGCGGTTGATGCGCGACAGCTCGGAGTCGGGCTTGTGCGGGCTCATCGCGTGGTCGATGCGGTGCATCTCGTCCATCACCGCGGTGATGGCGCACTGCGCGTCGCGCTCGTCCTCGCCCCACAGCTCGACGCGGATCGCCGTGCCCATGATGGCTTCCTCGCGCTGGAACCAGCTGCCGCGCGCGGGCACGCTGACGGCCACCGCCGGCGCGATCTGCGCCGCGGCCCGTCTGCCGAACGTCAAGCCGAAGAATGCCAAGACCCGCCCCCGTGATTGATGCCGCGCATCTTGGGGCCGGTTCTCGGCCGAATTGCGTCAAAACTTGGCAAAGCGCAATTGGCTTACATCCCGTCTCAGAAGAAACCTGCTAAGCGCGACGGCGCATCGAATGCGATGTTTTTGCGCCATGCCCGGCGCGTCGCGGAGGCGCCGGGCACCACCGGAGCGCGTCATAGAATGCGAATCGTTTTCATCAAGATCGCCCCATGCCGCAACGAACCGCCTGCTCGCTCGCCTGCCTGGCGATGCTGTGCGCCTGTGCCGCCGCGCGCGCCCAGGCCGCCCCCGCTGCCGAACCCACGCTGCCCGCGGTGACGGTGCGCGCCGGCGCCGTCGAGGAGAAGGCCACCGCGCCGGTGGAGGGCTACCTCGCGCGGCGCAACAGCAGCGCCACCAAGACCGACACGCCACTGGTCGAGACGCCGCAGTCGGTGACGGTGATCACCGCTGGCCAGATCCGCGACACCGCCTCCACCAGCATCGTCGGCGCGCTCGCCTACGCGGCCGGCGTGATCGACAACGGCGGCTTCAACCCGGCCGGCGAGAAGTACTCGCTGCGCGGCTTCGCGAGCTGGGGCGACATGTTCCGCGACGGCCTCTACTACGGCGGCGCCTGGGGCTCGCGCCAGGAGCCCTGGGGCGTGGAGCGCGTCGAGGTGCTCAAGGGCGCGGCCTCGGTGATGTACGGCAAGGCGAGCCCCGGCGGCGTGATCAACGTGATCAGCAAGCGGCCGACCGGCGAGCGCTTCGGCGAGGTCGAGGCCGCGCTGGGCAGCCATTCGACCCGGCACATCGCGGCCGACCTCGGCGGCCTGCTCGGCGAGGCCGACAGCCCGTGGAGCTACCGGCTGACGATGCTGGCGCGCCAGGGCGACACGCAGGTCGACCACGTGCCGAACGACCGCCTGTACTTCGCGCCGGCGCTGACCTGGCGGCCCTCGGCGGCGACCTCGCTGACGCTGCTCGGCCAGCTGCAGCGCAGCGACGTCACCTTCATCAACGGCCTGCCGGCGCTCGGCTCGCTGCTGCCCAACGTCAACGGGCGGCTGCCGACGAATCTGTTCACCGGCGAGCCCGGCTGGGACACGGGCAAGGACAGCTCCGACTACCTCGGCTACCTCTTCGAGCACCGCTTCGACGACACGCTGCGCCTGGACCACCGCCTGCGCTACGGCGTCAACAAGGTGCACTGGCGCTATTCGTACATCACCGGCATCGACGCCGACGAGCGCACCGCCCACCGCAGCGCCTACGACCGGCGCGACCGCACCGCGATGCTGACCAGCGACACCTTCCTCGAATGGAAGCTCGGCGGCGCCGGGATGCGCCACACGCTGATCGCCGGGCTCGACGCCTCGCGCATCGAGGACGACACGCTGGCCGCGAACTGGAACGTGCAGATGGCCGACCTCGACCTGTTCGCGCCCGTCTATGGCCAGCCGGTGGTGTACGGCGTGCCCGACGCCGACTGGCGCAGCAAGAGCGTGAAGGCCGGGCTGTACCTGCAGGACCAGGTGCGCATCGGCACGCGCTGGACGCTGCTGGCCGGCGTGCGCCACGACCGCGTGCACGCCACCGACAACTCCGGCGGCAACGAGCGCGACCGCGCCACCACCGGCCGGCTCGGCGCCGTCTACCAGCTCGACGGCGGCCTTGCGCCGTTCGCCAGCTTCTCGCAGAGCTTCGAGCCGGTGTCCGGCTACGACCCCGACGGCAAGCGCCTCGAGCCGACGCGCGGCGAGCAATACGAGCTGGGCCTGCGCTGGCAGCCGGCCGATGCCGACACGCTGTTCAGCGCCGCGCTGTTCCAGTTGAAGCAGACCAACGTCAGCAGCGCCGACCCGGCCAACCCGCAGCACCCGCGCCAGATCGGCGAGGTGCGTTCGCGCGGCTTGGAGCTGGAGGCGAAGACGCGCATCGCCCGGCGCGTCGACCTGACGGCCGCCTACGCCTACATCGACTCGGTGATCAGCCGCAGCCTCGATCCGGCCGTGCTCGGCGACGCGCGCCCCGGCCTGCCGCGCCACAGCGCCTCGCTGTGGGCCGACGCGGCGCTGGACGGCTGGGGCCTGGGCGGCGCGAGCGTCGGCCTCGGCCTGCGCCACATCGGCGAACAGCGCAACGAGGAGATGAGCGATGCACGCGCGAAGAAGTCGCCGGCCGCGACGCTGCTCGACCTGCGCCTGGGCTACGAGACCGGGCCGTGGCGGCTGGCGCTGAACGTCGTCAACCTGGCCGACAAGGTCTACTGGGCGACCTGTTCCTACGACGCCTGCGTGGCCGGCATGCGCCGCACGCTGACCGGCACGGTCGGCTACCGCTGGTAGCCGCGTTCAGCGGGCGAAGCGTGTCAGCAGCTCGCCGGCCAGCGGCGCGGCGGCTAGCAGCCCGCGCCCATCGGCCACCTGTTCGCCGTTGACCCACACCCCGTGCACGCCGAGCGCATCGGTGTGCAGGCGTGCCATGCCGCCGGGCAGGTCGTGCACGCGGCGTGCCTTGGCGCGGCCCACGGTGGCCGGGTCGAACAGCAGCAGGTCGGCGGCATGGCCCTCGCGCAGCAGGCCGCGGCCCTCGATGCCGAAGATCGCGGCGCTCTGCGACGTCAGGCGGCGCACCGCCTCGCTCAGGCTCATCACGCCGCGCTCGCGCGCCCAGTGGCCCATCAGGTGCAGGCCGAAGCCGGCGTCGTTGAAGAAGGTCAGGTGCGCGCCGGCGTCGCTCAGCGACACCAGGCTGTGCGGATGCGTCAGCAGCTGCGCCACCGCGTCCTCGTCGCTGTTGAGCAGCTGCGCGGTGAAGATGGTCTGCAGGTCTTCGTCGAGCGCGAGGTCGAGCATCGTGTCCAGCGGGTCCTTGCCGGCGCGGCGCGCCAGCTCGGCGATGCTCTTCTGCTCCAGATCGCGGCGGCTGGGCTGCGCGACCTCGACCACGTGCACCTTGTCCCATTCGCCGTTGAAGAGCCGGAAGGTGGCCGGTGCCGCCAGCTCGGCGCGCACGCGGGCGCGGAACTGCGGGTCGGCCAGCAGCGTGGCGAGCGCCGCGCCCTTCAGCGACAGCGCCGGCTGCCAGCTCGCCAGCCCTTCCACCGGGTAGGGCGAGGCGAGCGTGAACTCCATCGTCAGCGGGCAGCACGACACCTGGCCGATCAGCCGGCGGCCGCGCTGGTTGGCGGCGCTGATCGCATCGAGGTCGGCGAACACCGCGCCGGGGTTGGTGCCGTTGTGCAGCAGCGCGGCGATCATCACCGGCCGGCCCGAGCGCGCCGCCATTTCCTCCAGCAGCGCCACCGGCATCTGCCCGCCCTTGGTGACCATGTAGACGCCGCCGCCGCGATGCGCCATCGCCTCGATCAGCGCGAGGTGCTCGGCGTCGCTCGCCAGCCGCGAGGGCATGGCGATGCCGCCCTCGCCGTTGTGCGCCGGGCTGGTGGAGCTGGCGAAGCCGACCGCGCCGGCGTCCATCGCCTCGCGGATGACCTGGGCCATGCGCTCGACTTCGCCGGCCGTGGCCTCGCGCTGCACCGCCGCCTCGCCCATCACCCAGGTGCGCACCGACGAGTGGCCGACGTAGCAGGCGAGGTTCACCGCGCTGCCGCTGCGGCGCAGTTGATCGAGATACTCCGCGAAGGTCTCGAACTCCCAGCGGATGCCCTGCTTCAGCACATCGAGCGACATGCCCTCGACCTGCGTCAGGTTGCGCATCGTGCGCTCGCGGTCGGCTGGGCGGCAGGGCGCGATCGTGAAGCCGCAGTTGCCGATCGCGGCGGTGGTCACGCCCAGCGCCGGCGACGGGCGCACGTAAGGATCCCAGGTGATCTGCGCGTCGAAATGCGTGTGGCTGTCGATGATGCCGGGCATCAGCGCGAGGCCCTCGGCATCGACCACGCGCGCCGCGTCCACGGCCAGCGACGGCGCGATCGCGCGGATGCGCCCGCCGCGCACCGCGAGGTCGGCGCGCACTGGATCGGCGCCGCTGCCGTCGTACAAGCTGGCGCCGCGGATCAGCAGGTCGTCGCTCATGGCGGGCCTTCTCTCAGGCGCCGCGCCGCGCCGTCTCGCCCTGCACGGCGAGGGCGTCGACGGCGAACTGCTCGAAGCCGGGCTGCGTCATCGCGGCGTCCCTTGCGCGAACATCGCCTCCATCGCGCGGCGCGTGCGGTAGGCGTCGGTCGTGGTGTCCATCGCCACGTCGTTCCAGGTGAGGCTCTGGCCCTTCTTCACCGCGCGCACCACTTTCACGTTGTGCGCCAGGCCGAGCGGCAGGCCGCCCATCGACGCCGAGGTCGCCGCCGGCAGCAGCTTGCCCCACACGGTGTAGCCGCCTTCGCCGTCGAGCATCTCGCCGGGCGCGAGGTCGCGCTTGGCGGTGGCCACCACGTCGGCGTTCCAGCCGCGCGCCACGCCGGTGGGCTCGCCGCGCAGCGCGACGCTGGCCACCGACACGCCGACTTCGAGGCCGATCAGGTGCCAGCGCTTGTAGAGCGTGAAGTAGCGCCCGCTCGGGTCGGTGTGGGCGTTGTATTCCTCGAAGCAGTTCTTGATGTACTCGGTCTCGGCCTCGACCGTGACCCACACGCCCATGCGGATGTCGTAGGGGATCTTGCGGCCGTCGGGCTCCAGCGACGAGATCACCTCGACCATGCCCTTCTTCTCGAGCACGCCGCCTTCGCTCCTCGGCCGCGTGACGTAGGGAATGTCTTCCACGCTCGCCGGCGGGTAGAGCAGCCCGTTGCTCGGCACCGCCAGGCCGGTCGCGTTCGACACCGCGGTCGATTCGATCGAGGGCTTGGAGCCGTCGAGGAAGCTGTTGAACATCTTCGGGTTCAGGCCGCCGCGCTGGGCCTGCTCGGGCGTCAGGCCGTAGTGGCCCCATACCGTCTCGGGCGTCGATTCGCAGAAGTGCGGCAGCCACTTGTGGCCGCGCCCGGCGGCGACGACCGGGAAGCCGCAGGTGCGCGCCCAGTCGACCAGGTCGCAGATCAGCGCCGGCTGGTCGCCGAAGGCCATCGAATAGACCACGCCGGCCTCGGCCGCCTTCTTCGCCAGCAGCGCGCCGCAGAAGGCATCGGCCTCGACGGTGACGTTGACGACGTGCTTGCGCTGCTCGAACGCCGCGAGGCAGTGCGCGACCGCCGCGATCGGGTTGCCGGTGCACTCGACGATCACGTCGATCGCCGGATGCCGCGCCAGCGCGCGCCAGTCGTCGCCGACGTGCGTCGCGCCGGTCTTGACCGCCTCGTCCAGCGAGCCGGCCTGCGTGCGCGCCGCCTCCCAGCCGACGCGCGCGAGGTTGGCCTGCGCGGCGGCGGGCGACAGGTCGGCGATGCCGACCAGCTGCACGCCCGGCGTGCGCGGAATCTGCGCCAGGTACATCGAGCCGAACTTGCCGGCGCCGATCAGGCCGACACGCACCGGCTTGCCGTCGGCTTGCCGCTGCAGCAGCTTCGCGTGGAGATTCATGTCAGGCCGCTTTCTTGGTGTCGGCGATCGGTTCGGAGGAGGTGACCAGCGCGCTGCCCGGCATGCCGTTCTTCCACGGCAGATCGACCGGGTAGTCCTTGCGCAGGCAGTCGTCGGGCAGGCACTCGATCGGCGTGAAGTCGCGGTGCGCGATGTACTCCGGCCGCTTGAAGCGGCGGATGTGGTTGCTGACCGCGCACAGGCTCAGGTAGACGCTGACGCGGTTCCACGGGCTCAGGTTGCTGCTCGATGCATGCACCAGGCAGGAGTGGAACAGGATCATCGAACCCGCCGGGCCCTTGGGCGAGACGATGCCGCCGTTCTTGCCGCCGGCGCGCTCCACCAGCTTGCCGATCAGCTCGTTGTCCACCGTCCAGAGCGGATAGCTGGTCGTCGTCAGGTCGTGCTTGGCCTCGACCACGCCCTTCTTGTGGCTGCCGGGGATGAACATCAGCCCGCCGTTGAAGTCGTTGACGTCGTCCAGGAAGATCGCCACGTTCATCGCGCGCTCGGTGGGCATCTGGTCGTCGTTCAGCCAGGTGCCGTAGTCCTGGTGCCACTGCCAGACATCGCCCTCGAAGGCCATCTTGCCGTTGATCTTGAACTGGTGCATGTAGAGCTTCTCGCCGAACAGGTCTTCCACCGGCTCGACCATGCGCGGATGCCGCGCCAGCTTGGCGAAGGGCTCGCTGTACAGATGCGCGGCGAAGTTGGTGCGCACCGCATCCGAATCCTTCTCGCGGATGTTGTAGGCCTCGCGGCGCGCGTACAGCTCGGGCACGGCGTCGGTCAGCGTCCTGGTCTCCTCCGGGCTGAACAGGCCGGGGAAGAACAGGTAGCCGTCGCGGTCGAACTGGGCGATCTGCTCGGGGGTGAGTCTCATCGTTGTCTCCTGTCGTGGGCTTTCAGGCGTTGCTGCGGGCCTCGGCGCCGATCGCGGCATCGAGGTGGCGGGTGATGTGTTCGCTGGCGCGCGCGTCGTGCTCGCGCATCAACTGCTCGGCGCGCGCCGCGTCGCCGGCGGCGATGGCCTGCGCGATCGCTTCGTGTTCGTCCCATACCGCCTCGCGCTGCGTCGAGGCTTGCAGCACCGCGCCCATCGCGCGGCGGATGTGGGCCCAGTGCAGGTGCGCGCTGCGCGGGATCAGCGGGTTGCGCGCCGCGGCGTAGACGGCGTTGTGGAAGGCGGCGTCGGCCTCGATCATCGCCTGCACGTTGCGCCCGCGCGCCGCCTTGCGGCCGCGCTCGATCAGCTTCGCGTCGAGCTGTTCGCGCTGCTGCGCCGCCAGCCGCGCGGCCAGCGCGTCGAGCGCGCCGCGCACCTGGTAGACGGCGGCGGTGCCCTCGGCGGTAAGCGGCGCCACCTGCACGCCGCGGCCGGGCGCGTCGAGCACCAGGCCGTCCTGCTTGAGCAGGCGCAGCGCCTGCAGCACCGGCTGGCGCGACACGGCCAGCTGCTGCGCCAGCTCCTCCTGCGTGATGCGCGCGCCGGGCGCCAGCGTGCCGTCGCTGATCGCGCCGAGCAGCGCCTGGTAGACCTGGTCGACCAGATCGGGCGCGACGTGCAGTTTGAGGAGGGGAGCGTTCATGAGCCGTACTCTGTATACAGAATACACCAAACCTGCCAAAGATCAAGTCGAAGCGGGCATCTGCGCGTATGCTTCCGCGCCGCTTGCCGCCGCCTGCTTCCATGCCCGCCTCGTCCGCCGCCTACCGACCGCCCTTGCCGCTGCGCTGGTGGCAGGCCCTGCGCGCGGCGCTCGGAGGCCGGCGCAAGCCGCCCTACGTGGAGGCGATGGACGCGATGGACGCGGCCATCGTGCTGTTCGACGCGCAGGACCGGCTGGTGCTGTGCAACCGCGACTTCCGCGCCCTCTACTCCGGCCTCGCGCACCTGCTGGTGCCGGGCCGGCGCTTCGAGGATCTGCTGCGCGAGGCGGCCACGCTGGGCGTGATCCCCGAGGCGCAGGGCGACGTGGAGGGCTTCGTCGCGCGGCGCGTGCGCCAGCACCGCGAGCCCGGCGCGCCGCTGCTGCGCCGCATGGCCAACGGCCGCTGGCGGCGCATCACCGAGCAGCGCCTGGCCGACGGCTCGCTGCTGGCCTTCAGCATCGACGTCACCGAGCTGGTGGAGAAGGAGCGCGCGCTCGAGGCGGCGCGCGCCCAGGCGCAGCAGGAGCGCGAGCGGCTCGACGACGCCATCGAGGCGCTGCCCGACGGCTTCGCGCTCTACGACGCCGACGACCGGCTGGTGGTGTGCAACCAGCGCTACCGCGACATCTACCGGCTCTCCGCGCCGGCCATCCGCCCCGGCGCGCGCTTCGATGAACTGCTGCGCTTCGGCCTCGCGCAGGGCCAGTACCCGGCCGCGGCGGGCCGCGAGGAGGCCTGGCTGCAGGAGCGGCTGCACCAGCACCGCCACGGCCGGCAGCCGCTGCTGCAGGAGCTGCCGGGCAACCGCTGGATGCGCGTCGAGGAGCGGCCCACGCGCCTGGGCGGCGTGGCCGGCGTGCGCGTCGACGTGACCGAGCTGGTGCAGCGCGAGCAGCAGCTCCAGCAGCTCAACGCGCGCCTCGCCGAGAGCCGCGCGCAGTTGCACGCGGTGATCGGCACGGCGCTGTCGGCCATCCTCACGCTCGACGAGCAGGGCGTGGTGCTCTCCGCCAACCCGGCCACCGAAACCATCTTCGGCTGGCCCGAGGCCGAGCTGGTCGGGCGCGACATCCGCGTGCTGCTGCCGCGCGAGCCGGGCGCCGACCCGTTCGCGCTGCGGGCCGCGCCCGTCGCCGCGCCGCAGGACCTGCGCGCCCGCCACCGCGACGGCCGCGCGCTGGCCGTGCAGCTCGCGCTCTCGCGCCTGGAGACGGCCGGCGGCGGGGCGCGCTACGTGGCGCTCTTCACCGACCTGTCCGAGCGCGAGGCCTACGCGCAGGCGCTGCGCGACGCCAACGCGCAGCTCGCGCACCTCTCCGAGACCGACGCGCTGACCGGCATCGCCAACCGGCGCCGCTTCGACCGCGCGCTGCACGCCGAATGGCGGCGCAGCGGCCGCCACGGCCAGCCGCTCGCGCTGCTGCTGGTCGACGTCGACCACTTCAAGCGCTTCAACGACAGCCGCGGCCACCCCGAGGGCGACGAGTGCCTGCGCGCGATCGCGCAGATCCTGCGCCACTGCGTGCGACGCGCCGACGACCTGGTGGCGCGCTACGGCGGCGAGGAGTTCGCGCTGCTGCTGCCGCACACCGATGACGCCGAGGCGCTGGCGCTGGCGCTGTCGTGCATCGAGGCGGTGGAGACGGCCGCGCTGCCGCACCCCGATTCGCCGCTCGCGCCGCACGTGACGCTGAGCGTGGGCGTCGCCTGCGCCAGCAGCGCCGGCGAACCTTCGCCGGCCGCGCTGCTGGCCGCGGCCGACTCGGCGATGTACGCCGCCAAGCGCGCCGGTCGGCGCCGCGCGGTGCTGGCCGAATGAATGGGCCTCGGGAAAAGGGCCGAAAATAGCCGTTTCGCCCGCGCATCCCTGCAGACCATGGCAACCATCCTCCAATCGCTTCCCGCCGGCCAGAAGGTCGGCATCGCCTTCTCCGGCGGCCTGGACACCAGCGCCGCACTGCACTGGATGAAGCTCAAGGGCGCCGTGCCCTACGCCTACACCGCCAACCTGGGGCAGCCCGACGAGCCCGACTACGACGACATCCCGCGCCGCGCCATTCAATACGGCGCGGAAAAGGCGCGCCTGATCGACTGCCGCGCGCAGCTCGTCGCCGAGGGCATCGCCGCGCTGCAGTGCGGCGCCTTCCACATCTCGACGGCCGGCGTCACCTACTTCAACACCACGCCGATCGGTCGCGCCGTCACCGGCACGATGCTGGTCACGGCGATGAAGGAAGACGAGGTGCACGTCTGGGGCGACGGCAGCACCTTCAAGGGCAACGACATCGAGCGCTTCTACCGCTACGGCCTGCTCGCCAACCCGGCGCTGAAGATCTACAAGCCCTGGCTCGACCAGGCCTTCATCGACGAACTCGGCGGCCGCACCGAGATGTCGGCCTTCATGACTAAGGCCGGCTTCGGCTACAAGATGTCGGCCGAGAAGGCGTATTCGACCGACTCCAACATGCTCGGCGCGACGCACGAGGCCAAGGACCTGGAGCACCTGAACAGCGGCATGCGCATCGTCAACCCGATCATGGGCGTGGCGTTCTGGCGCGACGAGGTGGAAGTGAAGCGCGAAGAGGTGAGCGTGCGCTTCGAGGAAGGCGTGCCGGTGGCGCTGAACGGCCGCACGTTCGCCACGCCGGTCGAGCTGCTGCTGGAAGCCAACCGCATCGGCGGCCGCCACGGCCTGGGCATGAGCGACCAGATCGAGAACCGCATCATCGAGGCCAAGAGCCGCGGCATCTACGAGGCGCCCGGCCTCGCGCTGCTGTTCATCGCCTACGAGCGGCTGATCACCGGCATCCACAACGAAGACACCATCGAGCAGTACCGCGACAACGGCCGCCGCCTCGGCCGGCTGCTCTACCAGGGCCGCTGGTTCGACCCGCAGGCGCTGATGCTGCGCGAGACCGCGCAGCGCTGGGTGGCGCGCGCCGTCACCGGCGAGGTGACGCTGGAGCTGCGGCGCGGCAACGACTACACGATCCTGAACACCGACTCGCCCAACCTGACCTACAAGCCCGAGCGACTGACGATGGAAAAGGGCGAGTCGACCTTCTCGCCGGCCGACCGCATCGGCCAGCTGACGATGCGCAACCTCGACATCGCCGACACGCGCGAGAAGCTCGCCACCTATTCGCAGGTGGGTCTGCTGCCCTCCGGCGGCTCGGAGCTGCTGCCGCTGCTGAAGGACGACAGCGCGAAGTGAGCCTGGATCTGTCGCGCTGCGACGCAGCCATCGTCGACCTCGACGGCACGCTGGTCGACACGCTGCCCGACTTCGTCGCCGCGCTCAACGCGATGCTGGCCGAGCTGGGGCTGGGCGGGGTCGATGAAGGCTTCGTCGTGCGCAGCGTCGGCAAGGGGTCGGAGCATCTGCTGCGCCGCACGCTGGCCGAGGTGGGCGCGAGCGAATCGTTCTATGAAAGCGCCTGGGCCGCGTACCAGCGCCACTACCGCGCGGTGAACGGCCGCGGCGCGAGTGTCTACCCGGGCGCCGCCGAAGGCCTGCAACGCCTGGCCGACGCCGGCTGGCGCCTGGCCTGCGTCACCAACAAGCCGACCGCCTTCGCCGTCGAGCTGCTGGAGCGCACCGCGCTGGCGCGCTTCTTCGCCCACACCTTCGGCGGCGACGCCTTCGCGCGGCGCAAGCCCGATCCGCTGCCGCTGCTCGAAGCCTGCCGCGCGCTGGAAAGCGCACCGGCGCGCACGCTGATGATCGGCGACTCGAGCAACGACGCCGCCGCGGCGCGCGCCGCCGGCTGCCCGGTGCTGCTGGTGACCTACGGCTACAACCACGGCGAGCCGGTGCGCGGCGTCGATGCCGACGGCTTCGTCGCGCGGCTCGATCAGATCCGGCTCAGTTGTTGAACGGATCGCGCGGCGCCGGCGCCTTGCCCAGCAGCGCGTCCTTCAGCTGCGCGTCGGCCGGGTTGTTGCCGAGCCAGATCTTCAGCAGCGAGGCGAAGAACTCCGGCTCCTTGATCGGCTCGATCGAGGCCTTGCCGTTGATCAGCACCGTGGTGCCCACGCCCGGCACGTAGTCGACCGAGAACGACTCGCCGGCGGCGAGCTTCTTCTTGGCCGAGAACAGCTCCGAGAGGCGGATCGTGCCGGCGATCGACTTGGAGAACTCCTCGCGCGGCGAGTTGTCCTGCATGCCGCGCGTGAACAGCTTGCCTAGCTCGTTGGCATCGATGTCGCGCAGCATCACGATGTGCATGCGCTTCGGCCCCGGCGCGGCCAGCACCGCCTCGGTGGTGGCCGCCTTCGTGCCGAGGTACAGGCCGGCGGTGTAGACCTTGAATACCGCCTTGTAGCGGATGCCCGCGCCGTTGAGCAGCAGCCGGGCGTTGCCGACCTGTGCGCCGGGTTCGTACTTGACACCGGCCAGCTCGGTGACGGGCTGGGCATGCGCCAGCGGCGCGGCAAGCAGGGCCGCCAGCGCGGCGCAGACGACGAAGCGGCGACGGATCACGACGCTCTCCTGGAGGTGGGTGTGCGGGCCGATCGGCCGCGAAGGCGGCAGTGTGTCAAAGGCGCGGCGCCGCTGTCCATGGCGGATTGCACGACTGGAGAGGGCCCTCCAGCCGCGCGATGCCCGCTGCTACACTCGGCGCCCATGTTCTCGACGCGCAAGCAAACCACGGGGTCGCTCGACCGGGGAGCCTGGCCCTGGCGCCGCTGCTCCCGCCGCCACGCCGGGCGCTGACCCGGCAGGTTTGCTTGGCCGCGGGGCCCGCGTTCCGATCCGGACGCGCCCATCGGCTCCACCGAAGTACCGAATCGAACGAACCGTCATGCGAGGGCATCGCGCCCTCGCGGGCCGTGGAGGGCCCCGACCCGTGATCACCGAACTCGAATTCAAGAGCCTGGCCGCGCAGGGCTACAACCGCATCCCGCTGCTGACCGAGGCCTTCGCCGACCTCGAGACGCCGCTGTCGCTCTACCTCAAGCTCGCCTGCGCCAACGGCAGCGGCAAGCACAGCTTCCTGCTCGAATCGGTGGTGGGCGGCGAGCGCTTCGGGCGCTATTCGTTCATCGGATTGCCGGCGCGCACGCTGCTGCGCGCCAGCGGCTTCACCACCGAAGTGGTGACCGATGGTGCGGTGGTCGAGACGCACGAAGGCAACCCGCTGGACTTCATCGCCGAGTACCAGAAGCGCTTCAAGGTGGCGCTGCGCCCCGGGCTGCCGCGCTTCTGCGGCGGGCTGGCCGGCTACTTCGGCTACGACGCGGTGCGCTACATCGAGCCGAAGCTCGCCAAGACCTGGAAGAGCGGCGGCATAGACACCCCCGACATCCTGCTGCTGCAATGCGAGGAACTGGCGGTGATCGACAACCTGTCGGGCCGCCTGTACCTGATCGTCTACGCCAACCCGTCCGAGCCCGAGGCCTACTTCAAGGCCAAGCGGCGCCTGACCGAACTGGGCGACAAGCTGCGCTACAGCGTCACCGCGCCGCAGGTGCGGCGCGTGGCGGCCAGCAGCGTCGAGCGCGAGTTCGCCAAGGCCGACTACCTGGCCGCGGTGGACAAGAGCAAAGAGTACATCGCCGCCGGCGACATGATGCAGGTGCAGATCGGCCAGCGGCTGCGCAAGCGCTACGCCGAGAGCCCGCTGTCGCTGTACCGCGCGCTGCGCTCGCTGAACCCGTCGCCCTACATGTTCTTCTACGACATGGGCGACTTCCAGATCGTCAGCGCCAGCCCCGAGATCCTGGTGCGCCACGAGCACGTGGCCGAAGGCGAGAAGGTGACCATCCGCCCGCTGGCCGGCACGCGCCCGCGCGGCGCCTCGCCCGAGCAGGACAAGGCGCTCGAGGCCGAGCTGCTGGCCGACCCGAAGGAGCGTGCCGAGCACGTGATGCTGATCGACCTGGCGCGCAACGACATCGGCCGCATCGCCAAGACCGGCAGCGTCAAGGTGACCGAGGCCTTCGTGATCGAGCGCTACTCGCACGTGATGCACATCGTCAGCAACGTCGAGGGCCTGCTGAAGGACGGCATGACCAACATCGACGTGCTGAAGGCCACCTTCCCGGCCGGCACGCTGACCGGCGCGCCCAAGATCCGCGCGATGCAGATCATCGACGAGCTGGAGCCGAGCAAGCGCGGCATCTACGGCGGCGCCTGCGGCTACCTCAGCTTCGCCGGCGACATGGACGTGGCCATCACCATCCGCACCGGCATCGTCAAGGACGGCACGCTGTACGTGCAGGCCGCCGCCGGCGTCGTGGCCGACTCGGTGCCGGAGATGGAGTGGAAGGAGACGGAGCACAAGGCGCGGGCGTTGATCCGGGCGGCGGAACTCGTCGAAGAGGGGTTCTGAGCGTTCGAGTCACTTGTCGGCTGTTGTGGTTTTTATGCTAATGTGCGCCTTTGCATAGCTCACGCAACAAGCCCGCCGTGCCCTCCCCGACCGCCGCCCCCCAGGAAGCCCGCGTGCTCCGGCTGGCGCGCACGCGCAAGCTGCTGCGCGCACGCGATCTCGCCGACCACGGGCTGCCGACGATCGCGCTGACGCGCCTCGTGCAGGCCGGCAAGCTCGAACGCCTGGCGCGCGGCCTCTACGGCCTGCCGGGCGCGGCCGTCAGCGAGCATCGCTCGCTCGCCGAAGTGGCCCTTCGCGTGCCCAAGGGCGTGGTCTGCCTGCTCTCGGCGCTGCGCGTGCACGGCATCGGCACGCAGGCGCCGTTCGAGGTCTGGCTCGCGCTGCCGCGCAACACGCCGGCGCCCCGGCTCGACCAGCCGCAGCTGCGCATCGTGCGCATGACGGACGCGGCGCTGGCCGACGGCGTCGTGCGCATCAAGGTCGATGGCGTGAGCGTGCCCGTCTTCAACGCGGCGCGGACCGTGGTCGACTGCTTTCGCTTCCGCAACAAGATCGGCGTCGACGTCGCCATCGAGGCGCTGCGCGACGGCTGGGCCCGGCGCAAGTTCACGATGGACGAACTCTGGCGATATGCCCAGGCCGGGCGCATGGCGAACGTGATGCGCCCCTACATCGAGGCGATCACGGCATGAGCGCGAACCGAGCTGCGTCCATCCGCGCCCGGCTGAAGAACCACGCCGATGCGACGAAGGAGGACTTCAACCTCGTTCTCACGCGCTACGGCATCGAGCGACTGCTCTACCGTCTGGCGACTTCCGAGCACGCCTCGCGCTTCGTGCTCAAGGGCGCGCTGCTGTTCGCGCTCTGGTACGGCCATCCGCATCGGCCCACGCGCGATGCCGACTTGCTCGGCTTCGGGCCGGACGATCCCCAGGCGCTCGCCGACGTGTTCCGCGCGCTGTGCGCGATGACGGTCGACGACGGCATCGCGTTCGACGCGGCCTCGGTGCAGGTGTCGCCGATCCGCGAGGGCATGCGCTACGGCGGCGTACGCGTGGATCTGCGAGCCGTGCTGGATGCCGCGCGCATCGCCCTGCAAGTCGATGTCGGCTTCGGCGATGCGGTGACGCCCGGGCCGCAGTCGATCACCTACCCGAGCCTGCTGCCCGAGCTGCCGACGGCGCCGCTGCGCATCTACCCCAAGGCCACCGTCGTGGCCGAGAAGCTGCACGCGATCTGCCTGCTCGGCATGGGCAACAGCCGGATGAAGGACTATTTCGACCTCGACCAGCTGTTACGTGATCCCGAAGTCGATGACGCCGAGCTTCGGCGCGCCGTCGCCGCGACCTTCGAGCGACGCCAGACCGCCGTGCCCCGTGAACTGCCCCTGGGCCTGAGCGATGCGTTCGCCGCCGATGCGATCAAGCGCACGCAATGGGCTGCGTTCCTGCGCAAGAACCGGCTTGCTGTTGTCGATCTCGATGAAGTCGTGCGCCACATCCGTGTGCGCGCGGGAGCGATTGGTGTGCCAGCCCGTTGATCGCAATCGGTGTCGCAGAATCGCCCCATGAGCAGCCTGGACTGGAGCCGCTACGAAGTCGAGGCGATCGTCGCCGACTACCTGTCGATGCTCGCATCGGAGCTGGCCGGTACGTCGTACAACAAGGCTGCTCATCGCAGGGCACTGATGTTGAAGTTGAACGGCCGATCCGATCAGTCCATCGAGTTCAAGCACTGCAACATCAGCGCCGCGCTGATCAATGCGGGCTTCCCGTACATCAGCGGATACAAGCCTCGCTTCAACTATCAGGCGCTCGTTGCTGAGGTGGTGGCGGAGCGGCTGGATTCCGCCCGCGATCTGCAAGCCATCGCTGCCGCCGATGCCGAGCGGCCGATGGCGGTGCCGGAAGTCGAAGACATTCTCGCGGCCCTGACCGAGGCCCCGAAGACGCCATCCGACTCGCTCGATGCGCGCGAGCCCGCAGCGCCATTCGCTCGGCTGGCGACCAACTACATCGAACGCGAGGCGCGAAACCGATCGCTCGGGGACGCCGGCGAGTTGTTCGCCCTGAACTTCGAACGCGCCCGGCTGATTCACGAAGGGCGCGAAGCGCTGGCAGGCAAGGTCGAACACGTCGCCAGGACGCGTGGCGATCATCTCGGCTTCGACATCCTTTCCTTCGACAAAGTCGGCGCGGAGCGGCTGATCGAAGTGAAGACCACGAAGTACGGAAGCGACACGCCTTTCTACGTGACTCGCAACGAAGTCACGACCTCCGAGCGCTGTGCATCGCAGTACCAGCTCTACCGCCTCTTTGCGTTCCGCGACAAGCCTCGGCTGTACACGCTTGCCGGTGCCATCAACCAGACCTGCCGGCTCTCGGCGGCCACCTACCTCGCCGCGCCGCAGTAGCCCGAGCCCTCCGCAACGCCACGCAAGCGGCCATAATGCCCCCCATGTCCGCGAAGCCCCTCTCCTCGGCAGCGCTCTTCGGTTGGCGTTGGCGCAAGCCATCCGCCTGACCCCTTCCCATCGCGCCCGCTCGGGCGCTTCGATCCCCGCCCTGCACGTCCCGCGGGCATCCCGGCGGGTATGAAATCCGGGGCCGCGCCAGCGGTCCGGCAAGATCAAAGAGATGGAGCGCACATGCTGCTGATGATCGACAACTACGACTCCTTCACTTTCAACCTGGTGCAGTACTTCGGCGAGCTGGGCGAGGACGTGCGCGTCTTTCGCAACGACGAGATCGACGTGGCCGGCATCGCGGCGCTGAAGCCCGACCGCCTCGTGCTCTCGCCGGGGCCGTGTTCGCCGGCGGAGGCGGGCGTGTGCGTCGCGGCGATCCAGGCCTTCACCGGCAAGCTGCCGATCCTCGGCGTGTGCCTCGGCCACCAGGCGATCGGCGCGGCGCTGGGCGGGCGCATCGTGCGCGCGAAGACGCAGATGCACGGCAAGACCGACGTGATCGACAACGACCAGCACGGCGTCTACACCGGGCTGCCGAAGCAGTTCACCGTGATCCGCTACCACTCGCTGGTGATCGAGCCGGCCTCGCGGCCCGAGGTGCTCGACGTCACCGCCACCTCGCAGGACGGCGAGATCATGGGCGTGCGGCACCGCGAGCTGGCCGGCACGAAGACGCCGCTGGAAGGCGTGCAGTTCCATCCCGAATCCATCCTCACCGAGCATGGCCACGCGATGCTGAAGAACTTCGTGGAGCTGCGGCCGTGATCGTCGATCTTCGAAGCGATACCGTCACGCGGCCCACGCCGGCGATGCGCGAGGCGATCGCGCGCGCCGAGGTCGGCGACGACGTGTTCGGCGACGACCCGACCGTCAACGCACTTCAGGAGCGCGTCGCCGCGTTGTTCGGCAAGGAGGCGGCGCTGTTCGTCAGCAGCGGCACGCAGGGCAACCTGTGCGCGCTGATGAGCCATTGCCAGCGCGGCGACGAGGTGCTGGTCGGCCAGCTCGCGCACAGCTACCGCTACGAAGGCGGCGGCGCCGCGGTGCTGGGCAGCGTGCAGCCGCAGCCGCTGCCGCAGCAGGCCGACGGCACGCTGCTTTTGTCCGACATTGCCGCGGCGATCAAGCCCGACGACGAGCACTTCGCGCGCACGCGGCTGCTCGCGCTGGAGAACACCTGGAACGGCAAGGTGCTGCCGCAGCGTTATCTCGACGACGCGACCGCGCTGGCGCATGCGCGCGGCCTCGCGACGCACCTGGACGGCGCGCGCCTGTTCAATGCGATCGTCGCTTCGGGCACCGCGCCGGCACGGCTGGTGCAGGGCTTCGACAGCGTCTCGGTGTGCTTCAGCAAGGGCCTGGGCGCACCGGTCGGCTCGGTGCTGGCCGGGCCGCGCGATTTCATCGCCCGCGCGCGGCGTGTGCGCAAGGCGCTCGGCGGCGGCATGCGCCAGGCCGGGCTGCTGGCGGCGGCGGCGCTGTACGCGCTGGATCACCACGTCGAGCGCCTCGCCGACGACCATGCGCTGGCGAAGCGGCTCGCCGACGGCCTGGCGACGATAGCCGGCATCGCCGTCACTGCGCCCGACACCAACATCGTCTTCGCCGAGGTCGCGAACGGGGCCGGGGGCCGCACCGAGGCGCTGCTCGCGCACCTGAAGCAGCGCGGCGTGCTCGCCACCGGCCTGATCGGCCTGCGTTTCGTCACGCACCTCGACGTCGATGCGGCCGGCATCGACCGGGCCATCGCCGCCGTCGGCGAATTCATGAGCAAGCAGAATTGATGGAGACCCGCATGGCGATCACCGACCACGAAGCCCTGACCCGCACGATCGAGCACCGCGAGATCTTCCACGACGAAATGCTCGCGCTGATGCGCCGCATCATGGGCGGCGAGATGACGCCGGTGATGATGGCCGCGCTGCTGATCGGGCTGCGTGTCAAGAAGGAGACCATCGGCGAGATCACCGCCGCGGCGCAGGTGATGCGCGAGTTCTCCACCAAGGTCGAGGTGGCCGACCGGCGCCACCTCGTCGACATCGTCGGCACCGGCGGCGACGGCTCGCACACCTTCAACATCTCCACCTGCTCGATGTTCGTCGCCGCCGCGGCCGGCGCGCGCATCAGCAAGCACGGCAACCGCAGCGTGTCGAGCAAGTCGGGCAGCGCCGATGTGCTGGAGTCGCTCGGCGTCAGCCTCGCGCTGAAGCCCGCCGACATCGCCAGGTGCATCGCCGACACCGGCATCGGCTTCATGTTCGCGCCCAACCACCATCCGGCGATGAAGAACGTCGCGCCGGTGCGCAAGGAATTGGGCGTGCGCACGATCTTCAACATCCTCGGGCCGCTGACGAATCCGGCCGGCGCGCCCAACATCCTGATGGGCGTGTTCCACCCCGACCTGGTCGGCATCCAGGTGCGCGCCCTGCAGCGCCTGGGCGCCGAGCACGCGCTGGTGGTCTACGGGCGCGACGGCATGGACGAGGTGTCGCTGGGTGCGGCGACGATGGTCGGCGAGGTGAAGGACGGCGACATCCGCGAGTACGAGATCCACCCCGAGGACTTCGGCCTGACGATGGCGAGCAACCGCACGCTCAAGGTCGAGACGCCCGAGCAGAGCAAGGTGATGCTGCGCTCGGTGCTCGACAACGAGCCCGGCCCGGCGCGCGACATCGTGATCCTCAACGCCGGCGTGGCACTGTACGCGGCCAACGTGGCGGGGAGCATGGCCGACGGCATCGGCATGGCGCGCGAGGCGCTCGCCTCCGGCAAGGCGCTGGCGAAGATGCACCAGTTCGTCGCGCGCACCAAGGAACTGGCGGCGGCATGAGCGACATCCTCGACAAGATCGTCGCCGTCAAGCGCGAGGAGGTCGCCGCCGCGAAGCGCGTGCGCGATGAAGCCTCGCTGCGCCGCGAGGCCGAATCGCTCGGCGGGCAGCGCGATTTCGTCGCCGAGCTGCGCGCCAAGATCGCCGCCGGCCGCGCCGGCGTGATCGCTGAGGTGAAGAAGGCGAGCCCGAGCAAGGGCGTGCTGCGCGAGCACTTCGTGCCGGTGGAGATCGCGGCGAGCTACGAACGCGGCGGCGCGGCCTGCCTGAGCGTGCTGACCGACGAGCAGTTCTTTCAGGGTTCGGCCGAGTTCTTGAAGCAGGCCCGCGCCGCCTGCACGCTGCCGGTGCTGCGCAAGGACTTCATCGTCGATTCGTATCAGGTGAGCGACGCGCGCGCGATGGGCGCCGACTGCATCCTGCTGATCGCCGCCTGCCTGGACGACGCGCAGATGGCCGATCTGGAAGCGCAGGCGCATGCGCTCGGCATGGCGGTGCTGGTCGAGGTGCACGACGGCGCGGAGCTGGATCGGGCACTGAAGCTGAAGACGCCGCTGGTGGGCATCAACAACCGCAACCTGCGCACGTTCGAAGTGACGCTCGACACCACGCTGGCGCTGCTGCCGCAGGTGCCGGCGGATCGCCTGCTGGTCACCGAAAGCGGCATCCTGGGCGCGGCCGACGTGCAGCGCATGCGCGGCGCCGGCGTGCACGCCTTCCTGGTCGGCGAGGCTTTCATGCGCGCGAGCGACCCCGGCGCGGCGCTGGCGAGCCTGTTCGCATGACCGCCGACGACCTGCCGGCCGCCTTCGCGAGCCTGCCGCCGGCGTGGGCGCAGGCGCTGCCGGAGTGGACGCCCGAGCGCTTCGAGTCCATCGTCGACTGCGTGCGCGCGGTGTCGGACGGACGCGAGATCGCCCCGCCCGACCCGTTCCGCGCGCTGCGCTTTGCGACGCCGGAGCAGGTCAAGGTGGTCATCCTCGGCCAGGACCCGTACCCCACGCCGGGCCATGCCGACGGCCTGGCCTTCTCGGCCGGGCACGGCAAGCCGGCCTCGCTGCGGCGTGTCTTCCAGGTACTGGCCGAGGACAAGCCGGGCTTCAAGCCGCCCGCGGCCTGGAAGCTCGACGGCTGGGCCCAGCAGGGCGTGCTGCTGCTGAACCCGACGCTGAGCATCGAGGTGGGTCGCATCGGCAGCCACATGAACTGCGGTTGGCAGGCGCTCACATCCGATATCGTGAAGGCGCTGTGCGATCGTGTCGACCCGCCGGTGTTCATGCTGTGGGGCGACAAGGCGCGCGCCTTCTTCGAATCCGCCCGCCCGCCCGGCGCCACGGTGCGCACGCTGCAGACGCGCCATCCCTCCAACGACTTCCAGCGCCGCTTCATGGCCGAGGACCGCCATTTCCTCGCCACGGCCGACGTGATCGACTGGTGGGCCTTATAGGCTGTGTTATAGTCGCGGGCTCTGCGTGGAGGGGTGCCCGAGTGGCTAAAGGGGGCAGACTGTAAATCTGTTGGCTTACGCCTACGCTGGTTCGAATCCAGCCTCCTCCACCACCAGAAACAAGCGATAGGAACAGTCGACGAGAGTCTCCCGAGCGGGAGTAGTTCAATGGTAGAACCCCAGCCTTCCAAGCTGATGACGCGGGTTCGATTCCCGTCTCCCGCTCCACGTCGCCAGAGGCTTGGTGTCCCCTCCCGGATCCAGGCCTGTGTCGACGGTCAGTTGATCGGCCCATGTGGCTCAGTGGTAGAGCACTCCCTTGGTAAGGGAGAGGTCGCGCGTTCGATCCGCGCCATGGGCACCAAGGTTTGAACTTCACTCTCGTGTTCGAGGAGCGAAAAGATGGCAAAAGGCAAATTCGAGCGGACCAAGCCGCACGTGAACGTGGGGACGATTGGTCACGTGGACCATGGCAAGACGACGCTGACGGCGGCGATCACGACGATCCTGGCGCAGAAGTTCGGCGGCGAGGCCAAGGCGTACGACCAGATCGACGCGGCGCCGGAAGAGAAGGCGCGCGGCATCACCATCAACACCGCGCACGTCGAATACGAGACCGCCAACCGCCACTACGCGCACGTCGACTGCCCGGGGCACGCCGACTACGTGAAGAACATGATCACCGGCGCGGCGCAAATGGACGGCGCCATCCTGGTGGTGTCGGCCGCTGACGGCCCGATGCCGCAGACGCGCGAGCACATCCTGCTGGCGCGCCAGGTGGGCGTGCCGTACATCATCGTCTTCATGAACAAGTGCGACATGGTCGACGACGCCGAGCTCCTGGAGCTGGTG
>JAKOZT010000132.1 GCA_029779845.1 Pseudomonadota bacterium | reverse complement strand
CGCGCGCACCTGTTCGGCCTGCCCGACCAGGGCTTCATGGGCCTGGCCGAGATCGCCGACCACACGGCGCGCATCCGCGATGCGGTGAACCTGCCGCTGCTGGTCGATGCCGACACCGGCTTCGGCAACGCGCTCAACGTCTACCACACCGTGCGCACGCTGGAGCGCGCCGGCGCCGACTGCATCCAGCTCGAAGACCAGGTGGCGCCCAAGCGCTGCGGGCACTTCAACGGCAAGGACGTGATTCCGCTCGCCGAAGCGGTCGGCAAGATCAAGGCCGCCGTCGATGCGCGCCGCGACCCCGACCTGCTGATCATGGCGCGCACCGACGCCGCCGCGACGCAGGGCTTCGAGGCCGCGGTCGAGCGTGCCCAGGCCTTCGCCGAGGCCGGCGCCGACATCCTCTTCGTCGAGGCGGTGACCAAAGCCGAGGAAGTGCGCGCGCTGCCTCGGCGCATCGCCCGGCCCCAGCTGATGAACATGGTGATCGGCGGCAAGACGCCGATCTTCAACGCCGACGAGCTGGCCGCGCTCGGCTTCGGCATCGTGCTGTACGCCAACGCCGCCTTGCAGGGCGCGCTGGCGGGCATGCAGAAGGCGCTGACGGTGCTGCGCGACGCCAAGGAAGTGCAGGAGTCCAGCGGTCTGGTGACGCCCTTCGCCGAGCGTCAGCGCCTGGTCGGCAAGCCGCAATGGGATGCGCTGGAGCAGCGCTACGCCTGAGCGGCAGATGGACACGCCGCTTTCCCCCCGCACGGCCTTGTGCGACGCGCTCGCCGAGCGGCTGCGCGAGCGCATCCTCGGCCACGAGTGGCCGGCGGGCGCCGCGCTCGACGAGGGCGCGCTGGCGCGCGACTACGGCGTCAGCCGCACGCCGGTGCGCGAGGCCCTCAAGCTGCTCCAGCACGATGGCCTGCTGCAAGGCTTTCTCGGCCGCGGCGTGGTGGTCGCCTCGGTGCCGCCGCACGAAGCCCGCGAAGCGCAGGCGCTGCGCGGGCTGCTGCTGGGCCACGCTGCCGAGCAGGGTTCGGCCGAGCCTTCCGACCTGCTGGCGCGCCTGCTGCGGCTGGTGGAGCAGCGGCTGCGCCTGGCGCGGCAGCCGGGCGGCGATGCCGCCGCCGCTCAACCCGCCTCGAAGCGGTAGGACACGAGCGACTCCGCGTTGCTGTCGGCCAGCAGCGCCTTGCCGGCCGGCGGAAAGGCGCGCTGCACGCAGTCGGCGCGCGGGCAGACGCGGCAGCCGGGGCCGATCGGCACCACGTCGCGCGGCTGCCGGGTGTCGATGCCGTCGGCATAGACCAGCTCGCGCGCATGCGCGAGTTCGCAGCCCAGGCCGATCGCGAACAGCTTGCGCTGTGAGCGGAAGCCGCCGCCGCCGCGCCCGGTGGTGCGCGCGATGCCGAAGAAGCGCGTGCCGTCGGGCATCTCGGCCACCTGCGTGAGGATGCGCTCGGGCTGCGCGAAGGCCTCGTGCACCTGCCACAGCGGGCAGGCGCCGCCGTGGCGCGCGAAGTGGAAGGCGGTGGCGCTCTGGCGCTTGGAGACGTTGCCCGCCTGGTCGAGCCGCACGAAGTAGAACGGCACGCCGCGCGCGCCGTCGCGCTGCAGGGTCGAGAGCCGGTGGCACACCGTCTCGAAGCCGACGTGAAAGCGTTGCTGCAGCAGCTCGATGTCGTAGCGGCAGCGCCGCGCCTCGGCGAGGAAGTCCTCGTAGGGCAGCAGCACCGCGCCGGCGAAGTAGTGCGCGAAGCCCTGGCGCGCCAGCGCCTGCGTGGCCGGGTCGGCGAAGCCGCCGTCGCGCAGCTCGTTCTCGACCGCCTCGTGATGCACCATCAGCGCGTACTGCGTGGCGATCTGGAAAGCCTGCTGCGCGTCGGTCAGGCCGGCGGGAATCTCGAGCCGGCGCCGCGACGGGTCGAAGCGGCGCAGCCAGCCGCCGCCGGGATCCGGCAGCACGGCGACCTCGACGCCGCAGCGTTCGCGCAGCGCCGCGCGCAAGGCGACGGCGCGCTGCCCCGGCACGAGCTTCAACGCCCCGGCCAGCGCCTCGCCCAGCCGGTCGAGCGCGTCGAGGTAGTTGTTGCGGCGGTTGAAATGGTCGCGCACCTCCTCGTGCGGCAGCGGCACCAGCGCTTCGCGCGGCCGGCCGTTGCCGGCATCGGCGCCCAGTTCGCCGTAGAAGCGATCCACCGTCTGCGCGTGCTCCTCCTGCAGGCGGCCGTGGCGCTGGTAGAGCGTCAGAAAGGCGTCCACCAGCTCCGGCGCCTGCTCGGTCAGCCGCACCAACGCGGCGGCGCTCAGCGGCTCGCTGCGCAGCGTGCGGTCGCGCAGGGCGCAGTCCAGTTCGGCGAGCTGGCGGCGGTCGTGCTCCTCGGAGAACTGCCCCACCTCGCCGCCGAACACCTCGGCCAGCTTGAGCAGCACGCCGGCCGTCACCGGGCGCTGGTTGTTCTCGATCTGGCTGACGTAACTCAGCGACAGCGCCAGCCGCTCGGCGAGCTGCGTCTGGCTCCAGTGGCGCTGCTCGCGCAGGCGCCGCACGCGCGGGCCGACGAACAGTTTGCGGGTCGTGGTCATTTCACAAGATTCGCAAATTCAAGGTGCTGGCTTCGCAAACATTTGCAGATTTTCCTTTTCACATCAATGAGTTATTGAGTGATGTGAAGTCGGTGGATAGATTCTCTGCGAACTTCCACCCCACGTCGAGCCATGCCGTCCACCTCCTCCGTTCCGAAGATTCCCTTGTTGATCGACGGCGAGTTCGTCGAGTCGCGCAGCACGCAGTGGCGCGATGTGGTCAACCCGGCCACGCAGCAGCTGCTGGCGCGCGTGCCGCTGGCCACCGCCGACGAAGTGGCCGCCGCGGTGGCGGCCGCCAAGGCCGCGTTCGCGAGCTGGCGCAAGACGCCGATCGGTGCGCGCGCGCGCATCTTCCTGAAGTACCAGCAGCTGATCCGCGAGAACATCAAGCCGCTCGCCGCGACGCTGACCGCCGAGCAGGGCAAGACGCTGGCCGACGCGGAAGGCGACGTGTTCCGCGGCCTCGAGGTCGTCGAGCACGCCGCGGCGATCGGCAACCTGCAACTGGGCGAACTGGCGATGAACGTCGCCGGTGGCGTCGACACCTGGACGCGCCTGCAGCCGCTGGGCGTGTGCGCCGGCATCACGCCGTTCAACTTCCCCGCGATGATCCCGCTGTGGATGTTCCCGATGGCGATCGCCTGCGGCAACACCTTCGTGCTCAAGCCCTCGGAGCAGGACCCGATGGTGACGATGGCGCTGGTGAAACTGGCGCTCGAAGCCGGCATCCCCAAGGGCGTGCTCAACGTCGTGCACGGCGCCGCCGAGGTGGTGGACGCGCTGTGCGACCACCCCGACATCCGGGCGATCTCCTTCGTCGGCTCGACGCGCGTGGGCACGCACGTCTACAACCGCGCCACGCTGGCCGGCAAGCGCGTGCAATGCATGATGGGCGCGAAGAACCACGCCATCGTGCTGCCCGACGCGCACAAGGAGCAGACGCTCAACGCGTTGCTGGGCGCGGCCTTCGGCGCCGCGGGGCAGCGCTGCATGGCGGTGTCGGTGGCGGTGCTGGTGGGCGACGCGCGGCGCTGGATTCCCGACCTGGTCGCCAGGGCGCGCACGCTGAAGGTCGGCGCCGGCAAGGACAACCCCGACGTCGGACCGGTGATCTCGTGCGCCGCCAGGGAGCGCATCGAGGCGCTGATCGCGCGCGGCGCCGAAGAAGGCGCGAAGCTCGAACTCGACGGCCGCCTGCCCGCGCTGCCCGGCGACGCGCGCGAAGGCAACTTCATCGCGCCGACGATCTTCTCCGGCGTCAAGCCCGGCATGGCGGTCTACGAGCAGGAGATCTTCGGCCCGGTGCTGTGCATCGCCGAGGCGGCCACGCTCGACGAGGCGATCGCGCTGATCAACGCCAACCCGAACGGCAACGGCACCGCGATCTTCACGCAGTCGGGCGCGGCGGCGCGCAGGTTCGAGGAGGAGATCGACGTCGGCCAGGTCGGCATCAACGTGCCGATCCCGGTGCCGGTGCCGATGTTCTCGTTCACCGGCTCGCGCGCCTCCAAGCTCGGCGACCTGGGCCCCTACGGCAAGCAGGTGGTGCTGTTCTACACGCAGACCAAGACCGTGACCGCGCGCTGGTTCGAGGACGACGTCTCGACCGGCGTCAACACGACGATCAGCCTGAAGTGACGCGGCCGTGAACTTCGAGCTGTCCGAGGAGCAGCGCGCCTTCCGGCAGGCGGCGCGCGAGTTCGCGGCCAACGAACTCGCGCCGCACGCGCCCGAGTGGGATGCGCGGGAGCACTTTCCGAAGGACGTGATCGCGCATGCCGGCGAGCTGGGCTTCTGCGGGCTGTACGCCGCGAGCGCCTACGGCGGCCTGGGCCTGTCGCGCCTCGATGCGACGCTGGTGTTCGAGGAGCTGGCGGCGGCCTGCCCGTCGACGGCGGCCTTCATCACCATCCACAACATGGCGACCTGGATGGTCACCGCGTTCGCGCGCCAGGACGTCGCCAGCCGCTGGGGGCCGATGCTCGCCAGCGGGCGTGGGCTGGCCTCGTACTGCCTGACCGAGCCCGGCGCCGGCTCGGACGCCGCCGCGCTGAAGACGCGCGCGCGGCGCGACGGCGACTGCTACGTGCTCGACGGCAGCAAGGCCTTCATCTCCGGCGCCGGCGCCACCGACGCGCTGGTGGTGATGTGCCGCACCGGCGGCGACGGCGCGGGCGGCATCTCGGCGCTGCTGGTGGGCGCCGACAGCCCGGGCATCCGCTACGGCAAGAAGGAAGCCAAGATGGGCTGGAACAGCCAGCCCACGCGCACCGTCAGCTTCGACGGTGTGCGCGTGCCGGTGTCGCATCTGCTCGGAGAAGAAGGCGACGGCTTCAAGATCGCGATGAAGGGCCTGGACGGCGGGCGCATCAACATCGCCACCTGCTCGGTGGGCGCGGCGCAGGGCGCGCTCACCGCCGCGCAGCGCTACATGCACGAGCGGCGCCAGTTCGGCCGCCCGCTGGCGGACTTCCAGGCCTTGCAGTTCAAGCTCGCCGACATGGCCACCGAGCTGGTGGCGGCGCGCCAGATGGTGCGGCTGGCGGCCTCCCGGCTCGATGCGGGCGATGCCGATGCGAGCGTCTATTGCGCGATGGCCAAGCGGCTGGCCACCGACACCGGCTTCGAGGTCTGCAACCAGGCGCTGCAGATCCACGGCGGCTACGGCTACACGCGCGAATACCCGCTGGAGCGGCTGCTGCGCGATGCGCGCGTGCACCAGATCCTCGAAGGCACCAACGAAATCATGCGTGTGATCGTCGCGCGCCGCATGTTGCAGGAACACGCGACGGAGACCATTCGATGAGCACCTCCTACACCGGCATGAGGCTGGAAAGGCGCGGCCACACCGCGCTCGTGACGCTGGACAACCCGCCCGCGCACACCTGGACCGCCGGCAGCCTGGCCGCGCTGAAGCGGCTGGTGGCCGAGCTGAACGCCGACCGCGGCGTCTACGCGCTGGTGATCACCGGCGCAGGCGAGAAGTTCTTCAGCGCGGGCGCCGACCTGAAGCTGTTCGCCGACGGCGACAAGGCCGTGGCCGCGACGATGGCGCGCCGCTTCGGCGAAGCCTTCGAGGCGCTGGCCGGCTTCGGCGGCGTCAGCATCGCCGCGATCAACGGCTATGCGATGGGCGGCGGCCTCGAATGTGCGCTCGCCTGCGATCTGCGCATCGCCGAGGAGCAGGCGCAGATGGCGCTGCCCGAAGCCTCGGTCGGCCTGCTGCCTTGCGCCGGCGGCACGCAGTGGCTGGCCTGGACGGTGGGCGAGAGCTGGGCCAAGCGGCTCGTGCTGCTGGGCGAGCGCATCGACGCCGCAACGGCCGGGCGCATCGGCCTGGTCGACGAGGTCGTGCCGCGCGGCCAGGCGCTGGAGCGCGCACTGGCGATGGCCGAGCAGGTGGCGCGCCAGAGCCCGGGTGCGGTGCGCGCCTGCAAGAAGCTCATCCAGGGCGCGCGCCACGGCACGCCGGCGCAGGCGCTGGTGGCCGAGCGCGAAGCCTTCGTCGACCTGTTCGACAGCGAAGACCAGCGCGAGGGCGTGGCCGCCTTCCTCGCCAAGCGCAAGCCCGAGTGGCGCAATGGCTGAGGCAGCGGTTCTCTTCTCGACGCTGCGCACCGCCGGCGGCCACCTGTTCGGCCGCGCGACGCTGAACGCGCCGGCGAGCCTGAACGCGCTGTCGCTGGCGATGGTCGATGCGCTCGATGCGCAGCTCGTGCAATGGGCGGCCGATGCGCAGGTCGCCGGCGTGCTGCTCGATGCGGCCGGCGACAAGGCCTTCTGCGCCGGCGGCGACGTGGTGAGCCTGTACCGCAGCATCCGCGCCACGCCGGCCGGACAGGTGCCGGCCGAGGCCGCCGCCTTCTTCGAGCGCGAGTACCGGCTCGACCACCGCATCCACTGTTACCCCAAGCCGCTGCTGTGCTGGGGCCACGGCATCGTGATGGGCGGCGGCATCGGCCTGCTGGCCGGCGCCTCGCACCGCGTCGCGACGCCGAAGACGCGGCTGGCGATGCCCGAGATCGGCATCGGCCTGTACCCCGACGTCGGCGGCAGCTGGCTGCTGCCGCGCCTGCCGGGCGGCACGGGGCTGTTCCTGGCGCTGACGGGCGCGTCGATCAATGCCGCCGACGCACGCTTCGCCGGCCTGGCCGACACGGTGCTGCGCCACGAAGACCGGGGCGCGCTGCTCGAAGCCATCGCCGCCGCGCGCTGGCAGGGCGAGCGCGATGCCGACGGCGCGCAGCTGAGCCATCTGCTCGACACGCTGGCGGCCGGCGTCGAGCTGCCGGCCTCGCCGCTGCACGCGCACCTGGCCCGCATCGGCGAGGTGATCGGCCACGACCGCCTCGCCGACATCGCGCCGCGCCTGATCGCCCTCGCCGGCGACGCCGACCCCTGGCTGGCGCAGGCCGGCGCGGCCTTCGCGAAGGGCTCGCCGACCTCGGCCGCGCTCGGCTTCGAGCTGCAGCGCCGCGCGAAGCACTTGTCGCTGGCCGAGGTGTTCCGCCTCGAATGGAATGCCTCGGTGGGCTGCTGCCGGCACCACGACTTCGCCGAAGGCGTGCGCGCGCTGCTGGTCGACAAGGACAGGAACCCGCGCTGGCAGCCGGCCACGCTGGACGCGGTGACGCCGGCGCTGATCGAAGCGCACCTGCAAGCGCCGCAGGCTGGCGCGCATCCGCTGGCCGACCTGGCCTGAAACGAGAGGAGAAGAGACATGTCCGAGCAAGCCCGCATCGCCTTCATCGGCCTGGGCAACATGGGCGGCCCGATGGCGGCCAACCTGCACAAGGCCGGCTTCGCGGTGACTGCCTTCGACCTCAGCGCCGACGCGCTGGCGAAGGCCAGGGAACAAGGCGTGGCCGTCGCCGCTTCGGCGCGCGCGGCGGCGCAGGGCGCGCAGGTGCTGATCTCGATGCTGCCGGCGAGCCGGCACGTCGAGGCGCTCTACCTCGGCGACGACGGCCTGCTGCCCACGCTCGCCGCCGGCACGCTGGTCATCGACTGCAGCACCATCGCGCCGGCCTCGGCGCAGAAGGTCGCGCAGGCGGCGGCGGCGCGCGGCATCGCGATGCTCGATGCGCCGGTTTCCGGCGGCACGGCCGGCGCGGCGGCCGGCACGCTGACCTTCATCGTCGGCGGCGAGGCGGCGGCGCTAGCACGCGCCCGCCCGCTGTTGCAGGCGATGGGCAGGAACATCTTCCACATGGGCGCGGCGGGCGCCGGGCAGGTCGCCAAGCTGTGCAACAACATGGCGCTGGGCGTGATCATGGCCGTCACCGGCGAAGCGCTCGCGCTCGGCGCGGCGCACGGGCTGGACGCCAGGGCGCTGTCGCAGATGATGGCGGTGAGCACCGGGCGCAGCTGGGCCACCGAGGTGTGCAACCCCTGGCCCGGCGTGCTGGAGAACGCGCCGGCCGCGCGCGGCTACAGCGGCGGCTTCGGCAACGACCTGATGCTCAAGGACCTGGGTCTCGCGGTGGAAGCCGCGCTGGGCGTCGGCGCCACCGTGCCGCTGGGCGAGCTGGCGCGCAACCTCTACGCGATGAACCGGCGCGCGGGCCGCGGCGCGCTGGATTTCTCCAGCGTGCTGGGGCTGTTCACGGAGCTGCCGCCGCTCCGCGATGCCTGACGGGGCGAGGGCTCAGGCCATGCCGAGTTCCGGCGTGCTGTCCTCGATCATCGTCTGCGGCCGGTAGACGAAGCCCGGGTCCTCTGCCTCGCGCTTGATCAGCGCGTCCAGCATGCGGCGCGCGCGCAGCGGCGCCTCGTCGACCTTGAGCGCCACGCGCGGCAGCGCGCCGCCGTAGCGGTCGATCTGCTTCTGCTGGATGCCGAGCACGACCATGTCCTCGTCGAAGGTCTGGGCGATGGCCTTGGCGATCGCCTCGGTCAGGCCCGTGTCGGCCAGCCGCCGGTTGCGCGCCACCGACCAGAAGTAGTGCGTCGACTTCTCGGTCTCGGGCGTCAGCAGGTGCAGCACGTGGCTGCGGTAGGCCTCGTCGGGCGAGCTGCCGCGCGGGTAGACGCCGAAATCGGTCATGCACAGCGAGGGCGCGAGGTAGACGGCGGTCTGCCAGCGGTCGATGCGGCCGCGGTGGTCCAGCACCATCGCGAAAAAGGGCGGCGGCTCGATGTCCGGCATCTCGCGGTGGGCGTGCAGCAGGCCCTCGCCCTTGACGCTGCACTTGACCGGGTAGCTCGGGATGCACTCCTCCTCGCCGTTGCCGATGGTGCGCAGGTGCACCCAGCTCTCGTGGCCGAGGTCCATCAGGTTGTCCACCGAGAGCCGGAAGTCGGCCTCGACGTGGTGATAGCCGCGCGACGGCGTCCACTCGGGATGATCGTTCCAGCGCAGGTCGGGGATCAGCGCGGCGTCGGCGCGCGCGGCTTCGCCCATCCAGATCCACAGCAGCCCGTGGCGCTGCACCAGCGGGAAGCTGCGCACGCAGGCCTGGCTCGGGATGTGCGCCTGCCCCGGCGCCAGCGTGCACACGCCGGTGACGCCGAAGCGCATGCCGTGGTAGCCGCACTGCAGCTCGTCGCCGACGCGCCGGCCGAAGGACAGCGGCATCAGCCGGTGCGGGCACAGATCCTCGAGCGCACCGACGCGTCCGTCGGAATGGCGCAGCATCACCACGGGCGTGTCGAGCAGGCGGCGCGCAACGGTCCGGCCTTCATCGAGCTCGTGCTCGAAGCCGGCCACGTACCAGGCGTTCTTCAGCCAGTTCATGGGCGTGCCCTCCTTCACTTGCCGCGGCGGCCGGGATCGTGAACGGCCTTCAGCACGTCGAACTCGACGTTGTAGAGCTCGCCGTCGCGGCGCTCGACGCGGCGGATGTAGACGTCCTGCACGATGTCGCGCGTCTGCGCGTCGATCAGCACCGGCCCGCGCGGGCTCTCGAAGGACTGCCCCTTCATCGCGTCGAGCAGCGCGTCGCCGGTGGCGCCCTTGGTGGCCTGCAAGGCCGAGTGGATCAGGCGCATGCCGTCGTAGGCGGCCACCGCCATGTAGTTGGGCCGCTTGCCGGCGTTGGCCTTGCGGTAGGCCTCGACGAACTTCTGGTTGGCCGCCGACGGATGCGCCGCCGAGTAGTGGTGCGAGGTGACGACGCCCAGCGCCACGTCGCCCATGTCGGCGAGGATGTCGTCCTCGGTGACGTCGCCGGTGGCGATCAGCCGGATGCCGGCCTTGTCGAGCCCGCGCTCGGTGAACTGCTTCATGAAAGCCGAGCCCACGCCGGCGGGCAGGAAGACGAACACCGCGTCGGGCTTGAGGTCGCGCACCTTCTGCAGGAAGGGCGCGAAGTCCGGGTTGCGCACCGGCACGCGGATGGCCTCGACCACCTTGCCGCCGTTGAGCTCGAAGCGCTGCTTGAAGGCCGACTCGGCGTCGATGCCGGGGCCGTAGTCGCTGACCAGCGAGACCACGTTCTTCAGCCCGTTCCTGGGCGCCCATTCGGCCACGCCGATCGTCACCTGCGGCAGCGTGAAGCTGCTGCGGACGTAGTACGGCGAGGCGTCGATCACGCTCGAGGTGGCGGCGACGAACACCACCGAGGGCGTCTTGCTCTGCGTGGCCACGGGGGCCACCGACAGCGCCAGCGGCGTCAGCGAGAAGCCGGCGAGCACCTGCACCTTGTCGTTGACCACCAGCTCCTGCGCCAGGCGGCGCGACTGCTCGGGCACGCCGGCGTCGTCCTTGATGATCAGCTCGATCTTCTTGCCGGCGACGCGGTCGCCGTACTGCGCCTGGTACAGCCGCACGCCGGCCTCGAGCTGCCGGCCGGTGGAGGCGAACGGGCCGGTCATCGAGAAGATCAGACCCACCTTCACCACATCGCTCTGCGCCTGCGCGCCCAGCGGGGCACCGGCCAGCGCCGACATGCCGCACAGCAGCGCGCAACGCGCCAGGAAGCCTCGTTTGTTCATCGTGTTTCCTTCACCGGAGATTGATGCATGTATATCCAAAGCATGCTGATGATAAGTATGCTTTTCATATTTGAACCTAGAATCCGGGTTATCCCGTGCAGAGGCCGGACATGAGCGAGCAGTGGAAGAAGCTTGACCTGCGGGCGCAGCCCGGCCACTTCGCGCGGCGGGTTCACCAGCTCGCCGTCGCGCTGTTCACGCAGGAGGTGGCGGACCTGGGCCTGACGCCGGTGCAGTACTCGGCGCTGCAGACGCTGTGCGCCCAGCCGGGCATCGACCAGAAGACGCTGGCGACGACGATCGGCTACGACACCTCGACCATCGGCGGCGTGATCGACCGCCTCGAAGCCCGCGGCCTGGTGATCCGCAACATCTCGCCGCTGGACCGCCGGGCCCGGCTGATCACGCCGACCGACAAGGGCGAGCAGATGCTGGAAGCCGTCGTGCCGCGCATGCTGAAGTCGCAGCAGCGCCTGCTGGCGCCGCTGGCGCCGGCGGAGCGCGCGGAGTTCATGCGGCTGATGAAGCTGCTGATCGACGCCAACGCCGAGCTGAGCAACACCCCCGCCAAGGAGTGAGGCTCACAGCAGCCTCACCCCCGGCAGCGTGACCAGCGAGGTCTCGCGCATCACCTGCACGAAATCGGCGATGTAGGGCTTGGCGGCGAGGCGCTCGGGCACCACCGCGTAGAGCCGGCCGGTCAGGCCTTCGGGCCCGATCGGCCGGCTCGCGACGTAGCCGCGCTCCAGGTAGCCGCTCACCGCCCACAGCGGCAGCGCCGCCAGGCCGCGGCCGCTGGCCACCAGCTGCAGCATCGCCACCGTCAGCTCGGTGGTGCGGCGCGGCGGCTCCACGCCGGCGGGCTTCAGCACGCGGCGCACCAGGTCGAGCATCTCGTCGGGCACCGGGTAGGTGATCAGCGTGTGGCCGGCGAAGTCGGCCGCTTCCAGGTGCGGCTTGGCAGCCAGTGCATGTCCCTTGGGCAGCAGCGCGACGATCTCGAACTCGAACAGCGGATGCACCACGACGCCGCTCTCGGCTTCGTCGAGATCGGAGACGATCGCCAGTTCGGCGCGGTCCTGCTGCAGCAGCCCGACCGGGTCGGCGTGGAAGCCCGAGACGATGTCCAGCTCGACCTCCGGCCAGCGCTCGCGCAGCGCGTCCATCGCCGGCATCAGCCAGTCGAAGCAGGTGTGGCACTCCACCGCGATGCGCAGCGCGCCGGCCGCGCCGCTGACCAGCCGGCCGACGTCGCGCTCGGCCTCGGCCACCTGCGGCAGCACCGCGTCGGCCATGCGCAGCAGGCGCTGGCCGGGCGCGCTGAACAGCACCGGCTGCGACTTGCGCTCGAACAGCGCCGCGCCGTACTGGTCCTCCAGCGCCTTGAGCTGGTACGACAGCGCCGACTGCGTCAGGTTGAGCAGCTGCGCCGCGCGCGACAGGCTGCCGGCGTCGCGCAGCGCGACCAGGGTGCGCAGATGGCGCAGTTCGAGCAGGGAGGCCATGAATCCGATTCAGGACGATCAGAAGGAAATTCCGTTTGAATCATAGAGGCGGCTTGCCGATCATTTCAAGCTCCGTTCATTCAAGTCTGTCTCGACCATGATCCTCACTCATATCCTCGGCTTCCCGCGCATGGGCGCGCAGCGCGAGCTGAAGTTCGCTTTGGAAAAGCACTGGCGCGGCGAGATCGACGCCGCCGCGCTGGAAGCCACCGGCCGCGAGCTGCGCCAGCGCCACTGGGCGCAGCAGCACGCCTCGGGGCTGGACTTCGTGACGGTGGGCGACTTCGCCTTCTACGACCACGTCGCCAACCACCTCCAGATGCTGGGCTGCGAGCCGGCGCGTTTCGGCTTCACGGGCGACGAGAGCGAGCTGGCGCGCTACTTCACGATGGCGCGAGGCATGGCCGCCGAGCACGAACACGGCGCGGGCTGCGGCTGCGGCGCGGGCGCCTCCGCCGCCGGCAAGCCGGCGCTGGAGATGACCAAGTGGTTCGACACCAACTACCACTACCTCGTGCCCGAGTTCGATGCGCAGACGAGCTTCCGCCTCGCCTCGCGCCGCCTGCTCGACGAAGTGGCCGAGGCGCAGGCGCTGGGCTACCCGGTCAAGCCGGTGCTGCTCGGGCCGCTGAGCTTCCTGTGGCTGGGCAAGTCCAAGGCCGAGGGCTTCGATCGCCTGAGCCTGCTCGATCGGCTGCTGCCGGTCTATGTCGAGCTGCTGACACGCCTGGGCGCAGCCGGGCTGCAATGGGTGCAGATCGACGAGCCCATCCTCGGTCTCGACCTGCCGCCGGCCTGGAAGGCCGCGTTCGAACGCGCCTACGCGGCGCTTCAGCCGGCGCACATGTCCATCCTGCTGGCGAGCTACTTCTCGCCGCTGAAGGACAACCTGGCGCTCGCCTGCGCGCTGCCGGTGTCCGGGCTGCACGTCGATGCGGTGCGCGCCGCCGGCGAGCTCGACGCCGTGCTCGCCGCGCTGCCGCCCGACAGGGAACTCTCGGTGGGCATCGTCGACGGCCGCAACATCTGGCGCGCCGACCTCGACCGCGCGCTCGTGACGCTGCGCGCCGCGCTGCACCAGCGCGGCCAGCGGCTGTGGATCGCGCCCTCGTGCTCGCTGCTGCACGTGCCCTTCTCGCTGGCCGAAGACGCCGCGCTCGACGCCGAGCTGCGCGGCTGGCTGGCCGGCGCGCGGGAGAAGCTCGACGAGCTGCACGTGCTGAAGTGCGCGCTGCGCGAGGGCGACGCCGCCGTCGCGCAGGAACTCGCCGCCGCGCGCGCGGCCAGCGCCTCGCGCGCCGCCAGCCCGCGCGTGCGCAACCCGGCGGTCGCAAAGCGCATCGCCGCGCTGCCGGCCGGCAGCGACCGGCGCGCCTCGCCCTTTACCGCGCGCCAGGCGGTGCAGCACGCGCGGCTGCGCCTGCCCGAGCTGCCCACCACGACGATCGGCTCGTTCCCGCAGACCGCCGAGATCCGCGCCGCGCGCGCGGCGCACAAGCGCGGCGCGCTGTCCGATGCCGACTACCGCGACGCGATGCGCCGTGAGATCGCTCACGCGGTGCAGGTGCAGGAAGCCATCGGGCTGGACGTGCTGGTGCACGGCGAGGCCGAGCGCAACGACATGGTCGAGTACTTCGGCGAGCAGCTCGAAGGCTTCGCCTTCACCGCCAACGGCTGGGTGCAGTCCTACGGCTCGCGCTGCGTCAAGCCGCCGGTGCTGTTCGGCGACGTGTCGCGCCCGCGCCCGATGACGGTGGAGTGGACCGCGTATGCGCAAAGCCTGACGCAGCGCCCGATGAAGGGCATGCTGACCGGGCCGATCACGATCCTGCAATGGTCCTTCGTGCGCGACGACCAGCCGCGCGCCGACACCGCCTTGCAGATCGCGCTGGCGATTCGCGACGAGGTGGCCGACCTGGAAGCCGCCGGCATCGCGGTGATCCAGATCGACGAGCCGGCCATCCGCGAGGGCCTGCCGCTGCGCCGCGCGCAGTGGCGCGACTACCTCGCGTGGGCGGCGCGCGCCTTCCGCGTCTCGGCCAGCGGCGTGCGCGACGAGACGCAGATCCACACCCACATGTGCTACTCGGAATTCAACGACATCCTGCCCGACATCGCCGCGATGGATGCCGACGTGATCACCATCGAGACCAGCCGCTCCGACATGGAGCTGCTGCGCGGCTTCGGCGAGTTCCGCTACC
The DNA here is from genome assembly GCA_029779845.1 of Pseudomonadota bacterium. Lineage (GTDB taxonomy): Bacteria > Pseudomonadota > Gammaproteobacteria > Burkholderiales > Burkholderiaceae_C > Piscinibacter. The sequence goes on along the minus strand of JAKOZT010000132.1, from coordinate 132,603 downwards.
CGAACGAGATCGGCCCGGGCGTGTACGACATCCACTCGCCGCGCGTGCCCGACGCGCAGGAGATGGCGGCGCTGCTGAAGAAGGCGGCGGAAGTCGTGCCGCGGCGCAACCTGTGGGTCAACCCCGACTGCGGGCTGAAGACGCGCCAGTGGCCCGAGACCGAGGCCGCGCTGCGCAACATGGTCAGCGCGGCGCGAGCCCTCAGAGCGTAAAGATCTTCCCCGGGTTGAGGATGTTCTTCGGATCGAGCGCACGCTTGAGCGTGCGCATCATCTCGACGGTGCCCTCGCCCGCCTCGTCGACCAGGAAGCCCTGCTTGTGCAGCCCGATGCCGTGCTCGCCGGTGCAGGTGCCGCCCAGCGCGAGCGCGCGGTGCACCAGCTGGTCGTTCAGGCGCTCGGCGGTTTCGCGCTCGGCCGGGATCGCCGGGTCGATCAGGTAGGCGATGTGGAAGTTGCCGTCGCCGACGTGGCCGACGATGTAGTACGGCAGGCCGGCCGCCTGCGCATCCGCCACCGCCTGGCTGATGCACTCGGTCAGGCACGAGATCGGCACGCAGGTGTCGGTGGTCACCGTGCGGCAGCCCGGCTTCATCTGCAGGCCGGCGAAGTAGGCGCGATGGCGCGCCGTCCACAGCTTGGTGCGCTCCTCCGGCGTGGTGGCCCACTGGAAATCCTCGCCGCCGTTCTCGCGCGCGAGCTGCTGCGCGGTCTCGGCCTGCTCCTGCACGCCGGCCGCGCTGCCGTGGAACTCCATCAGCAGCATCGGGCCTTCGCGCAGGCTCAGCTTGTCATGGCGGTTCACCGCGCGCACCGCGTTCACGTCGAGCAGCTCGCAGCGCGCGATCGGCAGGCCGAGCTGGATCATCTGGATGGTGGTGTTCACCGCCGATTCGATGCGGTCGAACACCACGATGGCCGCCGAGATCGCCTCGGGGATCGGATACAGCTTGAGCGTGATCCCGGTGATCACGCCCAGCGTACCTTCGCTGCCGACCATCAGGCGCGTCAGGTCGTAGCCGGCGCTCGATTTCTTCGCGCGGGTGCCGGTGCGGATCACCTGGCCGCTGGCCGTCACCACGGTCAGCGCGAGCACGTTCTCGCGCATCGTGCCGTAGCGCACCGCGTTCGTGCCGCTGGCGCGCGTGGCGGTCATGCCGCCGAGCGAGGCGTTGGCGCCCGGGTCGATCGGGAAGAAGAGACCCGTCTCGCGGATCTCGCGGTTCAGCTGCTCGCGCGTGACGCCGGGCTCGACGGTGACCGTCAGATCCTCCGGGTTCACCTGCAGCACGCGGTTCATGCGCGACACGTCGATGCTGATGCCGCCCTGCACCGCGAGCAGGTGGCCTTCCAGCGAGGAGCCGACGCCGAACGGGATCACCGGCACCGCGTGGCGATCGGCCAGCTCGACGGCGGCGGCCACCTCCTCGGTGCTCTCGCAGAAGACCACCGCGTCGGGCGGGCGCACGTCGAAGGGCGACTCGTCGCGGCCGTGCTGCTCGCGCACCGCCAGCGCGGTGCTGCAGCGCTCGCCGAAGCGTGCCTTGAGCGCATCGATCATCGCCGCGGGCACCGCACGGGGCTCGACGCGGAACGGCAGTTCGGTGGGGGCGTTCATGCGATTCATTCTAGGCAGCGGCTAGTATTTGCGACATGGGACAACGACTGACTCAGATCGCCACCCGCACCGGCGACGACGGCACCACCGGCCTGGGCGACGGCACGCGCGTCGCGAAAGACCATCTGCGCGTGCAGGCGATGGGCGACGTCGACGAGCTGAACTCGCAGCTCGGCGTGCTGCTCGCCGAGCCGCTGCCGGAGGCGGTGCGCGAACTGCTGGTGGTGATACAGCACGAGCTCTTCAACCTCGGCGGCGAGCTGTCGATTCCCGGCTACGAACTGTTGAAGGACGAGGCGGTGCTGCGCCTCGACGAAGCGCTGGCGCAGCACAACGCGACGCTGCCGCGCTTGCAGGAGTTCATCCTGCCGGCGGGCACGCGCAGCGCGGCGATCGCGCACGTGTGCCGCGCGGTGGCGCGGCGTGCCGAGCGCGCGGTGGTGGCGCTGGGCCAGGCCGAGCCGGTGCGCGCCACGCCGCGCCACTACCTGAACCGCCTGTCGGACCTGCTGTTCGTGCTGGCCCGCGTTCTGAACCGCGCCAACCTCGATGGCCTCGGCGGCGACGACGTGTATTGGAAGAGCGAAAAGCTGGCGCGCGGCGCCGAGTAAGTCGCTCGACGCCGCGCAGGTTGAAGGAAACGATCAGCCGGCGCGATACGCAGCGGCGAACTCGGCCAGCGTCAGCGCGCCGTCCTTGTCCTTGTCGAGCGCATCGAAGCGCGCCGCGATGTCGGGCAGCTTGGCCGCTTCATCCTTGCTGACGCGGCCGTCGCCGTTCATGTCGGCCTTGGTGAAGGCGGCTTCGGCGGCCATGCGTGCCTTGGCGTCGGGTGCCGGCGCCGTCGGCGCGGCGGTCTGCGCCGTCGCAACGGCAGCCAGGGCGGCGAAGACGCCGGTGGCGGTAAAGCGGGTCAGGGAAGAACGCAGGGTCATGACAGAACTCCTGTGGTTGAGAGGAGCGCCCATTGCAGACCGCATCGCCGCCCGCGGCCAGCCTTCTTGCCCGGCCTTTCCTGCGTTACACCCTCATTCGGCTTGCTTTCCTGCCGTTGCGAGCGCTTGCTCACTTCGTTTCGTCAGATGACGGCGCCAGCGCTTCTCGCCTTCCGCGGCGAGGTAGACGACGGCCGCCGCGCCGAAGCAGATCAGCAGCTCGTCGGCATCCAGCGCCTCGGTCTTGAAGATCGGTTGCAGCACCGGCAGGTAGATCGTCGCCAGCTGCAGCACGAAGGTCAGCAGCACCGCGCCGAGCAGCGGCAGGTTCGACAGCAGCCCCTGCCGCCACAGCGGCTCGCGCTCGGAGCGCACCGCCATCACGTGCGCCATCTGCGCGAAGGTCAGCACGGTGAACACCATCGTCTGCCAGTGCGCGTGGCCGGTGGCCAGCGCCCAGGCCTGCACGCCCAGGCACAGGGCGCCGATCAGCAGGCCGATGAACAGCACGTGCTGCCACAGCCCGCCGGCGAACAGGCTCTCGCCGCTCGCGCGCGGCGGGCGCTTCATCACGCCGCGCTCGGCCGGCTCGGCGGCCAGCGCGAGGCCGGGCAGGCCGTCGGTGACGAGATTGACCCACAGGATGTGGATCGGCAGCAGCGGGATCGGCAGGCCCAGCATCGGCGCGAGGAACAGCGTCCAGATCTCGCCGGAGTTGCCCGTCATCGCGTAGCGCACGAACTTGCGGATGTTGTCGTAGATGCGCCGGCCCTCGCGCACCGCCGCGACGATGGTGGCGAAGTTGTCGTCCAGCAGCACCAGGCTGGCCGCCTCGCGCGCCACGTCGGTGCCGCCGCGGCCCATCGCCACGCCGATGTCGGCGCGCTTGAGCGCCGGCGCGTCGTTGACGCCGTCGCCGGTCATCGCGACGAAGCGGCCGAGCGACTGCAGCGCCTCGACGATGCGGATCTTCTGCGCCGGGTCGACGCGCGCGTAGACGCGCACCTGCGCGCAGCGCGCGCGCAGCTCGGCGTCGTCCATCGCGGCGAGCATCGCGCCGGTCAGCACGCTGGCATGCGCATCGGCCACGATGCCCAGCCGCTGCGCGATGGCGCGCGCGGTGGCCGGGTGGTCGCCGGTGATCATCACCGGCGTGATGCCGGCGGTCAGGCAGTCGCGCACCGCCGCCTCGGCCTCGGGGCGCGGCGGGTCGATCAGCGCGACGAGGCCGATCAAGGCGAGATCGCGCTCGACGAGGTCGGCGCCGGCGCCCAGATCGGCATCGCACAGATCGCGGCGCGCGAAGGCCAGCACGCGCAGGCCTTGCGCGGCCAGCGTCTCGGCCTGGCGCATCGCGGCGTCGTGGTCGATGGCCAGCGTGCCCTCGGCGCTCCAGCGCGCGCTGCAGCGCGGCAGCAGCGATTCGGGCGCGCCCTTGGTGTAGAGCACGAAGGCTTCGTCGCCCTGGTGCAGCGTGCTCATGCGCTTGCGCTCGGCGTCGAAGGGCAGCTCGGCGACGCGCGGCAGGCCGAGCGCCAGCGCGCCCGCGTCCACGCCGCCTTCGGCGGCCAGCTCGGCCAGCGCGGTCTCGGTCGGGTCGCCCTGCCAGGCGCCGTCGCCGCCGCGCTGCGCGTCGTTGCACAGCGCGGCGGCACGCAGCGTCTCGTCGCGCGCCGCGCCTTCGGCGACCACGCGCTCGGCGTGCATGCGGTTGAGCGTCAGCGTGCCGGTCTTGTCGGAGCAGATCGTGCTCACCGAGCCGAGCGTCTCCACCGAGGGCAGGCGCCGCACCAGCGCGTGCTGCGCCACCATGCGGCGCGCGCCGAGCGCGAGCAGCACCGTCACCACCGCCGGCAGCGATTCGGGGATGGCCGCCACCGCGAGGCTCAGCGCGGTCAGCGCCATCAGCACCGGCGGCTCGCCGCGCAGCACGCCGATCGCGAAGATCAGCGCGCAGATCGCCAGCACCACCAGCGCGAGGCGCTTGCCGAAGGCCGCCAGGCGCTGCTGCAGCGGCGTCTGCAGCGTGCCGGCGCGGTCGAGCAGGCCGGCCACCTTGCCCAGCTCGGTGGCCATGCCGGTGGCCACCACCAGCCCGGTGCCGCGGCCGTGCGCCGCGGTCGTGCCCTTGAAAGCCATGTTGAGCCGGTCGCCCAACGCGGCGGCGGCTTCGGAGAGCGTGCGCACGTGCTTGTCGACCACCACCGACTCGCCGGTGAGCGCCGATTCGTCGATGCGCAGCTGCGCGATCTCGATCAGCCGCAGGTCGGCCGGCACCTGGTTGCCGGCTTCGAGCAGCACGATGTCGCCGGGCACCAGGCGGCTCGCCGGCAGCACCTGCCGCTGCCCGCCGCGCAGCACGGTGGCGCGCGCCGCCGCGAGCTGCTGCAGCGCGGCCAGCGCGCGGTCGGCGCGCCAGGCCTGCACGAAGCCGATCAGCGCGTTGAGCAGCACGATGACGATGATCGCCAGCGTGTCGACCAGGTCGCCGATGAAGCCCGACACCACGGCCGCGCCGAGCAGCACCAGGATCATGAAGTCCTTGAACTGCTCGAGCAGCAGCGCGGCCGGCGTGCGCTGCGCGCCGGCCGCGATCTCGTTGGGGCCGTGCCGCACGGCGCGCAGCGCGGCCTCGGCGTCGTCCAGGCCGAGCGCCGGGTCGACGCCGTGTTCGCGCGCCAGCTCGTCGGCGTCGCGCAGGTGCCAGTGGGTGTGCATGGAGCCGATTCTGGACATGCATCGGCCGGCGCGCCGTGTCTTCGCCCTCGCAGTTGACTGGCCTCAAGGGTGCAGGCGAGGATCGGTCACGAAGCCACGCCATCATCGGGCCACCATGAGCATCCGCCACCTCGATCATCTTCTCGCGCCTGCCTCGGTGGCCGTCATCGGCGCCTCGCAGCGGCCGGCCAGCGTCGGCGCCACGGTCTGGCGCAACCTGCGCGGCAACGGCTTCAGCGGGCGCTGCTACGCGGTCAACCCGAAGCACCGCGAGTTCGACGGCCAGCCGGTCTACCCGAGCGTGAGCGCGCTGCCGGAGGTCCCCGAGCTGGCCATCGTCTGCACGCCGCCGGCCAGCGTGGCGGGCCTGATCGCCGAACTGGCCGAGCGGGGCACACGCGCCGCCGTGGTGCTCACCGCCGGCCTCGACGCCGCGCAGCGCCAGGCCATGCTCGATGCCGCGCGCCCGCACGTGCTGCGCATCCTCGGCCCCAACTGCATCGGCATGCTGGTGCCGCACCTGGGCCTGAACGCGAGCTTCGCGCACGTCGGCGCGCTGCCCGGCGAGCTGGCCTTCGTCACGCAGTCGGGCGCGCTGATGACGGCGATGCTCGACTGGGCGCGCTCGCGGCGCATCGGCTTCAGCCACCTCGTCTCGCTCGGCGAGCATGCCGACGTCGACTTCGGCGACATGCTCGACTACCTCGGCAGCGACGCGAAGACACGCGCCATCCTGCTCTACATCGAGGCCATCGAGGCGCCGCGCAAGTTCATGTCGGCGGCGCGCGCGGCGGCGCGCAACAAACCGGTGATCGTCGTCAAGTCGGGCCGCTCGGCGCAGGGCCAGCGCGCCGCCGCCTCGCACACCGGCGCGCTGGCGGGATCCGACATCGTCTACGACGCGGCCATCGCGCGCGCCGGCATGCTGCGCGTCGACACGATGCAGCAGCTCTTCCTCGCCGCCGAGACGCTGGCGCGCTTTCGCGCCAACCGCGGCGAGAAGCTGGTGATCCTGACCAACGGCGGCGGCGCCGGCGTGATGGCGGCGGATTGCGCGGCGCACGTCGGCGTCGATCTGGCCGAGCTGTCGGGCGAGACGATCGCTCGGCTCGACGCGCAGATGCCCGCCAACTGGTCGCGCGGCAACCCGGTGGACATCATCGGCGATGCGCCCGCCGAGCGCTACGTGCACGCGCTGGCAGCCATCAACGCCGACGCGCAGGCCGGCGCGGTGCTGTTCGTGCACGCGCCCACCGCGATCGTGCCGAGCGCCGAGATCGCCCGCGCGCTGGTGCCGCTGGCCAGCCAGAGCCCGCCGCGCGTGCTCGGCTGCTGGCTGGGCGGCGAGTCGGTCGAGCAGGCGCGCGGCATCTTCCGCGAGGCCGGCATCGCCGGCTTCGAAACGCCCGAAGAAGCGGTGCGCGCCTTCGCGATGCTGGTGACCTACCGGCGCAACCAGGCGCAATTGATCGAAGCCGCGCCGGCGCGCCCGGAACAGGCGCGCGAGCCGGACCTGAAGGCGGTGCGCGCGCTGGTGCAGCAGGTGCTGGGCAGCGGCCGCGAGATGCTCGACGAGGTCGAGGCCAAGGCGGTGCTGGCCGCCTACGGCATTCCGGTGGTGGCGACGCTGCGCGTCGCGCCCGACCCAGCCGCCGCCGCCGAGGCGGCGCGCGCGATCGGCTTCCCGGTGGCGATCAAGATCCTCAGCCCGGACATCACGCACAAGTCCGACGTCGGCGGCGTGGTGCTGGGCCTGGAGGGCGATGCGCAGGTCCAGGCCGCGGCCGCCGACATGCTCGCGCGCGTGCGCGCGCAGCGCCCGGCGGCGCGCATCGCCGGGCTGACGGTGCAGGCGATGGTGCAGCGCCAGGCGGGCGCGCAGGAGCTGATCGTCGGCGCCAGCATCGACCGTGTTTTCGGCCCGGTGATCCTGTTCGGCCAGGGCGGCACCGCGGTGGAGGTGCTGGCCGATCGCGCCGTGGCGCTGCCGCCGCTGAACGAGCCGCTGGCGCGCGCGCTGGTGGCGCGCACGCGCGTGGCCAGGCTGCTGCGCGGCTTTCGCGACACGCCGCCGGCCGACGAGGCCGCGCTGCTGCGCGTGCTGGTCGCGGTGTCGCAATTGCTCGCCGACGTGCCGCAGATCGCCGAACTGGACATCAATCCGCTGATCGTCGACGCGAAGGGCGCGGTGGCGCTGGACGCGCGCATCCGCGTCAGCATGGCCGCGCCGGCCGGCGCGCTGAACTTCGCGATCCGGCCGTATCCGGCGCAGCTCGCGCAGACGATCGAATGGCGCGGCCGCACGATGACCCTGCGGCCGATCCGGCCGGAGGACGAGGCGCAGCACCTCGAGTTCCTCGAGCACCTCGACCCCGAGGACATCCGGCTGCGCGTCTTCTACAGCCGCCGCAGCATAGAGCGCAGCGAGTTGGCGCGGCTGACGCAGATCGATTACGCGCGCGAGATGGCCTTCGTCGCCACCGAGCGCGATGCGCAGGGCGTCGAGCGCACGCTCGGCGTGGTGCGTGCCATCGCCGACCCCGACAACGTCGAGGCCGAGTTCGGCATCATCGTGCGCAGCGAGGTCAAGGGCGAAGGCCTGGGCGAGCTGCTGATGACGCAGATGATCGACTACCTGCGCCAGCACGGCACGCAGCGCCTCGTCGCCACCGTGCTCAACGAGAACACGCGCATGCTGCAGCTCGCGCGCGACCTCGGCTTCCGCGAGGAGGCGCACAAGCACGAGCCCGGCACGCGCTGGATCGAACTCGATTTGAACCCCGCCCCCCGACCATGACCGACACCCTCCGCCGCCGCCTGCTGCAAGCTCTCGGCGCCGCGCCGCTGGCCGCCTCCTGGCCCGCCGCCGAGGCCGCCGAGGCCGCGACCATTCCGCTCGAAGCCTTCGCGCGCCCGCCGCTCCTGACCGGCGCTTCGCTGTCGCCGAACGGCCGCCAGCTCGCCGCGCTGCTGCACATCGAAGACGGCACCGCCCTGGTGACGCGCGCGCTCGACGTCGCGCGCCAGCAGTTCACGCCGGTGATCCGCGCCACCGACGAGCTGGCGATCGGCTGGGCCGGCTGGGCCAACGACGAACGCCTGCTGGTCGGCACGCGGCATCTGTCGCAGCGCGGCTTCGTGCGCGTGGCCGAGACGCGGCTGTGGTCGGTGCGGCCCGATGGCAGCGAGCTCAAGCCGCTGTGGCAGCGCGGCCAACGCCACGCCGGGCATTCGGCGCAATTCCAGGACGATGTGCTCGACTGGCTGCCCGACGATGCGCGCCACGTGCTGCTGCAGCTGCCGGCCGAGGCCAAGTTCATCGAGCCGGGCGTCTACCTCGTCGATGTCGAAAGCGGCGAGCGCCGTCTCGTGCACGGCCCCGAGCGCCAGGTGCGCCGCTGGATCACCGATGCGGCGCACCGGGTGCGCGTCGGCCTGAAGGCCGACGATGGCCGCTACGAGGTGCGCGCCTGCGATCCCGACGGCCGCCGCTGGCGCACGCTGTGGTCGTTCGACGGCTTGTCGGCCGATGCGGTGTGGCCGATCGGCTTCGATACCGATCCGCAGCGCCTGTACGTGAGCGCGCAGCACGAAGGCCGCAGCGCGGTATTCGCGGTCGACTTGAACGACGATGCGCTGCCGCGCCGGCTCGTCGTGCACCACCCGCGCCTCGATCTGGATGGCGCGAGCGCGCTGCCGGCCGCGCGGGGCGGCGGGCTGCTCGGCCTGTGCGTCGGCGAAGGTGCGGCACTCGAGCCGCCGCGCGGCGAACTGTGGCGCGAGCCGGTGCGTGCGCTGATGCGCCAGGTGGATGCCGCGCTGCCGCGCCGCTACAACCGGCTGCTGGCGCTGTCGGCCGACGAGCAGACCTACCTGCTGCACTCCAGCGGCAACGGCCGGCCGGGCGAATACTTCGTCGGCGAGCGGCGCAGCGGCGAGCTGGCCACCGTCGGACGGCAGTTTCCGCTGCTGGCCGGTGCGCGGCTGGCCGGCAAGCGCGAGGTATCGATCCGCTCGCGCGACGGCCTGCCGCTGATGGCCTATTTGTCGCTGCCGCCGACGCGTGCCGAAGGCCAGCCGGGTTCGCTGGTGCTGCTGCCGCACGGCGGCCCGGCCAGCCGCGACGACGACGACTTCGACCTGTGGGTCGAAGTCCTCGCCAGCCGCGGCCACGCGGTGCTGCAGGTCAACTTCCGCGGCTCGCACGGCCAGGGTCGCGAATTCATGCTCGCCGGCCTGCGCCGCTGGGGCCTGGAAATGCAGGACGACCTGAGCGATGCGGTGGCCTGGGCGGTGGCGCAGCGTATCGCCGATGCGCGCAGCGTGGCGATCGTCGGCGCCAGCTACGGCGGCTATGCCGCGCTGATGGGCGCCATCAAGACGCCGGCGCTGTACCGCTGCGCGGTCAGCTTCGCCGGCGTGACGCACCTGCCCGATCAGATCCACTTCGAGGGCGACTACGTCGACGGCTATCTCGCCGCCGAAGCCTCCATCGGCCGCCTGTGGGGCGACCGCGCGCAACTGCGAGAAACCTCGCCGGCGCTGCAGGCCGAGCGCATCCAGGTGCCGGTGCTGCTGGTGCACGGCGATGCCGACCTGGTGGTGCCGGTCAGCCAGGGCCGCACGATGGCCGAGGCGCTGCGCCGCGCCGGGAAGCGCTACGAGTACATCGAGCAGCCCGGCGTGGGCCACCAGTTCGGCGGCCAGCGCAGCCGCACGCAGTTCTTCGGCGCGCTGGAGCGCTTCCTGGCCGAGCAGCTGCTTGCGGCCTAGGCTTGGCGGCGCGCCGCGACGGCGCCCGCCAGCACCTCCAGCACGTCGAGCGAATCGTCCCAGCCGATGCAGGCGTCGGTGATGCTCTTGCCGTACTCCAGCTTCGCCGCGTCGTCCTTGCCGGGGCTGAACTTCTGCGCGCCTGCGTTCAGGTGGCTCTCGACCATCACGCCGAAGATGCAGCGCCCGCCCGCCTTCATCTGCTGCGCGATGTCGCGCGCCACGTCGAGCTGCTTCTGATGCTGCTTGCTGCTGTTGGCGTGGCTGCAATCGACCATCAGCGTGCAGTCGAGCTTGGCGGCCTCGATCTCCTGGCAGGCCGCGGCCACGCTGGCGGCGTCGTAGTTGGGCGCCTTGCCGCCGCGCAGGATCACGTGGCAGTCCTTGTTGCCGCGCGTCTCGACGATGGATACCTGGCCGTTCTTGTGCACCGACAGGAAGTGGTGCGGCCGTGCCGCGGCCTGGATCGCGTCGATCGCGATCTTGATGTTGCCGTCGGTGCCGTTCTTGAAGCCGATCGGCGCCGACAGGCCCGAGGCCAGCTCGCGGTGCACCTGGCTCTCGGTGGTGCGCGCGCCGATCGCGCCCCAGGAGATCAGGTCGCCGATGTACTGCGGCGAGATCACGTCGAGGAATTCGCTGCCGGCCGGCACGCCGAGGCGGTTGATCTCCACCAGCAGCTGGCGCGCGATGCGCAGGCCCTCGTCGATGCGGTAGCTCTCGTCGAGGTAGGGGTCGTTGATCAGGCCCTTCCAGCCCACCGTGGTGCGCGGTTTCTCGAAGTAGACGCGCATCACGATCTCGAGCCGGTCGGCGTACTTGTCGCGCTGCGCCTTCAGCTTGCGCGCGTAGTCGAGCGCGGCGTTGGGGTCGTGGATCGAGCACGGGCCCATCACCACCAGCAATCGGTCGTCCTTGCCCTGCATGATGTTGCGGATGGCCGAGCGGGTGTTGCCGATCAGCTTCTCCACCGGCGTGCCGGCGATCGGGAAGAAGCGGATCAGGTGTTCGGGCGGGGGCAGGGGAATCACGTCCTTGATGCGTTGGTCGTCGGTCTGGCTGGTGCGCTCGGTGTGCGCATACCAGCCCTCGGTGGCGGACTTGGTGGACATGAAAGGACGCTCCTCGTCGAAATTCCGGTCGAAAAAAAACCGCCGGGCTTGGGGCCCGGCGGTTTGCTTGGATTCGCTGCGCTGTCGTCGCTTACGCGCTTGCCTCTCCATCCGCCGGGCGGTGCGAGAACCAAAAGTACGCAAAGAAGAAGTTGCGCGACGAAGACATGGGCCGCACTCTACCACGGCTCAGGCCGTGCCCCCCACCGTCAGTTTGTCGATGCGCAAGGTCGGCTGCCCCACGCCCACCGGCACGCTCTGGCCGTCCTTGCCGCACACGCCGATGCCGCTGTCCAGCGCCATGTCGTTGCCGATCGCGCTGACGCGCGTCAGCGCGTCGGGGCCGTTGCCGATGATGGTGGCGCCCTTCACGGGATAGAGGATCTTTCCCTTCTCGACCCAGTAGGCCTCGCTGGCCGAGAAGACGAACTTGCCGCTGGTGATGTCGACCTGCCCGCCGCCGAAGTTGGTGGCGTACAGCCCGCGCTCCAGGCCGGCGACGATCTCTTCGGCGCTCTTGTCGCCGCCGAGCATGTAGGTGTTGGTCATGCGCGGCATCGGCACCGCGGCGTAGCTCTCGCGCCGGCCGTTGCCGGTGGGTTTCACCTTCATCAGCCGCGCGTTCATCGCGTCCTGGATGTAGCCCTTGAGGATGCCGTCCTCGATCAGCACGTTGCGCTGCGAGGCATGGCCCTCGTCGTCGATGTTCAGCGAACCGCGCCGGTCGGGCAGCGTGCCGTCGTCGAGCACCGTCACGCCCTTGGCCGCGACGCGCTGGCCGATGCGGCCGGAGAACGCGCTCGAGCCCTTGCGGTTGAAGTCGCCCTCCAGCCCGTGGCCCACCGCCTCGTGCAGCAGCACGCCGGGCCAGCCGGGGCCGAGCACCACGCTCATCTCGCCGGCCTTGGCGGGGCGCGATTCGAGATTCGTCAGCGCCGCCTGCACGGCCTTGTCGACGTAGCTTTCGATCACGCCGTCGTGGAAGAAGCCGAAGCCGAAGCGCCCGCCGCCGCCGCCGCTGCCGACCTCGCGGCGCACCTGGCCGTTGATGGTCTGCTCGGCGATCACCGTCACCGACACGCGCACCAGCGGCCGCACGTCGGCGGCCAGCGTGCCGTCGGCGCGCGCCACCAGCACCACGTCGTATTCGCCCGCCAGCCCCGCCATCACCTGCGCGATGCGCGGGTCCTTGGCGCGCGCGAGCTTCTCGATGCGCTCGAGCAGCGCCACCTTCTGCGTGCTGTCGAGCGTGGCGATCGGGTCCAGCGGCGCGTAGAGGATGCGGCTGGCCGCGATCTTCGCCGGCGCGTCCACCTTGATGCGCCGGCTCTGCCCGGCCGCCGCGATGGTGCGCACCGTCGCCGCGGCGTCGAGCAGCGCGGCCTCGGAGATGTCGTCGGAGTAGGCGAACGCCGTCTTCTCGCCGGTCACCGCGCGCACGCCCACGCCCTGGTCGATGCCGAAGCTGCCGCTCTTGACGATGCCCTCTTCGAGGCTCCAGCCTTCGCTGCGGGTGTACTGGAAATAGAGGTCGGCGTCGTCGATGCGGTGCGTGGCGATGGCGGCCAGCGCGCGGGCAAGCGTCGCCTCGGTCAGCCCGAAGGGTTCGAGCAGCAGCGAGCGCGCGATGGCCAGGCGTTCGATGGTCGGTTCGCGGGAGATCATGGCGGCGTCCTCGGCGGTTCGGCTCATTCTAGGAGCCGGGGTGCGCCGCAGGGCTTTACGAGGGTTTACGCATCGATGGTGAACGGCGCCGCGGGGCGCGTCGTTGAACCCGCGTCACAACGACAACCGAAAGGACCGCACCATGATCAAGCTTCGCACCCTCGTTGCCGCCACCCTGGCGCTGGCCGCTGCCGGCGCTTTCGCGCAGGCAGCGTCGGCGCCGGCCGCCACGCCGGGCATCGACCAGCGCCAGGCGAACCAGGAGAAGCGCATCGACCAAGGCATCGCCTCGGGCCAGCTCAACAAGCGCGAGACGCGCCGCCTCGACCGGGAGCAGCGCGCGATCGATCGCGCCGAGAACAAGGCCAAGTCGGACGGTACCGTCAGCGCGGCCAAGCGGCGCCGCCTGCACAAGATGCAGAACCACGCCAGCCGCGACATCCACCGCCAGAAGCACGACGCGCAGACGGCGCCGGCGGCCAAGCTCTGATCGGCCGCCGCGGTCACCCGGCCGATTCGCGCTTGCGCGCCAGCGCGCGTTCGTAGAGCGCGTTGCGCGGCGCGCCGGTCAGCTCCACCGCGAGCGCCACGGCCTGCTTGAGCGGCAAGGCGGCGAGCAGCGCATCGAGCACGCGGTCGTGCGCGGCGGCAGCGCCCTCGGCCGGCGCGGCCGGCGCGGCGTGCAGCACCAGCACGAACTCGCCGCGCTGGCGGTTGGCGTCCTCGGCCAGCCAGCCGGGCAGTGCCTCGCAGCGCAGCGTCGCCACCGACTCGAACTGCTTGGTCAGCTCGCGGCAGATCGTCAGCGTGCGCGCGCCGCAGGCCGCGGCCAGATCGCGCGCCAGCGCCTCGATGCGGTGCGGCGCTTCGTAGAGGATGGCCGTGCGCGCATCGGCGGCGATGCGCTGCAGCGCCGCGCTGCGTTCGCCGCCCCTGGCCGGCACGAAACCCTCGAACACGAAGCCCTGCCCCTGCGTATCGCCGGCCACGCTGAGCGCCGCCGCCGCCGCGCTCGCGCCGGGAATCGGAATGCAGCGATGGCCGGCCGCGCTCACCGCCGCCACCAGCGCCGCGCCGGGGTCGCTGAGCGCCGGCGTGCCGGCATCGCTGACGAAGGCCACCCGCTCGCCGCGCGCGAGGAGCGCGATCACGCCGGCCGCGGCCTCGCGCTCGTTGTGCTCGTGCACCGCCAGCAGCGGCTTGCCTGCTATGCCCAGCGCGCGCAGCAGCGGCGCGCTGTGGCGCGTGTCTTCGCAGGCGACGGCGTCGGCCAGCGCCAGCAGGTGGATGGCGCGCAGGCTCAGGTCGGCGAGGTTGCCGATCGGCGTGGCGACGACGTAGAGTGCGCCGGCCGGAAAGCTCTGGCCCCCGGCGGCCGCCGCGGCGGCCTGCCGCAACAGCGAGGCATCGATGGAGTTCACGGGAGGGCGGCGGACGACGAAGGCGATCGGTGACGAAGGCGAGGCGCTCGCCCTCGCGCACCTGAAGCGTGCCGGGCTCGTCCTCGTGGAGCGGAATTATCGGGTGGCGCGCGGTCCGCACGCACGCGGCGGCGAGGTCGACCTGATCCTGCGCGAGCGCGACGGCACGCTGGTGTTCGCCGAGGTGCGCCAGCGCGCAAGCGCCTCTCACGGCGGCGCGGCGGCCAGCATCGTCGCGGCCAAGCAGCGCCGCATCGTGCTGGCCGCGCGGCACTACCTGATGCGCTGGGCCAGCCCGCCGCCGTGCCGCTTCGACGTGGTGGCGATCGACGGCGCGCACGTCGAGTGGCTGCGGGGGGCCTTCGACGCCGGCTGAAGCGCCGCACCGCCGCGGTGCGCAGGGAACTGTCAGGGTAAGCCCGTGTCTTATGATGCCTGCCCATGCTCGAACAACGCATCCAGCAGCAGTTCTTCGACAGCGCCGACCTTCAGTACGCCGCTGCCGAGATCCTCGCCAAGCCGATCGCCGACGCCGTCAACGCGGTGGTCGGCTGCATCACGGCCGGAGGCAAGGTGCTGGTCTGCGGCAACGGCGGCTCGGCGGGCAATGCGCAGCATTTCGCGGCCGGTTTCGTGGGCCGCTTCGAGCGCGAGCGGCCCGGGCTCGCGGCGATCGCGCTGACCGCGGACACCGCCCTCCTCACCGCGGTCGGCGCCGACCACGGCTTCGACGCGGTGTTCGCCAAGCAGGTGCAGGCGCTGGGCACGCCCGGCGACGTGCTGCTGGCGATCAGCACCGGCGGTCATTCGGCCGACGTGCTGGCCGCGGTGGACGCCGCCAAGGCGAAAGACATGACGGTGATCGCGCTGACCGGCCGCGGCGGCGGCAAGCTGCGCGAGCACCTCGGCGAGACCGACGTTCACATCTGCGTGCCGCACGAGCGCGGCGCGCGCATCCAGGAGCTGCACCTGCTGGTGCTGCACTGCCTGTGCGACGCGGTCGACCTTCAGCTTCTGGGAGAACAGGACAACACATGACCATTCAGCGCTTCGCTTTTCGTCGCCCCGCCCTGCTGATCGCCGGCCTGGCCGCCGCGACGGCGCTTTCGGCCTGCGCGCCGCTGCTGGTCGGCGGCGCGGTCGTCGGCACCTCGATGGTGGTGACCGACCGGCGCACCTCGGGCACGCAGCTGGAAGACCAGTCGATCGAGATCAAGGGCCAGACGCGCGTGCGCGAGGCGGTGGGCGAGCGCGGCCACGTCAACATCACCAGCTACAACCGCAACGTGCTGCTGACCGGCGAGGTGGCGGCCGAGACCGACAAGGCCGCCGTCGAGCAGGCGGTGGCCAAGATCGAAGGCGTGCGCGCGGTGGTCAACGAGCTGGCGGTGATGGGCTCGTCGTCGATCGCCAGCCGCTCCAGCGACCTCGTGCTGGTCAGCAAGATCAAGGCGAGCTACGTCGACGCCAAGGACGTGTTCGCCAACGCGATCAAGGTCGTCGCCGAGCGCGGCACGGTCTACCTGATGGGCCGCGTCACCGAGCGCGAGGCCACCCGCGCCACCGACATCGCGCGCGGCGTGCCGGGCGTGCTGAAGGTGGTGAAGGTGTTCGAAATCATCACCGAGGCCGAGCTGGCCGAGATCCAGCCCAAGCAGGCCCAGAAGTAAGTTCGAGGTGGCGGCTCAGCGCAGCCGCTTGATCAGGCTCGAGGTGTCGAGCCGGTTGCCGCCGGCCGCCTGCACGTCGGCGTAGAACTGGTCGACCAGCGCGGTGACGGGCAGCCGCGCGCCGTTGCGCTTGGCTTCGTCGAGGCACAGCCCGAGATCCTTGCGCATCCAGTCGACCGCGAAGCCGAAGTCGAACTTCCCGTCGACCATCGTCGGCCCGCGGTTGTCCATTTGCCAGCTCTGCGCTGCGCCCTTGCCGATCACGCCGAGCACGGCCTTCATGTCCAGCCCGGCGCGCTCGCCGAAGGCGATCGCTTCGGCCAGGCCTTGCACCAGCCCGGCGATCGCGATCTGGTTGACCATCTTGGCGAGCTGCCCGGCGCCGTTCGGCCCGAGCAGCGTGACCGCCTTCGCAAACGCCAGCGCCACCGGCTTGATGGCCTCGAAGGCCTGCGCGTCGCCGCCGCACATCACCGTCAGCGCGCCGTTGATCGCGCCGAGGTTGCCGCCGGAGACCGGCGCGTCGATGAACTTCAGCCCGCGCTTGTCCGCTTCCGCGCCGAGTTCGCGCGCCACCTCGGCCGAGGCGGTGGTGTGATCGACGAAGATCGCGCCCGGCTGCATGCCGGCGAAGGCGCCGTGTTCGCCCAGCACCACCGAGCGCAGGTCGTCGTCGTTGCCCACGCAGGCGAACACGATCTGCGCGCCCTGCGCCGCTTCGCGCGGCGTGGCGGCGGTGCGGCCGCCGTACTCGGCGGCCCAGGCAGAGGCTTTCGCGGCGCTGCGGTTGTAGACGGTGGTGCGATGCCCGGCGCGCGCCAAGTGGCCGGCCATCGGCAGGCCCATCACGCCGAGGCCGAGGAAGGCGACGTCGCGCGCGGTGGTGGGTTCGTAGGTTTTCGGGGAGGTCGTGCTCATCGGGCCATTCTGGCCCAAGGCACGATGCTCACACGATCGTCAGATGCTCGGTGCCCGCCGCCAGGTCGGCATTGCGCGCGCGCTGGCTGTGCAGCTTGACCTGCAGGCGCAGGTCGTTCACCGAGTCGGCGTTGCGCAGGATGTCTTCGTAGGTGACGAGGTTGCTCTCGTACAGGTCGAACAGCGCCTGGTCGAAGGTCTGCATGCCCAGCTCGCGCGAGCGCTTCATCAAGTCCTTGATGTCGGCGACCTCGCCCTTGAAGATCATGTCGGCGATCAGCGGCGTGGTCAGCAGGATCTCCACCGCCGCGATGCGGCCCTTGCCCTCCTGGCGCGGCAGCAGGCGCTGCGAGACCAGGCCCTTGAGGTTGAGCGACAGGTCCATCAGCAGCTGGGCGCGGCGCTCCTCGGGGAAGAAGTTGATGATGCGGTCCAGCGCCTGGTTGGCGCTGTTGGCGTGCAGCGTGGCCATGCACAGGTGGCCGGTCTCGGCGAAGGCCACCGCGTGCTCCATCGTTTCGCGGTCGCGGATCTCGCCCATCAGGATCACGTCGGGCGCCTGGCGCAGCGTGTTCTTCAGCGCCTGCGCCCAGCCGTCGGTGTCGATGCCGACCTCGCGCTGCGTGACGATGCAGTTCTTGTGCGGATGCACGAACTCGACCGGGTCCTCGATCGTGATGATGTGGCCGTGCGAGTTCTCGTTGCGGTAGTCGACCATCGCGGCCAGCGAGGTGCTCTTGCCCGAGCCGGTGGCGCCGACGAAGATCACCAGGCCGCGCTTGGTCATCGCCACGTCCTTGAGCACCTGCGGCAGGTTCAGGCTGTCGATGGTCGGCAGCGTCTGCGGGATCGTCCGCATCACCAGGCCGACGTTGCCCTGCTGCACGAAGGCGTTGACGCGGAAGCGGCCGATGCCTTGCGGCGAGATCGCGAAGTTGCACTCCTTGGTCTTCTCGAACTCGGCGGCCTGCTTGTCGTTCATCACCGAGCGCGTCAGCGCCAGCGTGTGCGCGCCGGTCAGCGGCTGCGGCGACACCTTGGTGACCTTGCCGTCGACCTTGATCGCGGGCGGGAAGTCGGCGGTGAGGAAAAGGTCCGAGCCGTTGCGGCTGACCATCAGGCGCAGCAGGTCGTTGACGAACTTGGATGCCTGGTCGCGTTCCATGGTGTCGATTCCTCTTTCAGCCCGGGAAGTTTTCCGGGAACTTCGCTTTCATCCGGGCTTCCGCCGGCGACACCACGTTGCGGCGCACCAGGTCGGCGAGGTTCTGGTCGAGCGTGGTCATGCCGATGCTGTTGCCGGTCTGGATGGCCGAATACATCTGCGCGATCTTGTTCTCGCGGATCAGGTTTCGGATCGCCGCGGTGCCCAGCATGATCTCGTGCGCCGCGACGCGGCCCGAGCCGTCCTTGGTCTTGCACAGCGTCTGCGAGATCACGCCGATCAGCGATTCGGACAGCATCGCGCGCACCATCTCCTTCTCGGCCGCGGGGAACACGTCGACCACGCGGTCGACCGTCTTGGCGGCGCTGGACGTGTGCAGCGTGCCGAACACCAGGTGGCCGGTCTCCGCCGCGGTCAGCGCCAGGCGGATGGTCTCCAGGTCGCGCATTTCGCCGACGAGGATGGCGTCCGGATCCTCGCGCAGCGCCGAGCGCAGCGCGTTGGCGAAGCTCAGCGTGTGCGGCCCGACCTCGCGCTGGTTGACCAGGCACTTCTTCGATTCGTGCACGAACTCGATCGGGTCTTCCACCGTCAGCACGTGGCCGAACTCGTTCTCGTTGAGGTGGTTGACCATCGCCGCCAGCGTGGTCGACTTGCCCGAGCCGGTCGGCCCGGTCACCAGCACCAGCCCGCGCGGCTTGAGCGCCAGCTCGGCGAACACCTTGGGCGCGTTGAGCTGCTCCAGCGTCAGGATCTTCGAGGGAATCGTGCGGAACACCGCGCCCGCGCCGCGGTTCTGGTTGAAGGCGTTGACGCGGAAGCGCGCCAGACCCTGGATCTCGAACGAGAAGTCGCACTCCAGCGTCTCCTCGTAGGCCTTGCGCTGCGCATCGTTCATGATGTCGTACACCATGTCGTGCACCTGCTTGTGCTCGAGCGGGTCGACGTTGATGCGCCGCACGTCGCCGTGCACGCGGATCATCGGCGGCAGGCCCGACGAGAGGTGCAGGTCGGACGCCTTGTTCTTGACCGAGAACGCGAGCAGCTGGGTGATGTCCATGGGATGCGCGAAGTGGTGGGCGTAAGCGCGCGGTGGGCGCTGCCGGCGGATACTCTCAGAGGATTATGGTGACGATCAAGGGCAACATACAACAAGTGCGCGCTCGCATTTCACGGGCTTGCGAGGCTGCGCAGCGCCCCGTGCAAAGCGTCACGCTGCTGTGTGTGAGCAAAACCTTCGGTGCCGACGCGGTGCGCGAGGCCCATGCGGCGGGCGAGCGCCGCTTCGGCGAGAACTACGTGCAGGAGGCGCTGGACAAGATCGCCGCGCTGGGCGATCTGCGCGCTTCACTCGAATGGCATTTGATCGGGCCGCTGCAAAGCAACAAGACACGCGCGGTCGCCGAGCAGTTCGACTGGGTGCATTCGGTCGACCGGCTGAAGATCGCGCAGCGCCTGTCGGAGCAGCGGCCGGGCTCGCTGCCGCCCTTGCAGGTGTGCCTGCAAGTCAACATCAGCGGCGAGGCGAGCAAGAGCGGGCTGGCGCCGGGCGAGGTGCCGGCGGTGGCGAAGGCGGTGGCGGCACTGCCGCGCTTGAAGTTGCGCGGGCTGATGGCGATTCCCGAGCCGGAGGGCGACCTGGCCGCGCAGCGCGTGCCGCACCGCGCCTTGCGCGAATTGCTCGGCCAACTGCGCGCCGAGGGCCTGGACCTCGACACGCTCTCGATGGGCATGAGCGCCGATCTGGAAGCCGCCATCCTCGAAGGCGCGACCCTCGTGCGCATCGGCAGCGCGATCTTCGGCGCGCGCGCTATCGCGCGGGCGCGAGCGCCAGGGTCATGAAGATGCTGTTCGGGTCGTCGACGTAGCTGCCGAACGGCCCGGTCGCGACGAAGCCGGCGCTTTCGTACAGGCGGCGCGCCGGCTCGAACGCCTCCATCGAACCGGTCTCCAGGCTCAGGCGCTCGTAGCCGCGCTCGCGCGCGGCGCCGATCACCTGCATCAGCAGCGCGCGTCCGGCGCCGGTGCGGCGCCGCGCCGCGGGCGTGCGCATCGACTTCACCTCGCCGTGCCGCGCGTCCAGCGCCAGCAGCGCCGCGCAGCCGAGCAGCACCTCGCCCTCCCAGGCCGACCAGAAGGTGATCTCGGGCCGGCGCAGCGCGTCAAGGTCGAGCGCATGCACGCTCTCCGGCGGCGACAGCTCGTGCATGTTGCGCAGGTGCTCGTTCAGCAGCGCGTGGATGGCGGGGCGCGACAAATCGTCGATCTCGATCTTCATCGGGAGGGCTTGCGCGTGCGCGGCGCCGCGCTCGCGATCACGACCGCGTAGCGCGCGGCGCGCCGCGTGGGGTTGTGGAATTCGATCGGGCCGTCGACGCTCAGCGCCAGGCAATCGCCGGCATCGAGCCGGTGGCTCGTGTGGCCGTGCGTCAGCGTCATCGAGCCTTCGAGCACCCAGATCTGCTCGTCGATCGGGTGCGCCGGATTGCCGCCTTCGAGCACGACGCGCCGGCCGGCCGGGAAGCTGACCTCGACGATGCGCAGCGGCGAGGGATGGTCCGGCGGCGAGACGTTGCGGCGCAGGTAGCCCGAGGCCGGATCGCGCCACTCGGCCTGCTCGGCGCGCCGCATCAGCGGCCCCGGCGCGGCGCGCTCGACCTCGAACAGCGCGGCCAGCGCGACGCCCAGCCCGGCGGCGATCTTCTCGAGCACGACCGCGGTCGCGCTGGTCTCGCCGCGCTCGATCAACGAGATCGTCGAGCGGCTGACGGCGCTGCGCGCCGCCAGCGCATCCAGCGACAGGCCGGCCGCGGCGCGCAAGCCGGCCACGCGGCGTGCGATGCGCTGGTTGATGTCGTCGTCGTCCGATCCGGTTGCTTCTTCCATGCTGGAGCAATTGTCCAGTATGTTGGAGGAAAGCGTCAAGAGCGGCGACGGCCGCGCGCCTCAGATCGCCAGCAGCGCCGTGTTCTTCACCTCTTCCATCACCGCATAGGTGCGCGTCTCGCGCACCCCCGGCAGCGCCCAGATCACCGAGCCCACCAGTTCGCGGTAGGCCTGCATGTTGGCCACGCGCGTCTTGATCAGGTAGTCGAAGCCGCCGGCCACGAGGTGGCATTCCTGGATCTCGGCGCGCACCTGCACCGCGGCCTTGAAGGCGTTCATCGCGTCGTGCGTGGTGCGGTCGAGCACCACCTCGATGAAGACCAGCATGCCCGCGCCGAGCTTGTCGGGGTTCAGCCGCGCCTCGTAGCCGAGGATGAAGCCGTCGCGCGTCAGGCGCTTGACGCGCTCCAGCACCGCGGTGGGCGACAGATGCACCTCCTCCGCGAGCTTGAGGTTGGAAATCCGCCCGTCTTTCTGCAACACGCGCAGGATGCGGATGTCGATCTTGTCGAGCGAATGGGCGCGGGCGCTGTCGTCGTTGTTCATGAGGCGGCTGAAGTTCGTTCGGTGGCTTGGCGTCGATTCCGAGAGAAATCCTAGCGATGAGTTACTAACCTAGCAACTTATTCGACACTGTCGTTTGCACGGAGCATGCCATGTTCACCGCCCCGCCCGAAGCCGCGCGCCTGCCCGATCCGTATCGCCCCGAGCGCGAGGCGCTGGATGCAGCGTTGAGCGCGCTCGCCGGCCGGCTCGACTGGCCGCGCGCCGCCGCCCGCGCCGCGCCCTGGGTGCGCGCGGTGCGCGACAAGCCGGCGCCGTTCTGGGCGATGGAGTCGCTGCTGCGCGAGTACCCGATCTCCAGCGCCGAGGGCCTCGCGCTGATGCGCCTGGCCGAAGCGCTGCTGCGCGTGCCCGACGCCGAGACGGCGATCGCGCTGACGGCCGACCAGCTCGGCAAGGCGCGCTTCGACGCGCCGCACGAGCAGGGGCCGCACCGCATGCTGGCCGCGCTGTCGGCCAGCGCGATCGGAATGTCCAAGCGCTTCCTGCCCGAAGCCGGCCACCAGCCCGGCCTGCTCGAACGCCTGGGCGCACAGACGGTGGTGGCGGCGACGGTGCGCGCCATTCAATTGCTGGGACGCCAGTTCGTGCTCGGCCAGCACATCGGCGAAGCGATGGACGAGGCGCACGCGCAGCGCCGTGCCCAACCCGCGCTGCGCTTCAGCTACGACATGCTGGGCGAAGGCGCACGCAGCGAGGCCGATGCGCGGCGTTACCACGCGGCCTACGCGCAGGCGATCGCACGCATCGCGCAGGCGCGCGGCGAAGGCGGGCCGGAAGCCTGCGACGGCATCTCGATCAAGCTCAGCGCGCTGTTCTCGCGCTACGAGATGGCTCAGCGCGAGCGGGTCTGCGCCGAGCTGCTGCCGCGCGTGTGGACGCTGGCCGACGCGGCGGCGCGCGCCGACCTCAACCTCACCATCGACGCCGAGGAGAGCGAACGCCTCGAACTCTCGCTCGACGTGTTCGAAGCGCTGGCCGGGCGCATCGCGCGCGAGCACCCGTGCTGGCGCGGCTTCGGCCTGGCAATCCAGGCCTACCAGACGCGCGCACTCGCGGTGGTCGAGGAAGTGGCGCGCATCGCGCGAGCGCACGGCTTGCGCTTCATGGTGCGGCTCGTCAAAGGCGCCTACTGGGACGGCGAGGTCAAGCGCGCGCAGGAACTGGGCCTCGCGGGCTACCCGGTGTTCACGCACAAGCACCACACCGATCTGTCCTACCTGGCCTGCGCCAAGGCGCTGCTGGCGCAGCACGACGTGATCTACCCGCAGTTCGCGACGCACAACGCCGGCACCATCGCGGCCATCCTGCAAATGGCAGAAGGGGCCGAAGGCAGCGGCGCGGCTTTCGAGATGCAGCGCCTGCACGGCATGGGCGAGAGCGTCTACCGCGAAGTGATGGCCGGCGCCGCGGTGCCGGTGCGCATCTACGCGCCGGTGGGCGAGCACCGCGACCTGCTCGCCTACCTCGTGCGCCGGCTGCTGGAGAACGGCGCGAATTCCTCCTTCGTGCATCAGCTGGCCGATCCGCAGGTCGACGTCGATGCACTGCTCGCCTCGCCGCTGCTGCCGGCGCAGACGCCGGGGCTGGTGCTGCCGCGCGATCTGTACGGCACGCGGCCGAACTCGAGCGGCGCGGATCTCGCCGTGCCCGCGCAGCGCGCGCCGCTGCTGGCTGCCGTGGCCGCCACGCGCATCGAGGCGATGGCCGAAGCGACGCCGGCCGAGATAGCCGCCGCGATGCAGCGTCTGCACGCTGCTTTTCCGCAATGGAGTGCACGCCCGGTGGCCGAGCGCGCAGACGTGCTGCGCCGCACCGCCGACGCGCTCGACGCACGCCTGAGCGAGTTCTGCGGCCTGCTCGTCAAGGAAGCGCACAAGACGCTCGCCGACTGCGTCGCCGAAGTGCGCGAGGCGGTCGACTTCCTGCGCTACTACGCCGAGCAGGCCGAGCAGCGCCTGCTCGCGCAGACCCTGCCCGGCCCGACCGGCGAGCACAACGAGCTGCGCCTGCATGGCCGCGGCGTGTTCGTCTGCATCAGCCCGTGGAACTTCCCGCTGGCGATCTTCGCCGGGCAAGTCGCGGCGGCGCTGGTCGCCGGCAACACGGTGGCCGCCAAGCCGGCCGAGCAGACGCCGTGCGTCGCGCAGCGTCTGGTCGCGCTGCTGCACGAGGCCGGCGTGCCCGCCGACGCGCTGGCGCTGCTGCACGGTGCAGGCGAAACCGTCGGCGCCGCGCTGGTGGCCGATGCGCGCACGGCCGGCGTGTGCTTCACCGGCTCGACCGCGGTGGCGCGGCTGATCAACCGCACGCTGGCCGACCGCGACGGCGCCATCGTGCCGCTGATCGCCGAGACCGGCGGCATCAACGCGATGATCGTCGACAGCAGCGCGCTGCCCGAGCAGGTGGTGGATGCGGTGGTCACCAGCGCCTTCCGCTCCGCCGGTCAGCGCTGCTCGGCCTTGCGGCTGCTGCTGCTGCACGACAGCGTGGCCGAAGGCGTGATTCAGATGCTGCGCGGCGCGATGGCCGAGCTGGTGGTGGGCGACCCGGCGCTGCTGGCCACCGACGTGGGCCCGGTGATCGACGCCGAGGCCCATGCCGGCCTGCGCGCGCAGATCGAGCGGCTGAAGCGCGAAGCGCGGTCGATCGGCGAGACGCCGGTGAATTCCACGGTCGAACGCCTGATCGCGCCGGTGGCCTTCGAATTGAACGACGTCGCCGAACTGAAGCAGGAGATCTTCGGCCCGGTGCTGCACGTCGTGCGCTGGCGCGGCGAGGTCGATGCGCTGGTGGCGCGCATCAACGCGCTCGGCTACGGCCTGACGCTGGGCGTGCAGACGCGCATCGACGGCCGCGCGCTGCGCATCGCCGAGGCGGCGCGCGTCGGCAACGTCTACGTCAACCGCAACATGATCGGCGCGGTGGTCGGCGTGCAGCCCTTCGGCGGCGAAGGGCTGTCGGGCACCGGGCCGAAGGCGGGCGGGCCGCACTACCTGTATCGCTTCTGCGCCGAGCAGACGCTGACCGTCAACACCGCCGCGGCGGGCGGCAACGTCGAACTGCTGGCCGGGCTGGCAAGGGAATGACGCGACCGGTATGCGACGATCACGGGTTATGAAAGCCGCCCTCGCCGCCATCGTCGCCCTGATCGTCCTCGTCACCGCCTGGTTCGCCGTCGTGCTGAACTGGAGCTACGCCAACGGCGAGCGCGCCGGCTGGGTGCAGAAGTTCTCCAACAGGGGCTGGGTCTGCAAGACCTGGGAGGGCGAACTGGCGCTGGTGTCGCTGCCCGGCAGCACGGTCGAGAAGTTCGCCTTCACGGTGCACGACGATGCGCTCGCCCAGCGCATCAGTGCGCTGATGGGCAAGCGCGTCAGCCTGCACTACGAAGAGAAGGTCGGCCTGCCGACCAGCTGCTTCGGCGAGACGCGCTACTTCGTCACCGGGATCGCCGAGACGCCGGACATCCCGCTCGGCCCGGGCGTGGTGCTGCCGACGCACCCGGCCTCGGCGCCGGCGCAGTGAGGAGCCAACGATGACACACGACCTGCTTGCCTTCGTCGGCGGCGGCAACATGGCCTCGGCCATCATCGGCGGGCTGGTCGCGGCCGGCCGGCCGGGCCGCTCCATCCTCGTGATCGACCCCGGCGAGGCGCAGCGCGCCAAGCTCGCCGCCGAGCACGGCGTGCGCACGCAGGCCGCGGCCGACGCGGCGTTGGCGCAGGCGGCGATGATCGTGTGGGCGGTCAAGCCGCAACTCTTCCAGGCCGCCGCCGCGCCCTGCGCCGAGCACGTGCGCGGCGCGCTGCAGTTCAGCGTGATGGCCGGCATCCGCAGCGAGGCGATCGTGCGCGCCACCGGCAGCCAGCGCGTGGTGCGCAGCATGCCCAACACGCCGGCGCTGATCGGCCAGGGCATCGCCGGGCTGTACGCACGCGACGCGGTCAGCGCCGACGAGCGGCGCGCCGCCGAGGCGCTGCTCGCGCCCACCGGCCGCACGCTGTGGGTGGCGCGCGAGGAAGACCTCGACGCCGTCACCGCGCTGTCGGGCTCGGGGCCGGCCTACGTCTTCTACTTCGTCGAGGCGATGATGCAGGCGGCGCTGGAGATGGGCCTGTCCGCCGAGCAGGGCAAGCAGCTGGCGCTCGCCACCTTCGCCGGCGCGACGGCCCTGGCGCAGGCGTCGAGCGAGGCGCCGGAGGTGCTGCGCGAGCGTGTCACCTCCAAAGGCGGCACCACCTACGCGGCACTCACGGCGATGGAAGCGAGCGGCATGAAGGCCGCCTTCGTCGAAGCCATCCGCGCCGCGCAGCAGCGCGCCAAGGAACTCGGGGACGAGTTCGGGGCCTGACACCGCCCGCATGCCGGCCACGGCGCAAGCCATGCAAACCCGGCATGACCCTCGGTGGAAAACTCGGCGCGAGGGCGCCTACAGTCTCGCCGCATGCGGCCGGCTGCGCCACGAGCGCGGCATGGCGCGCATGAACTTCAAACCGGAGACACCATGACCCCGAGCCCGCTGTCCTACGTCCACCCCGATCCGACCGGCCCCTGGCACACCTACCTCTCGCAGGTCGACCGCGTGCTGCCCTACCTCGGCCACCTGGCGCGCTGGGGCGAGACGCTCAAGCGCCCCAAGCGCGCGCTGATCGTCGACGTGCCGATCGAACTCGACGACGGCACGGTGGCGCACTTCGAGGGCTTCCGCGTGCAGCACAACCTCTCGCGCGGCCCCGGCAAGGGCGGCGTGCGCTACCACCCGAACGTCACGCTGGAAGAGGTGATGGCGCTGGCGGCGTGGATGTCGATCAAGAACGCCGCGGTCAACCTGCCCTACGGCGGCGCCAAGGGCGGCATCCGCGTCGACCCGAAGAAGCTCTCGCACAAGGAGCTGGAGCGCATGACGCGCCGCTACACCAGCGAGATCGGCATCATCATCGGGCCGAACCAGGACATCCCGGCGCCCGACGTGAACACCAACCCGCAGATCATGGCGTGGATGATGGACACGTACTCGATGAACACCGGCAGCACCGCCACCGGCGTGGTCACCGGCAAGCCGATCCACCTGGGCGGCTCGCTCGGCCGCGTCAAGGCCACCGGGCGCGGCGTGTTCGTCACCGGGCGCGAGGCGGCGCGGCGCATCAACCTCGAGCTCGATGGCGCGCGCGTCGCGGTGCAGGGCTTCGGCAACGTCGGCTCGGCGGCGGCCGAGCTGTTCGCGCAGGCCGGCGCGAAGATCGTCGCGATCCAGGACCACACCGGCACCATCGTCAACGACAAGGGCATAGCCATGGCCGAGCTGATGCCCACGCTCAAGCAGTACGGCGGCGTCGGCGACTTCAAGGGCGCCGAGCGCGCCGACGACGAGGCGTTCTGGGACGTCAAGTGCGACATCCTGATCCCCGCCGCGCTGGAAGGCCAGATCACGCCCGCGCGCGCGCGGCGCACCAGCGCGAAGCTGGTGCTCGAAGGCGCCAACGGCCCGACGCTGCCCGAGGCCGACGACATCCTCGCCGAGCGCGGCATCCTCGTCGTGCCCGACGTGATCTGCAACGCCGGCGGCGTGACGGTCAGCTACTTCGAGTGGGTGCAGGACTTCAGCTCGTTCTTCTGGACCGAGGACGAGATCAACCTGCGGCTCGACAAGATCATGGTCGGCGCCTTGAAGCGCATCTGGGACACCGCCGACAGGCATGCGATCACGCTGCGCACGGCGACCTTCGCGGTGGCCTGCGAGCGCATCCTGACGGCGCGGGAGGAGCGCGGCCTCTACCCCTGATTCGTTTTCGGCGCCGCCGGCGGCGCTGTCTCGATCACGCCGCACAGCACGCGCGCGCCGGAGTTGCCGGCCGGGTCGGTGCGGTAGTCGTCCGGCCCGGCGTGCACGACCAGCGCCTTGCCGAGCACCGAGGTCGCGCCGATGCCCAGCGTGGCATGGGGGTGCAGGTAGCGCAGCGTGCCGCTGCCGTCGGCGCCGACCACGATGTTCGGCGCGTCCCCCGCATGACCCTGTTCGGGCGGCTTGCCGGGGCCGGCGTGCTTCTTCGAGCCGCCCGAGTCGAAGTGGCCGCCGGCCGCGCCGAAGGCGATGGTGGCGCCGGAGGGGTCGGGCCCCGGTTCGCATCGGCCGTTGGCATGCACGTGCACGCCGTGTTCGCCGGGCGTCTGCGCCTGCACGTTGACCACGATCTCGACGCCGGCCGCCGTCTGCGTCAGCGTCGCGCGGCCGCCGGGCGTGCCGTTCACGTCGACCAGCGTGGCCGCGGCGCCGGCGGTCGGCGTGCGCAGCACCACCGGTTGGCCCACCTGCGCGGCGGGCTGCGTGCAGGCGGCGAGCGCGAGCAGGCCGGCTGAAGCCATCCAACGGGATGTGAGGGGCGCGCTCATGCGCACACTTTAGGAGGCGCTGCGAGCCGGCGCGCGTAGGACTGCGCCGATTCAGCGCAGCGCGAAGTCCGCCACCACGCCCGCGAACACCGCGAAGCCGACCCAGTGGTTGAGCCGGAAGGCGCGGAAGCAGCCGTCGCGCGTGCGCGTGCGGATCAGCGTGTAGTGCCAGGCCGCGATCGCGCCCGCCACCGCGAGGCCGGCGAAATACGGCCAGCCCGCTCCGATGCCGGCGCCCAGCCAGGCCCAGATCGCCACGAAGGCGGCGTAGAAGGCCATCACGCCGACCACGTCGAAGCGGCCCAGCGTGATCGCCGAGGTGCGGATGCCGATCTTCAGGTCGTCGTCGCGATCGACCATCGCGTACTCGGTGTCGTAGGCCAGCACCCAGAACAGGTTGCCCACGAGCAGCCACCACGCCAGCGCCGGCACGCCGCCGCCGGCCGCCGCGAAGGCCATCGGGATGCCGAAGCTGAAGGCCACGCCCAGCACCGCCTGCGGCATCGAGAAGAAGCGCTTGGTGAACGGGTAGAAGAGCGTCACCGCCAGCGCGGCGACGCTCCACCGCACGGTGGCGAGGTTGGTGGTCAGCACCAGCAGGAAGGCGACGAACGCGAGCGCCGCGCCGAACACCAGCGCCTCGCGCGGCGAGATCGCGCCGCTGGTGACCGGGCGCTGCGCGGTGCGCTTGACGTGGCGGTCGAACTCGCGGTCGGCCACGTCGTTGACGGCGCAGCCGGCGCTGCGCATCAGGAAGGTGCCGGCGACGAAGACGATCAGCAGATGCCAGCCCGGAAAGCCGCCGGCGGCGATCCACAGCGCCGACAGCGTGGGCCACAGCAGCAGGTAGCTGCCGGCCGGGCGGTCCCAGCGGATCAGGTTCAGGTAGAGCGCCAGGCGCGACGGGGCGGCGAGCGTGTTCATGGCGCGATTGTGCGCGTGGCGCGGGCTTGCCCCGATCGCTTGCAATTGAACGAAAACTCGCCTAGTCTTTCATCAGAAATGAGCACGCTCACCCTGCCCACACGCCGCAAGCCGGCCCGCGCCGGCGCCTCCGACCCCGCCGCGGTGCTCGCCACCGCCACGCAGCGCGCCGCCGCGCTGCTCGGGCTGAACGGCGCGGCGCTGGCGCGCATCCTGGGCGTCAGCGAGGCCACGGTGTCGCGTATCGCGCGCGGCGAGCGCGGCCTGGCGCCTGCCGCCAAGGAAGGCGAGCTGGCCTTGCTGCTGGTGCGCCTGTACCGCTCGCTCGACGCGCTGGTCGGCAACGACGAAGCGCGCCGCCTGGCCTGGATGCGCAGCCGCAACGATGCGCTCGGCGGTGTGCCGGCCACGCTGATCCTCACCGCGCAGGGGCTGGTCGCCGCGGTGGCCTACCTCGACGCGATGCGCGCGCCGGTCTGAACCTGCCGATGCAACAGCCCTGGCGCGACGAGTGGTTCGCCACGCCGCTGCGCAGCGCCGGCGCGCTGCTGTGGCGCGGCGTCGAGGCGCAGCACCGCGTGGCGACGCTGCGCCTGGTGGACAGCCTGGACGACCAGGCCACGCTGGAGCGCCTGCTCGAAGCCAGCAAGCCGCCGCTGCCGGAAGCCGCCCCGGGGCTGCACTATCTGCTGGCCACGCCCTTCCGCTACCGCTCACCCTGGGGCTCGCGCTTTCGCGCCGGCACCGACCCGGGCGTCTGGTACGGCGCCAAGGAGCGCGAGACCGCCTGCACCGAAGTCGGCTACTGGCGCTGGCGCTTCCTGATGGACAGCGAGGGGCTGCGCGATGGCGAACTCGTCACCGAGCACACCTTCTTCCAGGCGCAGGTGAAAGGCGTGGTGCTGGACCTGCGCCGCGCGCCGTGGTCGGCGGCATCCGATTCATGGACGCGGCGCGACGACTACGCACCCTGCCAGGCGCTGGCGCGCGCGGCGCGAAGTCACGGCAAGACGCAATGGATCCGCTACGCCTCGGTGCGCCGGCCCGGCGGCACCTGCGGCGCGGTGCTGGCGCCGCGCTCGCTCAGCCTGCCGGCGGCGCATCGCCTCGAAACCTGGATCTGCAAGGTCACCGCGACGCAGGCGCTGATGCTGCACGACGAGGACCGGCTGACGATCCCGATCGAGGCTTAAGCGTCGATCTGCTTGTGGAACACCAGCCCCGCGTGCTCGCGCAGCGCGTGGAACCTGATCTTCGGCCAGTTCTCCTGCATCGCGCGCAGCTCGCCGGCGTATTCGAGCAGCACGCAGGGCGCGTCGACCGCGTCGTGGGCCACGCGGTGTGAATTCCCGTCGATGAAGCGCTTCAGCTCGCGCTCGCCGCCGTCGGCCTCGTCGCAGGTGACCCAGCGCGCCACGTTGTAGCGCGCCGGCTGGATGCGCGCCTTGCAGCCGTATTCGTGTTCGAGCCGGTGCGCCACCACCTCGAACTGCAGCTGGCCGACCGCGCCGAGCAGCAGCATCGAGCCGCCCACCGGCCGGAACACCTGGATCGCGCCTTCTTCGCCGAGCTGCGTCAAGCCGGCGCGCAGCTGCTTGGTCCTCAGCGGATCGGCCACCTCGACGGTGCGGAACATCTCCGGCGCGAAGAACGGCAGTCCGGTGAACTGCAGGCTCTCGCCTTCGGTCAGCGTGTCGCCGAGCTGCAGCACGCCGTGGTTGGGGATGCCGATGATATCGCCGGCAAAGGCCTCGTCGAGCAGCTCGCGGCGCTGCGAGAGGAAGCTCACCACCGTGTTGGGCCGCAGCTCCTTGCCCGAGCGCACCACGCGCAAACGCATGCCGCGCTCGAAGTGGCCCGAGGCCACGCGCACGAAGGCGATGCGGTCGCGGTGCGCCGGGTCCATGTTGGCCTGGATCTTGAAGACCACGCCGCTGAACTTGGGCTCGTCGGGCTGCACCTCGCGCTGGATCGCGTGGCGCGAGCCGGGGCTGGGCGCGAGGTCGACCAGC
This sequence comes from Pseudomonadota bacterium, assembly GCA_029779845.1. Taxonomy (GTDB): domain Bacteria; phylum Pseudomonadota; class Gammaproteobacteria; order Burkholderiales; family Burkholderiaceae_C; genus Piscinibacter. The sequence goes on along the minus strand of JAKOZT010000132.1, from coordinate 101,830 downwards.
GCGTCCAGCACCTCCTGCACGCCGAAGTTGTTGATCGCCGAGCCGAAGAACATCGGCGTCTGGTGGCCTTCGAGGAACTGTTCCTCGTCGAAGGCCGGCGCCGCCTCGCGCACCAGCTCGACCTCGTTGGCGGCCTGTTCGTAGGCGGCGCCGAAGCGTTCCTGCAACGCCGGGTTGACGATGCCCTCGACGATCTCGTCGCCGCCTTCCTTCACGCGGTCTTCGCCCGCGGAGAACACGCGCATCTGATCCTTGCGCAGATCGAGCACGCCGCCGAACAGCTTGCCCATGCCCACCGGCCAGGTGAAGGGCACCACCGCCATGCCCAGCTCGCGCTCGATCTCGTCCATCAGCGCGAGCGGCTCCTGCACCTCGCGGTCCATCTTGTTGACGAAGGTGAGGATGGGCGTGTTGCGCGCGCGGCAGACCTGCAGGAGCCGGCGCGTCTGCGGCTCGACGCCGTTGGCCGCGTCGATCACCATCAGCGCCGCGTCCACCGCGGTCAGCACGCGGTAGGTGTCTTCCGAGAAGTCCTGGTGGCCGGGCGTGTCGAGCAGGTTGATCACGCAGTCGCGGTACTCCATCTGCATCACCGACGAGGCGACCGAGATGCCGCGCTGCTTCTCGATCTCCATCCAGTCGGAAGTCGCGTGGCGGCTCGCCTTGCGCGCCTTCACGCTGCCGGCGATCTGGATCGCGCCGGAGAACAGCAGCAGCTTTTCCGTCAGCGTGGTCTTGCCGGCGTCGGGGTGGGAGATGATGGCGAAGGTGCGGCGGCGCCGCACTTGCGGGGTGAGATCGGACATGGGGCGGCGATTATCCGCGCTGGGGCTGGAAAGATCGGACCCGCTCGCGGCACAGATCGAGCGTCCTGCCCACGATGGCCGCCGCGGCGGCATCGCGCAGGCAGGCGGGCGGGACGGCGATGCCGTCGATGGCGCCGAGCAGCCGCTGCAGCAGCTCGTCGATCGCCGCGTTCGCATCCGCCGCGCGCAGCCCCGCCAGCGTGGCGAGCGCCACGAAGTCGGCGCGCTTCAGGCGCTCGTCCTTGCCCGCCAGCGTCAGCGCCATGCGGTCGTGCGCCAGCCCCGGGAAGACGCGCGTCGTCAGCGCGTCGTACACCGGCGCGAACCGCACCGAGCGGAACACGGCCTCGCCTTCGCGTGCCGTCTTGAGCAGCGCCATGTTCTTCAGGTGCAGATCGCCGTCGGCGATGAGCCAGGCGAACAGCACTCGCCGCAGCAGGGTCAGCAGGTCTTGTTCCGGTTCCGACGAGAGCGCCCGCAGTGCGCGCGCCACGCGCTCGATGCTGGCGCTGTATTTTTCTCCCGGCGTGAGACCGAGCACCGAGCACATGTCCTCCATCGCCAGCAGGCGCGTGTCGTCGGTGCGCTCGCGGATGTCGAAGCGCTCGACCAGCAGGGCGGGCGGCATACCGTCGGGCATGGGCACGAGGGCCGTCTCCGGCGCGCTCAGGCCGATCGCATGCGCCAGGCCGAGGCCGACCCATTCGACCAGCGGCAAGTGTTCGAAGCCCGCGGCGCCGGCCGGCTTGAGGATGTGCGTGAAGGGCAGGCCGGCGCTGGGTGTGAGCGTGCCGCCGGCATCGAGGTGCATCGGCGCCTTGATCTGCACGCCCGACAGGCGCGGCATGTCGGCCCGCGCGAACAGCGCGGCCAGGCGCTGCTCGAAGTCCTTCTCGATGGCGCTGCGCCCGGGCCCGGCGTAGGTGCCGGTGAAGAGGCCGCTTTCGCGGTGCCCGGCGAGCTTCGCGCCCAGGATGTCGGCGGGCAGGCCGGCCAGTTCCGCCACGCTGCCGGCGATGGTGATGTTCGACATGTAGCGCCGGCCCGAGCGCAGCAGCGCTCGCTCGTCGCGGTGGTCGCGCAGCACGGCTTCCAGCCAGCCTTCGGGCAGCAGCGAAACGATGAAAGGCGGCAGCCGGCCGGGCATGGTCTGCCGCACCACGGGCGGTAGCACGGGGCCGTGCGGCGCCGCCGTCCAGCGCCACTCGAAGCCGTCGTGGGCGAGCGAGCCGATCACGAGGCCATGCCAGGCCACCGCCAGCTCGAAGGCGGCTGCATTCCGGACAGGAGCGTCGGCGCGGTGGCGCAAGAGAAATTTCTCCGCGCCCTCCCCCTCGCGATACCAGTCGTTCTCGCGCGCCAGCGCCCACACGGCATCGCTCGCGGCGCGGGCATCGCCGTATTCCTCGATCAGACGCGCGGCGATGCCCTCGCGCATCGCCGCGTCGATGGAGGCGGCGTGCTCGCTGCGCAGGCGGAAGGCTTCGAGCAGCCGCTGGCGCGGCGTCGAGACGGGAACCTGGAATTCGCCCAGGCCGTCGGCGATCGCCGCCGTTGCGGTCGACGGCTTGTCGGGCGCCTTGTTCTGGATGATCTCCAGCGCGCGCAGGCGTGTGCGCTGCGCGCGCGGCCCGGAGAGGTAGAGCCGGCCGTCGGCAGTCGGCCCGAGCAGTACGGCGCTCGCGCCCGAGAGGTAGGTCTTGGGATAGAGGTAGCGGGCGATGCGCACCGCGTGGGCGAGCACGCTGCGCTCGATGTCGTCGCTCGCATCCACGTAGACGCCGCGCATCAGCTGGACGAGCTTGCCGGTCTGGGCGAGGTAGTGGCTGCGCGTCTTGTCGAGGGTCTCGCCGACGAGATGGAGCGGCATTGATCAAACTTTTGCGTATCTCAGATACGAGAAAGTTAGCATTTCTGCCGACGTGAGGCAAGAATCCTGACTTTTCCGTATCTCAAAAACGGAAAAGTCAGGCCGCCCCGATGCGCCGCTTCAGCAGCTCGGTGGCCGCCAGGTAGGCCAGCACCACGCCCGCCAGCGCGGCCAGCAGCGTGGGCGAGAGCGTCACGAAGCCGAACCAGCGCTGCACCGGCGGCAGCAATGGCAGCAGCAGCGCGAGCGCGCCCACCGCCAGCGTGATGGCCCACAGCGCGCGGCCCGGCGCGCTGCGCCAGAACGGGCCGCGCGTGCGCAGCACCATCACCACCGCCAGCTCGGTGAAGAGCGACAGCATGAACCAGGCGGTCTGGAAGGTCGCCTCGTCGGCGCGGAACCAGCGGTGCAGCAGCACGAAGGTCAGCAGGTCGAAGACGGTGGAGACCAGCCCGAAGACGATCATGAAGCGGCGCAGGTCGCTCACCTGCCAGCGCTGCGGGGTGGCGATGCGCCCGGCGTCGACGCGGTCGGTGGAGATCGCGATCGACGGCAGGTCGGAGAGGAAGTTGTTGAGCAGGATCTGCTTGGCCGCCAGCGGCAGGAAGGGCAGGAACAGCGTGCCCAGCGCCATGCTGACCATGTTGCCGAAGTTCGCGCTGGTGGTGATGCCGATGTACTTGAGCGTGTTGGCGAAGGTGCGCCGGCCGTCCTCGACGCCGTGGCGCAGCACGTCGAGGTCCGGGCGCAGCAGCACGATGTCGGCGCTCTCGCGCGCCACGTCCACCGCCTGGTCGACCGAGATGCCCACGTCGGCGGCGTGCAGCGCCGGCGCGTCGTTGATGCCGTCGCCGAGGTAGCCCACCGCGTGCCCGGTGCGCTGCAGTGCGCGCACGATGTGCTCCTTCTGCTGCGGGTCCACCTCGGCGAACACCTCGGCGCGGCCGGCCTGCTGCCACAGCGCCTCGTCGCGCATCGCGGCGAGCTGCTCGCCGGTCACGAGCGTGTCGGTGGCCAGCCCGAGCGCGCCGGCCACGTGCGCCGCCACGTGGCGGTTGTCGCCGGTGATCACCTTGACGCGGATGCCCAGCGCGGACAGATCGCGCAGCGTCTGCGCCGCGCCGGGCTTGACCGGGTCGAGGAACAGCAGCAGGCCCTCGAAGCACATGCCGGCCTCGTCGGCCAGCGTGTAGTGCGGCTGCGCCGGCAGGCGGCGCGTCGCCAGGCCGAGCACGCGAAAGCCTTCTTCGCTGCGCGCCCGGAACATTTCCGCGAGGCGTTGCCGCTCGCCGTCGTCGAGCGCGCGCGTCGCATCGCCGTCGCGCAGCTCGCCGCACACCGCCAGCACGTTGTCGAACGCGCCCTTGGTGATCACGAGGTGCGTCGCTTCGTCTTCGGCGATCACGATGGTCAGCCGGCGGCGCTGGAAGTCGTAGGGAATCTCGTCGACCTTGTGCAGCGCCTGCGCGCTCAGGCCCTGCGCCTGGCCGGCGGCCACCAGCGCGGCGTCGAGCGCGTTGGCGATGCCGGTTTCCAGCGCCGCGTTGGCGTGCGCCCAGCGCAGCACCTGCGCGCTCGGTTCACCATCGGGCCCGAGCGCGGCCGACAGCGCCATGTCGCCGACGGTGAGCGTGCCGGTCTTGTCGGTGCACAGCACGTCGATGCTGCCGAGGTTCTCGATCGCCTCCAGCCGCCGCACCACCACGCCGCGCTGTGCCATTGCATGCGCGCCGCGCGCGACGGTGACGCTGACGATCGCCGGCAGCAGCTCGGGCGAGAGCCCGACCGCCAGCGCCACCGCGAACATCAGCGATTCCACCATCGGCCGGCCCAGCCACTGGTTGACGAGCACGACGAACAGCACCATCACGATCATCACGCGCAGCAGCAGCTCGCCGAAGCGGCGCACGCCGCGCGCGAAGTCGGTCTCGGGCGCGCGCTGCGCGAGCCGCGCCGCCACCGCGCCGAAGGCGGTGTCGGGCCCGGTGGCGGCCACCAGCACGGTGGCGGTGCCGCTGCGCACCGAAGACCCGAGGAAGACGCAGTTTTCGCGCCGCGCCAGCGGCGCGTCGGCGGCGGCGAGGCCGGGGCGCTTTTCGACCGGCATCGACTCGCCGGTCAGTGCCGCTTCGGTGACGAGGAAGTCCTTCGCCTCCAGCACGCGCGCGTCGGCCGGCACCAGGTGGCCGGCGGCCAGGCGCACGATGTCGCCGGGCACCAGCCGCGCGGTCGGCACGCGCTGCCAGGCACCGCCGCGCCGCACCTGCGCATGCAGCGCGAGGCGCTGGCGCAGCCGCGCGATCGCCGCCGAGGCGCGCCACTCCTGCGCGAAACCGAGCAGCGCGCTGCCGGCCACGATGACGAGGATGATGGCCGCCTCGGTGCCTTCGCGCAGCCACAGCGAGACCGCCGCGCCGAAGAGCAGGATCAGCACCAGGGGGTTCGCGAACTGGCGCAGCAGCAGCGCGGGCCAGGCCGGCGGCGCATCGCTGCGCACGCTGTTCGGTCCGTGCGCGCGCAGCCGGCGCGCCGCCTCGCGCGGGCTCAGGCCTTCCGGGCTCGATCGCAGCGCGGCCAGCAGCGCCTCGGGCGCCTGGCTCCACCAGGCGCCGAGCACCGCGATCGGTTCAGCCGGGCGGCGCATCCACGAAGGGACGCACCACGCCGAGCAGCCGCTCGACGTAGCCGTCCTTTTCGCCCACCGGCGCGGCCTGCTGCAGCGCCTGCGCGGCGGCTTCGACGCCGGCGCGTTTGGCCATCATCCACGCCGCCAGGTACTGCGCCGCGAGGCTGCCGCCGGCGCTGGCGACCGGGCCGCGTGCATGGAACGGCGCGTCGACCACGCGCACGCCGGCCTGCACCAGCCACGGCTTGGACAGCGCATCGGTGCAGGCGGGCATGTCGGCCAGCAGGCCGAGGCGCGCCATCAGCAGCACGCCGGCGCACTGCCCGCCGATCAGCTGGCGCAGCGGGTCGAGCTGCAGGCGGTCGAGCAACTGGCTGTTCTCGGCGATGGCGCGCGTGTAGATGCCGCTGCCGAAGATCACCGCGTCGGCGTCGTTGGCGAACTCCAGCGGCCGCTGCGCCTGCACCGTCACCCCGTTCATCGAGGTGACGTGCGAGGCGGGGCTCGCGATCTCGGCCTTCCAGCCCTGCGCGGCCAGCCGGTTCAGCAGGCCCAGCGCGATGAACGAGTCGAGCTCGTCGAAGCCGTCGAAGGTCAGAACCGCGATGCGCACGCCGCCGGCCCCGCGCTCGAGCTCAGTCTTCCAGCAAGGACCGCAGCATCCACGCAGTTTTCTCGTGGATGTCCAGGCGCTGCGTCAGCAGGTCGGCGGTGGGCTGGTCGTCGGCCTTGTCGGCCAGCGGGAAGACGCTGCGCGCGGTGCGCGCCACCGCCTCGTGGCCCTCGACGAGGATCTTCACCATCTCCATCGCCTTGGGCGGCTTGGCCGGCGCGTCCTTGATCGAGGCCAGCGCGCCGAACTGCGCATACGAACCCGGCGCCGCCGCGCCGAGCGCGCGGATGCGTTCGGCGATCGGGTCGACCGCGTTCCACAGCTCGGTGTACTGGGCCATGAACATCGCGTGCAGCGAGTTGAACATCGGCCCGGAGACGTTCCAGTGGAAGTTGTGCGTGGTCAGGTACAGCGTGTAGGTGTCGGCCAGCAGGCGCGCCAGGCCGCCGGCAATGGCATTGCGGTCCTTCTCGCCGATGCCGATGTTGATGGCCGTGCCCGCCGACTTTGCGGATGACTTGCTGCTGCTCTTCGCCATGAACGATGCTCCTCGAAGAAAAAGAAAACGACCCTGCCACTGTAGCGAAGCGGAAGGGTCGCGCCAATGACGGCCGACAACGGCCCGACTGCGGACTCAGGCGATGTCGAAGCGGTCCAGCTGCATCACCTTGGCCCAGGCGGCGGCGAAGTCGCGCACGAACTTCTCCTGCGCGTCGGCGCTGGCGTACACCTCGGCCAGCGCGCGCAGCTGCGAGTTCGAGCCGAACACCAGGTCGGCGACGGTCGCCGTCCACTTCGCCTCGCCGCTTTGGCGGTCACGCCCTTCCAGCACGCCGGCCGTGGCCGACTTCTGCCAGGCGGTGCGCATGTCGAGCAGGTTGACGAAGAAGTCGTTGGAGAGCGTGCCCTCGCGCTGCGTGAACACGCCGTGCTTCGCGCCGCCCGCGTTGGCGCCGAGCACGCGCAGGCCGCCGACCAGCACCGTCATCTCCGGCGCGCTCAGCGTCAGCAGCTGCGCCTTGTCGATCAGCAGCTCGGCCGCATACGGCTCCAGTCCGGCGCGCAGATAGTTGCGGAAGCCGTCGGCCTTGGGCTCCAGCACCGCGAAGGATTCGACGTCGGTCTGCTCCTGCGTGGCATCGCTGCGGCCGGGCGCGAAGGGCACCGTCACGTCGACGCCGGCCTTCTTCGCCGCCGCTTCCACCGCCGCGTTGCCCGCCAGCACGATCAGGTCGGCCAGCGAGATCTTCTTGCCGCCGGCGGCCGCGCCGTTGAATTCCTTGCGGATGTTCTCCAGCGTGTCCAGCACCTTGGCCAGCTCGGCCGGCTGGTTGACCTCCCAGTCCTTCTGCGGCGCGAGGCGGATGCGCGCGCCGTTGGCGCCGCCGCGCTTGTCGCCGCCGCGGAAGGTGGAGGCCGAGGCCCAGGCGGTCGACACCAGCTGCGCGGTCGTCAGGCCCGAGGCCAGCACCTGCTTCTTCAGCGCCGCGATGTCCTTGACGTCGACCAGCGGGTGGTCGACGGCCGGCACCGGGTCTTGCCAGATCAGCTCTTCCCGGGGCACCAGCTTGCCGAGGTAGCGCGAGCGCGGGCCCATGTCGCGGTGCGTCAGCTTGAACCAGGCGCGCGCGAAGGCATCGGCGAACTCGTCGGGGTTCTCCATGAAGCGGCGCGAGATCTTCTCGTAGGCCGGGTCGAAGCGCAGCGACAGGTCGGTGGTCAGCATCGCCGGGGCGATTCGCTTGGACTTGTCGTGCGCATGCGGCACCGTGCCGGCGCCCATGCCGTGCTTGGGCGTCCACTGGTGCGCGCCCGCCGGGCTCCTGGTCAGCTCCCACTCGAAGCCGAACAGGTTCCAGAAGAAGTTGTTGCTCCACTTGGTCGGCGTGGTGGTCCAGGTGACTTCCAGCCCGCTGGTGATGGTGTCGGCGCCCTTGCCGGTGCCGAAGCTGTTGGCCCAGCCGAGGCCCTGCGCCTCGACCTCGGCCGCTTCCGCGTCGGCGCCCACGTGCGTGGCCGGGCCCGCGCCGTGCGTCTTGCCGAAGGTGTGGCCGCCGGCGATCAGCGCGACGGTCTCCTCGTCGTTCATCGCCATGCGGGCGAAGGTCTCGCGGATGTCCTTGGCGGCGGCCAGCGGGTCGGGGTTGCCGTCCGGGCCCTCCGGGTTCACGTAGATCAAGCCCATCTGCACCGCGGCGAGCGGGTTCTCCAGCAGGCGGGAGTGCTTGTCGCCGTCGGCCTTCTCGTCGGCGACCAGCACCGCCTTGTCGCCGCCCTTGTCCACGCCCGGCGAGCCGTGCGCGTAGCGTTCGTCGCCGCCCAGCCACTTGTCCTCGCGGCCCCAGTAGACGTCCTGGTCGGGTTCCCACACGTCTTCGCGGCCGCCGGCGAAGCCGAAGGTCTTGAAGCCCATCGTCTCCAGCGCGACGGTGCCGGCCAGGATCATCAGGTCGGCCCACGACAGGCTGCGGCCGTACTTCTGCTTGACGGGCCACAGCAGGCGGCGCGCCTTGTCCAGGCTGACGTTGTCGGGCCAGCTGTTCAGCGGCGCGAAGCGCTGCTGGCCGCGGCCGCCGCCGCCGCGCCCGTCGGCGATGCGGTAGGTGCCCGCGCTGTGCCAGGCCATGCGCACGAACAGCGGGCCGTAGTGGCCGAAGTCGGCCGGCCACCAGTCCTGCGAATCGGTCATCACCGCCTTCAGGTCGGCGACCACCGCGTCGAGGTCGAGCTGCCTGAAGGCCTCGCGGTAGTCGAAGGCCGTGCCCATCGGGTTCGAGCGCTCGGAGTGCTGCTGCAGCAGTTCGAGCTTGAGCCGGTTGGGCCACCAGTCGGCATTGGTGCGGCCGCCGATGCCGGCGGGCTTCTGGTGGCCGGCGAACGGGCAGCCGGCGGCGTTTTCGGCGGGGGTCTTGCTCTGCGACATCGGTGACTCCTCTAGGGTGTAGCGGTTGCTGGATCGTGCGTCGCTACTCTAGGAAAGCCCACCGGGGCAGGTCAAAACAATTGCCGCTAAGGGCGCGATAGCCTCATTCGGTCAGGCGCGCGACGCCCGGCAGCTCGCAGGCGTAGATGCAGTTGCGCAGCGCCGCGATCGCCTCGTAGCGCGTGAAGGTGCGGCGCCACGCCAGCACCACGCGGCGCGTCGGCACCGGTTCGGTGAACCTGATGTAGGTCACGTGCGGCTGTGCCTCCTTGGGCACCGAGAGCTGCGGCACCACCGTGACGCCCATGCCCGAGGCGACCATGTACTTGATGGTCTCCAGCGACGAGCCCTCGAAGCTCTTGCGGATGCCCTCGGCGTCGCTGGAAAAGCGCGCGTACTCCGGGCACACCTCCAGCACGTGGTCGCGGAAGCAGTGCCCGGTGCCCAGCAGCAGCATGGTCTCGTTCTTCAGCTCCTCGGCCGAGAGGCTCTTGCGCCTGGCCAGCGCATGCGTCTTCGGCACCGCGGCCATGAAGGGTTCGTCGTACAGCGGCGCCACCGCCAGGCCGGTGTCGGGGAAGGGCTCGGCCATGATCGCCGCGTCGAGCTCGCCGGTGCGCAGCATCTCCAGCAGCTTGGCGGTGAAGTTCTCCTGGATGATCAGCGGCATCTGCGGCACGCGCTCGATCGCCTGCCTGACCAGATCGGGCAGCAGGTAGGGCCCGATGGTGTAGATCACGCCCAGGCGCAGCGGGCCGGAGATCGGGTCCTTGCCGCGCTTGGCGATCTCCTTGATCGCCGCGGCCTGCTCGATCACCGACTGCGCCTGGCGCACGATCTCCTCGCCCAGCGGCGTCACGCTGACCTCGCTGGCGCCGCGCTCGAAGATCTTGACGTCGAGTTCCTCCTCCAGCTTCTTGATCGCCACGCTGAGCGTGGGCTGCGAGACGAAGCAGGCTTCGGCGGCGCGGCCGAAGTGCTTCTCGCGGGCCACGGCGACGATGTAGCGGAGTTCGGTGAGCGTCATGCGGCAAGTATGGCAGCGCCGCGCATCGCGGCGTGCGCCGTCGGGCATCGCGGCGCTGTACCGGCGCAGCATGCGCTTGCGGCGCGCGGCGGGGCGGGGGACTCTGTGCGCGCGGCATGTGCCGCGAACCGCTTCAACTCATGCACACAGCTTCGTCACGCCACCGCATTCGACCCACGTTCGCCGCGCTCGCTTCGGCCGCGGCGCTGTCCGCCTGCGTCGTCGTGCCGGTCGATCCGCGCACCGGCCAGCCTTACCCGGCGCCGGCCGCGCGCGAAGGCGGCAGCAGCGTCACCATCGTCAACCCGCCCGCGCCCGCCGCGCCGCCACAGCCGGCGGTGCTGAGCGTGCGCCTGTACCCGCTCAACGCGCAGGCCAATGCGGGCGGGCTGCTCAACGCCACCGTGGTCGACGGCCACAGCGGCCGAGGCAGCTTCAGCCTCGCCTACCTCGGCGACACGCTGCAGGGCGAAGCGACGCGCGTCGACGCCGGCTATGCCGCCTTCGGCCGCATCCACAACGAGGTGCTGGGCACGGCGGCGCGCAACTTCAGCGGCCGGCGCGGCATCGCCAACGCCTACGGATCGAAGGGCGTCAACGTGCAGTGCGAGTACCTGATCGGCGGGCCGACGATGGGCACCGGCGTGTGCCTGTTCTCCGACGGCGCGAAGTACCAGATGCACTTCTAAGCCTTCAAGTAGTCCGTCTTCGCGCCCAGCCAGCGCGCGACGTGGCGCTCGGCCGCCTGCGGGTGCTGCGCCAGCAGCGTCTCGGCGGCCGCGCGCGCCTGGCGCAGCAGCAGCCCGTCTTCGGCGAGATCGGCGAAGCGCAGCAACGGCGCGCCCGACTGGCGCGCGCCGAAGAACTCGCCGGGGCCGCGGATCTCGAGGTCGCGGCGCGCGATCTCGAAGCCGTCATTGGTTTCGATCATCGCCTTCAGGCGCGACTTGGCGGTCTGCGACAGCGGCGTCGTGTACAGCAGCACGCACACGCTGGCCACCGCGCCGCGGCCGACGCGCCCGCGCAGTTGATGAAGCTGGCTCAGGCCGAAGCGCTCGGCATGCTCGATCACCATCAGCGAGGCGTTCGGCACGTCGACGCCGACCTCGATCACCGTGGTCGACACCAGCACGCCCATCTGGCCGCCGCTGAACAGCGACATCGCGGCCGCCTTCTCCGCCGCCGCCATGCGGCCGTGCAGCAGGCCGACCATCCGGCCGGGCAGCGCCTCGCACAGCTGCTGGTGCGTCGCGGTGGCGTTCTGCAGGTCGAGCGTCTCGCTCTCTTCGATCAGCGGGCAGACCCAGTAGACCTGCCGGCCGGCGGCCACCTCGTCGCGGATGCGCGCGATCACCGCGTCGCGTTTGCTGTCGGCGAACAGCTTGGTGACCACCGGCGTGCGGCCGGGCGGCAGCGCGTCGATGGTGCTGATGTCGAGGTCGGCAAACAGCGTCATCGCCAGCGTGCGCGGGATCGGCGTGGCGCTCATCATCAGCGTGTGCGGTTCGAGCGGGCCGTCCTGCAGCTTGCTGCGCAAGGCGAGGCGCTGCGCGACGCCGAAGCGGTGCTGCTCGTCGACGATCGCCAGGCCGAGCTTGGCGAACTCCACCTGCTGCTGGATCACCGCGTGCGTGCCCACCACCAGCGCCGCTTCGCCCGAGGCCACCTGCGCCAGCATCTGCGTGCGCGCCTTGCCCTTGCGGCTGCCGGTGAGCCACGCGACCGTGATGCCCAGCGGCGCCAGCCAGCCGACCAGCTTGCGCAAGTGCTGCTCGGCGAGGATCTCGGTGGGCGCCATCAGGGCGCATTGCCAGCCGGCTTCGATCGCGATCGCGGCGGCGAGCGCCGCCACCACCGTCTTGCCCGAGCCCACGTCGCCTTGCAGCAGGCGGTGCATCGGGGTCTCGCGGCCGAGGTCGAGCGCGATTTCTTCGACCACGCGCCGCTGCGCCTCGGTCAGCGCGAAGGGCAGCGCGGCGAGCAGCTTTTCCTGCAGGCCGCCCGGCCGCAGCGCGAAGGCCGGCGCCCGCTGCCGTGCGCGCTCCTGCTTGGCTTTCAGCTGCGAGAGCTGCTGCGCCAGCAGCTCGTCGAACTTCAGGCGCTGCCAGGCCGGGTGGCTGCGGTCTTCCAGCGTCGCCAGGCCGACGTCGGGCGCCGGGTGGTGCAGGAAGTCCAGCGCCTCGCGCAGCGTGGGCAGCTGCGCCGGCAGCGTGCCGGGCGGCAGCAGCTCGGACAGGTCGGCGTGCGCCAGCCCCGAGGCCACCGCCTTGCGCAGATAGGCCTGCGGCAGTTGCGCGCTGGCCGGGTAGACCGGCGTCAGCGCGCGCGCCAGCGGCGCGCCTTCGTCCACCGCCTTGAAGGCCGGGTGCACCATCTCCAGCCCGAAGAAGCCGCCGCGCGCCTCGCCGCGCACGCGCACGCGCGCGCCGGCCGCGAGCGCCTTCTGGTGCGAGGGGTAGAAGTGCAGGAAGCGCAGCAGCAGCTCGCCGCTCGCGTCGTGGATCTTCACCACGAGTTGCCGGCGCGGGTGCGGCTGCACGCGGCTGTCGCCGACCACGCCTTCCACCTGCGCGCTGTCGCCGTGGCGCAGCGCGGCGATCGGCGTGATGCGCGTCTCGTCCTCGTAGCGCAGCGGCAGGTGCAGCGCGAGGTCGATGTCGCGCACGAGGCCGAGCTTTTCGAGCGCGCGCTGCGGCGCCGACTTCGTCATGAGGGCGGATTCTCGCCGCAGCCGGCGTGACTTCTGCCCGCCGCGCGTGGCGCCAGCGGCGCGGCGCAAAGCCCTTCACCACGACCGAGTGCGCACTCTAGAAAAGCCCGCGCCGGCAGCGCTTAGCATCGCGCCCTGTCGTTTTCCGCCGCCCTGCCCGCCCCATGCGTTTTGTCGCCCGCCTCGCCCTGGTTCTTGTCGTCGTCGCCGTGGTCAGCGCGCTCGCGGCATTGGCGTGGGATCGCTCGGAGCGCGCCGCGACGCAGCCGGCCGCGCGCATCGGACCACACTGATCCTTGCAGCACGAGGCATGGCACCATTGCCGCCTCCATGCCCGCGCCACCTCGCCCCTACACGCTCGCCGATTTCGATTTCGAACTGCCGGCCGAGCTGATCGCCCAGCATCCCGCGCCCGAACGCTCCGCCTCTCGCCTGCTCGACGGCACGGGCGCGGCGCCGGTCGACCGCGTGTTCCGCGAGCTGCCTTCGCTGCTGGCCGAAGGCGACCTGCTGGTCTTCAACGACACGCGCGTCATCAAGGCGCGGCTGCTCGGCGCCAAGGCCAGCGGCGGCGCGGTGGAGGCGCTGGTCGAGCGCGTGCTGCCGCCCTTCGAGGTGCTGGCGCACGTGCGCGCCAGCAAGTCGCCCAAACCGGGCAGCACGCTGCGCTTCGCGGCGGCCGACGGCGCGCCGTCGTTCGAGGTCGAGGTGCTGGGCCGCGGCGGGCCGGACGGCTCGCTGTTCCGCCTGCGCTTGCCCGCCGACCCCTTTGCGCTGCTCGAACGCCACGGCCACGTGCCGCTGCCGCCCTACATCACGCACGCCGACAGCGTCGAAGACGAGCGCCGCTACCAGACCGTGTTCGCGAAGAATCCCGGCGCGGTGGCCGCGCCCACCGCGGCGCTGCACTTCGACGCCGGCGTGCTGGCCGCGCTGCACGAGCGCGGCGCGCGCGTGGCCAGCGTGACGCTGCACGTCGGCGCCGGCACCTTCCAGCCGGTGCGCGCGGAGAACCTCGCCGAGCACCGCATGCACAGCGAGTGGTTCGAGGTGCCGCAGGCCACGGTCGAGGCCGTCGCCGCCGCGCGCGCCGCCGGCGCCCGCGTGGTGGCGGTGGGCACGACCACGCTGCGCGCGCTCGAATCGGCGGCGCTGGGCGGAGCGCTCGAAGCCGGCGCGCGCGAGACCGACATCTTCATCACGCCCGGCTTCGGATTCCGCGTCGTCGACCGGCTGGTCACCAACTTCCACCTGCCGAAGAGCACGCTGATGATGCTGGTCAGCGCCTTCGCCGGCCACGAGCGCGCGATGGCGCTGTACGCGCACGCGATTCGCGAGCACTACCGCTTCTTCAGCTACGGCGACGCGATGCTGCTCGCGCGTGCGGCGCGGTGAGCGTGCGGCTGCTGTTCCTGTGGCTGGCGCTGTGGCTGGCCGGCGTGCCGGCAGCGCGCGCGGCCGACGACGAATTGCTGCTGACGCACTCCGAGTTCGCGCGCGAGGCGGCCGGCCCGTGGCAGCGCGTCGAGCTGCCCGACACCTGGGCGCAGCGCAGTCTGGCCGGCGCCGGCAAGGGCTTCTACCGCCTCGCCTTCCATCTCGACGCCGTGCCCGAGCGGCCGTGGGCTATGCGCATCGCGCGGCTGTCGACCAACCACGAAGTGCGCGTCAACGGCCAGCTCGTCAGCGGCGGCCTGCCGATGGCGACGCCGGTCTACCGCCGCCCGATGCCGGTGCTGGTGTCGCTGCCGCCCGCGCTGCTGCGCGCCGGCGAGAACCGGGTCGAGATCGAGGTCGACAACGGCATGCGCGCCGGCCTGTCGCCCTTGCGGCTCGGGCCGGCGGCGCAGGTCGAGCGCGAGTTCCTCGCCGGCTACCACGTGCAGGTGACGCTGCCGCAGATGCTCAACGTCGCCAGCGGCGGCGTCTGCCTGCTGACGCTGTTCCTGTGGTGGCGGCGGCGCAGCGAGGTGGCGCTGGGCAGCTTCGCGGTGCTGGGCATGCTCGCCTCGGCGCGCAATTTCGCCTACTACGAGGTGGCCACCGGTCCCTCGGCGGCGTTCAGCACGCTGCTGTTCTTTGGCGCCCAGGTGGTCAGCGTGGTGCTGCTGGGCCATTTCGCGATGGCGCTGTCGGGGCGCCGGCCGCGCGCGCTGCGCCTCGTGCTGGCCGTTCTGGGGCCGCTGCTGCTCGCCGCCGGCGTGCTGGCCGCGGCCTTCGGCGACCTCAACCAGCTGCGCGCCTACGCCTATCCGCTGCTGCTGGCGCTGACGCTGCCGGCGCTGTGGCTGATCGGCCGGCGCGCGCGCGAGCTGCGCGCCGGTCCCTTGCTGGGCCTGCTGGCCGGGCTGCTGGTGGTGCTGGGCGCGGGCGCGCACGACTATCTCTACCAGCAAGGCCACACCTCGGTGATGGACGGCTACTGGCTGCCCTATGCCGTGCCGGTGGCGCTGGTGGGCTTCGCCGCGGTGCTGATCCAGCGCGTGGTGGGCGCTCTCAACCAGGTCGAGGCGCTGAACCTGACGCTGGAGCAGCGCGTGCGCGACCGCACGCGCGCGCTGCTGGCCGCCAATCGCGCCAAGAGCGACTTCCTCGCCGCCGCCAGCCACGACCTGCGCCAGCCGGTGGTGGGCATCGGCCTGCTGGTCGGCCTGCTGCGCGAGCGCATCGCCGAGCCGGCGCAGCGCGCCCTGGTGGCGCGCGTCGACGCGGCGGTGGCGGCGCTGGAGTCGCTGCTGGCCGGGCTGCTCGACCTCTCGCGCCTCGAATCCGACCGCTTCGAGCCGCGCTGGCAGCGCGTGCCCTTGCAGCCGCTGTTCGACGCGCTGGCCGCGCAGGAGGGCGAGACCGCGCAGCGCAAGGGCCTGCGCCTGCGCGTGCGGCCCACCGCGCTGGCGGTGCGGGCCGATGCGCTGCTGCTCGAGCAGATCCTGCGCAACTTCGTCTCCAACGCGCTGCGCTACACCGAGCGCGGCGGCGTGCTGCTGGCCGCGCGCCGCCGCCCCGGCGGGCGCGTGCTGGTGCAGGTGTGGGACACCGGCCGCGGCATCGCCGCCGAGCGCCAGGCGCAGGTGTTCGACGACTTCGTGCAGCTCGACCCGTCTCAGCACGAGCGCCGCGAAGGCCTGGGCCTGGGCCTGGCGATCGTGCGGCGCAGCGCCGCGCTGCTGGGCGCGCCGCTGTCGCTGCGCTCGCGCGCCGGGCGCGGCTCGTGCTTCGGCGTCACGCTGGCGGCGGCCGACTCGGCCGCGCTGCCCTCGGCCGGCGAGCGGCCCGATCCGCTCTGGCTGGCCGACCAGTCCGTGGTGCTGGTGGAAGACGACGCCACCGTGCGCGACGCGCTCGCCGCGCAGCTGGGCGCCTGGGGTGCGCGCGTGCTCGCGTTCGATGCGCCGCAGGCGCTGCGCATCGCGCTCGATGCGCTGCCGCCGGCCGAGCGCCATGCTGCGCTGATCGTCACCGACCTGCACCTGGGCGCCGGCAGCGGCGTCGACGTGATCCGCCTGGCGCGCGGCCGCCTCGGCGCGCTGCCCGCGCTGGTGGTCACCGGCGACGTGTCATCGCGCCGGCGCGATGAGATCGAGCGCCTCGGCGCGCGGCTGCTGCACAAGCCGTTTCGCGCCGGCGAGCTGCGCGCGGCGATCAGCGCGTTGCTGGAGCGCTGAGCTGGAGGCCTAAGCGCGCGGCCGCCACCACCGCCTGCGTGCGCGTCTCGGCGCCGAGGCGGCGGAAGATCGCCGCGAGGTGCGTCTTGACGGTGGATTCCGACAGCGCGAGGTCGCGGCAGATCATCTTGTTGGTCTTGCCCTCGATCAGCAGGCGCAGCACCTCGAGCTGGCGCGGCGAGAGGGCGAGTTGGTCGGCGTCGACACCGCGCGGCGCGCTGCCGTTCAGCTCGGCCAGCGTGCCGTAGGTGCGCGGCGGCACGAAGGCGCGGCCGTCGAACACCGCGCGCAGCGCGTCTTCGAGCACGCGGCCCTGCGCCGTCTTCGGGATGAAGCCGGCCGCGCCGGCGTCGATCGCGGCGAGCACCGTCTCGGGCCGCTCGTCGGCCGACAGCACCACCACCGGCACCTCGGCGGCCTGCTCGCGCCAGCGCCGCAGGCCGTCGACGCCGCTGCTGTCGGGCAGTGCGAGGTCGAGCAGCACGAGGCGGATGTCGGCGTGCTCGCGCTGCGCTCGCAGCGCCTCGTCCAGCCGCCCGGCGTGAAGAAGCTCCAGCCCGCCCAGGCGCGCTTCCAGCATCAGCGTGAGGGCGTCGCGAAACAGGGCGTGGTCGTCGATCAGCAGGACTTTCATGCGCCGCGAATTACATCATGGCCGCGCGTGGCCTCATCGGCCATTCGGTCGATGCGCGCGGGCGACCCTCGTTTGCACCATCGCCTCACTGTCCAACCCAACGCAGCGAGACGATGAAAAAGACCCTGACGATCCTGGCCCTGGCCATCACTCTCGGCGCTTGCGCGAGCGCGCCGCAGATCGCCGCGCCGACCGCGCTGAAGGCGCCCGCGCCCATCCTGGGCAACGCCGGCAAGTACATGTCGCCCTACACCGAAGACGGCACCGTCGCGCCGTGGGTCGAGAAGGGCCGCGCCGCCAGCGCGGGCGCCGGCGTCGGCGGCTTCCTCGGTGCCCAGGCCGGCGCCAAGCTGGCCGAGAACATCCCCTTCGTCGGCGGCTGGATCGGCCAGAGCGTGGGCGAGTCGCTGGGCCGCCAGACAGCGCTGGCGATGGTCGGCGGCGAGGAGTTCATCAAGGCCAACTCCGACCTGTCGTTCAACAGCGTCAACGATCTGGCGGTGTACATGTACGCGAAGAACTCCAGCCACAAGGACTACGCCGCCGTGCTGGATCTGACGCAGAAGATCTACCCCGACCTGAAGACCGGCTACTACCCGGCCATCGCCGCGGCGTCGCGCGCGGCGCGTTGAGGGCGCGGCCATGGACAACCGCAACGCCATTCGCCTGCCGATGCTGCTCGCGGCCGCCGCCGCGGTGGCCGCGCTGTCGGGCTGTGCCAGCGTCAACTCGGGGCTGGACAACAGCGCCGGGCGCAAGACCGTCTACGCCGATGCGGCGACCGCGTCGAGCAAGGTGGCCGGCGTCGGCGTCGAGTCGCAGGACGTGATCTCGATGACCGACCAGATGCTGCGCGACATCCTCGCCACGCCGGAGATCGCCGGGCGTGCCAAGGCGCCGCGCATCATCGTCGACTCGGCCTACTTCGCCAACGACAGCAGCTCGCGCATCAACAAGAACGCCATCACCGACCGGCTGCGCGTCGAGCTGAACCGCTCGGCCGCCGGGCGCATGGTGTTCCTCGGCCGCCACTACGGCGACATGGTCGCCAAGGAGCGCGAGCTCAAGCGCGAAGGCGGCGCCGACGCCGGCACGATCCGCTCGACCAGCGCCCAGGCCGGCGCCGACTTCCGCCTCGGCGGGCGCATCGTCTCGATGGACGCCGCGTCGACCAAGAACGGCACGCTGTCGCGCTACCACCAGATCACCTTCGAGCTGGTCGACCTCGAGTACGGCAACATCGCCTGGAGCGGCCTGTACGAGTTCCGCAAGGAAGCGCAGGATGACGTGGTGTACCGCTGAGCGGCGGCGCGCGCTGGCGGCCGCGCTGCTCGCGGTGCTGCCGTTCGCGGCGTTGCCCGGACAGGCGCGTACGCTCGCCGAAGCGGAAGCCGCGCTGGCGCGGGCCGAGGACAAGGACCGCACGCTGCACCACCTGCAGGCCGGCGTGGCCGCGCTGCGCGAGGCGCAGCTCGACGCCTCGGCGCACCATCTCGACGAAGCGCTGGCGGCGATCGAGAGCGTGTACTCCAGCGCCGAGGGCGCCGCGAAGGCGCGCTCGCTGTGGTACGAAGAAGGCGCCAAGGACTTCAAGGGCGAGCCCTACGAACGCGCGATGGCGTTCTACTACCGCGGCCTCGTCTACCTGACCGAGGCCGACTACGAAAACGCGCGCGCTTCGTTCCGCAGCGCGCTGATGCAAAGCTCCTTCGCCGAGGAGCAGCGCTACCGCTCCGGCTTCGCGACGCTGATGTTCCTAGACGGCTGGTGCAGCCAGCTGCTCGGCGACGCCGCGCAGGCCGCCGAGGCCTACGCCGAGGCGGCCGGATACCGCCGCGACTGGACCCCGCCCGCGCCCGACGCCGACACGCTGGTGATCGCCGAACTGGCCGGCGCGCCGCGCAAGCTCGGCGACGGCGTGGGCAACCACGAGATCGTCTACCGGCGCGCCAAGCGCACGCCGGAGAAGCGCATCGAGATCGCGCAGGGCGCCGGCGCGCTGAAGCCCTACGCGATGGAAGACCTGTACGTGCAGGCCACGCACCGCGGCGCGCGCGAGATCGACCGCATCATCGACGGCAAGGTCGCGTTCCAGAAGACCACCGGCGCGATCGGCGACGCCGCCGCCACGCTGGCCAGCGAAGGCGCGCTGATCAACGTCGCGCTCGACGGCAGCGCCGGGCGTGCGCTCGGCGGCCTGGCCGCGGTGGGCGCGATCGCCGCGCTGGTGTCGGCCAACGTCAAGCCGCGCGCCGACGTGCGCTACTGGGCCAACCTGCCCGAGAGCCTGCACGTGGCGACGCTCGGCGCCGCCGCCGCGCCGCTGGGCGACGTGCGCCTGCTCGACGACGCCGGCCAGGCCGTGGCCAGCGACGAGCTGGTGCGCCGCGAATGGACCGACCCGAAAGGCCGCCGCCTGGTGTGGATCAAGACCCGCCGATGAATCGAACCGAGGACAGCCCGATGACGAAAACCCTCTCCCTCGCCGCGCTGGCGCTGGCCGCGCTGCTGGCCGGCTGCGCGCAGCCGCAGTTCACCGAAGGCGCCAAGCTGGCGCAGCGTGTCGACGACAAGCTCGCGCCCGATGCGCGCATGCAGTACGACCAGGTGGTGATCCTCGACCGCAGCCTGCAAGGCGTGAAGGCCGGCAAGATCGCAGTGGAAAGCCAGGGCTCGCGGCGCACGCCCACCGGCACGCTGAAGGTGATCGCGCAGCTGCGCAACCGCACCGACTTCACGCAGGCGATCGAAGCGCGCGTGAGCTTCTACGACAGCGGCTACGCGCCGGTCGACAAGACCAGCGCCTGGCAGCGCGTGGTGCTCGACGCCAACGGCGTGGGCGTCTACGAAGGCAGCTCGACGCTCGCCGCGCAGGTGGCGCACTACCTGGTCGAGATCCGGGAGGCCCGCTGATGCGCGCGCCGTTCGTCTTCGGCTTCGCCCTCGCCGTTGCAGCGACCGGCGCGCAAGCGCAGCTGAAGCTGTTCGACAACGAACGCATGCTGACGCAGCCGGTGGAGCCCGGCGTCGTCGCGCCGCACCGGCCGGGCGCGGCGCCTGCGGGCGATGTCGGCGAGACCGGCTCGCTGCGCCAGAGCGCGCCGGCCGGCTCGACCTTGAACGACTGGTACGCCAGACAAGGCCGCCCCGCCGTGGCGCTCTTCTTCGACCGCCGCATGGAGCGCCTGCCGGCGGGCTGGGACGGCACCGCGCGCGTGCTGATCTCCGCCGGCAACGAGAGCGTGTCGGTGGGCGTGGAGCACAAGGCGGCGCGCGTGCCGCTGCAGCAGCGCCACCCGGTGGTGCGGCTGGTCGAGAACGCGCTGCAGCGCGAACTGCAGCGCATGCGCGTCAAGCTGGTCGACCCGTCCGTGGTCGAGCGCGCGCTCGCTGCGAAAGGCCAGGGCGGCGACACCGAGTACGACGCGCTGAAGGGCGCGGCCGGCTACCTGCTGGAGATCGAGCTGGCGGCCACCGGGCCGGAAGTCTCGATGATCGGCGGGCTGAAGAGCCTGGCCGGCGAGATCGTCGCCAGCGTGCGCACGCCGGTCGAGCAGGATCTGCGCGACAGCGCCGCCGCCGACGCGCTGGCGCGCGCCTTCGTGCGCAAGCTGCTCGCGCTGCCTGCCACCTCCTGACGCATTCGCGTCGGCACGGCGCCACGCGCGCTGTGCCAGGCCGCAGCAGCGCTGCTCCACATTGGCAAAACGCCCCGGCCGCTTGAGCGCCGTCAAACGGCGCCCAGGGGCGCTTCCTAGCATGGATCACGAGATTCAACGATGCATGAGGGAAGAAGCATGAACAGCAAGCACACCACCGCACTCGCGCTCGCGCTGCTCGGCGCGCCGATGCTTTCGCTCGCGGCGGGCAACGATGCCGACGACAAGAAGATGCTCGCGCTGGCCAACAACGCCGGCTGCCTGATCTGCCACCACGTCGAACCGGGCGCCAAGGGCCCCGACGGCCTGCCGCCGATCGGCCCGGCCTGGCGCGACGTGGCCGCCAAGTACAAAGGCGTGAAGGGCGCGCAGGCGCAGCTCACCGCCACGGTGATGAAGGGCTCCAACCCCTACGACAGCCACTGGAAGGGCCAGGCCAGCGGCCTGGCGATGCCGCCCAATGCGGTGGCGATCAAGGAGGCCGACGCGAAGAAGCTGGTGGGCTGGATTCTTTCGCTGCAGGCGGCGAAGAAGTAGCACGGCCCCCCCGGGGCGACAATCCCGGGATGCTGCAGTTCGAACTCCTGAAGACCGAAGGCCGCGCCCGCCGCGGCCGCCTGACGCTCAACCACGGCGTCGTCGAGACGCCGATCTTCATGCCGGTGGGCACTTACGGCACGGTCAAGGGCGTGATGCCCGCGTCGCTGGAGGCGATGGGCGCGCAGATCATCCTCGGCAACACCTTCCACCTCTGGCTGCGTCCGGGGCTGGACATCCTGGCGCAGTTCGGCGGGCTGCACCGCTTCGAGGGCTGGACCAAGCCCATCCTCACCGACAGCGGCGGCTTCCAGGTCTGGTCGCTGGGTGAGATGCGCAAGATCAGCGAGGAGGGCGTCAGGTTCGCCTCGCCGGTCAACGGCGACAAGCTGTTCCTGACGCCCGAAGTGAGCATGCAGATCCAGCGCGTGCTGAACAGCGACATCGTGATGCAGTTCGACGAGTGCACGCCCTACCAGACCAAGGGCCACGTGACGACCGAGAAGGAAGCGCGCGCCTCGATGGAGCTGAGCCTGCGCTGGGCGCGGCGCTGCCGGGCGGAGTTCGAGCGGCTGGAAAACCCGAACGCGCTCTTCGGCATCGTGCAGGGCGGCATGTTCGAAGGCTTGCGCGAGGCGTCGCTGGCGTCGTTGGTCGAGCTGGACCTGCCCGGCTACGCGATCGGCGGCGTCAGCGTCGGCGAGCCCAAGGAAGACATGCAGCGCATCGTCGCGCACACGCCGCACCGCTTGCCTGCGCGCAAGCCGCGCTACCTGATGGGCGTGGGCACGCCGGAGGATCTGGTCGAGGGCGTCGCCCACGGCGTCGACCTGTTCGACTGCGTGATGCCGACGCGCAATGCGCGCAACGGCCATCTGTTCACGCGCTTCGGCGACCTGCGCCTGCGCAACGCGCGCTACAAGACCGACGAGCGGCCCATCGACGAGAGCTGCGCCTGCCCCGCCTGCAGCGGCTTCAGCCGCGCCTACCTGCACCACCTCGATCGCTGCAACGAGATGCTCGGGCCCATGCTCGCCAGCATCCACAACCTGCACTACTACCTGAACCTGATGCGCGAGGTGCGCGAGGCGCTGGATGCCGGCGCGTTCGCGGCCTTCGCGGCCAGGTTCGCCCAGGAGCGCACCCGCGGCGTTTGACGCGGGTCAGGCCTGCGCCGGTGCGCGGCGCGGATGATCGTCTCCCCTTTCCCGCGCCGAGAACGCCCATGACGCGCCGCATCCCCGCCTCGCAGGCCACCCCTTTCGACACCGACGTGCTGGTCATCGGCGCGGGCCCGAGCGGGCTGGCGCTGGCGCGCGCCTTGTCGGACGCCGCGATCCGCAGCATCGTGCTCGACGCGCAGGACGCCGCCACGCTCGCCGAGCCGGCGCCCGACGGCCGCGACATCGCGCTGACGCACCGCGCCGCCGTGCTGATGCGACGACTCGGCTTGTGGGAGCGGCTGCCCGTCGAGGAAGTGGCGCCGCTGCGCGCGGCCGAGGTCTACAACGGGGCCGACCTGAAGCCGCTGCACTTCGACCCGCAGGGCTCGGGCGAGGACGAACTCGGCTGGCTGGTCGCCAACCACGTGATCCGCCGCGCCAGCTGGCAGGCGGTGCAGGGCCGCGAGGCGATCGATTTGCGTCCCGCGACGCGCGTGCTCGGCCTGTCGGTCGACGCCGACGGCGCCACGCTGCGCTGCAAGGCCGCCGACGGCAGCGAGACCACGCTGCGCGCGCCGCTGATCGTCGCCGCCGACAGCCGCTTCTCCGAGGCGCGCCGCCAGGCCGGCATCGGCGCGCAGATGCGCGACTTCGGCCGCAGCGTGATCGTCTGCCGCATGGCGCACACGGTTTCCAATCGCGCGGTGGCGCAGGAATGTTTCCACCACGGCCACACGCTGGCGGTGCTGCCGATGAACGGCGGCGAAAGCTCGATCGTGCTGACGATCAGCTCCGACCAGGCGCTGGCGATGCAGCGCTGGGACGACGCGCAGTTCACCGCCTGGGTGCAGCAGCAGCTCGGCGAGCGCCTGGGCACGCTCGAATTGCGCGGCAAGCGCCACCTCTACCCGCTGGTGGCGGTGTACGCGCAGCGTTTCGTCGCGCCGCGCTTTGCGCTGATCGGCGATGCGGCGGTGGGCATGCACCCGGTCACCGCGCACGGCTACAACTTCGGCCTGTACGGCGTCGACGAATTGAGCGCGCTGCTCGGCGCGGCGCGGCGCGGCGGGCGCGACCTGGGCAGCCTCGACGTGCTGCTGCCCTACGAGACGCGCCACCGCCGCGAGACCTGGACCATCTTCCACGGCACCAACGCGATCGTCGGCCTGTTCACCGACGACCGCCAGGCCGCGCGCGTGCTGCGCCAGGCGGTGGTGCGCGTGGCCGAGCACCTGCCGCCGCTCAAGCGCGCGATCACGCAGCGCCTGACGCGCAGCGGCCCGACACCCTGGCCGCCGCTGCCGCCCTTGCCCCCGCTGCCCAGGCTGCCGGCCGCGCTGGCGGCCTTCCTGCGCGGCTGATCAGCTCGCCAGCAGCGCGCTCACGCGCTCGCGCAGGCCCGCGGGGCTGACCTGTGCCGCCGGCACCGCTTCGCCCGCCACCAGCCCGACGCGGGTGAAGAAGCCGCGCCGGAAGGGCTTCGTCATCGCGTTGCCGTCGACGCGCGAGAAGAACGAGCCCCACAGGTTCTGCAGGGCCAGCGGCACGACGGGCACCGGGTTGGCTTCGAGCAGCTTCATCACGCCGCCCTTGAACTCGCCCAGCGAGCCGTCGCGCGTGATCGCGCCTTCGGGGAAGATGCACAGCAAATCGCCCGCATCGAGCACCGCCTTGGCGCGCGCAAACGCCTGCTCGTAGGCGCGCGGGTCTTCCTTCTGCGGCGCGATCGGGATCGCCTTCGCGAGCCGGAACAGCGTGCCCAGCACGGGTGTCCTGAAGATGCGGTGGTCCATGAGGAAGGCGATCGGCCGCGGGCTGGCCGCCATCAGCAGGATCGCGTCGACGAAGCTGACGTGGTTGCACACCAGGATGGCCGCGCCCTCGGCCGGGATGTGCTCGTCGCCGCGCACCTTGAAGCGGTAGACGAGGCGCGTCGCCACCCAGGCGACGAAGCGCAGCAGGTACTCGGGCACGATCAGGAAGATGTAGCCGGCCACCAGCAGGTTCAGCAGCCCGGTGACCAGGAACAGCTGCGGCACCGTCGCGCCGGCCTTCAGCAGCAGCGCGGCCATCGCGGCGCTGCCGATCATGAAGAGGGCGTTGAGGATGTTGTTGGCCGCGATGATGCGCGAGCGGTGGCTGGGCTGGGCGCGCATCTGGATCAGCGCGTACATCGGCACGCTGTACAGGCCCGCGAACAGCGCCAGCAGCGCGAGATCGGCCATCACGCGCCAGTTGGCGCCGAGCGCGGCGAACTGCGTCAGCGTCAGCGCGGTGTCGGGATGCGCCATCGAACGCGAGGCGAAGTACAGGTCGATCGCGAACACGCTCATGCCGAAGGCGCCGAAGGGCACCAGGCCGATCTCGACGTGGCGGCGCGAGAGCGTCTCGCACAGCAGCGAGCCGGTCGCGATGCCGATCGAGAAGACGACGAGCAGCAGCGAGGCCACCTGCTCGTTGCCGCCCAGCACGTCTTTCGCGAACGAGGGGAACTGCGTCAGGAACACCGCGCCGAAGAACCACATCCACGAGATGCCCAGCAGCGAGCGGAACACCGCGACGTTCTCATGCGCGAGCTTGAGGTTGCGCCAGGTCTCGCTGAAGGGGTTCCAGTTGATGCGCAAGGCCGCATCGGTGGCCGGCGCGCTCGGCACGAACTGCGCCGCGAGGCGGCCGAGCAGGGCCAGCGCCATGCAGCTCCACGCGACGTAGCGCGCGCCCGCCTCGGGCACCGCGATCAAGAGGCCGCCGACCACGTTGCCGAGCAGGATGGCGACGAAGGTGCCCATCTCCACCATGCCGTTGCCGCCGGTCAGCTCGCGCTCGTTCAGGTGCTGCGGCAGGTAGGCGTACTTCACCGGGCCGAACAGCGTCGAGTGCACGCCGAGCCCGAAGGTGCACAGCAGCAGCACCGGCACACTTTGCGCCGTGAAGCCGTAGAGCGCGATCGCCATGATCACGATCTCCAGCGTCTTGACGAAGCGGATCAGCACCGCCTTGTCGTACTTGTCGGCCAGCTGCCCGGCGGTGGCCGAGAACAGCAGGAAGGGCAGGATGAACAGCGCCGCGATCAGCTGCACCACCAGCGCCGGCGCGAGGCCGGTCGCGTTCGCGGTGCCGAAGGTCACCATCACGGTGAAGGCGAACTTGAACAGGTTGTCGTTGCCGGCGCCGAGGAACTGTGCCCAGAAGAAAGGCGCGAAGCGGCGCTGGCCGAGCAGCGCGAACTGATTCGGATGGGGGTCGTTCAAGGGCTCCTCCTGATGTTGTTCTCGGCTCAGCGCACCGTCTGCAGCGGCGCGCCCAGCCCGCTGCGATTCAACCACGCGAAGACGGAATCGACGGTGACCGTCTCGATGCGATCCGAGAAGCGCTTCTCGTTCGGATGGTCGTCGAAGGCGATGTTCGCCGCGGTGGCGCGCGCGCCCAGGCGCGTCAGCGGCCCGAGATGCAACACGGTCGGCTCGTAGCCGCTGAACTTCAGCCAGGCCTGCGCGCGCTCGCGCGAGCTGACTTGCGGCGCGCTCGCCAGCGCCAGCGTCTCGATCGCCCACTGGTTGCTCTGCTGGTAGCGCTGCGCCCAGGGGTAGGCGACCATGCTGTAGGCGCTGCTGTGCAGCCGCGTGGCCTGCGCGTTGTCGCGCAGCAGCGGCAGCAGCTTGGCCTGCAAGCCCGGCTCGGGCACGACGAAGCCGGCCTTGTACTCGTGCAGGTCGTCGAGGAAGAACTCGCCCAGGCCCTGGCGGTAGACCTCGGCGCGCGCCGTGCCGCAGGCGTTGAGCTTGTGCACCACGCGCCAGCGTGTGCCCTCGCGGTAGGCGATGCCGAGGTGTGACCAGGCCAGGCCGTACTTCGACAGGTCCTGCCCGGCGCGCGCCAGCAGCACCACCTGCGCGCCGCTGGCGTCGAGCGCGGCGGCGGTGTGCTGGGCGAGCGTCATCGCGCGCTGCACGTTGATCGCTTCGGGCGGTTTGGGCTCGCAGCTGCGTCCGGCCTGCGCGGCGCCGGCGGCGAGCGCCAGCGAAATGATCAGCGCGGCCTTCATCGGCTGATGCGCTCGTTGTAGAGCAGCGCCTCGCCGACTTGATTGGGGATGTAGGCCAGTGCCTTGCCGGCTGCCGACAGCACCCAGCCGGCGCTGAAGGCGCTGACGGTGATCGCCGTGCCGGCCGCCACCGAGAGCCCGCCGGCCGCCGCGGCCGACAGCGTGAGGCTGGCGCGCGCGCCGTCGGAGGCGCGCTCCAGCACCCACACCGTGCCTTCGGCCGAGGCTTCGACGGCGACCACGGTCAGCATCACGCCGCCGGAGAGGAACAGCGCCGGCGCGGCCACCGACACCGCCACCGGCAGCATCGACAGCGCGCTGGCGTCGGAGGGATGCGGGTGGGCGCGCGCCGGGCCGGCGAGGCTGGCGGCCAGCACGGCCGCGGCAACGAAGGAGCGAACGAAGCTCTTCATGTCGCGCCTCACTGCTCGTGGCCGTGGTGGCGCGCCTCGGCGCGGATCTGCGCGATGCGCGCTTCGTGCGCGTCGCGCAGCGTCTTGGCGAGCGTGAACACGCTGGAGATCAGGAACATCCAGGCCACGCCGAGGAAGGCCTTGTAGGTCGGGTTGATCTCCATGCGCCACAGGCCCCAGCCGGTCAGCGCCATCGCCAGCGCGAAGCCGCCCCACACCACCGCGCCCCACATCGGCGTGTCGACGCGCTGGCCCTGGTTGTCGCGCACGTACTTGGCGACCATGAAGGCGGCCGAGAGGCAGAAGCCGTAGCCCATGAACATGAAGGCGCGGTCCAGGTCCTGGCCGGGCAGCCAGGCCAGGCCGATGGCGGCCAGGCAGGCGGCGACGCCGAAGGAGATCCAGACCTGGGCCTTCCAGGCCTTGGTGTCGTGGTGGATCGCGTTGCGGTTCATGTGCTCATCCCTGTCGGGTGGTTGAAGGTGGGCGCATCCTGCCGCGCCGCGCCTGAGGTATCCATCACACCAAGGAGGGTTGCAACGCTGTGCGCCTGAAGTATCGTAGAGCGGTACTTTTCGGGAGGGAACGACATGAGCACGACCCACGACCTCGTCACCGCGCTGAAGGCCGAGTTGAAGGCTGCCGGCCTCACCTACGCCGACCTGGCGCGCGAGCTGGGCCTGGCCGAATCGAGCATCAAGCGCGTGTTCGCCAAGGCCGACATGCCGCTGTCTCGCATCGACGAGGTGCTGCGCGTGCTGAAGATGGATTTCGCCGACCTCGCGCGCAAGGTGGCCGACGCGCAGCCGCTGCGCCGCGAGCTGACGCACGAGCAGGAGGCCGCGGTGGTGGCGGATCGCAAGCTGCTGCTGGTGGCAATCTGCGCGCTGAGCCAGTGGACCTTCGAGCAGATCGTCGCCACCTACACGCTCACCGAGGCGGAGTGCGTCAAGTGCCTGGTGCAGCTCGACAAGCTCGGCTTCATCGAGCTGCGCCCGCTGAACCGCTACCGGCTGAAGGTGGCCAAGGGCTTCCGCTGGCGGCCGCACGGGCCGGCGATGGCGTATTTCCGCAAGCACGTGGTCGACGACTACTTCAGCGGCGGCTTCGACGGCGAGGGCGAGATGCTGATGCTGGTGCACGGGCAGGTCGGGCGCAGCCTCGCCGCGACCTTCATGGAGCGGCTGCAGCGCGTCGGGCAGGACTTCGCGCAGCAGCATCTGGCCGACCAGAAGCTCGCGCCCGAGCAGAAGCGGCCTTACACGCTGGTGGTGGGCATGCGCTCGTGGCTGTTCGCGGCGTTCAGAGACCTCAAGCGCGAGCCGGACCGGCTGCCCTGAGCTGTCAGTGCGCGATGGCGATCGCGGCGGCGGCCGCCGTGTTGCCGCGCCCGGCGGCCACGCGCGTGCCAGCCAGCGTGTCGGCCAGCGGGCTGTGCAGCTTCATCGCGAGCGTCGCCGGCGTCAGCTGCGGGTCGTGCGGCAGGCCGCGCCAGGGTTGCGCGCCGTGGGCGAGCAGGTAGTCGACCAGCTCGCGCTGGCGCGTCGCGTCGGCCACGAAGGCCGGCGTGATCACACGCGCCAGCGGCACCCAGGGCAGCTGGTTGGCCTGCGCGGCGGGCACGCGGTCGACCAGCGCGGGTACGCGCTGCACCCACCAGTCGAGCGCGTCGAAGTCGGCCGTGCGCAGCGCTTCCTCGAAGCCGCCGGGCAGGCGCCCGTGGTAGGCGCCGAGCGCGGCCTGCGCGGTGTGGCCGCGCGCTTCCAGCGCCTTGGCCAGCGGCGCGCGCAGATGGCTGGGGTGCAGCGCGCCCAGCACGCCGAAGGGCAGGGTGTCGGCGCGCAGCTGGTCTTGCGCGAGCCAGCCGTCGAGCACCGTGTCCAGCCCGGCGGCGCGCGCGTTCGGGCAGCTCAGCGCGCGCACCACGTCGTGGTGGATGGCTCGCGCATCCGCTTCGGCCAGCCAGCGCAGCGCCTCGCGCTCTGGCGCGCTCGCCGCGGCGAAGTCGGGGCAGGGGTTGGCCTGCGCCAGCGCCACCCAGGGTGCGCTGGTGCATGCCTCGGGCGAGGCGCCCTTGGCGATCAGCTCGGGCAGCATCGCCCAGCGCGCCGGCTCGCGTGCGGCCAGTGTCAGCGGGCACAGCGGCAGGCCGGAAGCGCGCACGTCCTCGGCGTTCAGGCTGCCGGGACGGTAGGGGCCGCAGCGGGTCTGGAAGGCGCGGTCGACGCTGTTGAGGCGGAAGCACGAGGCCGGGTCGCCCTCGGTGAGTTTTTCGTACAGGTGCGCCACCACCAGCGAGGTGGTGCAGCCGCCCAGCAGCAGCGAACCGGCGGCGAGGGCGACGGCGGCGGCGAGGCGGGAGAGCGCGTTCATGGGCGCGATCGTTTCAAGAAGCGTGCCCTGCGCCCGAGTGACCGGCCGCGTCGCCCGGCGGTAAGCGCTTGTTGCGCCCGGTGCTTGCCGGGCGTCAACGCGCGCCCCAGTTTCGGCCCCAGCTCACGGCCGGAGCCACGCCATGCGCATCGTCATCGACGCGCGCGTCGGGGGGCGCATTTCACGTCCACTTCGATCCGCTCGCGGCACCCGGCTGCAAGCGCGCGGACGACATACGTTACATGGCGCTACAGAAGCCGACCCTGCCGAGCTTCGACGGGAACGCGCCGTCGCACCTGGTTCAGGCGGCGCTGACGACGGGCGCTCAAGCCGCCTTCTGGTCGAGCAGGAAGTTCGCGTTGTCACCCTGGCCGAGCACGCTCACCAGCCAGGGCAGCACGCCGGCCAGCGTGTCGTGCAGCGTGTACGGCGGGTTGATCACGAACATGCCGCTGCCGGCCAGGCCGAAGCCCTGCGCGTCGGGGCGCGCCACCGTCAGCCGCGCGTGCAGCCAGCCCTTGGGCGCCAGCGCTTCGAGCCGGCGCGGCAGCTCGGCCGCTTCGACCTTGGTGACCTGCGGGTACCAGACCAGGTAGACGCCGTCGGCGAAACGCTGCAGCGCGTCGCGCAGCGTCGCGATCACACGCGCGTAGTCGCCGTGGCCTTCGTAGCTCGGGTCGATCAGCACCACGCCGCGCCGCGAGGGCGGCGGCAGCTGGCTCTTCAGCCCGTCGAAGCCGTCGGCATGGCGCACGTCGACGTTGCGCTGCGCGCCGAGGTACGCCTCCAGGATGCGGTGCTCGGTCGGATGCAGCTCGAACAGGCACATCGGGTCGGTGGGCCGCAGCAGCATGCGCGCGAAGGCCGGCGAGCCGGGGTACTGCTCGAGCCGGCCGCCCGGGTTGAACTCGCGCACGCGCGCCACGTAGTCGGCCACCGGCTCGGGCAGATCGTCGCGCTCCCACAGCCGCGCGATGCCGTCCAGGTACTCGCCCTTCTTCTGCGCGTAGCGGCCTTCGAGCGAGTAGCCGCCCGCGCCGGCGTGGGTGTCGACGAAGCGGTAGGGCTTGTCCTTGCCGTTCATGTGGCGCAGCACCTGCACCAGCACCAGGTGCTTGAGCACGTCGGCGTGGTTGCCCGCGTGGAAGGCGTGTCGGTAGGCGAGCATGACGGTGTCGGCAGCGGGAATCGGAGCGTGACTGTATCGTCAGCGCCCATGACCACCCTCTTCTCCCCCTTCCAGGCCGGCGACATCACGCTGGCCAACCGCATCGTGATGGCCCCGCTGACGCGCAACCGCGCGCTGCCCGGCCGCGTTCCCGGCGAGCTGCAGGTCGAGTACTACCGTCAGCGGGCCAGCGCCGGGCTGATCGTCACCGAGGCCTCGCAGATCTCGCCCGAGGGCCAGGGCTACCTCGACACGCCGGGCATCTACAGCGCCGAGCAGGTGGCCGGCTGGCGCCGCGTGACCGACGCGGTGCACGCCGCCGGCGGCAGGATCGTGATCCAGCTCTGGCACGTGGGGCGCGTCTCGCACGTCTCGCTGCTGCCCGAGGGCACGGTGCCGGTGTCTTCGAGCGCGCGCCCGGCCGACACCAAGACCTACACCGCCAAGGGCTTCGAGCCGGTGTCGGCGCCGCGCGCCTTGCGCACCGACGAGCTGCCGCGCGTCGTGGCCGACTACCGCGCCGCGGCGCGCAACGCGATGGCCGCCGGCTTCGACGGCGTCGAACTGCACGGCGCCAACGGCTACCTGCTCGAGCAGTTCCTGCGCGACAGCCTGAACGACCGGACCGACGCCTACGGCGGCGCCATCGAAAACCGCGCGCGGCTGCTGCTGGAGGCGATGGCCGCGGTGGTGGCCGAGATCGGCGCCGGCCGCAGCGGCATCCGCCTGTCGCCGGTGACGCCGGCCAACGGCCTGGGGCAGGACAGCGATGCGGCGGCGCTCTACGGCCACGTGGTGGAGCAGCTCGCGGCGCTGAAGCCCGCCTACGTGCACGTGATCGAAGGAGCCACCGGCGGCCCGCGCGACGCGGTGCCGTTCGACTTCGAGGCGCTGCGCCGGCGCTTCAAGGCCGCGCACCCGGCCGGCGCCTGGATGGTCAACAACGGCTATGACCGCGCGATGGCGATCGCTGCCGTCGAACAGGGCCGCGCCGACCTGGTGGCCTTCGGCAAGCCCTTCATCTCGAACCCGGACCTGGTGCGCCGCCTGCGCGAGAACGCGCCGCTCAACGAGTTGAAGCGCGAGACGCTGTACGGCGGCGGGGCAGCCGGCTACACCGACTACCCCACTTTGGCCTGACCCGTTATTGGGGCGGGATGCGCAGCAGCTGGCCCGGGTAGATCTTGTCCGGGTGGCTGAGCATCGGCTTGTTGGCCTCGAAGATCTTCGGGTACAGGTTGGCGTTGCCGTAGAACTTCTTGGCGATGGCCGACAGCGTGTCGCCCTTGACCACCGTGTGGTACTGCGATTCGTCGGCCGGCTGCGCCACCGTCATCAGGTCGGACACCGAGGCCACGCCTTGCACGTTGCCGCAGCACAGCAGGATCTTCTCCTTGGTGGCCTGATCGGCGGCCTGGCCCGACACGGTGACCGTGCCGCTCGCACCGTCGAAGGCCACGGCGAGGCCGTCGGCGCTCAGCCCCTGGGCGCCGATGTACTTCTCGATCGCCTTCGCGGCCGCGTCGTTGGCGGCCGCCGAGCGCTGCTGCAGCTCGGCCGGGCTGGCCTGCGCCGGCGCGGCAACCGCTTCCTTGCCGCCGAACAGCTTCTCGCCGGCTTCCTTGAAGAAACTCACGATGCCCATCGAGGGCCTCCTTCCTTGGTTGGACGGGGCACTCGACGCGGTGCCCCTGGCGCATTCTGCGCCCCGATCGCGACACCCCCCCAACAGCCCGACGGCGCGCGGCGTGATGCAGGCACGCGCGCCGCGCCTCAGCGTCGCCGTGCGGCCACGCGCGAGCGGAACAGTTCCACGATGCCGACCTCGCGCGGCCCGGGCAGCAGCTCGAAGGCTTCACCCGCGCGCAGCGTGCCGGGCCGGCGCACCGAGAGGTAGAAGCCGCACCAGCCGCTGTCGGACATCAGCCGGCCGGCCTGCTCGAAGCCCATCACCGCATTCAATTTGAAGCACGGAAAGCGCGGCTCGCTGACCGCCAGCTCGCAGTGCGGGAAGCGCAGCACGTCGCCGACGAAGGCGTCCTTCTCGAGCAGGCCTTCGAGCGTCAGGTTCTCGCCCAGGAAGCCGGCCGGCAGCGCTTCGTCCCACAAGGACACGCGCGCCTGCGCGCGCACCGTGCGCCAGAACGCATAGTGCTCGGCCGGGTAGGCGTAGACGGCTTTGGCCAGGCCGCCGTGCACCGACGGATCGGCCTGCTCGTCGCCGGCGAGGCCGAGCGGCGCGACCGCCAGCGCGCCCTCGACGGCGCGTTTGCCCATGCCGCTCATCACCGTGCGCTCGCCGATGCGCAGCGGCCGCGCCGGCGAGACGTTCAGGCTGGCCAGCCGCATCGCTCAGCCCGGCGCGCGGTAGCCGCGCTGCGCGGCCACCACCGCACGCCCCTTGGGCCCGGTGATCCACTGCGTGAACAGCTTGCCGGCCGGGTGGTTGACGCGGAACGAGCGCATCACGTGCACCGGCACCGCCATGCGCGCATCGCCTTCGACCAGCACCGCCAGCGGCGCGCCGCCGTGGTCGGCCCAGACGCCGCGCTCGACCAGCGCGTAGGCGCCCTGCCGGCGCGCCTGCGCGATCAGCGACGAGCCGGTCTCGGCCTTGGCGTACCAGGGCGCGGCCGGCGCCACCTTGGCGGCGCGCCACAGCGCCTGCTCGGCGAGGTGCGCACCCGAGCCGTCGCCGCTGCTGAGGAAGGCGATGCTGCCCGGATTCGCCAGCGCGGCATTGCGCAGCTGCGCCAGCGCGGCGGCGGCGTCGCCCATCTTCGCGATGCCGGCCGGGTCGGGCGCCTTCTTCTTCGGCGCCGGCCCGACGAGCACCAGCGCCGCGTCGGC
The DNA here is from genome assembly GCA_029779845.1 of Pseudomonadota bacterium. Lineage (GTDB taxonomy): Bacteria > Pseudomonadota > Gammaproteobacteria > Burkholderiales > Burkholderiaceae_C > Piscinibacter. The sequence continues at coordinate 68,748 of JAKOZT010000132.1, read as the reverse complement.
GACGCGGCGGCGGTCGTGCACCAGGCCTTGCGATTCGAGGCGCGTTTCGGCCTCGGGGGCGTTGGTCAGCGCCGCGTCGAGTTCGCCGCGCTCCAGCGCGTCGAGCAGCGGCAGCGACAGCCCGGCCTGCAGCTTGACGGCCACGCCGGTGTCGCGCCCGAAGGCTTTCTGCAGCGCGGCGGCCAGGCCGGAATCGACCAGCGCCTGATCGGCGCCCAGGCGCAGCGGGTCGGCCAGCGAGGCGCGCTGCTGGGCCCGCAGCGGCACGGGAGCGGCCAGCGCGGCCGCGGCGGCGACCAGGAGGTGTCGGCGATGCATCGGCATGCGGCGATTCTGCGGGCGCCGGCGCGCCGCCGCGACGCCTCAGGGCACCAGCACCAGGATCCAGTTCACGAGCGCGCGCGCTTCGCGTTCGCTGACCACCGTCGCGTTGGGCGGCATGTTGGCCTCGCCGACCTTGCCGGCCCAGTGGCGCGCCGCCGGGTTCGAGCCGCCCATCACGGTGCGTGTCAGGCGCTCGGAGGCGCCGGGGTCGTCGCGATAGCGCCTGGCGATCTCGATCCAGGCCGGCGCGATCGGCGGCAACCCGTCGGCGCGCGGCCGGCCGGCTTGCAGCGCATGGCAGTCCAGGCAGCCGCGCTCGGTGGCGAGGCGGAACATCGCCTCGCCGTATTCGGCCGGCGTGGCCTGGGCGGCGGCGCCCAGCGCCAGCAGCGCGAGGGACGGGAGGAGTTTCGGCAGGCAAAGCTTCATCGGTGCGGTCAGCTTAAGCCGCGGCGGCGACGGCGTCTTGACGGATGTCGAAAATGGCCGCCGCTGTTCGTCGTCTCTTCACCATTGCATCGAAAGGCCTGCCATGTCCTCCCGTGCCGTCCGACTCCATCGTGTCCTGCGCGCTCCGGCCGAGAAGGTCTACCGCGCCTTCCTCGAGGCCGACGCCCTCGCCAAATGGCTGCCGCCGCACGGTTTCACGTGCAGCGTGCAGCAGTTCGACGCCAAGGTCGGCGGCGGCTTCCGCATGTCGTTCCGCAATTTTTCCAATGGCCAGAGCCACTCGTTCGGCGGCGAATACCTCGAACTCGTGCCGCACCGGCTGATCCGCTACACCGACCGCTTCGACGATCCCAACCTGCCCGGCACGCTGCAGGTCCGCGTGGAGCTCCATGCGGTGAGCTGCGGCACCGAGGTCGCGATCGTGCAGGACAACATCCCCGAGGCGATCCCGCTCGAGATGTGCTACCTCGGCTGGCAGGAGTCGCTGCTGCAGCTGGCCGCGCTGGTCGAGCCCGACATCGGCTAGCGGCGCGCGCGTTTGTCGCCCCGCCTCAGTTGCTGGCGGCGGAGGCCGGCGGCAGCGCGCCCGGCACCGTGCCGGGCACGGTCTCGCTGGCCGGCGGCGGGCTCGGCATGCTGGAGGTGCTGGGCGGGTTCGGGTCGGCGCGACGGTCGCAGCCGGCCACCAGCGCGAGCGAGGCCAGCGCGGCGAGCAGCAGGGGGGTGCGGTGGTGGTGCTTCATCGTCGGCGGTCCGTGAAAGTGAGGTGACCGGCAGCGGCAACGCGCGTGCCCGGGGCCGGGCCGGCGATCTTTCGCAACGCCCGCTTGGCGCTCGTCAAGCGGGCGTTTGCATAGAACTATGCGGCGAATGCATGGTGACCCCCGGGCTGCGGTGATTACCGCGCCGGTACACTGATTTCACAATCACCCCCGCCTCTCGCGCCCGTGGCACGCCGCCCTCACCCGGCCCCGCCATGAAACCCGCCGTAACCCCGGCGGCTCCGAGAGAGGCGGATTGGGCAAACCCACCGGACCCCGGGCCCTGCAGGCTTGCCCAATCCCGCCTTTTTGACTTTGAAGATCGGAAGCGACATGAACCGTCCCGTGCTCGAAGGGGTGCGCCTGAACGCACCTGCCTATGTCCGCCATGCCCGCCTGCTGGCGTGGGTCGCCGAGATGGCGGCGCTCACCGAGGCCAAGGACGTCTACTGGTGCGACGGCTCGCAGGAAGAGTACGACCGCCTGTGCGCCCAGCTCGTCGAGGCCGGCACGATGAAGCGCCTGAACCCCGAGCTGCGCCCGAACAGCTACCTCGCCTGCAGCGACCCGAGCGACGTGGCGCGCGTCGAAGACCGCACCTTCATCTGCTGCGAGCGCAAGGAAGACGCCGGCCCGACCAACAACTGGATGGCGCCGGCCGAGATGCGTGCGCTGCTGCAGACCGGCGAGAAGGCCCTGTTCCGCGGCGCGATGCGCGGCCGCACGATGTACGTGGTGCCGTTCTCGATGGGCCCGATCGGCTCGCCGATCGCGCACATCGGCGTCGAGCTGTCGGACAGCCCGTACGTGGCCGTCAACATGAAGATCATGACGCGCATGGGCCGCGCCGTGCTCGACGTGCTGGGCAGCGACGGCTTCTTCGTGCCGGCGATGCACACCGTGGGCGCGCCGCTCGAGCCGGGCCAGAAGGACGTGACCTGGCCGTGCAACAAGACCAAGTACATCGTCCACTACCCCGAGACGCAGGAGATCTGGAGCTACGGCTCGGGCTACGGCGGCAACGCGCTGCTGGGCAAGAAGTGCTTCGCGCTGCGCATCGCCTCGACGATGGGGCGCGACCAGGGCTGGCTCGCCGAGCACATGCTGATCCTCGGTGTCACCTCGCCCAAGGGCAAGAAGTACCACGTCGCGGCGGCCTTCCCGAGCGCCTGCGGCAAGACCAACTTCGCGATGCTGATCCCGCCGGCCGGCCTGAAGGGCTGGAAGGTCACCACCATCGGCGACGACATTGCCTGGATCAAGCCGCACGCCGACGGCCGCCTGTACGCGATCAACCCCGAGGCGGGCTACTTCGGCGTCGCGCCGGGCACCAACCACAAGACCAACGAGAACTGCATGGCCAGCCTCGAGCGCGACGTGATCTTCACGAACGTCGCGCTGACCGACGACGGCGACGTCTGGTGGGAAGGCATGAGCGACGAAGCCCCGGCGCACCTGACCGACTGGCAGGGCAAGGACTGGACGCCGGCTCTCGCGAAGGAAACCGGCGCCAAGGCCGCGCACCCGAACGCGCGCTTCACCGTGGCGGCCACCAACAACCCGGCGCTCGACGCCGAGTGGGACAACCCGAACGGCGTGGCGATCGACGCCTTCATCTTCGGCGGCCGCCGTTCGACCACGGTGCCGCTGGTGACCGAGGCGCGCAACTGGACCGAAGGCGTCTACATGGCCGCGACGATGGGCTCGGAGACCACCGCCGCCGCCGCCGGCGCGCAAGGCGTGGTGCGCCGCGACCCGTTCGCGATGCTGCCCTTCATGGGCTACAACATGAGCGACTACTTCCAGCACTGGCTGGACCTGGGCGCCAAGCTGCAAGCCGCCGGTACGAAGCTGCCGAAGATCTACTGCGTCAACTGGTTCCGCAAGGGCGCCGACGGCAAGTTCGTCTGGCCCGGCTACGGCGAGAACATGCGCGTGCTGGAGTGGATGGTCGAGCGCATCGAAGGCACCGGCGGCGGCGCGGAGCACGTGTTCGGCGTCACGCCGAACTACGAGCACCTGAACTGGGCCGGCCTGAATTTCACCCGCGAGCAGTTCGAGCAGGTGACCCGCATCGACGCGGCCGAGTGGAAGGCCGAGATGGCGCTGCACGGCGAACTGTTCAACCAGCTCTCGTACCACCTGCCCGAGGCGCTGAAGCAGACCAAGGCGAAGATCGAGGAGCGCCTCGCCGCCTGATCGGGCGCACGCTCCAAAGAAAAAGGCCGGCGCAAGCCGGCCTTCGTCGTTGGCGACGGCGCGCGAGCGTCAGTCGCGCGCGCCCATCCAGGCCGCGGCGCGCAGGTCGGCCGCGTAGCTCGGCTGCGTCGCGTCGTAGGCTTCGGCCAGGCGCAGCAGCTGCGCCGAGGCCTCCGGCACCGCCGGCGCGGGCATGCGCAGCCAGTCGCCGATCGACTGCAGCTCGAGGATGGCGCGCGCCAGCCAGTCGGCCAGGCGCGGCGCCGGGCCCTCGACGCCGAAGGCGCTGGCGTGGGCCGGGATGTTGACGATCATGGTGGTCATGGAGACCTCCTTCTGTACTGCTGTGGCGGCCCGGTTCAGGCCTTGTCGTTGTTCAGCTCGTGGCGGTCGGCCGCGGCCATCAGGTCGGCGGCGAAGCCGGGATCGGTGCGCAGGTAGCCGTTGGCGAACTGGCGCAGCTCGTTGGCCTCTTCGATGACGCTGAGGCGACGGCCGCTCCGCACGGGGCGGCGCAGCGAGGACAACAGCGCCTGGGTGAGGCGCGCAGCGGCAAGAGCCAGGTCGCCGAAGGCCGTCCCCATGCGCACGGCACGCGCCGGGCGGAAGGACTGGGAAGGCAGGATGTGGCTGGTCATGGCATTTACTCCTTGGGCATCTGTTTGATGCTGCGGTGCAGTATAGGGTAAACACTTATTTGCTGCAGTGAATGCTGTGAATACTCGGTATTCATCCGCGGAATAGAGGACTGCCCGTGAACTTCCGCACGCTGGACCTGAACCTGCTGCGCGTCTTCGACACCGTGATGGCCGAAGGCAGCATCACGCGCGCCGCCGAGCGCCTGGCGATGACGCAGCCCGCCGTCAGCAATGCCTTGAAACGCCTGCGCGATTCCGTAGGCGAGGACTTGCTCACACGTGCGCCGAGAGGTGTGGCTCCGACCGCCTTCGGCGAGGCGCTGTGGCCGCAGGTGCGGTTGGCGCTGGGCCAGCTGCGCGCCGCGCTGGAGCCGGGCGACTTCGACCCGCGCGTCGATGCGCGCGTGTTCCGCCTGACGATGGCCGACGCGATGGCGGCCTTCCTGCTGCCGGCGCTGATGGCGCGTTTGATGGCGCTGGGCGCGCGCTGCCAGATCGAGGTGCGGCCGCTGCTCGACCGCGACCCGCGCGAGTCGCTCGCGCATGCCGACATCGACCTCGCGCTCGGCCACTTCCCCGAGGTGGTCGCGGCGCTGGTGGCGCAGGGCCGCGTGTCGCCGCTGCGGCATCGCCGCTTCGGCGAGGGGCGCTACGTCTGCGCGATGCGGCGCGAGCACCCGCTCGCCGAGGCGCCGCTGACGCTGGACGCCTTCTGCGCCGCCGACCACGTGCTGGTGAGCTTCGGCGGCCGTCCCCACGGCTTCGTCGACCAGGCGCTGGCCGGCCAGCAGCGCAGCCGCCGCATCGTGCTGACGGTCAACCAGTTCTTCACCGCCGCGCGCGTGGTGGCGCAGGCCGACCTGCTGACGGTGCTGCCCGAACGCTTCCTGCCGCTGACCGGGCTGGAAGACCGCCTGGTGGTGCGCGAGCTGCCGGTGGAGCCCGGCGCGGTGCACGCCGATGCGCTCTGGCACGTGCGCCACGACCGCTCGGCGGCGCTGCAGTGGCTGCTGGCGCAGCTCGCCGAGGTGGCGACGGAAGTGCCTTGACGCGGCCGCCGCTTTGCGCGATGCTCCGCAAAGTGGTCTAGGCCACTTTGTGAAATCCATGCCATCGACCCGGAGGCCGCCGTCATGAACTCTCCCGCCGATCAGAACCGCGTCGCCCACGCCGCCGCGCAGGCCGCCCGCAGCGCCCCCGGGCGCGTGGTGCGCGCGCCGCGCGGCTCGCAGCGCGCCTGCAAGTCGTGGCTGACCGAGGCGGCCTACCGGATGATCCAGAACAACCTCGATCCCGAGGTGGCCGAGCGGCCCGAGGAGCTGGTGGTCTACGGCGGCATCGGCCGCGCGGCGCGCGACTGGGCTTCGTTCGACCGCATCCTCGAGTGCCTGAAGGCGCTGGAGGACGACGAGTCGCTGCTGATCCAGTCGGGCAAGCCGGTGGGCGTGTTCAAGACGCATGCGGACGCGCCGCGCGTCTTGCTCGCCAATTCCAATCTGGTGCCGAAGTGGGCGACGTGGGAGCACTTCCACGAACTCGACCGCCAGGGCCTGTTCATGTACGGCCAGATGACGGCCGGCTCGTGGATCTACATCGGCACCCAGGGCATCGTGCAGGGCACCTACGAGACCTTCGCCGAAGCCGCGCGCCAGCACTACGGCGGCGACCTCGCCGGCCGCTGGATCCTCACCGCCGGCCTGGGCGGCATGGGCGGCGCGCAGCCGCTGGCGGCGAGCTTCGCCGGCGCGGTGTCGCTGAACATCGAGTGCCAGCAGGCCAGCCTCGACTTCCGCCTGCGCACGCGCTACCTCGACAAGCAGGCCAAGGACCTCGACGACGCGCTGCGCCTGGTGCGCGAACACACCGACAAGCGCGAAGCCGTCTCGATCGGCCTGCTCGGCAATGCGGCGGAGATCCTGCCGGAGCTGGTCAAGCGCGCGAAGGCGGGCGGCCTCAAGCCGGATCTCGTCACCGACCAGACCTCGGCGCACGACCTGATCAACGGCTACCTGCCGGCCGGCTGGACGGTGGCGCAGTGGCGCGCCGCGCAGGCCGATGCCGGCCAGCACGCGCGGCTGAAGGACGAGGCGGCGAAGTCGTGCGCGGTGCACGTGCGCGCGATGCTCGACTTCCACGCGATGGGCGTGCCCACCGTCGACTACGGCAACAACATCCGCCAGGTGGCCTTCGACCAGGGCGTGAAGAACGCCTTCGACTTCCCCGGCTTCGTGCCGGCCTACATCCGCCCGCTGTTCTGCGAGGGCAGGGGCCCGTTCCGCTGGGTGGCGCTGTCGGGCGACCCGGAGGACATCCGCAAGACCGACGCGAAGATCAAGCAGCTGTTTCCGCACAACGCCCACGTGCACCGCTGGCTCGACATGGCCGGCCGGCGCATCGCCTTCCAGGGCCTGCCGGCGCGCATCTGCTGGCTGGGGCTGGGCGAGCGGCATCTGGCCGGGCTCGCGTTCAACGAGATGGTGAAGACGGGCGAGCTGAAGGCGCCGATCGTGATCGGCCGCGACCACCTCGACACCGGCTCGGTGGCCAGCCCGAACCGCGAGACCGAGGGCATGAAGGACGGCACCGACGCGGTGTCGGACTGGCCGCTGCTGAACGCGCTGCTCAACGCTTCGGGCGGCGCGACCTGGGTGTCGCTGCACCACGGCGGCGGCGTCGGCATGGGCTACTCGCAGCATGCGGGGATGGTGATCGTGGCCGATGGGACGGAGGCCGCCGCCAAGCGCCTCGCGCGCGTGCTCGTCAACGACTGCGCTAGCGGCGTGATGCGCCATGCCGATGCGGGCTACGAACTGGCGATCCGCACCGCGCGCGAGCAGGGCTTGAACCTGCCGATGCTGCGCGGATGAGCGCCGCACGGCCGCTCCGAAGGCGCTCGCGCCCCCTTGGGGGGCCGGCCCGCAGGGCCTTGGGGGCGGTGAGGCTTGTCGACCTCGCGGCGATTGCGGCGCAGCGCTGGAAGAACGGCGCGGGGTGGACGCGCGAGATCGCCGTCGGTGGCGGTAGCGAGGAGGCCTTCGGCTGGCGGCTGAGCGTGGCCGAAGTCGAGCGTGACGCGCCGTTCTCGGCCTTTCCCGGCGTGGATCGCTGCATCGTCGTCTTGAGCGGCGCGGGCATGGCCTTGCACGACGAGGCGGGCGAGTTGGTGCAATCGCTGCGGCCGCTCGAACCTTGGTCGTTCGCGGGTGGGCGGGTGCTGCATGCGCGCCTGCCCTCCGGCCCTTGCCGCGACTTCAACGTGATGACACGCCGCGGCGCATGGCGCAGCGAAACCGCCGTGCTGCATGCCGCAGCGCAGCCCACGCGCGGCGACGTGACGCTGCTGCTCGCCGCGCGTGGCCGCTGGCGCATCGGCGAGGATGAATTCGGCGCGCTGCAAGGCCTGCTGCTCGACGGCGACGCGCCGCCCGTCGCGCCGCTGGCCGCCGACGCCGCCCTGCTGCACGTGTGCCTGTGCCACGATCGCCAGCCATGAACCGCCTGCACGCTGAGCACGCGCTGCTGCCCGAGGGCTTCGCCCGCGAGGTGCTGCTCGCCTGGGACGCAGACGGCACGCTGACCACGGTGCAACCCGATGCACCTCGGCCCGCAGGCGTCGAGCGCATTCAGGGCCTGATCGTCCCCGGCCTGCCCAACCTGCACTCGCACGCCTTCCAGCGCGCCTTCGCCGGCCTGACCGAAACCCGCGGCGACACGCAGGACAGCTTCTGGACCTGGCGCGACCGCATGTACCGCTTCGCCGGCGCGATCACGCCCGAGCAGATGGAGGCGGTCGCCACCCAGCTCTACGTCGAGATGCTGCGCGCCGGCTACACCTCGGTGTGCGAGTTCCACTACCTGCACCGCGACGGCGACGGCCGGCCGTATGCGAACCGCGCCGAGATGGCGCTGCGCCTGGTCGCCGCCGCGCGCCGCGCCGGCATCGGCCTGACGCTGCTGCCGGTGCTGTACCAGGCCAGCGGCTTCGGCGCCAAGCCGCCGCGTGCCGATCAGAAGCGCTTCATCAATGGCGTGGACGAGCTGCTGCGCATCGTCGAGACGCTGCGCGCGCACGGCGTGCGAACCGGCGTCGCGCCGCACTCGCTGCGCGCGGTGCCGCCGGCGGCCTTGAAGGATCTGCTCGACGGCATCACGGCGCTCGACGCCAGCGCGCCCATCCACATCCACATCGCCGAACAGATTCAGGAAGTCGACGACTGCCTCGCCTGGAGCGGCGCGCGCCCGCTGCAATGGCTGCTGGCGCACGCGCCGGTGGACCCACGCTGGTGCCTGGTGCACGCCACGCACCTGAACGATGCCGAGCGCGAAGACGCGGCGCGCAGCGGCGCGGTGATCGGCCTGTGCCCCAGCACCGAAGCGAATCTCGGCGACGGCCTGTTCGACCTGCCGGCGTGGCGTGACAAAGGCGGCGCCTGGGGCATCGGCTCCGACAGCCACGCCAGCGTCGATGCCGCCGAGGAGCTGCGCCTGCTCGAATACGGCCAGCGCCTCGCGCGCCGGCAGCGCAACGTCGGCATCGCCCAGGAGATGTGGAACGCCGCGGTGGCCGGCGGCGCGCAGGCCGCGGGGCGCCCGGTGGCCGGCCTCGCGCCCGGCCGGCAGGCCGACTTCGTGCGGCTCGCCGATGCGATGCTCGACGACCTCGCGCCCGCCGAGCGCCTCGCCAGCCACGTCTTCGCCGGCCATCGCCGCGATGCCGTGCGCGAGGCCTGGGTCGCCGGCCGCAAGGTGCTGCATGCTGGCCGCCACGCCGGGGCGCCCGCGGCCGAACAAGGCTTCCTCGCCGCGCGCGCCCGGCTGCGGGAGGCCCTGCGATGAGCGCCAACACGATCGAGCTGCTGCTGCGCAACGTGCGCATCGTCACCTGCGCCGACGCGGACTGCGCGATCACGCCGCCGGCCTTCGTCGCGGTGGCGGACGGCCGGATCGCCGGCCTCGGGCCGATGAACCGGCTGGATCCTTCTGCGCGCGCGCTGCGCGAGATCGACGCGCAGGGCGCGCTGCTGACGCCGGGGCTGATCGACTGCCACACCCACCTCGTGTACGCCGGCAACCGTGCGCGCGAGTTCGAGCTGCGCCTGCAAGGCGCGAGCTACGAGGAGATCGCGCGCGCCGGCGGCGGCATCGTCTCGACGGTGAAGCTCACGCGCGAGGCCGTCACCGCCGACCTGCTCGCGCAATCGACGCGCCGGGCGCAGCAGCTGATGGCGCACGGCGTCACGACGGTGGAGATCAAGTCGGGCTACGGCCTGTCGCTGAAGGACGAGCTGAAGTGCCTGCACGTCGCCCGCGAGCTGGGCGAGCACCTGCCGCTGACGGTGCGCACCACGCTGCTGGCCGCGCACGCGCTGCCGTCCGAGTACGCCGGACGGTCCGACGACTACATCGCGCACGTCGCCGAGCACATCGTTCCCGAGGCGGCGCGGCTGCACCTCGCCGATGCGGTCGACGCCTTCTGCGAGACGATCGCCTTCGATCTGCTGCAGACGCGCCAGGTGTTCGAGGCCGCCCGTCGCGCCGGCCTGCCGGTCAAGCTGCACGCCGAGCAGCTCTCGAACATGCACGGCGCGGCGCTGGCGGCGGAGTTCGATGCGCTGTCGGCCGACCACCTCGAACACGTCGACGAAGACGGCGTGAGGGCGATGGCGCGTTCCGGCACGGTGGCGGTGATGCTGCCGGGCGCGTTCTACTTCCTGCGCGACACGCACGTGCCGCCGATCGCGCTGTTCCGCCAGCACGGCGTGCCGATGGCGGTGGCCACCGACTGCAACCCCGGCAGCAGCCCGACCACGCACCTGCCGCTGATGATGAACATGGCCTGCACGCTGTTCCGCATGACGCCGGCCGAGGCGCTGCTGGGTGTCACGCGCCACGCGGCGCGCGCGCTCGGCCTGGCCGACACGCACGGCACCGTCGAGCTCGGCAAGGTGGCCGACCTGTGCCTGTGGGAAGTCGACCACCCGGCCGAGCTGGCCTACGCGATCGCGGCCAGCCCCTTACGGGCGCGCTTCCACGGCGGCCGCGACCATCTGGCGTAGCAAAGGCTGGATGCGCGCCGCGAGGTCGGTGCGGTAGGCGAAGGGCGCGGTCTCGTCCATGTAGGTGCACTGGCACAGCTCGAGCTGCAGCGCGTGCACGCCCCGGCCCGGCGCGCCGTAGTGGCGCGTGATCCAGCCGCCCTTGAAGCGGCCGTTGCTGACGTGCGTGTAGCCGCCCTGCGCCTTCATCGGCGCCTCGGCCGCCGCCTGCACCGCGCCCGCGCAGGCGCGCCCGTCGGCGGTGCCGAGGTTCAGGTCGGGCAGCCGGCCGGCGAAGAAGCGCGGCAGCACGCTGCAGATCGAGTGCGCGTCCCACAGCACGACCTGGCCGTGGCGCTCGCGCAGGCGCTCCAGCTCGTCGCTCAGTGCGTCGTGGTAGGGCCGCCACCAGCGTTCGCGGCGCTCGTCGCGCTCGGCGTCGCCGGGCGCCTCGCCGGGCAGGTAGAGAGCCTCCTTGCGGAAGGTGTCCAGCGGCAGCAGGCCGGTGACGTCCTGCCCCGGGTAGAGGCTTTCGTCCTCGGGCGGGCGGTTCAGGTCGATCACGTGGCGCGCGTAGCGGGCGGCGATCACCGTCGCGCCCATCGCGTGCACGAACTCGTACAGGCGCGGCAGGTGCCAGTCGACGTCGGCGCGCTGCAGCGCCGCCGGCGTCATGCGCCGCTCCAGCGCGGGCGGGATCAGCGTGCCGGCGTGCGGTATCGACACCAGCAGCGGCGCCGTGCCCCGGCTCAGTGCGAAGACGTCCTGCTCCATGCGTGACAACCCTGGGTCAAGTGGCCTAGACAAGTGTAAGTGGCCGTGTAGACTGCGGCACGCGCCTTGCAAGGCGGCCGCATCCCACTCCAGGAGTCGAGACGATGATCAAGCGCTCTCTTGCCATGTCCGTTGCCGGGCCGCTCGCGGCCGCCGCCGCCATTCTCGCCGCCGCCGGCCCGGCGGCAGCCCAGGAAACCCCTGTGGCGATCGGCATTTCCGGCTGGACCGGTTTCGCGCCCTTGACGCTGGCCAAGGAGGCCGGCCTCTACAAGAAGCTCGGGCTGGACGTTTCGCTCAAGAAGATCCCGCAGAAGGACCGCCACCTCGCGATGGCCTCGGGCGACATCCAGTGCGCGGCGACCACCGTCGAGACCTGGGTGGTGTGGAACGCCAACGGCGTGGCCGCCACGCAGATCTTCCAGCTCGACAAGAGCTACGGCGCCGACGGCATGGTGGTCAAGCCGGGCGTGGCGAAGATCGCCGACCTGAAGGGCAAGACGGTGGCCGCCTCGGCGCCCGGCACGGCGCCCTACTTCACGCTGGCCTGGATGCTGAAGAAGAACGGCCTGTCGGTGAAGGACGTGAAGGTCGTCAACCTCGAACCGCAGGCAGCGGCCAACGCGATGATCGCGGGCAACCAGGGCATCGACGCCGCGATGACCTACGAACCCTACCTCGGCGCGGTGCGCGCCAAGCCCGAGGCGGGCCGCATCATCGCGACCACGCTGGACTACCCGATGGTGATGGACACCGTCGGCTGCACGCCCAAGTTCCTGAAGGAGAACCCGAAAGCCGCCAAGGCGCTGGCCGACGGCTACTTCGCGGCGCTGGAGATGATCAAGGCCGACCCCAAGAAGAGCTTCGAGATCATGGGCGCCGACGTCAAGCAGAGCGGCGAGGCCTTCGAGAAGAGCCAGGCCTACCTGCGCTGGCAGGACAAGGCCGCGAACCAGAAGTTCTTCGCCGCCGAGCATGCGCAGTTCAGCAAGGAAGCGGCCGATCTGCTGCTCGAAGTCGGGATCATCAGGCAGATCCCGGACCTGAAATCGCTGGCCGACACATCCTTCATCCAGTGAGGCCGCTGCGCGAAGTGAACCCCGGGGCGAAGCTCGCCCTGGGCATCTCCTTCTTCGTGCTCTTCTTCGCCGTGTGGGCGTTCGCCACGCTGGGCGGCTACGTGTCGAAGACCTTCCTCGCCGACCCGCTGACGATGCTGCGCTCGGGCTGGACGCTGCTGGCCGAGCAGGGCTTCGCCAAGGACATCGGCTACACCGTCTGGCGCGTGCTGGGCGGCTTCGTGCTGGCGGCCCTTCTTGCCGTGCCGCTCGGCGTCGCGATGGGCGCGTACAAGCCGATCGAGGCCTTCTTCGAGCCCTTCGTCTCGTTCGCGCGCTACCTGCCGGCCTCGGCCTTCATTCCGCTGCTGATCCTGTGGGCCGGCATCGGCGAGGCGCAGAAGCTCGCGGTGATCTTCATCGGCTCGTTCTTCCAGCTGGTGCTGATGATCGCGGTGACGGTGGGCGCCACGCGCCGCGACCTGGTCGAGGCCGCCTACACGCTGGGCGCCGACGACTGGGGCATCGTGCGCCGCGTGCTGATCCCGGCCGCCGCGCCGCAGATCGCCGAGACGCTGCGCCTCGTGCTGGGCTGGGCCTGGACCTACGTGATCGTCGCCGAGCTGATCGGCGCGTCCGACGGCATCGGCCACATGATCACCGACAGCCAGGCGCTGCTGGCCACCGACCAGATCATCTTCGGCATCATCACCATCGGCGTGATCGGGCTCGTCTCCGACCTCGCCTTCAAGCGCGCGAATCGGGCGCTGTTCCGCTGGGCTTCCTTATGAGCCGGCTGAGCATCCGCGGCGTCGGCCGCACCTTTCCCGGCGTGAACCGCGGCGCGCCCACCGTCGCGCTGCAGCCCACCGACCTGGACGTCGCCGACAACGACTTCATCACCATCCTCGGGCCTTCGGGCTGCGGCAAGTCGACGCTGCTGCGCATTGTCGCGGGGCTGGACGAGCCGACGCAGGGCGAGGTGCTGCTCGACGGCGCGCCGGTGCGCGGCCCGGGCGCCGAGCGCGGCATGGTGTTCCAGAGCTACACGCTGTTCCCCTGGCTGACGGTGCACCGGAACATCTGCTTCGGCCTGCGCGAGAAGGGCCTGGCCGCATCGCAGCAGGCCGAGATCGCGGCGCGCTTCATCGCCGAGGTGGGCCTGCGCGGCTTCGAGAACCACTACCCCAAGCAGCTGTCCGGCGGCATGCAGCAGCGCGTGGCGCTGGCGCGCGCGCTCGCCAACGACCCCAAGATCCTGCTGCTCGACGAGCCTTTCGGCGCGCTCGACAACCAGACGCGCGCGCTGATGCAGGAGCTGCTGCTGTCGATCTGGGAACAGCACCGCAAGACCGTGCTGTTCGTGACGCACGACGTCGACGAGGCGATCTTCATGGCGAACCGCTGCGTGGTGTTCAGCGCCCGCCCCGGGCGCATCAAGAACGAGCTGGCGATCGACCTGCCGACACCGCGCCACTACACGGTGAAGACCACGCCGCGCTTCTCGGAGCTGAAGGCGGCGGTGACCGAGGACATCCGGGCGGAATCTCTCAAGACCGCCCAGATGGAGCATTGATCAGATCGTGGCGCCCTGCTCCACCAGCGCCGTCGCCGCCGCGATGTCCGGCGCCATCAGCCGGTCTTCCGCGAGGTGCGGCACATGAGCGCGCAGCCGCGCATGAAGCGCCTCGATCGCCGGCGACGATTGCAGCGGGCGGTGGAAGTCCAGCGCCTGCGCGGCGGCCAGCCATTCGATCGCGACGATGCCGGCGCTGTTGTCCAGCATCGGATGCAAACGCCGCGCCGCGTAGGTCGCCATCGAGACGTGGTCCTCCTGGTTCGCCGAGGTCGGCAGCGAATCGACGCTGGCCGGGTGCGCGAGCGACTTGTTCTCCGAGGCCAGCGCGGCGGCGGTCACCTGGGCGATCATGAAGCCGGAGTTCAGCCCGCCGTGTTCGACCAGGAAGGCCGGCAGGTTGGACAGCACCGGGTCCATCAGCATCGCGGTGCGGCGCTCGGACAGCGCGCCGATCTCGGCGATCGCCAGCGCGAGGTTGTCGGCCGCGAAGGCCACCGGCTCGGCGTGGAAGTTGCCGCCCGACAGCGCCTCGCCGGCGTCGGCGAAGACCAGCGGGTTGTCCGAGACGCCGTTCGCCTCGGTCAGCAGGATGCGCCAGGCGTGTTCCATCTGGTCGAGGCAGGCGCCCATCACCTGCGGCTGGCAGCGCAGGCAGTACGGGTCCTGCACCTTCTCGCAGTGGCGGTGCGATTCGCGCAGCGGGCTCGCGCCCAGCCAGGCGCGGTAGCGCGCCGCCACCGCGCGCTGGCCGGGCTGGCCGCGCACCGCGTGGATGCGCTCGTCGAAGGGCGTGTCGGAGCCCTTGGCGGCGTCGACCGTCAGCGCGCCGACGGCCAGCGCGGCGTCGAACACGCGGTCCAGGCGTAGCGCGGCGTGGATCGCCAGCGCGGTCGAGGCCTGCGTGCCGTTGAGCAGCGCCAGGCCTTCCTTGGGGCCGAGCGTGAAGGGCTTCAGGCTGGCGTGCGGCAGCGCTTCGAGCGCGCTCATGCGCTCGCCGCCGACGAACGCCTCGCCGACGCCGATCAGCACGCCGGCCAGGTGCGCCAGCGGCGCGAGGTCGCCCGAAGCGCCCACCGAGCCTTTTTCGGGCACCACCGGCAGCACGTCGTGCGCGAGCAAGGCGAGCAGCGCCTCGATCACTTCCAGCCGCACGCCCGACACGCCGTGCGCGAGGCTGGCGGCCTTCAGCAACAGCATCAGCCGCACCACCGGCGCGGCCAGCGGCCGGCCGACGCCGGCGCTGTGCGACAGCACCAGGTTCTTCTGCAGCTG
Organism: Pseudomonadota bacterium; assembly: GCA_029779845.1. Lineage (GTDB taxonomy): Bacteria > Pseudomonadota > Gammaproteobacteria > Burkholderiales > Burkholderiaceae_C > Piscinibacter. The sequence continues at coordinate 53,658 of JAKOZT010000132.1, read as the reverse complement.
CGTCAGCTGGTCGTCGGCGATGCGCGTCTGCGCCAGCTTGCCGAAGCCGGTGTTGATGCCGTACACCGGCTCGTGGCGCGACACCAGCGTGCGCACGCACTCGACGCTGGCCTGGATGGCGGGCCTGGCGGCATCCACCACCGCCAGCCGCAGCGGGCCGGCGGCGGCGCGCGCGAGCAGATCCTTGTCCAGCCCGCCAGGGGTGATCGTCGTCGAGTGGGTCGATGTCATCGCTGCGCTCCGCAAACTGGTCTAGACAACTTTAGCATGCTCACGGAGACAATGAAACCATGACAACCCGCGCGCCGCGCCGCCTGCCCTCGGAGAACATCAAGGCCTCGATCCGCCAGCGCATCGCCGAGGGCGGCTGGCAGCCCGGCATGAAGCTGCCCTCCGAGCGCGAGCTGGTGCAGCAGTTCGGCTGCGCGCGCATGACGGTGCACCACGCGCTGCGCGAGCTGGAGGACGAGGGCCTGATCGAGCGCCGCCAGGGTTCGGGCTCCTACGTGGCGCAGCTGCACCCGATCTCCAACGTGCTGCAGGTGCGCGACATCCACGAGGAGATCGCCGAGCGCGGCCACGTCCACGTCACGCGCGTGCTCTCGGTCGAGCGCGAGAAGGCCGATGCGGCCGTCGCCGCGGCGATGCGGCTGCGCAAGGGCGCGGTCGTCTTCCACGTGCGCCTCGTGCACCTGGAAAACGGCGTGGCGATCCAGCTCGAAGACCGCCACGTCAACCCGGCGCTCGCGCCCGGCTTCATGGAGCGCGACTTCACGCAGGTGACGCCTTCGCACGTGCTGTTCGAGCACGCGCCGCTGACCGAGGCCGAGCAGGTGGTCGAGGCGGTGCTGGCCGACGCCGCGCAGGCGCGCGCGCTCGACGTGCCCATCGGCTCGGCGCTGCTGCGCGTCTCGCGCCGCACGGTGTCGCAAGGCGCGGTGGCCTCGGTGGCGCGCCTGTACCATCCCGGCACGCGCTACCGCCTGCTGGGCCACTTCTCCGTCTGATCCTTCCCATGAGCACCGACCTCACCGACGCCGAGTTCGCCGAACTCGACGAACTGCTCGCGCAGACCCCCGAGCCCTTCGAGCCGCTCGACGCGGTGATGCTCGACGGCTTCCTGTGCGGCGTGATCGTGCAGCCGGTGCTGCTCGAGCCCGAGGCCTGGCTGCCGCATGTGTTCGATTTCGACGGCCAGCCGCTGCCCGACGACGCCGACCTGGCCTGGCGCGAGCGCATCACCGCGCTGATCCTGCGCCGCCACGCGGCGCTGCGCCACACGATCGCCGAAGACGGCTGGTTCGACCCGTTGATCCTCGAACTCGACGACTTCGAGCCGCCGCGCACCGACGACCCGGCGGCCAGCCTGAACCCGGTGTCGCAGGCGCTGTTCCTCTGGGTGGCGGGCTTCCAGCACGCGATGGAGAGCTTCCCCGATTTGCTCGAGCTGCCCGACGACGCGATCGACGTGGCCCTGGCGCGCCTGTACCGCCACCTGCCGGCGCAGAGCGACGAGGAGCGCGAAGTCGTCGCGACGCTGGACAGGGAGCATCCGCTGGCGACGCTGGACGAGGCGATCGAGGACCTGATCGTCACCGTCGCCGATCTGGAAGACCTGACGCGCGAGCGCCGCTACAAGGTCGAGACGATCAAGCGCGAGACGCCCAAGGCCGGCCGCAACGACCCCTGCCCCTGCGGCAGCGGCAAGAAGTACAAGCACTGCCACGGGCAGGGATGAGGATCCAGCTCCTCTCCGACCTGCACCTCGAGACCGAGGCCTTCGAGCCCGAGCCGAACCCGGCCGCCGAGCTGCTGGTGCTGGCCGGCGACATCGATTCGCGCTGGGCCGCGCTGGAGCGCTTTCGCGCTTGGCCGGCGCCGGTGCTGATGGTGGCGGGCAACCACGAGTTCGACGGCCGCGAGGTCGACGAGGCCTGGCCGGCGCTGCGCGCACGCTGCGCTGCGCTGGGCATCCGGCTGCTGGAGCGCGAGAGCCTCGTGCTCGCCGACGCGCAGGGCGCGCGCATCCGCTTCGCCGCCACGGTGCGCTGGTGCGACTTCGATCTGTTCGGCGACGCCGGCCGCCCCGCGGCGATGCGCGCGGCCGCCTACTACATGCGCATCATGAAGAGCACGCGCCGCGGCGTGGCGTTCGACCCCGAGGGCGTGCGCGAGGAAGCGCTCGCCTGCCGCGCCTGGCTGGCCGGCGAACTCGCGCGCACCGGCGCGTGGGACCGCACGGTGGTGCTGACGCACTTCGCGCCTACGCTGGCCAGCGCCGATCCGCGCTACGGCGCGCAGCCCGGCACGGCGAGCTTCTGCAACGGCGACGACGACCTGCTGCCGCTGGCCTCCACCTGGATCCACGGCCACCTGCACTGCCGGCACGACTATCTGGTCGAGCACGACGGCGGCCGCACGCGCGTGGTCTGCAACGCACGCGGCCATGCCCGCAAGGGCGAGGCCGAGGGCTACGACGGGCTGCGGCTGTACGAGGTGTGACGCGCGCGCGTCACTTCACTTCTTCGGAGATCTCGACCGCCACGCCCGTGGCGCCCGGCGCCACCGGCCTGGAGAAGCCCTGCAGGTCGCCCGGCTGCGGCGTGGCATTGCCGCTCTTGCTGATGCGCGCGCCCACCACCACCTGCGGCGCCGAGGACAGGCGCGCCTGCGGGCTCATCGCCGTGCTGTCGTCGAGCGTGAACTCGAAGGGCAGATCCTTCACCTGCTTGCGCACGATCGCCAGCGGCATCTTCGAGCCGGCGGCGGCGCGCGCGAACACGAACAGCGTGTCCTCGGGCGAAGCGCGGCCCTTCAGCGCGGCGGCGATGCGCACCTGCCCGTTCAGCGTGGCGCCGCTCGCCGCGGCGGCCGGCGGTGGCGGCGCGGGCTGGCCGGCGCGCTGGCGCGCCTCGGCGATGCCGCCTTCGAGGTTGCGCACCAGTTCGCTGCCCGGCTCGGCCACCGCGACGGCGGCTTCCCACAGGCGCGCGGCCTTCGTGTAGTCGCGGTTCTCGAAGGCGATCGTGCCGGCCAGCGCCAGTGTCTTGAGGTTCTTCGGGTCGAGTTCGAGTGCCTTGGCGATCAGCGCGGCCGGCTCGCCGGCCAGCGAGCGGCCGGCCGCCATCGCCTTGGCGTCGGCGAGGTCGGCGTAGCCCGAGGCTTCCTGCGGCTTCAGTTCGATCACGCGCTGGAAGGCCTGGGCCGCCTCGGGGTAGCGGCCCAGCGCGCTGTAGCTGCGGCCCAGCATGCTCCAGCCCTCGGCGTCGTCGGGCTGCGTCTTCAGGCGCTCTTCGAGCTTGCCGACCATCGCGTCGATCTGGCCCATCGCGCCGGCCTGGCCGGCTTCGGCCTCGCTCTGAGCCACCGGCACGCCCTTCCAGGCCGACGGCGTGCCGAAGCGCGCGTAGCCGGCCGCGGCGACGAGCAGCACGAACACGGCGATGCCGGCGAGCAGGCGGCGCGAGGCTTTCGGTGCGGCCTGCGCTTCCTGCGTTTCGAGCCGGTGGATCTCGCGCCTGAGTTCTTCGATGCGGGTGTTCGTGTTCATGGGGCGTGCATGGTAAGCCCGCGGAGCCCGCCCCAAGCCCGGGCGGGATTGCGGGTTGTCAAGAACAGGGGCCCACCCTGTGCGAGACTCGTCCGGTCAATACCCTGTCACCGGAGACCCACCGCGATGAAGATCCTCCTCGCCGTCGACGGCAGCGCGTTCACCAAGCGCATGCTGGCCTACCTCGCCGCCCACGACGAGTGGCTCGGCGACAAGCACCAGTACACCGTGCTGAACAGCGTCGCGCCGGTGCCGGCGCGCGCCGCCTCGGTGATCGACCGCGAGACGCTCAAGGGCTACTACGCCGAGACCAGCGAGGCCGTCTTCAAGCCGATCCGCGCCTTCTTCAAGAAGCAGGGCATCGAAGCGGAGTACGTCGGCAAGGTCGGGCACGCCTCGGACGTGATCGCCAAGACCGCCGACGCCGGCGGCTACGACCTGCTGGTGATGGGCTCGCACGGCCACGGCACGCTGGGCAACCTGGTGATGGGCTCGGTGGCGACCAAGGTGCTGTCGGCGTGCAGGACGCCGGTGCTGCTGATCCGCTGATCAGCGCTTCGTGAGCCCGTCGAAGCAGGTCGCGAGCAGGAACTCGGCGATCTGCTCGTCGCTGTGGGTGCCGCCCCGGCGCAGCAGGCCGGGCAGCGGCCCGCAGGCGCAGGCCGCCAGCGTCCACAGCAGCGCCTGCGCCGGCAGCTCGGGGTTCAGCTCGCCGGACGCCTGCGCGGCGCCGACCCACGCGCCGACCCGTTCGTTCGCGGCCGCGAGGCGCTCGCAGTAGCCCGCGTGCGCGGCCAGCGCCGCGAGCAGGCTGGAATTCGGCGCCGGCAGCGCCGGCAACTCGCCGGCCTGGTTCAGCTGCAGGGCCCAGCGCATCGCCGCCTTGAGCCGCTCGAGCGGCGGCGTGTCCGGGCTCGCCTGCGCGGCCAGCTCGTCGAGCGCGGCCAGCAGCGTGTCGACCACGCGCGTCATCGCCGCCGCGGCGACGGCTTCCTTGGAATCGAAGTGCTTGTAGAGGCTTGCCTTGGCGATGCCGGCCTCGGCGGCGACTTCGTCGACCGTCATCGCGTCGAAGCCCTTGGCCGCCAGAAGGTGCTTGGCCGCCGCCACGATGGCGGCCTCGCGGGCACGCAACACCTGAGCACGGAACGCCAGCTTCGCCATGAGGCGATTCTAGGAAGCGCCCTGCGCCGGGCGCGCTTCAGCTTAGGGCTTGCGCGCCGGGCGAGACGGTGCGGCAGGCGCGCGGTTCCTGGCCTCGCCGCGCGGCTCGGGCATCGGCAAGGCGCCCAGGCTGGCATCGAGGCCGAAGGCCGTGCCCATGTCGGCGTAGTCCGTGTCGGGCGCGCTCGCCGCGGCCTTGCCGAAGCCGAGCGCCGACCACCAGGAACCCGAAGACGACTTGCTGCTGCTCATGTCACACCCCCGCTCGTGCTGCGCTGCTCACCGCGTTATCGGAATGATTCCAGTGTGATGAACGGCGCGGCAGGGGAAGGCACGAACAAGCGCATTCCGGCCGTGCATTTCGATACGAATTTCAGTCGCGCGCCACCCCGGGCCGGCCCGCCTCGACCGCGAAGCGCGCCTGCGTGTGCAGCGCGGCGCCCGGCTGCGCCGGGTGCGGCGTGCCGCGCATCTCGCAGTGCGCGGCCTGCGGCGTGACCTCGAGCAGCGCGTAGCCGCGCTCGTCGCTGCGCGCGTGCAGCAGGTCGGGGTTGCTGGCGCGGATCGCCGCCATCAGCGTGTCGGACAAACCCCGGCTGCTGATCGAGGTGCAGACGAACTCGGCCGCCACCACCGGCGAGCGCGGGTCATCGGGGCGCTGGCGCAGGTTGGCGGCGACATGGCGGTGCACGTCGCCGCCGAGCACCAGCGTGTTGCCGCCCGCCGCGTTGGCAGCGGCTATCGCGTCGAGCAGCCGCTCGCGGGCGCGCGGGTAGCCGTCCCAGCCGTCGCTGTGGATGCGCCGCGCCAGCGCGGGCGTGGCGATGCCGCCGGGGCTGAGCTGGCTGCCCTGCGCGACGAGCTTCCACGGCCGCGCGCTGCGCGCCAGGCCCTCGGCCAGCCAGCGTTCCTGCGCGGCGCCGAACACCGTGCGCGCCGGGTCGGCGAGCGCCTCGCACCCGGTGACGGCGCGGCCGCCGGGCGTGCCGCCGCCGCAGGCCTGCACGCTGCGGTGCTGGCGGCCGTCGAGCGTCCACAGCTCGGCGAGGCGGCCCCAGCGGAAGTGGTCGTGGATGCGCATGGCCGCGCCCTGCGGCGCGATCGAAGGCGACACCGGCAGGTGCTCGAAATACGCCTGGTAGGCGGCGGTGCGGCGGCGCAGAAAGGCCGCCGCGTCCAGCCCGCTGGGGCTGGCGTCGCCGGCGTAGTCGTTCTCGACCTCGTGGTCGTCCCAGGTCAGGATCCACGGGTGCGCGGCATGCGCGGCGCGCAGGTCGGCGTCGAGCTTGTAGGTGGCGTGGCGCGCGCGGTAGGCGTCCAGCGTCTGCGGCACCGGGCCCTCGTGCGGCCGCACGCGGTAGCGCGCATTGCTCGATTCGTAGATGTAGTCGCCGACGAAGAGCACGAAGTCGAGATCGCGCGCTGCGATCTCGGCATGCGCCGCATACCAGCCCTGCTCGTAGTGCTGGCAGGAGGCGAGCGCGAGGCGCAGCCGCGCCACCGGGGCATCCTCGGCCGGTGCGGTGCGCGTGCGGCCCGCCTCGCTGACCGCGCCGCCGGCGATGAAGCGGTAGAAGTACGGCCGCGCGCTCGCCAGGCCGCCCACCTCGACGTGCAACGAATGTGCGTGTTCGGGCACGGCGATGAATTCGCCGCGCCGCAGGCCGGTGCTGAAGCCCTCGTCTTCGGCCAGCTCCCAGCGCACGGCCAGCGGCAGCGGCGGCAGGCCGCCGCCGGGCTCGTGCGGGCGCGGCGCGAGGCGCGTCCAGATCACCACCGAATCGGGCCGCGGCACGCCGCTGGCGACGCCGAGCGTGAACGGATCGCCCACGCCCGCCGGCCAGGGCGACGCGGCCGGCTGCGCCTGCGCGGCGCCGAACAGCCGCGCCAGCGCGAGCGCGACGGCCTGGCGGCCGAGGTGGCGGAAGAGGGTGCGTCGGTCCATCGGCGCCGATTGTGCGGCGCGTGTGTGACGTGCCTGCAAGTGCCTACAATCGCGCCCCTTTTCAGCAGGCATCGAAAGGCCAGCCGCCGTGTATTGCGCCATCGACTTCGGCACCTCCAACTCCGCCGTCGCCGTGCCGGATTCGGCGCGCGGCATGCGCCTGGTCGAGCTGGAGCCGGGCCAGACGACGATGCCGACGGCGGTGTTCTACGCCGTCGAAGGGCCGGAGCAGTTCGGCCGCGCCGCGGTGGCTGCCTACGTCGACGGGCTCGACGGCCGGCTGATGCGCTCGATGAAGAGCATTCTCGGCAGCAGCCTGATCGCGCAGACCACCGACGTCGGCGGCGGGCGCGGCGTCAAGTACCTCGACATCGTCGCCGGCTACCTGCGCCACCTGAAGCGCTGCGCCGAGGCCGATGCCGGCGCGCGCATAGAGCGCGTGGTGCTCGGCCGGCCGGTGTTCTTCGTCGACGACGATGCGGCGCGCGATGCGCAGGCGCAGGCCGCGCTGGAAGCGGCGGCGCGGCAGGTGGGCTTCGCGGAGATCCATTTCCAGTACGAGCCGATCGCGGCGGCCTTCGACCACGAACGCACGGTCGATCACGAAGAAGTCGTGCTGGTGGCCGACATCGGCGGCGGCACCTCGGACTTCTCGATCGTGCGCGTCGGCCCCGAGCGTGCGCGGCGCCTGGAGCGCAAGGACGACATCCTCGCCAACCACGGCGTGCACATCGCCGGCACCGACTTCGACCGGCGCGTCGAGCTGGCGGCGGTCCTGCCCGAGTTCGGCTACGGATCGTTCGGGCCGAGCGTCAACGGCGCGCCGGCGCGCGAGGTGCCCAGCGGCGTCTACTTCGACCTCGCCACCTGGCACCTGATCAACACCGTCTACAACCCGCAGCGCGTGGCCGAGCTGCGCGCGATGCGCGGCTTCTACGCCGACGCGCGCCAGCACCAGCGGCTGATGACGGTGGTCGAGGAGCGCCTCGGCCACGAGCTGGTGGCGCGCGCCGAGGCGGCAAAGATCGCGGTGGCCGAGGGCGGGCGCACCACCATCGACCTGTCGCACGTCGAGCGCGGCCTGGCGGTCGAGCTGGGCGAGGCGCAGGCGCTGGCGGCACTCGATGCCGACATAGCGCGCATCGTCGAGGCCGCGCGCGAGACGGCGCGCCTGGCCGGCCTGGCTGCGGTGGATGCGCTCTACTTCACCGGCGGCTCGACCGGATTGCGCCTGCTGGCGCAGCGCATCGCGGCGGCGTTCCCCGGGGCGCGCATCGTGCGCGGGGACCGCTTCGCCTCCGTGGCTAGCGGCCTCGCGGTGTTCGCGCAGCGCTGGTACGGGAAGGCTTAAGCCGCCGCCAGGTCGAACAGGCTGGTCGCTTCCAGGTCCAGCACCTCGGTGCCGCGCTGGTTGAAGAGCTGCCAGCGCCAGCGCAGGATGCCCAGGGCGCCGTTGCCCTTGGAGCGGCGCGTCTCGACCACCGTGGCGCGCACCGACAGGCGGTCGCCCGGGCGCACCGGGTGCGGCCACTTCACGTAGGCGAGGCCGGGCGACGCGAAGGATTCGCTGCCGGCCAGCGCCGCGTCGGCCACCAGCCGCATCGCGATGCCGCAGGTGTGCCAGCCGCTGGCGATCAGACCTTCGAAGCGGCCTTTGGCGGCGGCTTGCGCATCGGTGTGGAACCACTGCGGGTCGTACTGCGTCGCGAAGCGGACGATCTCGTCTTCGCTGACGTCGTAAGGCCCGGCCGCTATCACCTGGCCGACGACAAACTCGGCGAACTTCATGTGAGATGGGCGCGGCGGCGCAGCCACGGGCTCAGGCGATAGCGCTCGCCGCGGTACTCGGCATCGAGGGCACGGATCACCTTGGCGACGCCGTCCACGCTCCAGCCCTTCAGCCACTCGAAGGGCCCGGCCGGGTAGTTGACGCCCAGCTTCATCGCCGCATCCGCGCCGGCTTCGTCGCACACGCCTTGCAGCACCGCGTCGGCGGCTTCGTTGACCAGCATCGCGAGCGTGCGCGCCACGACCAGTCCCGGTGCATCGGCCAGCGGCAGCGGCGTGAAGCCCAGTGCGGCAAGCCAGGCGCCGGCCTGCGTGCGCCAGGCGGCGTGCGCGTTGGGTGCCACCGCGTAGGCCAGCGCGGTGCCCGGCGCGATGGGATGCAGCACGGGCCGGTCGAACACCGCCACGTCGCTGGTGCCGAAGTCGTGCGCCAGCTGCTGCGCGCTGCGGCCGTCGGTGAGCACGAGGCGCGCCCCGTCGATGGCGAGGCCCACCCAGTCGCTGCCCAGCTCGCGCGCCGGGCCCCAGCCCTGCGGCGCGAGCGCGGCGATGGCGGCGTGTTCCAGATGGTCGGCGATAGTCCCGACGCCGTGCACCGTCACCTGCTTGGCGCTGGCCGGCGCATCGTGCACCGCCACCGGCAGCGGCGGAATGCCGGCGCCTTCGCCGTAGCTGTAGAAACCGCGCCCGCTCTTGCGGCCGAAGAGGCCGCCGGCGACCATCTCGGCCTGCACCAAGGAGGGCACGTAGCGCTTGTCGAAGAAGTTCGCCGCGTACACCGAGTTCGTCACCGCGAAGTTGGTGTCGTGGCCGATCAGGTCCATCAGCTCGCATGGGCCCATGCGGAAGCCTGCGGCCTTGAGGCAGGCGTCCAGCACCTGCGGCGTACCGGCCTGCTCCTGCAACAGCGCCAAGGTCTCCGCGTAATAAGGCCGCGCGATCCGGTTGACGATGAACCCCGGCGTGCTCTTCGCATGCACCGGCGTCTTCCCCCACGCCTTGCTCAACTCGAAGATCGCCTCGGCGACCGCCGCGTCGGTCTGCAGGCCGTGCACCACCTCGACCAGCTTCATCAGCGGCACCGGGTTGAAGAAGTGCATGCCGACCAGCCGCCCCGGGTGCAGCAGCCCGTTGGCGATGGCCGTCACGCTGATCGACGAGGTGTTGGTCGCCAGCACCGCGCCCGGCGCGACGATGCCTTCCAGCTCGTTGAACAGCGCGCGCTTGGCGTCGAGGTTTTCGACGATCGCCTCCACCACCAGCCCGGCCGCGCGCGCCTGCGCCAGCGAGTGGATCGGCGCGATGCGCTCCAGCGCCGCGCGGGCCGCGGCATCGGCCAGCTTGCCCTTGTCGACCAGCGATTTCAGCGTCGCCGCGAGCTTGTCGACGGCCTGCGCCGCCGCGCCTTCGCGCATGTCGAACAGCTTGACCGGGTGGCCGGCCAGCGCCGCCACCTGAACGATGCCGGCACCCATGATGCCGGCGCCCACCACCAGCACCTCGGTGCCGCGAAGATCGACGCTCAAATGTTCACCCTCCGGGCACTGCGTGACCACCTCCCCGAGGGAGGAAGAGCGTCCCCTTCGGACGGCCGGGCGGGGGCGCTCATATCGGTATCCAGTTCGCGGGCCGCTTGGCCATGAAGGCCGCGAACCCTTCGCGCGCTTCGTCCGTGCCGCGCACCCGGGCGATGGTAGCGGCTGTCAGCTCGCGCACCGCCGGCGTGATCGGCCCGGCCGCGAGCTGCGCGAACAGCTGCTTGATCTCGCGCTGCGCCGCCGGGCCGCCGGCGAGCAGGTTGACTATCACGGCGTCCACCGCGGCATCGAGCTGCTCCTTCGCGACCACCTGCTGGACGAGGCCGATCGCCAGCGCCTCGTCGGCGCGGATGCGCTCGGTGCTCAGCGCGAGGCGGCGCGCCTGGCGCTTGCCGACCGCGTTGACCACGTAGGGCCCGATCACCGCCGGCAGGATGCCGAACTTCGCCTCGCTGACCGAGAAGCTCGCGTTGTCGGCGGCCAGCGCGATGTCGCAGGCGCACGCCAGGCCGACGCCGCCGCCCAGCGCCGCGCCCTGCACACGCGCGACGGTCGGCTTGGCGCAGGCCTCGATGCGCGCGAGCATCGCGGCGAAGCGGCGCGCGTCGGCGAGGTTCCACTCCCGGCTCGCCGTGCTGGCGCGCTGCATCCATTGCAGATCGGCGCCGGCGCTGAAGTGCTTGCCCGCGCCGGCCAGCACGATCACGCGCACCGCGTCGTCGGCTTCGAGCTGCGCGAAGGCCGCGTCCAGCTCGCCGATCATCGTTTCGTCGAAGGCGTTGAACACCGCCTCGCGGGCCATCGTCACCTGGGCCACGCCGGGAGCGCGGGCCTCGATGCGCAGGGTCTGCATGCTCAGTAGGTCTCCAGGTGCAGACGGCCCTCGCGCTTCATCGCGGCGCCCACGCTGTCCCAGTCCAGCCCGGCGCCGCGCGCGATGTCGCGCAGCGTCGCCACCACGCCTTCTTCCATCGCCTTCAGGCCGCAGACGTAGAAGAACGCATTCGGGTCGGCGAGCAGCGGCGCGAGATCCGCCGCGCGCTCGGCCATCGCATGCTGCACGTAGCGCTTGGGCTGGCCGGCGGTGCGGCTGAAGGCGAAGTTGATGTCGATGAAGTCCTTCGGCAGGTTCTGCAGCGGGCCGAAGTAGGGCAGCTCTTCCTTGGTGCGCGCGCCGAAGAACAGCATCAGCCGGCCGCCCTCGAACTTGCCGCTCTGGCGCAGGCGCCGCCGCCACTCGGTCATCGCGCGCATCGGCGCGCTGCCGGTGCCGGTGCAGATCATCACGATGTGGCTCTTCGGATGGTTCGGCATCAGGAAAGTGGTGCCGAAGGGGCCGATCACCTGCACCTTGTCGCCGACCTTCAGGTCGCACATGTAGTTGCTCGCGACGCCGCGCACCGGTTTGCCCTGGTGGTCTTCGAGCACGCGCTTGATGGTCAGCGAGAGGTTGTTGTACAGCGGCCGCTCGCCGTTGCGCGGGCTGGCGATGCTGTACTGGCGCGCATGGTGCGGCCGGCCGCTCGCATCGGTGCCCGGCGGCACGATGCCGATGCTCTGGCCTTCCAGCACCGGGAAGGGCATCGCGCCGAAGTCCAGCACGATGTGGTGCGTGTCGTAGTCGGTGCCGACCTCGGTGACGCGCACGTTGCCGGTGACGGTGGCGGTGACGCTCTTCTCCGCCGCCTTAGCGCCGTAGAGGTTGGCGTAGGCGTGCGCGGCCGACCAGGGCGGCAGCGTCGCGCTGTACTGCGCGCTGTTGAAAGCCGCCTCGGTGCCCGGCGTGGCCGCCGCGGCGGCGGCCGGTGCGGGCTCGGCGGCCGCGGCCGCTTCGGCGTCATCGGCGCTCACACCGGCTTCGGCCAGCTGCTCGGGCGTCAGCTCGGCGGGCAGCGAATCCCAGGTCAGCTGCTCGGCCACGCCGTAGGCGCGCAGCGTGGGCATCGTGCGCCAGTTGTCGATGCTGCCGGTCGGGCAGGGCGGGATGCAGGCCATGCAGAAGTTGCACTTCTCCGCGTCGACCACGTAGTTGCGCGAGTCGTGCGTGATCGCCTGCACCGGGCAGGTCGCCTCGCAGGTGTTGCAGCGGATGCAGATCTCGGGGTCGATCAGGTGCTGCCTGATCACCCCGGCGTTCACGGCCATGTCCATCGCGCCCTCGCCCCGTCAGTTGAAGCGCACGTATTCGAAGTCGACCGGCTGGCGGTTGATACCCATCACCGGCGGCGCGATCCAGTTGGCGAACTTGCCCGGCTCGACCACGCGCCCCATCAGGCTGGCGACGAAGGCGCGGTCCTCGTCGGTGGGCAGCCAGCGCTCGACGTTCTGGTTCCACTCGTGGTCGTGGATGTGGCGGCCGTCCGGGCTCACCTTCACGCCGGCCAGCGCGCCGATGTTGCGGTGGAAGGCCTTGTGCGGCACCGTCAGGCGGAACGGAATCCCGGCCTTCTCGATCACCTTGTTCCAGCGCTCCACGCCGGCCTTGGAGTCGGTGATGTAGTCGTCGCGCAGCACTTCGTTCAGCGCGTTGAGCATCGGCACTTCCTTCTCGGTCAGCATGCCGTTGTTCACTTCCAGCACCTTGTAGCTCTGGCCGCGCAGCTGGTGGTCGTCGGTGCGCTTGCCTTCCTCGAAGCGGCCCTTCAGCCCGGTGGAATAGAAGGTCGCGGCGTTGCTCGACTGGTCGGCGCCGAACAGGTCGATGGTCACGCTGAAATGGAAGTTCAGGTAGCGCTGGATGGTCGGCAGGTCGATCACGCCGGCGGCGCGCAGCTTGCCGGGGTCATCCGTCTTCAGCTCGTTCATCGCCTGGCAGGTGCGCTGGATCACGCGCGACACGCCCGACTCGCCGACGAACATGTGGTGCGCTTCTTCGGTCAGCATGAACTTGGTCGTGCGCGCGAGCGGATCGAAGCTCGACTCGGCCAATGCGCACAGCTGGAACTTGCCGTCGCGGTCGGTGAAGTAGGTGAACATGAAGAACGACAGCCAGTCCGGCGTCTCTTCGTTGAAGGCCTGCAGGATGCGCGGGTTGTCCTGGTTGCCGCTGCGGCGTTCGAGCAGCGCCTCGCCTTCCTCGCGGCCGTCGCGGCCGAAGTACTTGTGCAGCAGGTAGACCATCGCCCACAGGTGGCGACCTTCCTCGACGTTCACCTGGAACAGGTTGCGCAGGTCGTACTGGCTCGGGCAGGTCAGGCCGAGGTGGCGCTGCTGCTCCACCGAGGCCGGCTCGGTGTCGCCCTGCGTGACGATGATGCGGCGCAGGTTGGCGCGGTATTCGCCGGGCACGTCCTGCCAGGCGTCTTCGCCCTTGTGGTCGCCGAAGTGGATCTTGCGGTCCTTCTCGCCCGGGTTCAGGAAGATGCCCCAGCGGTAGTCGGGCATCTTCACGTGGCCGAACTGCGCCCAGCCCTGCGGATCGACGCTGATCGCGGTGCGCAGGTAGACGTCGAAGTTCTGCGAGCCGTCCGGCCCCATGTCGCCCCACCATTGCAGGTAGTTGGGCTGCCACTGCTCGAGCGCGCGCTGCAGCGTGCGGTCTTCGCTGAGGTTGACGTTGTTGGGGATCTTCTCGCTGTAGTTGATCGTGCTCATGTCGCGTCCTTGATGTGCTGTCCGTTCAAACCCGATTCCAGTCGAAGGCGGCCTTGTCGCCCTTGCCGTAGACCTTCAGCGCGCCCTTGTCGCCCACGGCGTTGGGGCGCTGGAAGATCCAGTTCTGCCACGCGGTCAGGCGGCCGAACACGCGGGTGAACATGTTCTCCGGGCCGTTGAAGCGCAGGTTGGCTTCCATGCCGGTCAGCGCGTCGGGGCTCATCGCCACGCGCTCCTCGATCGCGATGCGCGTTTCGTCGGCCCAGTCGATGTCGTCGGGGTTGCTGGTGACGAGGCCGAGCTTGAAGGCGGCGTCCGCATCCAGCGACTTGCCGGCCTGGGCACGCACCGCGTCCAGCGCCGGCGCCTCGTCGTAGAAGCGTCGCTGCAGCCGGCTCTGGCCGGTGACCATCGGGTAGAAGCCGAAGTTGGTGTCACCCACCGCGATCTTCGGCGTCTTCGCCTCGTCGTTCGGCAGCATCAGCATGTAGCTGCGGTCGCAGGCCAGCGCGAGTTCGAGGAAGCTGCCGGCGAAGCACGAGCCCGGCTCGATCAGCGCGTACAGGCTGCGCGAGCTGAGGTCGAGGCGGCTGAAGGTGCGGCGCAGGTAGCCCAGGGTCTCGCGCACCAGCCAGTGGTTCTTGTGCGCGGCCAGCGTCGTGTCCATCGCCAGCACGGCTTGCGCGTCGCCTTCGGTCTTGATCAGCCACAGGCCGGTGTCCAGCTCGTTGGTGCGCATCTCGAGGATCGCGTCTTCCAGTTGGCGGGCGAGCTGCAGCGGATACCAGTTGGAGCCGGCGGCTTCGATGCCGGCGATGTCGTTCGGCTGCGCGCCGCTGGGCGCCTTCACGGTGAAGACGGCGGTGCGTTTCGCGCGGTCGATCTCGACCGTCACGAACGGATAACGCAGCGCGTTGGCTTCGATCGTGCGCTGCAGCGGCGTCAGCGCCACGCCCTTGCCGTTGGCGGGCCGGTCGCTGGCCTTGGCGAGTTCCAGCGCACGCTCCTGCACCTTGGCGGCGAACACCGCCGGCTTGGCGATGTCGTCGACGAGGCGCCAGTCCTTGGCCTTCTGGCCGCGCACGCCTTCGTTCGTCGTGCAGAAGATGTCCGCGAGGTCGTGGCGCACCTTGCGCTTGTCGGTCACGCGCGTCAGGCCGCCGGTGCCGGGCAGCACGCCCAGCAGCGGCACTTCGGGCAGGCTGACCGCGCTGCTGCGGTCGTCCACCAGCACGATCTCGTCGCAGGCCAGCGCCAGCTCGTAGCCGCCGCCGGCGCAGGCGCCGTTGACGGCGGCCAGGAACTTCAGGCCGCTGTGCTGGGAGGAATCTTCCAGGCCGTTGCGCGTCTCGTTGGTGAACTTGCAGAAATTCACCTTCCAGGCATGGCTGGAGACGCCCAGCATGAAGATGTTGGCGCCCGAGCAGAACACCTTGTCGCGCGCGCTGGTCACCACCACGGTGCGCACCTCGGGGTGCTCGAAGCGGATGCGGTTGATCGCGTCGTTCAGCTCGATGTCGACGCCGAGGTCGTAGCTGTTCAGCTTGAGCTTGTAGCCGGGGCGCAGGCCGCCGTTTTCGTCGAAATCGGCGGCCAGCGTGGCCACCGGGCCTTCGAACTTCAGCTTCCAGTGCTTGTACTGGCTGGGTTGGGTCTGGTAGTCGACGCGGTCAGTGCTCATGGCGGTCTCCGTTCAGGAATGATGAGCATCATAGTGCATGCATTCTCGTGCGTCAAGAGAAATATGCAATTTTATGCATGAAGCCTTTGCGCCCGGATCAGCCCGGCAGTTGCAGCGCCTCGCGCACCAGCACGCGCAGCGCCTGGAAAGTCGGCTCCAGCGGCTGGGCGCTGGTGTTGAGCTGGAACTCGGCTTTGGAATAGAAGGCGGCGCGCCCGGCGAGGATGGACTTCAGGTCGTCCATCGCCTCGCGGCTGGCCGCCATCGGGCGGGTGTCGCCCTGAGCGAGCACCCGCTTCATGTGATCCTCCGCGTCCGCCTGCAGCCACACCGTGGTGCAGTGCGCCAGCAGCAGGTTGAAGTTGGCCGGGTCGGAGACGATGCCGCCGGGCGTGGCGATCACTGCCTCGGGGTAGATCTGGATCGCTTCCTCCAGCGCGCGGCGCTCGTAGCGGCGGTAGGCGTTCTGGCCGTACAGCGCCTGGATCTCGCTGATGCTGCAGCCGGCGAACTTCTCGATCTCGCGGCTCAGCTCGACGAAGGGGAAGCTCAGGTCTTCGGCCAGCATCGCGCCCAGCGTGGACTTGCCGGCGCCGCGCAGCCCGATCAACGCCACCTGCTGGCTGCGGCTGCGCCCGCCGCTGGCGTTGGCGCCGCCGGTGCCCAGCATCTCGCCGACCGTCACGCGCACGCGGTGCAGCGTGGCTTCGTCGCGGTTCTCCAGCAGCTCGCGCAGCATCAGCCATTCGGGTGAGCTGGTGGTCACATCGCCGAGAAGCTCGGCCAGCGTGCATTGCAGTGCGCGCGCCACGTCGAGCAGCACGAGGATGGAGGCGTTTCCGACGCCGTATTCCAGGTTCGCCAGGTGGCGCTCGGACACGTCGGCCGCCAGCGCCAGCGCCTTGCGCGTCATGCCGCGGCGCGAGCGCAGCGCGCGGGCGCGTTCGCCCAGCGCCACCAGGAAGGGGTTCTTGGCCTCTTCGCTGTCGGGAGCCGTTTCGGCCTCGACCTGGGGATTGCCCGGGGCCTGCAATATAGTGCTTGACATGGTGGGGTGCGGACCCTAAAGTGCCTCTACGCACAATACTGCATCCCCTTGGGCAAGACAAGGCGGATGCATGTTCGAAAGAGCCGACCATGACTCCCGACAAGTTCCGCGCCCAGATCGCCGGCCTCGCCGCGCAGATCGCCGGCCGTGCCATCGACGCCGATCTCGACGCCTGGCTGAACCGCGAGCACGGCGCCGGCAGCGCCACCTACCGCGAGCTGAAGGCGAGCTGCGAAGCCGGCGTCGCCGAAGGCTGGCTGTGCAACCGCGAAGGCGGCGGGATCAAGTACGGCCGCATCTTCAAGCCGGCCGATGACCTGTTCGGATTCTCGGTCGACGTGGTCGACATGACAGACATCGCCGGGCCGCACCACCTGCACCCGAACGGCGAGATCGACCTGGTGATGCCGATCGAAGGCGAGGCCACCTTCGACGGCCGCCCCGCCGGCTGGGCGGTGATGCCGCCCGGCAGCGCGCACCGCCCCACCGTGCGCCAGGGCCGCGCCCTGGTGCTCTACCTGCTGCCGCAAGGCGCGATCGAATTCACCAAATAGAGGCCGCCATGAGCGAACTGCTGAAGAACTACCTGGGCGGAAAGTGGATCGCCGGCACGGGCGCCGGCACGGCGCTGTTCGATCCGGTGCTGGGCGACGAGATCGCCCGCGTCGATGCGACCGGGCTGGACCTGCGCGCCGGCTTCGCCTTCGCGCGCGAGACCGGCGGCGCCGCGCTGCGTGCGATGACGTACCGCGAGCGCGCCGCGATGCTGGCCGCAGCCGTGAAAGTGCTGCAAGGCAAGCGCGACGACTACTACGCCATCGCCACCGCCAACAGCGGCACGGTGAAGAACGATTCGGCGGTGGACATCGACGGCGGCATCTACACGCTGTCCACCTATGCGAAGCTGGGCGAGAGCCTCGGCGACCGGCACTTCCTGCTCGACGGCGAGCCCACGCGCCTCGCCAAGGAGCCGCTCTTCCAGAGCCGCCACGTGCTCGTGCCCACGCGCGGCCTGGCGCTCTTCATCAACGCCTTCAACTTCCCGAGCTGGGGGCTGTGGGAGAAGGCCGCGCCGGCGCTGCTGTCGGGCGTGCCGGTGGTCGTGAAGCCCGCCACCGCCACCGCCTGGCTGACGCAGCGCATGGTGCGCGACGTGGTCGAGGCCGGCGTGCTGCCGGCGGGCGCCTTGTCGGTGGTGTGCGGCAGCTCGGCCGGGCTGATGGATGCGCTGGAGCCCTTCGACGTGGTCTCCTTCACCGGCTCGGCCGACACCGCCGCCGTGATCCGCTCGCATCCGGCCGTCACGCAGCGTTCGGTGCGCGTCAACATCGAGGCCGACAGCGTCAACAGCGCGCTGCTGCTCGAAGGCAATGCGCCCGGCAGCGAAGCCTTCGATCTGCTCGCCAAGGAAGCGGCGCGCGAGATGACGCAGAAGTCGGGCCAGAAGTGCACCGCGATCCGCCGCATCTTCGTGCCCGAGGCGCTGTACGGCGCGGCGGCCGAGGCGATCTCGGCACGGCTGGCCAAGACCACCATCGGCAACCCGCGCAACGAGGGCGTTCGCATGGGCGCGCTGGTCAGCCGCGCGCAGCTCAATGCGGTGCGCGAAGGCCTCGCGCATCTGCAAGCCCAGGCCGAGACGCTGCACGACGGTGCCAGACATCCGCTGGTGGATGCGGATGCGGCCGTGGCCTGCATCGTCGGCCCGACGCTGCTGGGCGCGCGCAACGCCGCCGGCAGCGACGCAGGCGACCGGCTGCACGACACCGAGGTGTTCGGTCCGGTGGCCACGCTGATCCCCTACCGCGATGCCGCCCACGCTCAGCAGCTGATCGCACGCGGCCAGGGCTCGCTGGTGGCCTCGCTGTACGGCAGCGATGCGAAAGCATTGGCCGACGCGGCCATCGAACTCGCGCCGCTGCACGGCCGCGTGCACGTGATCAGCCCCGACGTCGCCGCGCTGCACACCGGCCACGGCAACGTGATGCCGCAGTCGCTGCACGGCGGCCCGGGCCGCGCCGGCGGCGGCGAGGAACTCGGCGGCCTGCGTGCGCTGAACTTCTACCACCGCCGCGCCGCCATCCAGGCGAGCACCGCCGCGCTGGACCATCTGGCCTGAGGCCGGAGGAGACAACCATGACCCAGACCGACACCGCCAACGTCGCCGCGCCGCCCGACACCTTCAACTTCGCCCAGCACCTGCTGGGCGTGAACGCGGCGCGCGCCAACAAGGCGGCTTTTCTCGACGACGCCGGCACGCTGACCTACGGCGAGCTCGCCGAGCGCGTGAAGCGCCTCGCCGCCGGCCTGCGTGGCCTGGGCCTGAAGCGCGAGGAGCGTGTGCTGCTGCTGATGCAGGACTGCAACGACTGGCCGGTGAGCTTTCTCGGCGCGATGTACGCCGGCGTGGTGCCCGTGGCGGTCAACACGCTGCTGACCGCCGACGACTACGCCTACATGCTGGAGCACAGCCGCGCGCAGGCGGTGCTGGTGTCGGGCGCGCTGCTGCCGACGCTGACCGCCGCGCTGGTCAAGTCGGACCACGAGGTGCAGAAGGTGATCGTGTCGCGCCCAGTGGCGCCGCTGCATCCGGCCGAGGTGGAGTTCGAAGCCTTCCTCGCCGCGCAGACGACTATGGCCAAACCAGCCGGCACCGGGCCGGACGACCCCGGCTTCTGGCTCTACTCGTCCGGCTCCACTGGCCGCCCCAAGGGCACGGTGCACTCGCACGCCAACCCCTACTGGACCGCCGAGCTGTACGGCAAGGCCATCCTCGACCTGAAGGAAAGCGACGTCTGCTTCTCCGCCGCCAAGCTGTTCTTCGCCTACGGCCTGGGCAATGCGCTAACGTTTCCGATGAGCGTCGGCGCCACCACGATCCTGATGGCCGAGCGCCCCACGCCGGATGCGACGTTCAAGCGCTGGACCGGCGGCATCGCCGGCACCAAACCCACGGTGTTCTACGGCGCGCCCACCGGCTTCGCCGGCATGCTGGCCTCGCCCAACCTGCCGAAGAAGAACGAGGTCGCGATGCGCCTCGTCTCCTCCGCCGGCGAGGCGCTGCCGGCCGAACTCGGCGAGCGCTTCAAGGCGCATTTCGGCGTCGACATCGTCGACGGCATCGGCTCCACCGAGATGCTGCACATCTTCATCTCGAACCGGCCCGACAAGGTGCGCTACGGCAGCACCGGCTGGGCGGTGCCGGGCTACGAAATCGAGCTGCGCGGCGACGACGGCCAACCGGTGTCCGACGGCGAGCCGGGCGACCTCTACATCCACGGCCCGAGCGCCGCGATGATGTACTGGGGCAACCGCCAGAAGACGCGCGACACCTTCCAGGGCGGCTGGACCAAGGCCGGCGACAAGTACATCCGCAACGACGACGGCAGCTACACCTACGGCGGGCGCAGCGACGACATGCTCAAGGTCAGCGGCATCTACGTCTCGCCCTTCGAGGTGGAGGCGACGCTGGTGCAGCACGCGGCGGTGCTCGAAGCGGCGGTGATCGGCGTGCCGGATGCGGAAGGGCTCACGAAGACCAAGGCCTTCGTCGTGCTCAAGCCCGGCAGCGAGGCCAGCGCCGACGAGCTGAAGGCCTTCGTCAAGGACAAGCTCGCGCCCTACAAGTACCCGCGCCAGATCGTCTTCGTGGCCGACCTGCCGAAGACGGCCACCGGCAAGATCCAGCGCTTCAAGCTGCGCGAGCTGGAGAAGGGCGTGGGCCAGTGAGTTCGTCGTTCGTCGAGATCGACTGGCGCGGCCGCAAGGTCCGCATCGAGCACGCCTTCATTGCGCCGACCCTTCGACAAGCTCAGGGTGAACGGGGAGCGGCGGCTCAGGGTGAGCGGGGAGCGGCGACTCAGGATGAACGGGGGGGCGCAGCGCCGCTGGTCGTGTTCCTGCACGAAGGCCTGGGCTCGCTCTCGATGTGGCGCGACTTCCCGCAGGCGCTGTGCGATTCCGCCGGCGTGCGCGGCCTGGTCTACTCGCGCCCCGGCTACGGCCGCTCGACGCCGCGTGCGCCCGAGGAAGCGTGGGACCTGGACTTCATGCACCGCCAGGCGCACGAGGTGCTGCCGGCGCTGCTGACCGCACTCGGCATCGACGCAAAAAAAGACAAGCCCTGGCTGCTCGGCCACAGCGACGGCGGCTCGATCGCGCTGCTGTATGCCGCGAAGTTCCCCGACGCGATCGCCGGCGCGATCGTGCTGGCGCCGCACATCCTGGTCGAAGACCTGTCGGTGGCGAGCATCGCCGAAGCGAAGATCGCCTACGAGACCACCGACCTGAAGCAGCGCCTCGCCAGGTACCACGACGACCCGGACTCCGCCTTCTGGGGCTGGAACCGCATCTGGCTGCACCCGCCCTTCAGGCAGTGGACTATCGAAGAAGAGATCCGCAGCATCGCCTGCCCGCTGCTCGCGGTGCAAGGCCTGGACGACCAGTACGGCACGCTGGAGCAGATCCGCGGCATCGCGCGGCGCGTGCCGCAGACCGAGCTGCTCGAACTGCCCGACTGCGGCCACTCGCCGCACAAGGATCAACCCGGCGCGCTGATCGCGCGTGCCGCCCGCTTCCTTCATTCCAACACGACAGGAGACGATCGATGAAGCTCAAGACCCTCGCCCTTGCTGCCGCCCTCGTGGCCGCGTCCACCGCCCACGCGCAGGGGCTGCCCAAGCTCAAGGTCGGCCTGATGCTGCCGGCCACCGGCACCTACGCCGCGCTGGGCACCGCGATCGAGAACGGCTTCCGCCTCTACGTCAACGAGCAGGGCGGCAAGCTCGGCGGGCGCGAGATCGAGTTCGTCAAGGTCGACGACGAGAGCGATCCGGCCAAGGCCACCGACAACGTCAACAAGCTGATCAAGCGCGACAACGTCGACGTGCTGGTCGGCACGGTGCACAGCGGCGTCGCGATGGCGATGGCCAAGGTCGCCAAGGACACCGGCACGCTGCTGCTGGTGCCCAACGCCGGCGCCGACGCGGTGACCGGGCCGATGTGCGCGCAGAACATCTTCCGCTCCAGCTTCAGCAACTGGCAGCCGGGCTACGCGATGGGCGAGGTGATGGCCAAGAAGGGCCACAAGAACGTCGTCACGATCACCTGGAAGTACGCGGCCGGCGATGAATCGGTGCGCGGCTTCAAGGAGGCCTTCGAGAAGGCTGGCGGCAAGGTGGTCAAGGAGCTGTCGCTGCCCTTCCCCAACGTCGAGTTCCAGGCGCTGCTGACCGAGATCGCGGCGAGCAAGCCCGATGCGGTCTACACCTTCTTCGCCGGCGGCGGCGCGGTGAAGTTCGTCAAGGACTACGCGGCGGCGGGCCTCAAGAAATCCATTCCGCTCTACGGCGCCGGCTTCCTGACCGACGGCACGCTCGAAGCGCAGGGTGCCGATGCCGACGGCCTGCTGACCACGCTGCACTATGCCGACGCCCTGGGCAATCCGAAGGACAACGCCTTCCGCCTCGCCTACGCCAAGGCCTTCAAGCTGCAGCCCGACGTGTATGCGGTGCAGGGCTACGACGCGGCGCAGATGCTGGGCATCGGCCTCGCGGCGGTGAAGGGCGACGTGAGCAAGAAGGCCGAACTCGCCGCGGCGATCGAGAAGGCGAAGATCGACAGCCCGCGCGGCGCGTTCAGCGTCTCGAAGTCGCACAACCCGGTGCAGGACATCTACCTGCGCCAGGTCAGCGGCAAGGAGAACAAGCTGGTGAACGTGGCCTCGAAGGCGCTCGCCGACCCCGGCCGCGGCTGCAAGCTCTGACGCCGACGGGTGCCGCCGAATGGACCTCGCCACCTTTCTGATCCAGTGCCTGAACTCGCTGCAATACGGGCTGCTGCTGTTCCTGGTGGCGAGCGGGCTGACGCTGATCTTCGGGATCATGGGCGTGATCAACCTCGCCCACGGCAGCTTCTACATGATCGGCGCCTACATGGCCTTCGCGCTGGCGCCGGCGGTGGCGGCCACCTTCGGCGGCGGCTTCTTCGCCGTGCTGGTCGTCGGCACGGTGCTGGCCGTGCTGCTCGGCTACCTGCTGGAGTGGGCCTTCTTCAGCTTCCTCTACGAGCGTGAGCACCTCCAGCAGGTGCTGATGACCTACGGGCTGATCCTGGTGTTCGAGGAGCTGCGCAGCCTGGCCGTCGGCGACGACGTGCACGGCGTGCAGCCGCCCGACATCCTGGCCGGCACGCTGCCGCTGGGCGACGTGATGACCTACCCGGTCTATCGCCTGTTCGTCAGCGGCGTGTGCCTGCTGCTCGCGCTGGGCATGTGGTTCGTGTTCACGCGCACGCGGCTGGGCATGATGATCCGCGCCGGCAGCACCAACCGCGAGATGGTGCAGAGCCTGGGCATCGACATCAAGTTCCTCTACCGCGTGGTGTTCGCCGCCGGCGTCGCGATCGCGGTGCTGGCCGGCATGGTGGCTGCGCCGGTGTCCAGCGTGTACCCGGGCATGGGCAACACCGTGCTGATCATCTGCTTCGTGGTGGTGGTGATCGGCGGCATCGGCTCGATCCGCGGCGCGCTGCTCGCGGCGCTCTTGATCGGCGTGGTCGACACCTTCGGCAAGGTGTTCGTGCCGCAGGCGGCCGGCGTGCTGGTGTACGTGCTGATGGCGCTGATTCTTCTCTGGAAGCCGGACGGCTTGTTCAAGGCGGCCTGATGACGATGCGTGCTCCCCTCGTGTTCGTGCTCGCCTGCTTCGGCGCGCTCGCTGCGCTGCCGCTGCTGACGGGCAGCTACGGCGTCGACCTCGTCACCAAGATCATGGTCTACGCGATCTTCGCGCTGAGCCTGGAATTGCTGGTCGGCGCCGCCGGGCTGGTGTGTTTCGGCCAGGCCGCGTTCTTCGGCATCGGCGCCTACGCGGCGGTGCTGCTCTCGCCGGCCAGCGAAGCGGCGGGGCTGTGGTGGCTGCTGCCGGTGAGCATCGTTGCGGCGGCGCTGTACGCGCTGGCGGTCGGTGCCTTGAGCCTGCGCACCAAGGGCGTGTACTTCATCATGGTCACGCTCGCCTTCGCGCAGATGGCCTACTACGTGGTGCACGACACGCCGCTGGGCGGCGGCACCGACGGCATCTACCTGTACGTGAAGCCGGCGCTGGGCTCGCTGATCGACCTCGACGGCGCGCTGACGCTCTACTTCTTCACGCTCGCGAGCCTGGCCGCCACCTTCGTCTTCCTCGCCGTGCTGCTGCGCTCGCGCTTCGGCCGCGCGCTGGCCGGCATCCGCGTCAACGAGCAGCGCATGCGCGCCACCGGCTTCTCCACCTATCCGTACAAGCTGGCGGCCTTCACGCTCTCGGGCGGCATCGCGGGGCTGGCGGGTTTCCTGTTCGCGCTGAAGGACGGCTTCGTCAACCCCGAGCTGATGAGCTGGCACCTCAGCGGCGCGGTGCTGATCATGATCATCCTCGGCGGCATCGGCCATCTGCGCGGCGCGCTGATCGGCGCCTTCGCCTTCGCCTTGTTGCAGGAGTTCTTCAAGAGCGAGGCGATCTTCGGCGCCTTCGCGAAGCACTGGCACCTCGGCCTGGGCCTGGCGATCATCGCCTGCGTGGCGCTGCTGCCGCGCGGGCTGGTGGGGCTGCCCGCGCAATGGCGCGAGCGGCTGGTGGGGCGCAGCCGCTCGGCCGCACCGCAGGAGGCGCTGAATGAAGCCTGAAGCGAACGGCAACGATGCCGTGCTGCTGCGCGGCCGCGACATCACGCGCCGCTGGGGCGGGCTGGTGGCGGTGGACCGCGTCTCGATCGAGCTGGAGCGCGGCAGCGTGCACGCGGTGATCGGCACCAACGGCGCGGGCAAGAGCACGCTGATCAACATCCTCTCCGGCGAGATCCCGCCCTCGGGCGGCAGTGTCGAGCTGCTCGGCCAGGACGTGACGCGCTGGACGCAGCCCAGGCGCGCCCGCGCCGGCCTGGGCCGCAGCTACCAGCGCAACACGATCTACCCGACGTTCACGGTGTTCGAGAACTGCCGCCTCGCCGCGCAGGCGCGCAGCCCCAGGCCCTGGGCCTGGTGGCAGGACGCGCAGCGCTGCGAAGCCAGCACCGGCGCCGCGCGCGAAGCCGCCGCGAAGGCTGGGCTGGAGACGTTTCTCGACCGCCCCGCCGGCGCGCTCAGCCACGGCCAGAAGCGCCAGCTCGAGATCGCGATGTGCCTGGCCACCGCGCCCGAGGTGCTGCTGCTCGACGAGCCCTTGGCCGGCATGGGCGCCGAGGAGACCGAGCGCATGCTCGCGCTGCTGGAGCAGCTGCGCCCCGGCCACGCGATCCTGCTGGTCGAGCACGACATGGACGCGGTGTTCCGCATCGCCGACCGCATCACGGTGATGGTCAACGGCTGCGTGATCGCCTCGGACGCGCCGGAGGCGATCCGCACGAATCCGCAGGTGCAGTCCGCCTACCTGGGGCACTGAAGTGAAGCCGCACCGAGACACCGCCGTTCGGGCTGAGCTCCCCACCTCTCAGATTGAATGCACCACTCGGGCTGAACTCACCACTCGGGCTGAGCCCACTACTCGGGCTGAACCCACCACCGTTCGGGCTGAGCTTGTCGAAGCCCGCTCGCGAACCTCGCTGCCCCTTCGACACGGGCCGAATGGATCGAGATGAACCACGACTACCTGCTCGAAGCACGCGGCCTGCACGCCTGGTACGGCTCCAGCCACGTGCTGCACGGCGTGGACATCGCCATCGCGCGCGGCCAGACGCTCGGCCTGCTGGGCCGCAACGGCATGGGCAAGAGCACGCTGATCCGCACGCTGCTCGGCCACGTGGCGCAGCGCGAGGGGCGCATCGCCTTCTTCGGCCAGGACGCCTCGAAGGCGCGGCCGCACCAGGTGGCGCGCCTGGGCGTGGCCTACGTGCCCGAAGGGCGCGGCGTGTTCGGCAACCTGACGGTGCGCGAGAACCTGGTGATGGCCGCGCGCAGCGGCCGCGACGGGCGCAACGACTGGAGCTACGAGCGCGTGCTAGACACCTTCCCGCGCCTGAAGGAGCGCCTCACCAACCTTGGCGCGCAGCTCTCCGGCGGCGAGCAGCAGATGCTGTCGATCGGCCGCGCGCTGATGACGCACCCCGAGCTGATCATCCTCGACGAAGCCACCGAAGGCCTGGCGCCGCTGATCGTGGCCGACATCTGGCGCGTGATCGGCGAGATCCGCGCCAGCGGCATCGCCACGCTGATCGTCGACCGCGACTACCGCAAGGTGCTGGCGCGCAGCGACCGCGCGATCGTGTTGCAGAAGGGGGTGGTGGTGATGGAGGGGGAGAGTGAGGCGGTGGCGGGGAGTGAGGCGTTGGCGGGCTACCTCGGCGTCTGAGACAGCCTTACGCGGAGGCAAGGGCAGGGTTTGTCTGCGGGGTTAGGTCGTGGCGCTGCCGCAGATGGGCCGCTGCCTCGCGATCAGCGACGCGAAATGAATGCGAGGTCGATCAGCTCGGTGATCAGTGCCGGATAGCTGAGTCCCGATGCTTCCCAGCACTTGGGGAACATCGAGATCGGTGTGAAGCCGGGCATCGTGTTGAGCTCGTTCACGACGAACGTCGCCCCGTCGTAGAAGAAGTCAACCCGGGCCAGGCCGTCGCAGCCGATCGTCTTGAAAACGCGGGAGGCCACGCGCTGCATCTCGCGCAACTCGTCATCGCGCAGGTGCGTCGGGCAGATCAGTTCGGCGGCACCACCGTCGAGATACTTCGCCTCGTAGTCGTAGAACTCGCGACCGTGTATGACGATCTCGCCCGGCAGCGAGACTCGCGGCGGCGCCCCAGGCGTCCGCGACGAGAGTACCCCGCACTCAATCTCTCGGCCGAGCATCGCCCGCTCGACCAGCGCAACGCGACTCTCAGCCCACGCGATCCCGAGAGCCGCCTCAAGGGCGTCCCACGACTTCACCTTTGTTACCCCGACACTGGAGCCGGCGCGAGCCGGTTTGACGAAGACCGGGAGGCCGAGCCCGCGTGTCCGGGCCATGCCTTGGGCCGGGTCGGCGGTCCACTCCTCCCGGGTGAAGGTCACCCAAGGCGCCACCGCGATGCCAGCGGCAGTCAGCAGCGTCTTCGTCGCGTGCTTGTCCATCGCGGAGGCGGAGGCGAGCACACCGGAGCCGATATACGGCAGACCGACCAGATCCCACATTCCCTGGATGCTGCCGTCCTCGCCAAAGGGTCCATGCAGCAACGGGAATGCGACGTCGATGTCGCCGAGCGACTCGAAGCGACTATCGGGATGGATGACCACAACCTCACGGCTCACTGCCGAAGAGGGCCAGAGAACGCGAGTCCCGTTGTCTGGCACGGTCGGCATTGCCGCTGGATTCATCCGGAAGAACTCAGGGTCATCCGGCTGTAGTGTGAACGCTCCCTCCTTCGTGATCCCGATCGGGACAACCTCGAAGCTGGATCGGTCGAGGGCGGCCAGTACGCCGGCGGCGGTAGCGCAAGATATCTCGTGCTCCGAGGACCGTCCGCCAAAGACAAGGGCGACCCGGACCGTCATCGCGTACCCCACATTCGTCGATCCTCATTCATGGCCAGGCAATCTCCATCTTGTGCTCATAAACCGCACGGGAAGGATGTGGCAGCGTTTGTGCAGCCGCGGAGGCGAAGGCGAGGATGAAGGCGAGTGGAAGCGAAGTGGCACGCGTGAGTCTCGACATATGGCAAGCGAATGGACGGCATCGCGAGCGAGAGGCTTCAGGCGGCTCCATGCACACCCTCGGTCTTGAGATGTTTTCGCAGGGCGCTGACCAAGACGTTCATGATCTCTGGGATCTCGAGTACCTCAACGTACGGCACCGGTATGACAGGCCCTCGTCCGTGAAGGACGCCTCTGCGCTTCGCGTACGCAGGTGACACTCGCGGAAAGAAGGTCTCGACGAAGAAGCTGAGGAAGGGGAAGCATACGGAGAGAAACTCACCGTAGTCGCGCGCGAAGGGTGCAGCGAGGAAGCTTCGGAGGTCTTCGTTGGAGAACCCTCCGACCGGAGTTGAGTCGCGCATCTTGTAGATAGCGACGGTGTAGCGGCTCTGAGGGACAGGACGATCCGATGCGAGTGCTTGGCGCAAATCTTCCTCCCACCGATACGGAAGGTCGATGTTGGAGTAGCTCGGATGGCTTGACACTGAAACACGCCAGAGAACTGAGAGAAAGAACATGCGAAGACGCCGGCGGTCGACGTTCAAGAGGTCAACGCCCTCCGGGTGCACGCGAACACTGCCGCGGTGACCGCGAAAGACCGCTATCCCGTAGGCGTCGTACTGCCTGTTTAGTCTGGTCTCACATTCGCTGCATAGAAGTGCAGCGTCCCAAGTGTCTGAGGAGAGGCGGGCTGGTGTTGCTGCATCGTCTGTGATGACGATGGCTTTGCCGCTATTCCTACGAAGAATATAGTTGAACAGCGAGCTCGGCAGGGCGTGCGAGTCGCACAGCGCTCGACGCTGGAGGCAAAGTTTGCAAGTGCCGAGGGTCATGAACTTTGCTGCCTGAGCCGCCTAACGTTTGAGCCGCGGCGACCGCCGCGGATTGGCGCTTGGGCCACGAGACCGATGATAAGCAACACGGTTTCGCGGCCCAAGTGCCAAGCCGTGGTGGGTCGCCTCGAGTGAAAGGTTAGGCGTCTTCGAGCCGCTCAATGAGTTTAAAGACGATGTCGTCAGTTACCTTATTTGGAAGCTCCGCCCCGAACGATGTGTAGTTCTTGAAGCTGATTCCAACGATGTCTTTGGGTATGCCGACGATTGGAGTGTCATCGACGTAGATTGGAATGACCGAACCTTCAGCAACCCTGGGTGTGAAGCACTCTCGCTCAAAAGTTGGCCAGATCTTCTCGGCATGATGATTGTCTAGGACGCAGACAACGTACCGAGATTGATCACCAAAGATTTGCGTGAACGTCTTGTGCCAAGCCTTCCCCAAATAGTTTGCTTCAAACCACTCGTCGTAGAAGACCGCGCAGTCAAGCGCTTGCAACTGCTGAGCAATCAAAGCAGCAAGCGGCCGATTCTCTCCGGCGAAAGAGATAGCGAAATCAAACTCGTATTCCCTCGCGCCGACGCGAAATCCGCAGGCAGTTCTGATGCCTTCCCAGTCCAAATGCTTCAAGTAGTAGAACAGTGCGGGGTCTTCGATCGCGAAGACCTTGGTCTCCGGGTTGTAGTAGAAGTACTGGTCGCAAATCGGCTTGGATTCGATGAGGGTAGCTAGTCGCTTCTCTTTGATGTTGTTGATGCTGCCTCTGACATCAGGATTTGCATTGGCGAGTTCTGTCAAATCAACAATGGAACTATCTTGTTGGCCAACGCACCGTAGCAATTTCAAGTATGGATCGTTGGTTGATCTGAACCGTCTGCCTCGACAGAACTCTTTGACTGCCTCCTGATAGCCGTGTTCTAGACGTTGGACTACGCGCGAACGCAGTTCTGCAGGATCAAACTTGAGCTTAAAGGGCTCGGCCTTTGTTTCAGTGACGCCGTTCATGAGGCAGATCGACTTGCAGACGAGCTGGGTCAGCCAGTAGTCGCCCTTCGTCTCGGCAAATATCGCCTCGTAGTCCGTAAAGCCCACCCTCAGCTTCTCTTCGCCCTTCTGTATCAGCTCTTTCGTTGTCTCCAGCGACGCAGCCGCGATTCGGTGGATGCCGCAACGCTTGGCTATGTCGTGGACAAGGTGAATGAGTTCACTTCCGACCCGATTGATGCCGATGATCACAACCTTGGGATGGCTGTCGTCGTCATACTCTTCGGCTGAAATCTTAATGATGTCCGCGATCTTGGCCTGAACCGGACTCTCGAGGCGGTGGAAGTCGTCAACGATGAACCGCCCGCGAGGAGCTGTGTTGGCAAGTTCCAGAATGCGGGGCATGTCCTTGGCGCGACGTGCCGAGAGGTACTCGAAACCTGCCCCGCTAAGGGCTTCCTCGATGATCTTCTTGACCGCCGTGGTCTTGCCTGTTCCAGACTGGCCCTCAACGATCACCGGCTTGCCCGGATTTCTGATGTCGACGAGCAACTCGCCAAAGTTTGGCGGTCTGACGAATGTGAACTCTGGTACGCCTTCGGTCCGGAAGACTTCTTCTAGTGGGTAGTTCATGTCGACCAGTTGGTGATAGAGGGTAAAGATAAGACGCCTAACGTTTAAGCTGAGCCGCGGGCGCCGGCGTGGTGCTTGGCCCGCGAGACGGATGATAAGAACCAGCGCCTCGCGGGCCAAGTGCCATGCCGGTGCACGTCGGCTCCAGCGAAGGGTTAGGCCTCAATCGCGGAGGGTTACCCAATACTTGCATAGCTGCTCACCCCAGAACTCTGAGTAGGACACAGATTCGAGGCGCCCACATGCGCGCTCGATCACTGCGCGAGAGGGAAGGTTGGCTTCGGCTGTATAGAGAAGGACTCTTTGAAGACCGATGAGCTCTGCCTCTTGTAGCGCAACGCGAAGGGCGAGATGACCGTAGCCCTTGCCGCGTTCTGAAGGCGTGACGTCGTAGCCTATGTGGCCACCATTCTCTGCGAGGAACGGCGTGTCAACGTTGTGGCGAAGTCGAATGACACCAACTACGTAGCCTGCGTCGTCAAGCAGCCATCGGTGCGTGCAAGGAACCCAGTTTGCCGGAAGATTCAAACCTTGTTCTTCATCGAGCAAGGTCTTCACGTAGGCTGTGAAGTCGACTCTCGCGGGCGCGTAGAACTCGGCGTTGTCGGGATCATTCGTATCGAAGTCATCCAGCATCGCGAGGAAGCTGTCTTCATACGCTGTTGAAGGGACAACTGGCATCAAGGCGCTGTCTCCGTGGGTTTGTTTTGTAGCTGCTGCTCATGCACAGAAGCCACCTGTTCTGAGGCTTAACGTTATTTATGTTGGCGCATGTTGCCAGACCTGGGTGCACGTCGACCGACTGACTACCAGTCGTCGGGCATTCAGGCACGATCGTCATGCGTGCTCCGGTGCTGACATCCCTAACGGTTCCGCGTCGGGTCGAGAGTCACGCTTCGAACAGGCTAGTCCGCAAACCTCACCCGCACCACCAGCCCCCCCAACGCCGCCGAGCGCCCGGTGCTGACCTCCGCCCCATGCACCCCCGCAATGCGCCGCACGATCGACCAGCCCAGCCCGCTGCCCGGCGCCTGTGTGCCGAGCACGCGGAAGAAGCGCTCGCCCAGACGCGCGCGCTGTTCGTCGCTCAGGCCCGGCCCGCTGTCTTCCACACTCAGCACCGTGCGCGCGCCCTCGCGCGACAGCGTCACGCGCAGGCGCGCGCCTTCGCCGCTGTAGCGCAGCGCGTTGTCGGCGAGGTTGCGCAGCAGTACCGCGAGCAGCGTCGCGCTGCCGCGCACCGGCCAAGCGCCTCCCTCGGCTTCAAGTTCGATGGTCTGGCGCTGCGCCAGCGCGGCCGGCGCGAGTTCGGCCAGCACCTCGCGGGCGATCGCAGCCAAGTCCACCACCTCGCGCGAGGCCGTCGCGGCGGATTCCAGCCGCGCCAGCGTCAGCAGTTGCTCGACGAGGCGCGTCGCGCGGTCGCAGCCGGCCAGCGTGGCGGCCAGCGCCTGCGCGCGCGCCGCGTCGTCGCCGAGCGCGCCCTGCGCCACCTGCGCCTGCGCGCGGATCGCGGCGATCGGTGTGCGCAGCTCGTGAGCCGCGTCGGCGGTGAAGCGGCGCTCGCTTTCGAGCAGCGCGGCGATGCGCTCGAACAACTGGTTCAGCGCTGCCACCAGCGGTGCGATCTCGCCGGGCAGCGGCTCGCCTGCTGACTCTGCGCTGATCGGCTGCAACGCACTCGGCTCGCGCTCGGCGATCGCGCGGCCGAGTCGGCGCAGCGGCAGCAGCCCGCGCCGCACCGCCCACCACAACAGCAGCGCCATCAGCGGCAGCGCCACCAACAGCGGCTTGAGCAGCGCGGCGACGAGGTGCTCGAGGATGGACTTGCGCGAATCCAGTTCCTCGCCGACGTAGACCTGCACGCCGCGCTCGCGTCCCTCGGCGGCGAACACGCGCCAGCGTTCGCCGTCGATGCGCGTGGTGGCGAAGCCGCGGCGGATGGCGGCCATCGGCGTGGCCGGCGCGTTGGCGGAACGCGCCAGCAGCGTGCGCCCGCGCCAGACCTGGAAGGCCACCTTGGGCTCGTCGTGGTGTTTCGTCGGCGCGGCGGCGATGCGCGCGTCGTCGCCATCGGCGGCGTCGATGCCGTCGGCCTGGCGCAGCACCAGCAGCGCGGCGGCTTGCGCGAGGTGGCCGTCGAGCAGATCGTCGAGTTCCTCGCGTGCCTCGTGCCAGGTGACGGCCGCGGCCGCCAGCCACACGGCGGTGACGCCGGCCAGCACCAGCGCCAGCACGCGCGCCTGCAACGAGCGCAGCAGCTTCACGACGACGAAGGCGCACGCGCGATCGCGTAGCCGATGCCGCGCACGGTCTGGATCAGCGCGGGGCGCAGCTTGCGGCGCAGGTGGTGGATGTGCACCTCGACGGCGTTGCTCTCCACCTCCTGGCCCCAGCCGTAGATGCGCTGCTCGATCTGCTCGCGCGAGAGCACGCGCCCGTCGGCCAGCATCAGCGCGTGCAGCAGATCGAACTCGCGCGCCGAGAGCGCCACCGGCTCGCCGTCCAGCGTCACCAGGCGCTTGGCGGCGTCGAGCACCATGCCGTCGAGCGCGAGCGGCTGGCCGGCCATGCCGTGTGCGCGCCGCACCAGCGCGCGCAGCCGCGCGGCGAGCTCATGCAGGTCGACCGGCTTGAGCACGTAATCGTCGGCGCCGAGGTCGAGGCCGCGGATGCGCTCGCTCACCGCGTCGCGCGCGGTCAGCACCAGCACCGGCAGCGCCGCGCCGCCGGCGCGCGCGGCGGCCAGCGCGTCCATGCCGTCCTTCAGCGGCAGGCCGAGGTCGAGCACCGCCGCGTCGTGGCTGGCCGCGCGCAGCTCGCGCTCGGCGGCCTGGCCGTCGCGCACCCAGTCGACGGTGAAGCCGAGCTGATGCAGCCCGGCGCGCAGGCCGTCGCCCAGCAGCGGGTCGTCTTCGACGAGCAGGATGCGCATGCGACGATTGTCGGACGCTCAATCCGGCAGCCGCTTGCGGCCGGTGAACATCGCGCGCACCAGGTTCTCGCGGTGCACCAGGCTGCCCACCAGCACGCCGGCCAGGTGCACGCCGACGAGGATCAGCAGCGCGTGGGCGGCCAGCTCGTGCAGGTCTTCGAGCCATTCGCCGCCGAGTTCCTCGTAGGTGGCGTAGCCGCTCGCCGCCGTCAGCACGATCAGGCCGAGCAGGCCGACGATCGCCAGCGCGCCGGCCGGGTTGTGGCCGAGGTGGTGCTGCGGCGCCGGCCCGGCCAGCGAGCGCAGGTAAGCGAACGCGGCGCGCGGCCCGCGCACGAAGTTGGAGAAGCGCGCATGCGGCGAGCCCACCACGCCCCAGATCAGTCGGAGGCCGACCAGCGCGGCCATCGCGTAGCCGAACCAGGTGTGCACCAGCCGCCAGTGTTCGCTGTCGGACGTGAGCCAGGCGCCGGCGAAGCAGAGCACTAGCAGCCAGTGGAACAGGCGCACCGGCCAGTCCCACACCGCGATCTCGTTATCGTTCATCACGCTCTCCTGCGGGTCAGCGCGGGATGCTCACGCGGTCGTCGTCGTAGTCGCCCGTGGCCGCGCCTTCGTGGCAGGCGGCGCAGTTGGCGGCGCTCTTCACGGCGGGGCGGGTCCACGCGGCGCGCGGCACCTCGCGGTGCTCGCGGATGAACCAGCGGCCCAGTGTGATGCGATCCTGCGGCGGCGCGCTGCGGGCACGCTTGCCGTGGCCGGCAGAAGCCAGCACCCAGTCGCTGATGGACTTCTGCGCCGCAGCGTCCAGCGAGGCATCGCTGCCGTAGTGCTTGTCGAGCCCGCCCAGCAGGCGCTGCCAGGATTCGCGCGGCAGCAGCGCGGGCGGGTAGGCCACGTGGCAGCTGCCGCATTCCTGCACGTAGGCGGGGTCCAACCGGTAATAGTCGTCGTCGGCCTGGGCCAGCGTGGCGGCCAGCGCCAGCGGCGCGGCCAGGGCGATGCGGGTGATCTTCATGGTCGCGCTCCTCTCACTTCAGCGTCATCAGCCAGGCCAGCACGTCGGCCTTCTCGCCGGGCGTGCACTCGCGGCCGAGCACGTCGTTGCAGTTGCGGCGGAACCACTTCTCGGTCTTGGCGACGTCGGCGAAGCGTTCGGCGTTGGCCGCCGGCGCGAGCGGTCGGATGGTCTTGCCGGTGGCGGCGTGCTGGCCGCTGCCGGTGGGCGTGGCGCCGTGGCAGGACGCGCAGCTCCACTCCTTCACGCCCCGGGTGGTGAAGAGCGCGCGGCCGCGCGCGGCATCGGCGCTCGCCTGGGCGGCGGCGCTGTAGCCGGCGAGTTGTTCGGCCGGCGTGGCGGCATGCGCGCCGGCCGTGGCGGCGAGCGCCAGCGCGGCGAGCAGCAGCAAGGAAGGTTTGTTGATCATGGGCGGCTCCTTTCGGTGCCGCCATGATTCGGGCGCGGGGTTAACGGAGTCTTAGCGCGGCGCTCAGATCACCGCCGCGATCGCGTTGGCCGTGGCCTCGACGTTGCCTTCGTTCAGCCCCGCCACGCACATGCGCCCCGAGCGGATCAGGTAGACCGCGAACTCCTCGCGCAGCCGGTCCACCTGCGCGGCCGTGAGGCCGGTGTAGCTGAACATGCCGCGCTGGCTGAGGAAGTAGCCGAAGTCGCGCCCCGGCAGCTTGGCGCTCAGCACGCCGTGCAGCTTGGCGCGCATCGCCAGCATGCGCGTGCGCATCGCGGCGAGTTCGCTTTCCCACAGCGGGCGCAGCTCGGCGTCGGTGAGCACGCGCGCGACGATCTGGCCGCCGTGGATGGGCGGGCTCGAATAGTTGCGCCGCACGGTGAACTTGAGCTGGCCCAGCACCAGCGCAGCCTGCTTCGCATCGGGGCAGATAACGCTGAGCGCGCCGGCGCGTTCGCCGTAGATGCTCATGCTCTTGGAGAAGCTGTTCGCCACGAAGGCCGGAATGCCCGCCGCGGCGATGGCGCGGATCGCGTAGGCGTCTTCGGCGATGCCGTCGCCGAAGCCCTGGTAGGCGAGGTCGAGGTAGGGGATCAGGTTGCGGCGCTTCAGCAGCGGGATCAGCTCGTCCCACTGCGCGCGGGTGAGGTCCACGCCGGTCGGGTTGTGGCAGCAGGCATGCAGCAGCACGATGCTCCTGGCCGGCAGCTGGTCGAGCGCGGCCAGCATCTCGGCGAAGCGCACGCCGCCGGTCTTCGCGTCGTAGTACGGATACGTGTTCACCGCGAGGCCGGCGCCCTCGAACATCGAGCGGTGGTTGTCCCAGGTCGGGTCGCTGACCCACACCGCGCTGCCGGGCAGCCAGCGTGCGATGAAGTCGGCGCCGACCTTCAGGCCGCCCGAGGAACCCACCGACTGGATCGTCGCGACGCGCCCGCTCTTGACGGCTTCATGCTCCGCCCCGAACAACAGCGCCTGCACGGCCGTGCGGAAGTTCGCCGCGCCCTCGATCGGCAGGTAGGGCTTGGCCCCGCCTTCGGCGAGCAGCTTCGCTTCGGCGCGCTTCACCGATTCGAGCACCGGGATGCGCCCGGCCTCGTCGAAGTAGATGCCGATCGACAGGTTGATCTTGTGCGGCCGCGCATCCTTCTGGAAGTCTTCGTTGAGGCTGAGGATGGGATCGCCGGCGAACGGTTCGACGTGGGAGAACATGCTGTCCTTGGGGAAGTGAATCAGGCCTTCGCCGCGAGCGCGGCTTCGATGTCCTTGCGCAGCGACTCGGGCGTGTCGGTGGGCGCGTAGCGCTTGAGCACGGTGCCGTCGCGGCCGATCAGGAACTTGGTGAAGTTCCACTTGATCGCCTGCGTGCCGAGCACGCCGCGCGCTTCCTTGGTCAGGTACTGCCACAGCGGATGTGCATTGCCGCCGTTGACCTGCACCTTGCCCATCATCGGGAAGCTCACGCCGTAGTTCAGCTCGCAGAACGACGAGATCTCGTCGTTGCTGCCCGGGTCCTGGCCGCCGAACTCGTTGCTCGGAAAGCCGATCACGACGAGGCCGCGATCGCGGTAGTCCTTCCACAGCTGCTCGAGCCCGGCGAACTGCGGCGTGAAGCCGCACTGGCTGGCGGTGTTGACGATCAAGAGCACCTTGCCGCGCTGGCTGGCGAGCTGCGCGGGCTTGCCGTCGATCGACACGGCTTCGAAGTCGTAGACGCTGGGCATGGGCAACTCCCGGGATGAGCCGCGATGGTAGCGGGCGAGGGGGCGGCGTGATGAATCACCGGCAAGAATCCGGCAATCCCCAGGAGGCTCGGTTGACGGCGCGCGGCGCCGCGCGATGATCCGAGCCCATGTCCGTCCCCGGTTTCGTCGACACCTACACCGTCGCCATCGAAGGCTTCTCGGCCTTCGAGCGACAGTCGCTGGCGTCGTTCTTCCGCCTCGCGGCGCGGCGCCAGCCGGCGTTCCGCCAGGTCGACGAGAGCGGCCTGGCCGACTTCCTGATCGCCGACGCCGACCAGCCCGCCTCGGTGGCCGTGGTGCGGCGCGGCCAGCGCGTCGAGGACACGGTGTTCGTCGGCGCGCACGCGCCGGTCGGCGCGGCCGCCTGGCTGCCGCGCCCGATCGACCCGATGCACGTGATGCGCGCGCTCGACGACCTGGTCGAGCTGCGCCTGAACGCGCCCGAGCCGCCCAGCGCGATGATGGACCTCGACCCGATGGAGATCGACACGCTGCGCGGCGGGCTCGACGACCTGCCGCAGCGCCGTGCCGCGCCGCAGGAAGAAGCGCCGGCCGAGGCGCTCCCGGTGCCCGCAGCGGCCGCGCCGCGCCCGCGCGGCGGCGGCGGGCGCGAGGTGCTGCTGGTCGAGGACAGCCCGATCGCGCGCCAGTTCCTCAAGCAGCGCCTGCAGCACCTCGGCTACCGCGTGGTCGAATGCGCGTCGGGCGAGGCCGCGCTCGAACTGCTGTCGCGCCGCACCTTCGAGATGGTGTTCCTCGACGTCGTGCTCGGCCCGCCGGGCAGCGTCGACGGCTTGCAGCTGTGCCAGCGCCTCAAGCAGCGCGGCGCGCAGCGCGCCGGGCTGCGCACCGTCGTCGTGATGGTCACCGGGCTGGACGGTGCCACCGACCGCGTGCGCGGTTCGCTGGCCGGCTGCGACGCCTACCTGACCAAGCCGCTGCACGAAACCGAGTTCATCGCCACGCTGTTGCAGGTCGATCCGAAGTTCGAGTGGGACGCCGCGGCCACCGCGGCCGCCTGAACGTCGCTCAGTGCGCGTCCGCGCCGGAGAGCGTGGACAGCAGCGCCGCCGCCAGGATCAGCGTGCCGCCGGCGACCAGCTGCGCATCCAGCGTGCCGCCGCCCAGCGCCAGCGCCGACACCGAGGCGAACACGATCTCGGTGAGCATCACCACCGAAGTCACGTTGGCCGGCAGCCGCGCCGCGCCGTATTGCAGCGCGAGATTGGCGAACAGGAACAACGCCGCCATCACCGCGATGCCCGCCAGCCACGGCGCCGCCGGTGCGGGCGGCGGCGCCACCAGGCCGGCGCCGCTTAGCCCCAGCGCCAGCACGCCGGCGACCAGCATGCCGCCGATGAACATCGCCAGCGCGCGCGCTTCCTCGGGGCGCTTCGCCTCGCGGCGCAGCATCACGTTGTTCAGCGCGAACGCCATGCCGCCCAGCACCGCCAGCCAGTCGGGCAGCGAGCGCGGCAGCGGCAGCGCGTCCCAGCCGCTGCGCCCGGCCGGCCACAGCACGATCGCCGCGCCGGCCAGCGCCAGCGCCACGCGCGCCGCCGCGTTGCGCGTCAGCGGCTCGTGCAGCAGCACGCGCGCCAGCAGCACCGTCCACAGCGGCATCAGGTAGAACAGCAGCACCACGCGCAGCACGTCGCCGATCGTCACCGCCCAGTTGAAGGCGGCGTTGGTGGTGCCCGAGGCGATCACCAGGACCCACAGCACCGGCGCGCGCAGCAGCTGCGCGAGTGCGCGCGGGCGCAGCGCCAGGATCACCAGCACCGCCGCCGCGTAGATCAGCACCGTGGCACACAGCGGGTGCAGGCCGCGCGCTTCGAACTGGCGAAACGGCCACCACGAGGTGCCCCAGACGAAGGCGTTAATCACCAGCGCGCCGGCCGGGGCGGCAAACGGGGCGCGGGCGGCGAGCGAGGCGGAAGAAGACGGCGAGGACATCCGGTCGATTCTCCCTGCTGGGCGCGCGCAAGCTCCCACGCTTGCCGGATTGCCCCCGCGCGGCCGCGGCGCTACCGTGCCCTGCCCATCATGGAGGAGAGCGCACGATGAACCCGGTCAAGATCCACGCCCCGTCCGACCTCGACACCCCCGACCTCGCGCCCAACCTCGGCGGCTACGGCCTGCGCCTGCTGGCCGAGGGCGATTCGTGGTTCACCATCGGCGCGCTCAACCCGCTGAAGAACGCCAACCTGCTGTTCGAGATGCGCTTTGCGCAGACCGCGGTGGCGGTCAACTGCGCCACGCCGGGCGACACGCTCAAGCGCATGGCCGAGCTGAGCCGCGACCCGGTGTTCGCCGACCTGCTGGCCGGCAAGCGCCAGCGCGCCTGGGACGGCATCGTGCTGTCCTGCGGCGGCAACGACCTGATCGACGCGCTGGGCGTGCGGGCCGCCGGCGTGCCGTTGAATCTGAGGCTGCTGCGTACGGCCGCCGAGTGGGGGCCGGCCGGCGAGGGCGCGGCGCGCTACCTGAGCGACGCCGGCTGGCAGACCTTCTGCGGCTACTTCAAGGCCAACCTCGACGCCATCGTCGCGCTGCGCGACAAGGGCGCCTCGCGCGGCGCGCCGATCTTCCTGCACGGCTACGCGGTGCCGATGCCGCGACCGGCGCCGGCCGGGCCGGGCATCGGGCCGTGGCTGCTGTCGTCCATCCAGGCCTACGGCATTCCCGAGGCCGACTACGCCGCCGTCGCCGCGCTGCTGATCGGGCGGCTGGCCGCGCTGTTCGCCGAATGCGCCGCCGATCAGGCGCGCTATCCGAACCTGCACTTCTTCGACACGACCAGGATCGCGCTCGCCGCGGCCGCGCTGGGCAGCGCCGGCGAAAGCGGCGACTGGATCAACGAGATTCACCTCAACCGCGCCGGCTGCGGCAAGCTCGCCGTGCCGTGGGCGGCGGCGATCGAGAAGGTGATCGTCGACAGCCGCGCCTGAGCGCTCAATGCTTGTCGGTGCGCGCGATGGCGAGCAGGTGATCCAGCTCTTCCTTGTGCTTGACGCAGTTGCTGCGGTGCCAGCGCCGGATCAGCTCCATCGTGCCGGCCACGAACACGCCGAAGATGGTGATCGCGCCGAACGCCGACAGGCCGAACTTGGTCATGCCGGCGTAGAAGGCGCCCAGGCCGAGGATGCAG
This sequence comes from Pseudomonadota bacterium, assembly GCA_029779845.1. Classification (GTDB taxonomy): domain Bacteria; phylum Pseudomonadota; class Gammaproteobacteria; order Burkholderiales; family Burkholderiaceae_C; genus Piscinibacter. The sequence goes on along the minus strand of JAKOZT010000132.1, from coordinate 14,957 downwards.
GCCTGCTCGTTGAAGTTCTGCACCGCGATCGAGCGGCCGGCGCCCATCAGGTTGTGGCCGCGGTGCTGCAGCAGCGCGTTCATCGGCACCACCAGGAAGCCGCCGATCGCGCCGAGCAGCACCAGGAAGGGCGCCGCCACCCGCACATCGCCGATGAAGTTCAGGCCGATCACCAGCACGCCCATCGCAGTGCCCAGCGGGATCACGCCGGTGGCCTGGTCGAGCCGGCAGCGCAGCGAGGCGATCACCGCGCCGGCGGCGGTGCCGATCGCCACCACGCCGACCAGCGAGGAGGCCTGCGTCGTCGTGTAGCCCAGCGCCGCGGCGGCCCAGGCGAACACGATCACGCGCAGGTTGCCCGACACGCCCCAGAACAGCGTGGTCGTGGCCAGCGAGATCTGGCCGAGCTTGTCGCTCCACAGCCGCGCGTTGCAGTTGGAGAAGTCGCGCACCAGCGCGAGCAGGTTGCGGTCCAGCGGCTGCAGCGGCGCGTCGGTGCGCGGAATCTTCAGGTTGAACAGCGCCGCGGCGACGTAGAGGAACACGATCAGCGAGATCGCCGCCTCGGGCGGCGTGTTGATGCCGGTGTCGATGAGCGGGAAGTCCAGCGCCAGCAGCTGGCCCGAGATGCGCTGGCCCACCAGCTGCCCGCCGAGCAGGATGCCCAGGATGATCGACAGGATGGTCAGGCCCTCGATCCAGCCGTTGGCCTTGACCAGCTGCGAGGCCGGCAGCAGCTCGGTGAGGATGCCGTACTTGGCCGGCGAGTAGGCCGCCGCGCCCAGGCCGACGATCGCGTAGGCCAGCAACGGGTGCCCGCCGAACAGCATCAGCAGGCAGCCGATCACCTTGATCGCGTTGGAGACGAACATCACCTTGCCCTTGGGCACGGCGTCGGCGAAGGCGCCGACGAAGGGCGCGAGCACCACGTAGAACAGCGCGAACATCGGCGACAGCGCCGGCACGTGCCAGGTCGGGGCTCCGGAGCTCTTCAGCAGTTCGATGGCCGCCACCAGCAATGCGTTGTCGGCCAGCGAGCTGAAGAACTGCGCCGACATGATGGTGTAGAAGCCTTTTTTCATTCGCTGGCGTGTCGCTCGCGCGAAGCCCGGAGGATGCGGGGGAGGAGTCGGCGGCGCCGGTTTATAGCATGCGGTTACGAGCCCTCAGGGCGGGGCTTTCGCCGGGCGTGACGCGGCTGGCAGAATCGTCCGCACCATGCCCCGCCCGATCGCCGCGACCATCCACACCGAGGCCCTGGCCCACAACCTGCGCCGCGCGCGGCAGGCCGCGCCGAACGCGCGCGTGTGGGCCGTCGTCAAGGCCAATGCCTACGGCCACGGCATAGCACGCGCGTATGCGGGCCTCGCGGGCGCCGACGGCTTCGCGCTGCTCGATCTCGACGAGGCGCAGCGCGTGCGCGACCTGGGCTGGCGCGGCCCCATCCTGCTGCTCGAAGGCTGCTTCGAGCCGCGCGACCTGGAACTTTGCTCGCGCCTGGACCTCTGGCACGTGGTGCACCACGACGCGCAGATCGACATGCTGGCCGCCCACAAGACGCACGCGCCGCAGCGTGTGTTCCTGAAGATGAACAGCGGCATGAACCGCCTGGGCTTCCGCCCGCAGCACTACCGCGCGGCGTGGCAGCGCCTGTCGGGGCTGACGCAGGTCGACGAGATCACGCTGATGACGCACTTCGCCGATGCCGACGGCGCGGCCGGCGTGGCGGCGCAGCTCGACGCCTTCGAGGCCGCGACGCGCGAGCTGCCGGGTGAGCGCTCGCTGTCCAACAGCGCAGCGACGCTGCGCTTCGCCGGCGGCGAAGGCGAGGGGGCGAAGATCGCGGCCGACTGGGTGCGCCCGGGCATCATGGTCTACGGTTCCTCGCCGGATCACCCGGCGCACGACGCGGCGCGCTGGGACTTGCAGCCGGCGATGACGCTCTCGGCGAAGCTGATCGCCATCCAGGATCTTCAACCCGGCGAGCGCGTCGGCTACGGCGGCCACTTCGCCGCCGACGCGCCGCTGCGCATCGGCGTGGTGGCCTGCGGCTACGCCGACGGCTACCCGCGCGTCGCGCCCACCGGCACGCCGGTGCTGGTGAACGGCGTGCGCACGCGCACCGTCGGGCGCGTCTCGATGGACATGCTGACGGTCGACCTCACCCCCGTGCCCGACGCGGGCCTGGCCGCCGAGGTCACGCTGTGGGGCCGCGCGGCCAACGGCGCCGTGCTGTCGGTCGACGAGGTGGCGCGTTCGGCCGGCACGGTGGGCTACGAACTCCTGTGTGCGCTGGCCCCGCGGGTGCCGGTGAGCGTGGCGTGAGCGGCCGCGGCGACGAGCGCACGCGCCGGCGCGGGCCGCGGCCCGCGCGAGGCGGCGGCGGTGTCGAATGCGGCGACAGCGGGCTGGAGATGGGCGACCTGAGCGACAACCTGCAGGTGGCCGACGACCCTGCCGAGCCGAACGCCGGACTCGCGGGCGGCGGGCGGGTGTGGTGGCTGCTGGGCGTCGCGGCGCTGCTGGGCGTCGCGCTCGCGGCCTGGCTGCTGCGCGGCTGAGCGCGCGATGCGCATCCCCTTCGAGCTGGATCCGGCCGAGATCGAGATCAGCGCGATCCGCGCCCAGGGCGCGGGTGGTCAGAACGTCAACAAGGTCTCCAACGCCGTGCACCTGCGCTTCGACATCGTCGCGTCGTCGCTGCCCGCGGAGCTGAAGGCGCGCCTGCGCGCGCTCGCCGACCAGCGCATCAGCGCCGACGGCGTGGTGGTCATCAAGGCGCAGACGCAGCGCAGCCTGGAGAAGAACCGCGTCGAGGCGATCGAGCGGCTGCGCGAGCTGATCGAAAGCGCCGCGCGCATTCCGCGCACGCGCCGGCCGACCAAGCCGACGCGCGCCTCTCAGCAGCGCCGCCTGGAAGGCAAGGCGCTGCGCGGCGGCGTGAAGGCCGGCCGCGCGAAGGTCACTGCTTCGGATAGGTGATGTCGGCGCGGCGGTTCTGGGCCCACGCGGCTTCGTCGTGGCCGCTGGCCACCGGGCGCTCCTCGCCCCAGCTCACCGCCTCGACCTGGTTGTCGCGCGCGCCATAGATCTTCAGCGCCTTGAGCACCACCTCGGCGCGCTTCTGGCCCAGCGCGAGGTTGTATTCGGCGCTGCCGCGCTCGTCGGCATTGCCTTCCACCTTCACGGCGAGCTTGGCGTTGGCGCCGAGGTAGCGCCCGTGGCGCTCCACCAGGCCGGTGTAGGCGGGCTTGATTGAGTAGTCGTCGAAATCGAAGAAGACGCTGCGCTCCTTCGAGATCGCACTGTTCGGGTCGAGGTACGCGGGCAGCGTCACGGTGGACACGGTCGAGGCCGGCGCTGCGGTGCTGCTCGGTGCCGGGGTCGGCGCGGCGGCCGGCGCGGGTGCCGGTGCCGGCGAGGCCGGCGGGGCGACGGGGGTGCTGCTGCAGGCGGCGAGCAACGCGCCCGCCAGGGCGAGGGTCGAGCCGAGGGTGTTGCGGTTCATGGACGTTTCTCCGGGAAGACGCGGCGGCCGAACCGCCGTGGGCCGCATCCTAACCCCGTGCCGATACCCTCAGGCGCGCTTGAAGAACGCCAGCAGCGTGCCGGCGAGCACGAACAGCGCGCCGAAGCCGCGGTTCATCGCGCGGATGTGCGAGGGCGCCTTCAGCGCGCCCAGCACGCGCGCGGCCAGCGCGGTGTAGCCGGCCATCACGATCAGGTCGGTGAAGGCCAGCGTCAGCGCGATCACCGCGTACTGGCGCAGCAGCGGCTGGGTCAGGTCGAGGAACTGCGGCACCACCGCGAGCAGGAACACCGTGCCCTTGGGGTTCAGCGCGTTGACGATCCAGCCGCGCACGAAGAGGTCGCGGCGCGTCGCCAGCGCCGCCTCGTCGTCCTCGGCGGCCAGCGGCACGGCCGGCGCGCGCCATTGCTTGATGCCGAGCCAGACGAGGTAGGCCACGCCGCCCCATTTGACGATCGTGAAGGCGAGGCTGGAGGCGGCGATCAGCGCGCCCAGGCCGATGCCGACCACCAGCACCTGCGTCCAGATGCCGGCCACCAGCCCGAAGGTCAGCGCGTAGCCGCGCCTGAAGCCGTGGCTGAGGCCGGCGCTCATCGCGGCGACCGCGCCGGCGCCCGGCGAGAGGCTGATGGCCCAGGCGGCGGCAAAGAAAGCGAGCCAGGTCGAGAGTTGCATGGCGCATTGTCGCCGCGCGGCGAAAATGGCGCGCATGGCCAAGGAAAAGTCGATCTACAGCTGCAGCGAATGCGGCGCCAGCAGCCCCAAGTGGCTGGGCAAATGCCCCGGCTGCGGCGCGTGGAACACGCTGGTCGAGACGCTGGCCGAGCCGGGCGGGACCGGCAAGAACCGCTTCCAGTCGCTGGCGCGCAGCCAGCCGGTGGCTACGCTGTCGGAGATCGAGGCCAGCGACGTGGCGCGCACGCCCACCGGCATCGCCGAGCTGGACCGCGTGCTCGGCGGCGGCATCGTCGAAGGCGGCGTGGTGCTGATCGGCGGCGACCCCGGCATCGGCAAGAGCACGCTGCTGCTGCAGGCGCTCGACGCGCTGGCGCGCCAGATGAAGGCGCTGTACGTGACCGGCGAGGAGAGCGGTGCGCAGGTGGCGCTGCGCTCCAGGCGGCTCGGGCTGGAGGCCTCGCAGGTGCGCGTGCTGGCCGAGATCCAGCTCGAGCGCATCCTCGCGACGCTGGAGAGCGAAGCGCCGGCGGTGTGCGTGATCGACTCGATCCAGACGCTGTATTCGGAGCAGCTCAGCTCCGCGCCCGGCTCGGTGGCGCAGGTGCGCGAATGCGCCGCGCACCTGACGCGCACCGCCAAGGCGAGCGGCACCACGGTGATCCTGGTCGGCCACGTGACCAAGGACGGCCAGCTCGCCGGCCCGCGCGTGCTGGAGCACATCGTCGACACGGTGCTGTATTTCGAGGGCGACACGCATTCGAGCTTCCGCCTGGTGCGCGCGATCAAGAACCGCTTCGGCGCCGTCAACGAGATCGGCGTGTTCGCGATGACCGAGCGCGGCCTGAAGGGCGTGGCCAACCCGAGCGCGATCTTCCTCTCCACGCACGGCGAGCCGGTGCCCGGCGCCTGCGTGCTGGTGACGCTGGAAGGCACGCGCCCGCTGCTGGTGGAGGTGCAGGCGCTGGTCGATGGCGGCGGCCCCAGCCCGCGGCGCCTGTCGGTGGGCCTGGAGCGCGACCGCCTGGCGATGCTGCTGGCCGTGCTGCACCGCCATGCCGGCATCGCCACCTTCGACCAGGACGTGTTCGTCAATGCGGTCGGCGGCGTGCGCATCAGCGAGCCGGCGGCCGACCTGGCGGTGATGCTGGCGATCCAGGGCTCGCTGCGCGCGCGGCCGCTGCCGCGCGGGTTCTTTGCGTTCGGCGAGGTGGGCCTGGCCGGCGAGGTGCGCCCCGCGCCGCGCGGCCAGGAGCGGCTGAAGGAGGCGGCCAAGCTCGGCTTCTCGGTGGCCGTGGTGCCGCAGGCCAACGTGCCGAAGAAGCCGATCGAGGGCCTGACCATCCACGCCGTCGAGCGTGTCGAGCAGGCCATCGAGCTGGTGCGCAACCTCTGATCATTCACACGCTCATGAACCCGATCCTCGGCTGGGCGCTGGCCGCCCTCTTCGTCGCATTGGCCTGGCAGCAGTACGGCTGGCAGGGCGCGCTGTTCGCCGCGAGCGTGGTGGTGTTCTGGCTGCTGCTGCAGTTCAACCGCTCGCTGCGCGCGATGCGCAACGCGGCGCAGCGGCCGGTCGGCCAGGTGGACAGCGCGGTGATGCTGCACGCGAAACTGCGCCCGGGGCTGACGATGCTGCAGGTGATCGCGCTGACCGGCAGCCTCGGCCGCAAGCTGGGCGAGGGCGAGGACGACTGGGCCTGGAGCGACGAAGGCGGCAGCAGCGTGCGGCTGCACTTCGCGCGCGGCAAGCTGGCGGGCTTCGAGCTGGAGCGGCCCGCCCCGTAAAATCGCCGGTTCGGACGAAAACTCAGGAGAGCCGCCATGTCGATGGCCGATCGCGACGGGAAGATCTGGATGGACGGCCAGCTGGTGGACTGGCGCGACGCCAGGATCCACGTGCTGAGCCACACGCTGCACTACGGCTGCGGCGCCTTCGAGGGCGTGCGCGCCTACAACACGGTCAACGGCACGGCGATCTTCCGCCTGCGCGAGCACACCGAGCGGCTCTTCAACAGCGCCAAGATCCTGCGCATGAAGATCCCCTTCAGCCTCGAACAGGTGATGGAGGCGCAGCGCGAGGTCGTGCGCGCCAACAAGCTGGAGAGCTGCTACATCCGCCCGCTGACCTGGATCGGCTCCGAGAAGCTCGGCGTCAGCCCCAAGGGCAACACCATCCACCTGATGGTCGCCGCCTGGGCCTGGGGCGCCTACCTCGGCGAAGAGGGCATGAAGCGCGGCATCCGCGTCAAGACCAGCAGCTACACGCGCCACCACGTCAACATCACGATGACGCAGGCCAAGACGGTGAGCAACTACACCAACTCCATCCTCGCCAACATGGAGGCCACCGACGACGGCTACGACGAGGCGCTGCTGCTCGACGCCGCCGGCTTCGTCTCCGAGGGCGCGGGCGAGAACCTGTTCGTCGTCAAGAACGGCGTCGTCTACACGCCGGATCTCTCGGCTGGCGCGCTCAACGGCATCACGCGCAACACCATCTTCGCGATCTGCCAGGATCTGGGCATCAAGCTGGTGGAAAAGCGCATCACGCGCGACGAGGTCTACATCGCCGACGAGGCCTTCTTCACCGGCACCGCCGCCGAGGTCACGCCGATCCGCGAGCTCGACCGCATCGAGATCGGCCGCGGCTCGCGCGGGCCGGTCACCGAGAAGATCCAGAGCGCGTTCTTCGACATCGTCAACGGACGCAACCCGACGTACGCCGAGTGGCTGGCCAAGGTCTGAGCAGCATGAGCAGCAGCAAGCAACCCCAGGCCGCGGTCGAGGTGACCGCGAAGGACGTGCTGGGCGACGGCGTGGTGTTCTGCCCGAACCCGAAGATGGCGCTGTGGAGCAACCACCCGCGCGTGTTCATCGACGTGGTCACCGAGGGCCAGGGCCAGTGCCCGTACTGCGGCACCGTCTACCGCCTGAAGGCGGGCGAGAAGCTGCACGCGCACTGACAAAAGCCCATGCCGCATCGCAACGAGTTCGTCCTCACGCTGTCCTGCCGCGACGCCAAGGGCATCGTGCATGCGGTCTCCGGCCTGCTGTTCCAGGCCGGCTGCAACATCATCGACTCGCAGCAGTTCGGCGACGTGCTCGCCAGCGACGCCACGGGCCTCTTCTTCCTGCGCGTGCACTTCGAGGCGCCGCCGCACCTGGCCGACACCGCCACGCTCGACCCGCTGTTCACGCACCTGCGCGAGCAGTTCGGCATGACGACGCGGCTGCACGCGCTGTCGCGCAAGCCGCGCGTGCTGCTGATGGTCAGCAAGCACGGCCATTGCCTGAACGACCTGCTGTTCCGCTGGCGCTCGGGGCAGCTCGAGGTGGAGATCCCGGCGATCGTCTCCAACCACGCCGACTATGCCGACCTCGCCGCGAGCTACGGCATCCCCTTCCACCACCTCGCGCTGCCCACCGGCTCGGGCGCCGAGGCCAAGCGCGCGCAGGAGAAGCAGGTGGAGGCGCTGGTCGAGCGCGAGCAGATCGACCTCGTCGTGCTGGCGCGCTACATGCAGATCCTGAGTGCCGAGTTCTGCGCCTTCCTCGAGGGCCGCGCGATCAACATCCACCACAGCTTCCTGCCCAGCTTCAAGGGCGCCAAGCCCTACTACCAGGCGCACGAGCGCGGCGTGAAGCTGATCGGCGCGACGGCGCACTACGTGACCGCCGAGCTGGACGAAGGGCCGATCATCGAGCAGGACGTCGAGCGCGTGGACCACACGCTCAGCCCCGAGGACTTCACCGCCGTGGGCCGCGACGTCGAATGCGTGGTGCTGGCGCGCGCGGTGCGCTGGCACGTCGAGCACCGCGTGCTGCTCAACGGCCGCAAGACGGTCGTGTTCCGCTGAGGCCGCCGCGCGGGAGCCGCCGATGTCCAGCGTCAAGCCGCCGCCCGTGCCCGCCACGCCCGACGAGATCGAGCAGCAGTTCTACGAGGCCTTGCAGCACGCCGACATCGAGGCGCTGATGGCGGTGTGGTCGGACGACGACGAGATCGTCTGCGTGCATCCCGGCGGGCCGCGCGTGGTGGGGCCGGCGGCGATCCGCGCAGCCTTTGAATCCATGTTCGCGAGCGGCGCGATCACCGCACGGCCCGAGAAGGTGCGCCGCCTGCAGAGCCTGAACTGCGCGGTGCACAGCGTGCTCGAGCGCATCGAGATCGCCACGCCGCAGGGCCCGCAGACCGCCTGGGTGGTGGCGACCAACGTCTACCTGAAGTCCGGCGGCGGCTGGGCGATGGTGGCGCACCATGCCAGCCCGGGCTCGGCGCGCGAGGTGCACGACATCGTCGACGCGCCGGCGACGATTCATTGACCTGACGTGCAGCAGTACCGCTCGCCGCGCTGGCTGCCCGGCGGCAACGCGCAGACCATCTGGCCGGCGCTGTTCGGGCGGCGCCACGACGGCGCGCCGCTGAGCTTCCGGCGCGAACGCTGGACGACACCCGATGGCGACTTCGTCGATGCGGACTGGCTCGGCGAGGACACCGAGGCGCCGTTGCTGGTGATGTTCCACGGCCTCGAAGGCTCGTCCAAGAGCCACTACGTGCAGGCCTTTGCCGACTGGGCGCGCCGCCACGGCTGGCGCTTCGTGCTGCCGCACTTTCGCGGCTGCTCGGGCGAGCTGAACCTCGCGCCGCGCGCCTACCACTCGGGCGACTACGAGGAAGTCGGCTGGATGCTCGCGCAGGCGAAGGCGCGCCACGCGGGGGCGATCGCGGCGGTGGGCGTCTCGCTGGGCGGCAATGCGCTGCTGCGCTGGGCCGAGGAAGCCGGCGAGAGCGCCGCCGCCACCGCCAAGGCCGTCGCCGCGATCAGCTCGCCGATCGACCTCGCGGCGGGCGGCCACGCGATCGGGCGCGGCTTCAACCGCCTCGTCTACACGCGCATGTTCCTGCGCACGATGAAGCCCAAGGCGCTGGCCAAGCTGGCGCAGCACCCGGGGCTGTTCAGCCGCGAGAAGCTGCTGGCCGCGCGCGACCTCTACGAGTTCGACGACGTCTTCACCGCGCCGCTGCACGGCTTTCGCGGCACCGACGACTACTGGGCGCGCGGCTCGGCCAAGCCGCACCTGCACGCGATCCGCATCCCGGCGCTGGTGCTCAACGCGCGCAACGACCCCTTCGTGCCCGGCGCCAGCCTGCCGGCCGCGCACGAGGTCGGCGCGCGCGTCACGCTGTGGCAGCCGGCGCACGGCGGGCACGTCGGCTTTCCCGCCGGGCGCTGGCCCGGCCACGTGATGACCCTGCCCGACGCGGTGATGGGCTGGATCGCACCGCGTCTTTGACGCAGCATCGGCGCATGGACGAGATCGTCAAGGCGGCATTGAAGAAGTGGCCCAACGTGCCGCACTGCTGGGGCTGGCTGGCGCTGGATGCGCGCGGCGACTGGTACATGCGCGACGAGCGCGTGCAGCGCGCCGGGCCGTTCCCGCAGGTCAAGGGCAGCCGCATCCTGCACGACAAGCTGCGCGAGTTCATCCACCGCAACTACGCCGCCGACGAGCACGGCGCGTGGTTCTTCCAGAACGGGCCGCAGCGCGTCTACGTGGAGCTGGAGGCGGCGCCCTTCGTGTGGCGTCTGGAGGCGCGCGAGGGCGACGAGGCGCCGGCGCTGGCGAGCCACACCGGCCAGCCCGGCGGCGGTGCCGACGCGGCCTGGCTCGACGAGCACGGCCGCCTGTTCCTCGCCACGCCGCTCGGCCTCGGCATCGTGCACACGCTCGACATGGGGCTGGCCGCCGATGCCGTCGAGCGCGGTCAGTGGGCGCCGCGGGAGATTGCCTTCGCCGAACTGCCGGCGCGCTACCGCTACATCCTCAGCCCGGATCGCGCGCGGCAGGAGGCATGAAAAAGCCGGCCCGCGGGCCGGCTCGTTTCGAACGCAGCGCGGGGCTCAGTTCGCGGCCGATGCCGCCGCCGCCGGCGCCTTCGGCTCGGCGAAGTTCGCGCCGCCCTTGTTGGCGATGTAGACCACCGCGCGGGCGACCTCGAGGTCGCTGAAGTCGCCGCCGCCTTGCGCGCCCATCGCGCCCTTGCCCTTGAGGGCCGAGTGCAGCAGCGCATCGAAGCCGGTGGCGATGCGCGGCGCCCAGGCGGCGGTGTCGCCGAGCTTGGGCGCGCCCGCCGCGCCGGTGCTGTGGCAGGCGGTGCACTGCACGCCGAACACCTGCTCGCCGGTCTTCAGCGCGCTGGCATCGGAGGCGTCCTTGACCTGGATGCTGCCGATCGGCTGGATGCGCCGCGCCACCGCTTCGGCGCCCAGGCCGTCGCTGCCGGCGGCGCCCTGGTGCTCGGCGCCGACGAACTTGGTCAGCAATGCGATCAGCGCGATCGGCACCACGAAGGCGAACACCACCGCCAGGATCAGCTGCTTGGGCGTCTTGATCGGGCCTTCGTGCGGGCCGTCTTGGTCGTGCGAGTCGCTCATGAATTCCTCGGTGTCGGGCTGTCGGGCAAAAACCTCCGAATTATAGAAGGCTGCCCGCAGCTAGAATGCGCGGCTCGCGTGCGACCGTGGTGAAGTGGATATCATGCAGCCCTCCGAAGGCTACGTCGCAGGTTCGATTCCTGCCGGTCGCGCCACCGGGCCCCTGCCGCCCATGCACATCCTCCTCGTCGAAGACGACGCGCCGCTGGCCGAGTCGATCTCGGGCGTGTTCGAGGCCCAGGGCTGGCGTGTCGACGTCAGTCCGCGCGGCGAGCCCGTTCCCCGCTCCGTCCACCAGGACGAGTACGACCTCCTGATCCTCGACGTCGGCCTGCCGGGCATCGACGGCCTCGAGACGCTGCGCCAGGTGCGCGCGCAAGGCTCGGTGCTGCCGGTGCTGATGCTCACCGCCCGCGACGGGCTGGACGACCGCGTGCACGGCCTGGACATCGGGGCCGACGACTACATGGTCAAGCCCTTCGCGCCCAGGGAGCTGCTGGCGCGCGTGCGCGCGCTGACGCGCCGGCACGAGAATCTGCGCGCCGGCGTGCTGACGCTGGGCGCGCTGCGCTTCGACGCGGCGGGCCGCCGCGCCTGGATCGGCGACCAGCCCTGCCGCCTGTCGGCGCGCGAGAGCGCGCTGCTGCCTGAGCTGATGCGCAAGGCCGGCCTCGTCGTCACGCGCGACCAGCTGGTCGCCCTGGTGCCGGGCTGGAGCGGCGCCACCTCGAGCAACGCGATGGAGCTGCTGATGTCGCGCCTGCGCGCCAAGATCGAACCCGCCGGGCTGCGGCTGCGCATGATCCGCGGGCTGGGCTACCTGCTCGAGCCGGACGACGCGCGATGAGCGGCGGCGCGGCGCGCCCGGCCGGGCGCGGAAGCCTGCGCCGCACGCTGCTGACCTGGCTGCTGCTGCCGCTGGTCGTGCTGGTGCCGCTGGCCGCCTTTCTCGTCTACGCGCTGTCGGTGCGGCCCGCGCTCGACGGCCTCGACCGCGCGCTCACCGACACCGCGGTCGCGCTCGGCCGCCTGCTCGAGACGCACGGCGGCCGCGTCGCGCTGCCGCTCAGCGAGCAGACGGCGCAGGCGCTGCGGGCCGATTCGGTCGACGAGGTGGTGTTCGCCGTCGGCGACGGCGCGGGGCGGCTGCTGGCCGGCGATGCCGCGCTGCTCGGCCTGCAGCCGCCGCTCGTGCCGGGCGAATGGCGCTTCTTCGACGCCTCGCTGCACGACCGGCCGATGCGCGTGGCGGCGCACGGCGCCGCCTGCGGCCAGCCGCTTCGAATCTGCCCGGTGCTGGTGGCGGAATCGCTGGGCAAGCGGCTTGGCGCCGAGCGAGCCGTGGCCCTGGCCGCGCTCGCGGCCGCGCTGCTGCTGGCGGCCTCGCTCGCGCTGTTCGCGCTCGTGGCCGTGCAGCGCGGCCTGCGTCCGCTGCGCCGCGCGGCCGTCGAGGTGGAAGCGCGCTCGCTCGAGCGGCTCGAACCCATCGAGCTCGCCTCCACGCCCGACGAGCTGGCCGCATTCGCGCGGGCGCTCAACGACCTGTTCGCGCGCCTGCGCGAAGCCGCCTCGGCACAGCGTGCCTTCGTCGCGGACGCATCGCACCAGCTGCGCACGCCGCTGGCGGTGCTGCTGGCCGAGTCGGCGCAGGCCCTGGCGCAGCCGCATCCGCCCGAGCTGCACGCGACGCTCGAGCGGCTGCACGCGGCCGCGGAGCGCAGCGCGCGGCTGGCGCAGCAGCTGCTGACGCTGGCGCGCGCCGAGGGCGCCGCGATGGACCAGGCCGGCGCGAATGCGCCGCTCGACCTCGCCGCGCTGGCCGCCGGCTGCGCCGACGAATGGCTGCATGCCTCGCTCGCGGCCGGGCAGGACCTCGGCTTCGAGCTCGAGCCGGCACCGGTGTGCGGTCATCCGCTGCTGCTGCGCGAGCTGCTCGGCAACCTGGTCCACAACGCGATCCAGCACGCCGGCCAGGGAGCCCGCGTGACGGTGCGCACGCGCGTGCTCGGCGACGCGGCGCGGCTCGAGGTGGAGGACGACGGCAGCGGCCTCGCGCCCGACGAACTCGCGCGCGTGTGGGACCGCTTCCACCGCGGCCGCGCCGCCACCGGGCCGGGCACCGGCCTGGGCCTGGCCATCGTGCGCGACATCGCCCGCCTGCACCGCGCCCGGGCCGAGCTGCTGCCCGGCCCGGGCGGGCGCGGACTGGTGGCGCGCGTGAGCCTGCCGCTGGCCGGCGCGCAAGCTGTCACGAGCCTGTCCTAAGTAAAAACCGATTCGGCCCGAACGGGCGTGCTTCCTAGAGTCGGGCCAACTCTGGAGGGCACGCGATGATCGATCGAAACCTGGCGCGCGGACTGTTCCTGTGCGCGATCGCCGTGAGCTTCGGCCTGCCGGCGATGCACTACGGCATCGGCAGGCTGAGCCACGCCGGCCCCGGCCTCTTCCCGCTGATGGTCAGCAGCCTGCTGCTGCTGATCGGCGTGCTCACCGTGGCGCGCTCGCGCTACGTCGAGCGCGTGCCGCTGCTGGTCAACCCGCGCAACATCGCGCTGCTGCTGGGGGCCTTGTGCGCCTTCGCGCTGCTGTCCCGGCTGCTGAACATGACGCTGGGCATCGCCGCGATGGTGTTCATCGCCGGCTTCGCGGGCAGCTCGTATTCGGTGGCGCGCAACCTGAAGATCGTGGCGGGCCTGCTGGCGATCGCCTTCGCCTTCCAGAAGCTTCTCAGCCTGAACCTGCCGCTGCTGTGATGATGGACGTCCTGCACAACCTCGCGTTCGGGTTCGAGCACGCGCTCACGCTGCAGAACCTGATGTTCTGCGCCATCGGCTGCACGGTGGGCACCTTCGTCGGCCTGCTGCCCGGCCTGGGCCCGCTGGCCACCATCAGCCTGCTGCTGCCGCTGACCTACTCGATCCCGACCACCAGCGCGCTCATCATGCTGGCGGGCATCTACTACGGCGCCCAGTACGGCGACAGCGTCAGCGCGATCACGATGAAGATCCCGCACGCGAGCAGCATCGTGGCCTGCATCGACGGCTACCAGATGACGCTCAAGGGCAAGACCGGCCTGGCGCTGTTCACGGCCGGCGTGTCGAGCTTCATCGGCGGCACGGTGGCGATCGTCGTGCTGTCGTTCCTCGCGCCCAGCCTCGGCGAGGTGGCGCTGCTGTTCGGGCCGGCCGACTACTGCGCGCTGATGCTGGTGGGCTTCGTCTGCGTGAGCTTCGTCACCAGCGGCAGCCTGCTCAACGGCCTGGCGATGTGCCTGATCGGCGTGCTGCTCGGGCAGATCGGCACCGACGTGACCAGCGGCGCGCAGCGCTTCACGCTCGACCTGCCGTCGCTGGCCGACGGCATCGGCCTGGTGAGCGTGGCGCTGGGCTGCTTCGGCATCGCCGAGATCACCAAGAACCTCGACGAGCGCGACGAGCGCACGCCCTTCAACGGCAAGATCGATCTGATCCCGACCTGGGCCGAGTTCAAGCGCATCATCCCGAGCGCGCTGCGCGGCAGCGCCGTGGGCTCCTTCCTCGGCATTCTGCCGGGCGGCGGGCCGGTGATCGCGCAGTTCGCCGCCTACGCGCTGGACAAGAAGGTCAGCAAGTACCGCGACGAGATCGGCACCGGCGCCATCGAAGGCGTGGCCGGCCAGGCCGCCGCCGACGAGGCGGCCGCGCGCACCAGCTTCATCCCGCTGATGAGCATCGGCATCCCCGAGAACCCGGTCATGGCGCTGATGATGGCCGCCTTCATCATCAAGGGCATCCAGCCCGGGCCCAACATGATCTCGCAGCACGGCGAACTGTTCTGGGGGCTGGTAGCCAGCATGTGGGTGGGCAACGTCTTCCTCGTCGTGCTGAACGTGCCGCTGGTGCGCTACTGGCTGTCGGTGTTCAAGATCCCGTACAACGTGCTGTTCCCGGCCATCCTGTTCTTCTGCTGCGTCGGCACCTTCAGCGTCAACAACAACCTGGAAGACATCTACACCACGGCCGCCTTCGGCCTGCTCGGCTACGTGTTCATGCGGCTGGACCTGGACGCCGCGCCGCTGATGCTGGGCTTCATCCTCGGGCCCATGCTGGAAGAGTATTTCCGTCGCGCCATGCTGCTCAGCCGCGGCAGCTTCATGACCTTCGTGAACCGACCCATCAGCGGCACGCTGCTGGGCGTCATCGTGGTGTTCATGGCCTGGCAGCTGGTGAGCTTCGCGCGCAGCCGCCGCCAGGCGCCGGTGGTCGCAGCGGCCTAGGATGGTGGCCGGTTCATCACCGGCTTCTTGCACTCATGCGTCTGCTGCTGCGCGGCCT
>JAKOZT010000114.1 GCA_029779845.1 Pseudomonadota bacterium | reverse complement strand
GGAACAGGCCGCGCCGCATAATCGCCGCCATGTGCCAGCTGCTCGGGATGAACTGCAACACGCCGACCGACGTGACCTTTTCCTTCGCCGGTTTCGCGCAGCGCGGCGGCCGCACCGACCACCACGCCGACGGCTGGGGCATCGCGTTTTTCGAAGGCAGCGGCGCGCGCCTGTTCATCGACCCCAGCGCGGCGGCCGATTCGCCGGTGGCCGAGCTGATCCGCAACTACCCCATCAAGAGCCGCAACGTCATCTCGCACATCCGCAAGGCCACCGTGGGCGCGGTGATGCTGGAGAACTGCCACCCCTTCGTGCGCGAGCTGTGGGGCCGCTACTGGGTGTTTGCGCACAACGGCGACCTGAAGGACTACGCGCCGCGCCTGCACGGGCACTTTCGCCCCGTCGGCAGCACCGACAGCGAGCAGGCCTTTTGCTGGCTGATGCAGGAGCTGGCCAAGTCGCACGCGCGCGTGCCGCCGGTCGATGAACTGACGCGCACGCTGCGCGAGCTGATGCCGCAGGTGGCGCGGCACGGCACTTTCAACATGCTGCTGTCCAACGGCGAGGCGCTGTGGGCGCACGCGTCGACAAAGCTCTGCTACATCGTGCGCCAGCACCCGTTTGCCAGCGCGCGGCTGGCCGACGAGGAGCTGGCCGTCAACTTTGCCGAGCACACCACGCCCGACGACCGCGTGGCCGTGGTGGCCACCACGCCGCTCACGCGCGACGAGCAGTGGACGCCCTTCGAGCCGGGCGAGTTGAAGGTGTTCGTCGACGGCGCGCCGCTCGCCGCTTGATCGTCGTAACTATTGATTTGATAGCTGCTCGCGCTTGCCTAACAAGCGCCAGTGCTCAATTTGGCTCAAAAACCTTGCGCCCGCCGCGCACCGTGCTTTCGCGCACCGCGCGGCGCACCACTGGCGGCTCCTCGCCCAGGTGATACGCCATCTTGCGTTCGCGCAGCGACACGTCGGACGCGCTCACGCGCTCGAAGCGCCGCAGGTGATCGATCCACGAATCGTCTTCGATCACCTCGACAAAGCGCCCCGGCTCGTTGATGTCCGACAGCAGCTCCCACGCCACCGCGCCCTGGCGCAGGCGCGAGCGGCGGCTTTCTTCCATCAGCGCGCGAAACGCCGGCGCGTTGGCCGGGTCGATCAGGTATTCCACCGTCACCACCACGTGCCCGCTGCCCGGTGGCGTGGTC
>JAKOZT010000084.1 GCA_029779845.1 Pseudomonadota bacterium | reverse complement strand
GGCACCCTGCGCCTTGGCGCCGGGCAGGCTCACGCGCGGCTGGCCGGGAAACAGGCGCTGCCACGCCGCGTCGTAGGCACGCTGGTAGGCCAGCGTCTTGCCGACGCGCCGGGCCTCGGCCTGCACCTGCAACTCCGCGTAGCGCCTGCGCTCCTCCTCGCTGCGGGCCTCGATGCCCAGCGCCGTGAGCGGATCGAGCTGGGGCGAATAGACCCCGAGCGGCCCCTGCATCAGTTGCCGGTAACGCGCCCACTCCTCGGGCTGAAGCCCCCATTCCCGTGCCTGCCTCTCGTCGAGCGCGGCATCGGCGCCCGGCTGCACCTGGGCGAGCACCATGCGCGAGTTCGTCACCGGGGCCGGCTGGGCGGATGCGCCGAAAGCGGCGAACAGAACGACGGCAGCGAGCAACGGCCGCAGGTTCATGGCGACCTCCTACGGCACCGCAACGCGCTGCGTCTGGCCGTTCACCTGGAACACGCCCGCCTGCGCCTCGATGGACTGCAGTTGCCAGCCGCCCTCGGCATCGCCCTCGCGCAGCAGCCGGGCGCCCGCGAGCGAGGCCGCGGCGGTGGAGGTGATCGACAGAAAGCGCTCGCCTCCCCGCAGCTCCACGCCGAGCACACGGAACGGCGGCTCCGGCACCTTGGGCTTCGTCACAACCGGAGCGCGCGGGCGAGCGGCGGATGCCACCTGCCGGGTCTTCTCCAGGCGGGTCTCGATTCCGTTCACGCGCGCCTGCAGCGTCTGCAGGTCGACGGCCATGGCCCTCGCCTCGTCGGCCTCTTCGAGGCGCGTCATCCGTTCGTCCAGCGCCTGCCGCGCGTTGGCGAATTCGGCCTGACTGATCGGCGCCGGCCGGCGCTTGTCCGAATCGGCCCGTTGTTCGAGATCGGCCACGCGCAGGCCCAGCGCATTGAGCTGCGCATCCTGTGCGCTGCTCTGGGCTTGTTCGGCGAGCCGCGACAGGCCGACGCTGTTGATGAGTGCCACGGCACTGATGAGGACCAGCCAGAAGGCCGCGGCGACCTTGAGCCAGCGCGTGCGGGTATCGCGCTCGGATGGCGCTTGGGGAAAGGTCATGGCTGCGTCTCCTCGGGCCGGTCGGCGTCCGGCACGGACGTGGCGGCGCCGGGCGGGTTGGCGGAAAGGAAGGTGGGAGCACCGTGCCGGCTGAAGCAGACCTGGCGGGTCAAGTCATCGACCGACAGCTCCCAGGCGGGGCCGGCAAGGGTCAGCAAGGCATCGCGCAGCATCAGCGGACCCAGGCGCAGGTGTGCGGCAGGCAGCGGCAGCGCGTAGAGCGTGGCGGCTTCGGCCGCATCGCAGAGCCGGTAGCCGGAGCGCAGGAGCACATGGCGCATGGCGTCGCCCACGCTGGCATCGAGCATGGGCGGAATCGAGACCTCCACCGCCTGTTGCAAGAGATCACGCTGCGCGGGCTCCGGCACCAGCTCGACCAGGGTGTAGCGGCCATAGCGGGCCACCGGAACGAAACCCGGCTCCGGCGCGACGGCGGTTGGCGATGCGGCCGGCACCGCTGGCGCAGACGGT
Organism: Pseudomonadota bacterium; assembly: GCA_029779845.1. Taxonomy (GTDB): domain Bacteria; phylum Pseudomonadota; class Gammaproteobacteria; order Burkholderiales; family Burkholderiaceae_C; genus Piscinibacter. The sequence goes on along the minus strand of JAKOZT010000084.1, from coordinate 8 downwards.
GCGGCGGT
>JAKOZT010000061.1 GCA_029779845.1 Pseudomonadota bacterium | reverse complement strand
TGGCCCGCGCGCGTACCCGCGCGCTTCGTCCTCATGCTCGCCGCGGGTGATTGAGCGCAGCGGGCGATAGCCCGCGAAGCGAGTTCCGCGGCGGGGCCGCGAGACCGAGCAGCGCAAGGCAGTCGGCCCGCAGGGCCGACCGTCTCATCGAAGCGCCGCGGGCGGCCCGCACGGCCCTTTGCCGCTTGGACCACGCTGCCGACTTTCTGAACGATTGATCGCCGGTCGGTATCAGTAACCGCGCGCGCGATTCACCAGGTGTTCGAGCGGCGCGCCGGCGCGAAAGCGCTTCAGGTTCGCCGCCGCCACCGCCGCCGCGCTGCGCGCATCGGTGGCGGCGGCCACGTGCGGCAGCAGCGTCACCTTCGGATGCGACCAGTAGCGATGCTCGCGCGGCAGCGGTTCCTGATGAAAGACATCGAGCACCGCATGGCGCAGATGGCCGGCGTCGAGCGCGGCGAGCAGCGCGGCATCGACCACATGCGCGCCGCGCGCCAGGTTGACGAGGCTGGCGCCGGGGCGCATCGCGGCCAGCGTCGCGGCATCGAAGATCCCGCGCGTCGCCGGCGTCAGCGGCAGCAGGTTGATCACCACCGCCGCGTCCGCAAGCCGCGCGTGCAGCGGGCCGTCGCGCGAGCCCCAGGCCACGACGTGGAAGCCGTTGGCCGCGAGCCGCCGCGCCACCGTCGTGCCCATCTGGCCGCGCCCGAGCACCAGCACCGGCAGTTCGTCGGCGCGCCGCTGCGGATGCGGCTGCCACGACGCGGCGGCCTGCTGGCGCGCGTAGTCGAAAAAGTCGCGCTGCAGGCTGAGCACCGCCCACAGCGCGGTCTCGGCCATCGCTTCGTTCATCGCCGGATCGACCATGCGCGCGATCGGGATCTGCGCCGGGATGCTCGCATCGGCGAGCAGCTTGTCGACGCCGGCCCACAGCGACTGGATCAGCGCGAGCCTGGGCAAGCCTTGCAGCGCGCCGGCCGGCGGATTGGCGACGACGGCGATGTCGACGGTTTCGCCGGGTTCGAGCACGAAGGTCTCGCCCGGCAGTTCGGCGCGCAGCAGCGCCAGCCATTCGTCGCGCTCGCCCGCGTCGAAGCGGCCGGTGAGCAGGATGCTCACGCCCGCTCCAGCGCCGAGCGCAGCTGCGCCAGCGCGCGCCGCAGCGTCTGCTCGCGCACCATCGTGCGGTCGCCGTCGAAGTGCAGGCGCTCGGCGCGCGTCAGCTGCCCCGCATGCGCCAGCGCCAGCCACACCGTGCCCACCGGCTTGCCCGGTACCGCGCCGCCCGGGCCGGCGATGCCGGTGACGGCGATCGCCCACTGCGCCTTCGAGTGCGCCAGCGCGCCCTCGGCCATCGCGCGCGCCACCGGCTCGCTGACCGCGCCGTGCGCTTCGATCAACGCGGCCGGCACGCCCAGGCACTCGCTCTTGGCCTCGTTCGAGTAGGTGACGAAGCCGCGCTCGAACCAGTCGCTGGCACCCGCCACCGAGGTGCAGGCCGCGGCGATCAGTCCGCCGGTGCAGGATTCGGCCGCGGCGAGCTTCTCTGCGCGCGCGCGCAGCGCGTCGCCGAGCGCGAGCACGTCGGCCTCGAAGCGTTTCATCACCACCACCTCCACAGCGCGATCACGAGCAGCGTGCACAGCGCCGCCACCAGGTCGTCGAACAGGATGCCGAAGCCCTGCGCCCAGCCGATGCCCTGGCCGGCGCGCTGCTTGAAGAGCCTGTCGGCCCAGGCCACCGGGCCGGGCTTGGCGGCGTCGAAGTAGCGGAACAGCACGAAGGCGATCGCCTGGCCCAGCAAACCCATCGGCATCGCCAGCCACAGCACCAGCCAGAAGGCGATCACCTCGTCCCAGACGATCGCCCCGGGGTCGGCGACGGCCAGGTGGCGTGCGGTGAGCGTGCAGGCCCACCAGCCGAGCGCGAAGGCGGCGGCCATCACCCAACCCCACTGCGCGTCGTCGAAGCCGGGGCGCAGGATCGCGTAGGCGGCCCAGGCCCACAGCGTGCCGATGGTGCCGGGCGCCCCCGGCGCGAGGCCGGCGCCGAAGCCGAGCGCGATGGGCCGCGCCGGGTGGGCGAACATGAAGCGCCAGGTGGGCTGCATGCGCTCAGCTCCTGAAGTGGTCGAAGGAGCCGAAGGTGTTCGGAACGGCGCGGCCGTCGTTGCCGACGAGGCGCAGCGCATTGCCGGCTTCGATGCGGCCGATGCGCGTGACCCTCGTCTGCGCCGCGCGGCCGGCGGCCTGCACCTGCTCGGCGAGCGCCGCCGGCGCGGTGAACAGCAGTTCGTAGTCGTCGCCGCCGGCCAGCGTGCATTCGCGCTGCAGCGCGAGCGGCTGCGCGGCCAGCGCCGCGCTGCGCGGCACGGCGTCGACCTCGACGACGGCGCCCACGCCCGAGCGCCGCAGGATGTGGCCGAGGTCGCCCAGCAGGCCGTCGGAGACGTCGATCGCGCTGGTCGCGACGCCGCGCAGCGCGAGGCCGAGCGCGAGGCGCGGCTGCGGTTGTTCCATCGCCTCGCGCACCGCGTCGAACGCGTGGGCATCGAGGCTCGCGGTGCCTCGAAAAACCTCGAGCGCGAGGCGCGCATCGCCGGGCGTGCCGCTCACCCACAGATCATCGCCGGCGCGCGCGCCCGAGCGCAGCAGCGCGCCGCCGGCCGGCACCTCGCCCATCGCGGTGATGCAGATCGCCAGCGGCCCTTGCGTGGTGTCGCCGCCCACCAGCTCGATGCCCTGCGCGTCGGCGAGCGCGAACATCCCGTGCGCGAAGCCTTCGAGAAAGCGCTCGTCGGCGCGCGGCAAGGCCAGCGCGAGCGTGAAGCCCAGCGGCTTTGCGCCGCAGGCGGCGAGGTCGCTCAAGTTGACCGCCAGCGCCTTGTGGCCGAGCCGCTGCGGCGCGACGGTGGACAGGAAATGCCGGCCCTCGACCAGCATGTCGCTGGTCACCGCGAGCTGCATGCCGGGCGCCGGCGCGAGCAGCGCGCAGTCGTCGCCGATGCCGAGAGCCGCGCGGCGCACCGGGCGGGTGAAGTACTTCGCGATGAGGTCGAATTCGCCGAGAGACATGCGGCGATTGTCGCCGCGCCGGCTCACACCTCGCGCAGGAGGTTGGCCAGTTCCACCGCCGAGCGCACGTCCATCTTCTCGAACACGCGCGCGCGGTGCACTTCGACGGTGCGCACGCTGATGTCCAGCGCGTCGGCGATCAGCTTGTTGGGTCGCCCTTCGACCACCAGGCGCATCACCTCGCGCTCGCGCTCGGTCAGCTCGCCCAGGCGGCGCTGCACGCCTTCGCGGCCCAGGCGCGCGCGGATCGCCGCTTCGCTGCGCTGCAAGGCCTGCTCGATGCGGTCGACCAGCGCGTTGTCGGAGAACGGCTTCTCGACGAAGTCGAAGGCGCCGCGCTTGACCGCCGCCACCGCGGTCGGCACGTCGCCGTGGCCGGTCAGGAAGATCACCGGCAGCGCGGCGATCAGGCGCCGCTCGACCAGCCGCTCGAACAGCGACAGCCCGCTCATGCCGGGCATGCGCACGTCCAGCAGCAGGCAGCTCGGCGCCACCGGCCATTCGGCCAGCGCGGCGGGCGTCTTGGCGGCCAGCATCGCCTCGAAGGCCTCGGCGCTGGGGAAACCCTCGCTGAGCAGCCGGCGCGAGCGCAGCAGCCAGCCGAGCGCATCGCGCACCACGTCTTCGTCGTCGACGAGGTAGACGATCGGCAGTCCGAGCGAGGTGGCGGCGGGGGTGGCGTTCATGATTCGTGCGCTGTGGCGGCGCGCCCGGGAGCGCGGGCGGCGCGCTCGCCGCCGTCGGCCGGAAGGGTAAACCGAAATTCGGTGCCGGGACCGCCGCCGTTGCCCGGGAGATTGACGAAATCGAGCGCGCCGCCGTGCTGCTCGATCACCGTGCGGCACAGGCTCAGGCCCAGGCCCATGCCTTCGCTGCGCGTCGTGAAGAAGGGCGTGAACAGGCGCGCCGCGACGTCGGGAGCGATGCCCGGGCCGCGGTCGACCACGCTGAAGCTCACCCAGCGCGGATGGGTCTGCTGCGCCTTCAGCGTCAGCACGCGCTGCGCCGGCTCGGTGCTGCCCTCCATCGCCTGGATGCCGTTGCGCGTCAGGTTCAGCAGCACCTGCTCGACCATCGTGCGGTCGCACACCACGCGCGGCGGCGGGTCGGGCAGTTCCACCTCGATGCGCGCGCCGCTCTTGCGCGCCTGCAGCTTCACCAGCGGCATCACGGCGTCGAACAGCACGTCGGCGCGCAGCGCCTCGCGCGCCTGCTCGCGGCGGCGCACGAAGTCGTGCACGCTCTTGATGACGCGCCCGGCGCGCTCGGCCTGCTCGGCGATGCGCTGCGCGGCCTGGCGCAGCATCGTTGTCGTCTCGGCGTCGGTCTGCGCACCCTCGCCGCCCAGCAGGTTCAGCGAGCCGGCCGCGTAGCTGGCGATCGCCGCCAGCGGCTGGTTCAGCTCGTGGCTGAGCAGCGAGGCCATCTCGCCCACCGTCGCGAGGCGCGCGGTGGCCTGCAGCCGCTCCTGCTGCTGGCGCGACAGCTCCTCGGCGCGGCGCTGCGCGCTCAGGTCGAGCACGCTGCTCATCCAGCCGGTGTGGCGGCCCTGGCCGTCGACCAGCGGCGCCTCGAAGATCAGCACCGGGAAGCGCTCGCCGTTGCGGCGCATGAAGACGGTCTCGAAGCCGGCGCGCGCCTCCTGCTCGCTGCGCCCCGGCACCAGCGCCGGGCCGCCCAGGCGCGCGCTCTGGCGGCGCGCGTATTCGTCGGCCAGCTCGGGCGGCCAGTAGGGCGGCGTGGCCGGCGCCATCAGCTCGTCGGCGCTGAAGCCGACCATCTCGCAGAAGGCCGGGTTGACGTGCGTGATGCGCCCGCCCAGGTCGCGCGCGCGCAGCCCGGTGACGAGCGAATCCTCCATCGCCTTGCGGAAGGCCAGCGCCTCGGCCAGCCGCGCCTCGGCGCCGGCGCGGCGGCGCACGTCGCGCACCAGCAGCATCACCACCACCGCGAGCGCGAACGACAGGCCCAGCACCAGCGCCACCGCGAGGTTCGGGATCAGTCTGGGCGAGCCGCGCGTGCTGTCGACGCGCAACTGCAGCGACTGGCCGGGCAGGTCGATGATGCGCTCGGCCACGTAGACGCCCGCGCCGCGGCGCACGCCGGCGCGCGCCAGCCGCGTGCCGTCGCCCTCGATGAACGAGAGTTCGTGCGTGCGCGCCATCTCGGCACCGACCGACTCCTCCAGCAGGCGTCCGAGCGCGAGCGTCGCCACCACCGCGCCGTCCGACCGGCCGGCGCGCTGCACCGGGATGCACAGGTCGATCATCTCCAGGCCGAGGCCATCGGCCAGGGGAACGAAGTAGCTGCGCGAGAACGCCGGCGCCGCGATGCGCTGCGCGCCCGCGCAGGCGAGCTGCGCCTCCAGCTCGATGGCCTCGCGCGCGATGCGGCCGAACACCGGGCCCTGGTACGGCGAATCGACCGCGTCGGCGATGCGCAGCGCCGCGTCGCGCCGCTCGATGCGCATCAGCTCGCGGCGCGCATGCAGCAGCGCGGCGGCTTCCGCGCGCCAGCGCTGCACGCCGGGGTCGTTCCACTGCAGCGCCTGCAGGCTTTGCAGCTGGCGCGCGAGCGTCTGCCGCACGTCGGCGGCGGCCGCGGCTGAGGCAGCCTCGACCTGGTCCTGCGCGCGCACGCGCTCGTAGTTGGCGGTCAGGTAGACGAGCAGCGACTGCGCCACCACCAGCAGCGCCACCAGCGCGCCCCACAGCGCGAGGCGGCGGCTGCGCGCTCGCGCGGGCGCGGGCGCGGCACGGGCGGGAGGCTCTTTCATGGACGCAGTATTCATTCCGCAGGGTCAAAAGAGATACGCACTTTCGCGCATGGCTGCGTGCCGGCGCCGGGCGGACACTGCGCACCCGCTCCTACAATCCGCTCCCCCGCAGCCGCCGGGGCGCGTTCAGAATCAGCCGCGAGACAAGCCATGGTCACACCCGAAGACAAGCGCGCCGAACTGCGCCGCGCCGCGCTCGAATACCACGAGTTTCCGACGCCCGGCAAGATCGCCATCGCGGCGACCAAGCAGCTCGTCAACCAGCGCGACCTCGCGCTCGCCTACTCGCCGGGCGTGGCGGCGGCCTGCGAGGAGATCGTCGCCGACCCGGCCAACGCCTTTCGCTACACCTCGCGCGGCAACCTCGTCGCGGTGGTCACCAACGGCACCGCGGTGCTGGGCCTGGGCGACATCGGCCCGCTGGCGGCCAAGCCGGTGATGGAAGGCAAGGGCGTGCTGTTCAAGAAGTTCGCCGGCATCGACGTGTTCGACATCGAGGTCAACGAAAAGAACCTCGACAAGCTGGTCGACATCATCGCCGCGCTCGAGCCCACCTTCGGCGGCATCAACCTCGAGGACATCAAGGCGCCGGACTGCTTCTACGTCGAGCGCAAGCTGCGCGACCGCATGAAGATCCCGGTCTTCCACGACGACCAGCACGGCACGGCGATCGTCGTCGGCGCGGCGATGCTCAACGCGCTGAAGGTGGCCGGCAAGGACATCAAGAAAGTGAAGCTGGTGTCCTCCGGCGCCGGCGCGGCGGCGCTGGCCTGCCTGGGGCTGCTGGTCAAGCTCGGGCTGCCGCGCGAGAACATCTGGGTCACCGACCTGGCCGGGGTGGTCTACGAAGGCCGCAAGGAATTGATGGACGACGACAAGGCCTTCTTCGCGCAGAAGACCACGCAGCGCACGCTGGCCGAGGCCCTCGCCGGCGCCGACATCGTGCTGGGCCTGTCGGCCGGCGGCGTGGTGAAGAAGGAGATGGTCGCGACGATGGCGGCGCAGCCGATCGTCTTCGCGCTGGCCAACCCGACGCCGGAGATCCTGCCCGAGGAAGTGAAGTCGGTGCGCGACGACGCGATCATCGCCACCGGCCGCACCGACTACCCGAACCAGGTCAACAACGTCCTGTGCTTCCCGTACATCTTCCGCGGCGCGCTCGACTGCGGCGCCACCACGGTGACCGACGAGATGGAGATCGCCGCGGTGCACGCGATCGCCGAGCTGGCGCAGGCCGAGCAGAGCGAGGTGGTGGCCGCGGCCTACGCCGGCGCGACGCTGAGCTTCGGGCCCGAGTACCTGATCCCCAAGCCCTTCGACCCGCGCCTGATGATGAAGATCGCGCCGGCGGTGGCCAAGGCCGCGGCCGACAGCGGGGTCGCGCTGCGCCCGATCCCCGACTACGACGCCTACCGCGAGAAGCTGCACACCTTCGTCTACGCCTCCGGCCAGACGATGAAGCCGATCTTCGCGCTGGCCAAGCGCGCCGCCGCGCGCCGCGTCGCCTACTGCGAGGGCGAGGAGGAGCGCGTGCTGCGCGCGGTGCAGGTGGTGGTCGACGAGAACCTCGCGCGGCCGACGCTGATCGGCCGCCCGGCGGTGATCGCGCAGCGCGTCGAGCGCTTCGGGCTGCGCCTGAAGGAAGGCGTGGACTACGACGTCGTCAACGTCGAGCGCGACGACCGCTACCGCGACTTCTGGCAGACCTACCACCGCATGACCGAGCGCAAGGGCATCACGGTGCAGGTGGCCAAGATCGAAATGCGCCGGCGCCTGACGCTGATCGGCTCGATGCTGCTACACAAGGGCGAGGTCGACGGCATGCTGTGCGGCACCTGGGGCACCACCGCCTCGCACCTGCACTACATCGACCAGGTGATCGGCAAGCGCCAGGGCGGCAGCCCGCGCACCGCGCAGGACGTGAGCGTGTACGCCTGCATGAACGGGCTGATGCTGCCGGGGCGGCAGATCTTCCTGGTCGACACCCACGTCAACGCCGACCCGAACGCCGAGGAGCTGGCCGAGATCACCGTGATGGCCGCCGAGGAGATGCTGCGCTTCGGCGTCGAGCCCAAGGCGGCGCTGCTGTCGCACTCGAACTTCGGCACCAGCGACCACCCGAGCGCGGTGAAGGTGCGCCGCACGCTGGCGCTGCTGCGCGAGCAGGCGCCGTGGCTGGAGGTGGACGGCGAGATGCACGGCGACACCGCGCTGGACGGCGCGCTGCGCCACGCGCAGATGCCCAACAGCACGCTCAAGGGCGACGCCAACCTGCTGGTGCTGCCCAACATCGACGCCGCCAACATCGCCTACAACCTGCTGAAGACGGCCGCCGGCGGCGGCATCGCGATCGGCCCGGTGCTGCTCGGCGCGGCCAAGCCGGTGCACGTGCTGACGCCCTCGGCGACGGTGCGGCGCATCGTCAACATGACCGCCCTGACCGTGGCCGACGCCAACGCCGCACGCTGATGCGGCGGCGGCGTCATGCAGTTCGATTGAACGCGCCAGGCGCGCCGCGGAGCACCACCGCGGCGCGGGGGCATTGCTGCGGCGCGCAACGCGGCCCGGTCGCATGAAAATGCGCCTTCCGTCGCTGAATCTCTCGAATTCACGGCGAAATATCTGACTGTGAGCGCAAGCTAACAAACACATCTCATTGCCCTATTTTGAGGCAGTGACTTGTGATTTCGCGCCCATTTCGCTACCATTCCGGCTTCTGGATTCAGGGATTACCCGTGTCTTCCTCCGGTCGGTCACTGCGGTGGCGTGGGCTTCGGCAAGCGGGGCTGGCGGTCGTGGTGGCGGCGGCAGGCGTGGCCGGTGCAATGCTTCCGAACGGAGCGGCGCAGGCCAGGGAGCCGGCAGCGGCGGCCGTCGTGACGCTCGCCGAGCTGCCGCCCGAGGCCGTGAAGACACATGGGCTGATCCTCTCCGGCGGGCCGTTTCCGCATTCCAAGGACGGCTCGGTGTTCGGCAACCGCGAACGGATGCTGCCGCTGCAGAAGCGGGGCTTCTACCGCGAGTACACCGTCAGGACACCGGGCGCCAGGGATCGCGGCGCCCGGCGGATCGTCTGCGGCGGAAAGCAGCCCGCCGCGCCTGAAGCCTGCTACTACAGCGCCGACCACTATGCGAGCTTTCGCCGCATCGTGCAGTGATCGGCACACGAGAATTTGGTGAAACAAGGAGGAACGAGACCATGCTCTTGCAGACCGTCCGTCCGAACATCGTGCAGGCCATCCGCGCCTACCGCGTGGAGGACTTGATGGCCGCCGCCGAAGGCGCCGGCCAGCATTTCCTCTACGCGAACCTGTCTTCGGCGCAGTCGAAGCAGGAGGTGCTCGAGGCCATCGCCCAGGCGTTCCTGTTCCCCGCCCATTTCGGCAAGAACCTGGACGCGCTCTACGACTGCATGACCGACCTGGTGCACAAGGCCGGTTCGCAGCCGGGCTTCGTGGTGGTGCTCGAGCAGCTGCCCGACAACCCGCGCTTCGACCGCGAGGCGCGCGAGCAGCTGCTCGACGTGTTCCGCGACGCCGCCGACTACTGGGGCGAGCGACGAATACCATTCAGGTGCTTCTATTCTTTTCAGTAGCCCGCTCCCAGGAACAAGGGTCATGGGAGCGGGCGACGGAAACGACCCAGAACGTCGCCGGCAAGCCGGCCGCCAAGAACGCAGCCAATGCCAGCTTCGGCATGAACATGCCGATGATGAGCAGCGCCTTCGATACCGCGATGTGGCTCAACGCTGCATGACGGCGGCCTGATCGCGCGCTGACTTCTCGACGCTCTACGACGGCGGCCTCCCGGCCGCCGTTTTCATTGCGCCGGCGCGACGCGCCGCGCCAGCGCGAGGTACTCGGCCACCGGCACCTCCTCGGCGCGGCGTTGCAGATCGAAATCGCCGGCGGCGCCGCGCGCCTCGAGCCAGCGCCCGAGCGTGTGGCGCAGCAGCTTGCGGCGCTGCGAGAAGGCCACCGTGACCAGCTCGGCGAGCAGCGCGGCGTCGACCCCTTCGACCCCCGGCAGCGGCTGCATGCGCACCACCGCCGAATCGACGCGCGGCGGCGGCTCGAAGGCCTCGGGCGGCACGTCGAGAATGGATTCGATGTCGTAGCGCCACTGCAGCATCACGCTCAAGCGCCCGTAGTCCTTGCCGCCCGGCGCGGCAGCCATGCGCGCGACCACTTCCTTCTGCAGCATGAAGGTCTGGTCGATCACGCTGGCGGCCACCGGCAGCAGATGAAAGAGGATCGGCGACGAGATGTTGTAGGGCAGGTTGCCGACCACGCGCAGCCTGCCGCCGGCGCGCTCGGCGAGCGCGGCGAAGTCGACCCTCAGCACGTCGGCCTCGATCACCTCCAGCCGCTCGTTGCGGCGCAGCCTGGCGGCGAGGTCGCGGTCGAGTTCGATCACGGTGAGCCGCCCGCAGCGCGCGAGCAGCGGCAGCGTCATCGCGCCCAGGCCGGGGCCGATCTCGACGATCGCCTCGCCGGGCCGCGGATCGATCGCCGCGACGATCGCGTCGATGACTGCCGTGTCGGAAAGAAAGTGCTGCCCGAAGCGCTTGCGGGCCTGATGGAGCCCCTCGACCGGCGGATACGCCGGTCGATCCCCCGAGGGGATGCGGGCCGGCTTGGGAGCGGCCCGGCGCTCAGCCCGCGGCTTCTGCGCCATCGGTCTACTGCGGCGCCTCGCGCATCTCGACGTAGGCGCGCGCGCGCAGCTCGCGCAGCCATTCCTCGTAGGCTTCGTCGAACTTGCGCTCGCGCAGCACGTTGCGCGCCTGTTCGCGCTGCTGCTTGACGTCGAGCGTGACCTGGCGGCGCTCGGCCACCTGGATCAGGTGCACGCCGAAGCGCGACACCACCGGCTCGGACAGCCCGCCCAGCGGCAGCTTGTTCATCGCCTCCTCGAACTCGGGCACGAAGGTGCCGGGGCTGGTCCAGCCCAGGTCGCCGCCCTGCGGCGCGCTGCCGTCTTCCGAGTTGTCGCGCGCCAGCGATTCGAAGCTCGCCTTGCCGCTCTCGATCTGCTGCTTGAAGCCCGCCAGGCGCCGCTGCGCGGCTTCGACGCTGAGCTGCGGCGAGACGCGCAGCAGGATGTGGCGCGCGCGCGTCTGCGTGATGCGGAAGGCGTCGCCCTCGCGCTTGTCGACCAGCTTGAGCAGGTGAAAGCCCGCGCCGGTGCGCAGCAGCTCGCTCGCCACCTCGCCGACTTTCAGGTTCTTCACCGCTTCGACGAACACGTCGGGCAGGCGATCGGCGGCGCGCAGGCCGATCGCGCCGCCGGCGGCGCGGTTCGCGTCTTCCGACAGCTCGCGCGCCACCGCCTCGAAGGCCTCGCCGGCGGCGACGCGCTTCTTCGCCGCTTCGGCACGCTCGCGGCGCCGCGCGGTCTCCTCGACGCTCGCGCCCTCGGGCACCGTGACGAGGATCTGCGCGATGTTGTATTCGGCGCTCGCGCCGGCAGCGGCGCGGCGTTCGGCCAGCAGCGCGTCGATGTCGGCATCGGTGACGCGGATGCGCGCCTGCACTTCGCGCTCGCGCACGCGCTCGGTCAGCAGCTGGTCGCGCACGTTGTTGCGAAAGCGCGCGTAGTCGATGCCTTCCTTGCGCAGCCGCTCGCGCAGCTGCGCCATCGTGATCTGGTTCTGCACCGCGACGTTGTTGACCGCGCGGTCCAGTTCGGCGTCGTCGATGCGCATGCCGCTCTCGCGCGCGTGGGTCAGCTGCACGCGTTCGTCGATCAGCGCATCCAGCAGCTCGCGCTTCAACTGGTCCTCGGGCGGCAGCGTGGCGCGCTGGCGCGCCGCGTCGGCGCGCACGCGCTCGAGGCGGCCCTGCAGTTCGGCGGCCGTCACCAGCTCCTGGTTGACGACGGCGAGGATGTAGTCGCCGGTGCGCGCCGGCGCGGCGCGCGTCTGCGCCGTCGCGGCGGGAATCGCCGCGGCGAGCAGGAGGGCCAGCAGCGCGGGGCGCCAGGCGAACAGGGCATCAGTCATAGGAAGTTCGGGTCGCGGCGGGCGTGGAATGCTCTTCGCGCAGCAGCTTGTAGCCGGGGATATTGTCCTTCAAGACCTGCAGCGGGTTGGAGCCCAGGCGCGAGAGGCCGACCAGCTCGAGCTGCAGCATCAGCCGGGTGGTCGCCTCGCTGCGGCCGGTCGAGAGCCGCTCGGCGACGACGCGGCCGATCCAGCAGCCGGCGTCGTACTCGAAGCCGACCACCGAGTCGGTGATGCGGCTGTCGCGCAGGCTGTAGTTGACGCGGCCCACGCTGTACCAGCTGCCCTTGCATTCCCCGCCGCTGCCGCCGGCCGCGGCCGCCTCGGCCGGCGTGCGGCCGTAGATCGGCCACTGCCAACCCAGCTCGACCTGCTCCGACAAGCCGCGCGCCAGCCGGTAGGTCAGCCCGAAGGTGCGGTACGGCCCGGGCGAATAGCGCGCGCCGAGGATGGAGCGCACGGTGCGCTTGCGGTCGGGGCTGTACTGCACCGAACCGTCGAGCGTCCAGGGCCGCGCCAGCGTGGTCGAGCCGAGCAGCAGCACGTCGGAGAAGCGCTGCGTCAGCGGCGTGCACTCGGGCGCGACCAGCGGGTCGGCGGAGCTGCTGCACTGGGCGGTGATGCGCTGGTCGCGGAACAGGTAGCGCTGCACCAGCCCCAGGCGCAAGGCCTCGGCGCCGCTGGCGGGATCGAGGAAGCGCGTGGTCACGCCGGCGGTGACCTGGTGCGCGTCGGAGACGCGGTCCACGCCCGAGAAGGCGTTCTCGGCGTACAGCGATTCGAAGTTGAAGTCGCGCTGCGCGGCGTCGAAGGCGAGCCGCGCGTCCTGCTCGCGGTACGGCGTGTTCACGTACATCAGCCGCGGCTCGAGCGTCTGGCGCACGTCGCGGCCGAACCAGTGGGTGTCGCGCTCGAACTGCCAGTGGCTGTCGACGCTGAGCGTCGGGATCACGCGCGATAGGCTGCGCCGCCCGCCCAGCGGCTCGTCGAGCGAATAGGCGGCGGCGTTGAACGAGGCGCGCGGCGTCACCGTCCAGCCCGGCGTGCCGAACGGCCGCGCGATGCTGCCGAGTGCGTGCCAGCGCACGCCGGTCGGGCGGATCGTGCTGCCCGCCGGATCGGCCAGCCCGTCGGACGGGATCGCGAAGCGGTTCAGCTCGGTCTCCAGCGCGAACTCGAAGCCGTCGCCGAAGCGCTGCGTGCCGCGCAGGCCGAGCTGCGGCGCGCGGTCGTAGGGCGCCTCGATGCGCGCGTCGTCCTCCTGCAGCACCTGCCAGCGGTGCACGCGCGCGTAGCTGCTCCAGCCGTCGAACTCGCGCCGCAGCGTCGCGTCGGCCAGCAGCAGGCGCGGCGTGATGCTCGGCGCGGCGCTCGGGAAGTCCTTCCAGTAGGCGTCGTCGGAAACGCGCAGCCCCTTCATCGAGAGGCCCGCGCCGAGCGGCAGCGTGCTCTCGTGCTCCACCAGCAGCGCGTAGCGCGAGCGGTCGGCCACCTGGTCGTTGGGCAGGCCGTGCAGGTTGACGCGGCCGTGGTAGCCCGGCTCGAGGTAGCGGAACTCGGCCTCGCCGCCGACGCCGCGCTTGGCCGACAGCAGCGGCGTCAGCGTCGCGTCGCGGTTCGGCGCGATGTTCCAGTACCACGGCACCGAGAGCTGCAGGCCGCTCTTGCTGTCGAGGTTGATCGACGGCGGCAGCCACCCCGACTTGCGCTCGTCGGTGAGCGGGAAGCTCAGCAGCGGCGCACCGAGGATGGGCACGCCGTAGAAGCGCAGCACGGCGTTCTCGGCGATGCCCTCGTTGGTCTCGAAGTCCATGCGCACCTTGTCGGTGGACAGCAGCCAGGCCGGGCCGCCGCTGCCGCCCACCGGGCAGCTGGTGTAGGTGGCGTCGACGGCCACCGCGCGCTGGTCGTCGATGAAGTCGATGCGCCGCGCGGTGCCGCCCGCGCCGGTGCGGCCGAAGTGGTAGCTCGGCTGCAGGAAGAAGCCCTCGAAGCGCTGCACGTGCAATTGCAGCTCGGGCCCGCTGTAGACGTTGCCGTCGCGGCTGATGCGCACGTTGCCGCGCGCGATCGCGAGGTCGTCGGGATGCAGGTAGCGCAGCTGGTCGGCGCTGAGCACCAGGCCGCCGCGGCGGAACTCGGCCTCGCCTTCGGCGACGGTCTCGATGTCGGGGCGGCCGCGCAGCTCGCGCGCCCTCAGGATGATCGGCAGCGCCTTGGCGGCGTCGCCGCGCGGCGGCGGCTTCAGCGCGGGCAGGCGCTGCAGCGGCAGCGCCGGCTCGTCGGCATTCTGGGCGCGCGCCATGCCGGCCGCGGCGAGCGCCACGGCCAGCGGCACGAGCCGCTGACGAACCGAACGCGACGAGGGGAAGGAGAGCTGCACGGGCGGCGATGACGCCGCAAAACGGCGGGGACGATTTGTAGAATGAATTATCCACGAGGCCTTCGCGGCCGCGCGCTGCCAACACCGCTTGTGACCACTCCCGCCGCCCCCTCCTCCATCGCCTGGCCCGACGAGGCGCGCCGCGCCGCCTTCGAGCGCTGGCTGGCCGGCATCGCGCCGGCGCGCGGCCTCGTGCCGCACAGCCTGCGCAGCGCGTCGAGCGACGCCAGCTTCCGGCGCTACTTCCGCATCGACGCCGGCGGCGGCACCAAGCGTTCGAGCTTCATCGTGATGGACGCGCCGCCGCCGCAGGAAGACGTGCGCCCCTTCGTCGCGGTGGCGCAACTGCTGCACGACGCCGGCCTGCACGCGCCGCAGGTGATCGAGCAGGACGCGGCGCAGGGCTTCCTGCTGCTCACCGACCTGGGCTCGCGCCTGTACCTCGCCGAGCTGAATGAGGCGGTAGCACGCGCCGACACGCCGCGCGTGAATGCGCTGATGCGCGATGCGATCGCGGCGCTGGTGCAGTGGCAATCGCGCGGCGACGCCAGCGGCCTGCCGCCCTACGACGACGCCTTGCTGCGGCGCGAGCTGGCCCTGTTCCCCGACTGGTGCGTGGCGCGCGAATTCGGCGCGACATGGAACGACACGCAGCGCCGGCAATGGGACGCCGCCTGCGACCTGCTGGTGCGCAGCGCGCTGGCGCAACCCGCGGTGGCGGTGCACCGCGACTACATGCCGCGCAACCTGATGGTCACCGACGCCGGCCCCGGCATCCTCGACTTCCAGGACGCGGTGCGCGGCCCGATCGCCTACGACGTGGCCTCGCTGCTGCGCGACGCCTTCATCTCCTGGGACGAAGAGCAGGAGATCGACTGGGCGGTGCGCTACTGGGAAGCGGCGCGCCAGGCTGGCTTGCCGGTGGCCGGCGACTTCGGCGAGTTCTGGCGCCAGCTCGAATGGATGGGCCTGCAGCGCCACCTCAAGGTGCTGGGCATCTTCTGCCGCCTGAAGCACCGCGACGCCAAGCCGAAGTACAGCGAAGACCTGCCGCGCTTCTTCGCCTACGCGCACAAGGTGGCGACGCGCTACAACGGCCTCGGCCCGCTCGCCCGGCTGCTGGAGCCGCTGATGGGCACCGACCGCGTCGACGCCTTCTACTAGGGCCCCCCAGTCGCTGCGCTCCTGCCCCCAAGGGGCGCCGTCCGGCTTGGGACGGCCCGGCGCCGGACATCACGCTCTACGGGTCTCGCAGCCCGCCGCGATCAGCCACGGGTCGCGGTCCTCGCCGCCGAAGGCCTTGACGAGAAAGTCGACGAACACGCGCGTGCGCGCCGGCACGTGCTTGCGCGTCGGCATCGCGGCGTAGATCGCGGCGTCGAACAGCCGCCACTCGGGCAGCACGCGCTCCAGCGCGCCTTCGCGCAGCGCATCTTCGGCCACGAAGGACGGCAGCCCGGAGATGCCCAGCCCGTGCAGCGCGGCGGCGTAGAGCATGTCGACGTGCGTGGTGCCCAGCAGCGGCCGCGCCGTCGACAGCGAGACCGAATCGCCGCCCGGCTCGTCGCCGCCGAGGGCGCCGCGCACGAAGCTCACCTCGCGCAGGAAGCTCGGCAGCATCGCGTCGTGGCTAGCCAGGTCCTTCGGGTGCTGCGGGCGGCCGCGCCGGTCGAGGTAGGCGGGCGACGCGCAGGCGATCACCTCGCTGCGCGCCAGCCGCCGCGCGACGAAGTCGCCGTCGAGCGCGCGGCGCGACACCGACAGGATGGTGACGTCGAAGGCCTCGTCCATCGCCTCCACCGGGCCGGGCGCGGCCAGCTCGAGCGTCACCTTGGGGTATTGCTCGTGGAAGGCCGGCAGGTGCTTGGCGAGCTGGTGCACGGCGAAGGCCGGCGTCGCCAGCACGCGCAGATGGCCGCGCGGCTCGCTGGCCGCGCTGCTGGCCAGCGCCTCGGCCTCCTCCACCTCGGTGAGGATGGCGCGCGCGCGTTCGAGATAGGCCTCGCCGATGTCGGTGAGCGCGAGGCGGCGCGTGGTGCGGTTCATCAGCCGCGCGCCGAGGTGCTCTTCGAGATCGGCCACCAGCCGCGTCACGACCGCCGGCGACTGGTTCATCTCGCGCGCCGCGGCGGCGAAGCTGCCGGCGTCGATGACGCGGACGAAGGCGCGCATCGAGTGGAGTCTGTCCATGAGATTGTTTCTGAATCGGCAATGCCGTATTTGATGGTACGCGGTTTATTGATCGAAGCGCAATGCCTACAGTTCATCCCATCGCAACGCTGAACCGAAAGGAACGCACCATGAACCGCAAGCAAGTCATCGCCGCCGCCGCCTTCGCCCTGATCGGCGCCTCCGCCTTCGCCGTCGAGGCCGAGCAGGTCGTCGTGCCCAAGGGTGAACTGACCCGCGCCGAAGTGCAGGCCGAATTCGCCCGTGCCCGCGCCGCCGGCGAGCTGGCCTACGCCAACGAGAGCTACGACGGCGTGAAGGAGCGCAGCTTCGCCGCCCGCAGCGGCGGCGCGATCGAACACGCCGCCAGCCGCAGCCGCGACGAGGTGCGCGCCGAAGGGCGTGCCGCGGCGCGCTCGACGAAGATCAACGACAACTATGTCGGCGGCTGATCCAG
Organism: Pseudomonadota bacterium; assembly: GCA_029779845.1. Taxonomy (GTDB): domain Bacteria; phylum Pseudomonadota; class Gammaproteobacteria; order Burkholderiales; family Burkholderiaceae_C; genus Piscinibacter. The sequence continues at coordinate 76,871 of JAKOZT010000061.1, read as the reverse complement.
CCTGATCTGCAACGCCAACGACAAGGCCGCCTCCGGGCGGCCTTCGTCATGGCGGGCCCGACAATACGCGCCGATGCTGCGAATCACCGAACTGCGCCTGCCGCTGAACCACCCCGAGCCCGCGCTGCGCGAAGCGGTGCTGGCGCGCCTGGGGCTGCCCGACGCGGCGCTGCGGACCCTGACGATGTTCCGGCGCGGCTACGACGCGCGGCGCAAGAGCGACATCGTGCTGGTCTACACGCTGGACTGCGAGGTCGACGACGAAGCCGCCGTTCTCGCGCGCCATGCCGGCGATCCGCACATCCGCGTCGCGCCGGACACCACCTACCGCTTCGTCGCCGAGGTGCCGGCCGACTTCGCCGCGCAAGGCCGGCCGCGCCCGCTGGTGATCGGCTTCGGCCCCTGCGGCCTGTTCGCCGCGCTGATCCTCGCGCAGATGGGCCTGCGGCCGATCGTGCTGGAGCGCGGCAAGGCGGTGCGCGAGCGCACCCAGGACACCTGGGGCCTGTGGCGCCGCCGCGAGCTGAACCCCGAATCGAACGTGCAGTTCGGCGAGGGCGGCGCCGGCACCTTCTCCGACGGCAAGCTGTGGAGCCAGATCAGCGACCCGCGCCACCTGACGCGCAAGGTGCTCGGCGAGTTCGTCAAGGCCGGCGCGCCGGAAGAGATCCTCTACGTCAGCAAGCCGCACATCGGCACCTTCCGGCTGGTGTCGATGATCGAGAAGATGCGCGCCGAGATCGAGGCGCTGGGCGGGGAGATCCGCTTTCGCGCGCACGTGACCGATCTGCGCATCGAAGGCGGCGCGGTACGCGGCGTGACGCTGCACGACGGCACGCAGATCGACGCCGAACGGGTGATCCTCGCGCTCGGCCACAGCGCGCGCGACACCTTCGAGATGCTGCACGCGCGCGGCGTGCGCATGGAGGCCAAGCCCTTCTCGGTGGGCTTTCGCATCGAGCATCCGCAGTCGCTGATCGACAGCGCGCGCTTCGGCCCGAACGCCGGCCACCCGCTGCTCGGCGCGGCCGACTACAAGCTGGTGCACCACGCGAAGAACAGCCGCTCGGTCTACAGCTTCTGCATGTGCCCGGGCGGCACGGTGGTGGCGGCGACCTCCGAGCCGGGCCGCGTGGTCACCAACGGCATGAGCCAGTATTCGCGCAACGAGCGCAACGCCAACGCCGGCATCGTGGTCGGCATCACGCCCGACGACTACCGCCGGACGCCAGGCGACGGCGCGGTGAACCCGCTGGACGGCATCGCCTTCCAGCGCGCGCTGGAGTCGCGCGCCTATGCGCTCGGCGGCGAGAACTACGACGCGCCGGGGCAGCGCGTCGGCGACTTCCTCGCCGGCCGGGCCTCGCGCGGCTTCGAGAGCGTCACGCCCTCGTACAAGCCGGGCGTGAAGCCCACCGACCTCGCCGAGCGCGGCCACGAGAGCCTGCCGCGCTACGCGATCGAGGCGATCCGCGAAGCGCTGCCGGCCTTCGAGCGCCAGCTGCGCGGCTTCGCGCTGCCCGACGCGGTGCTGACCGGCGTCGAGACGCGCACCTCCTCGCCGCTGCGCATCCCGCGCGGCCGCGACATGCAGAGCCTGAACGTGAAAGGCCTGTACCCGGCCGGCGAAGGCGCGGGCTATGCGGGCGGGATCATGTCGGCCAGCGTGGACGGCATCGAGGCCGCCGAGGCGGCGGCGCGGGCGCTGCTCGAGACCGCGTAGGCCGACGCCGGTCGGCACTTGCGGCGACTTCGTCACGAAATGACGGCCGCGCCCCCCGAGACGGGCGTAGGGCACACACGGCGCGGTCCGCAGAATCGAACGGACCCTGTCACCTGTGATTCCGAACCGTCGTGCCCACCGCCCTGCCCGCCGTCCTGACCGACCTGCGCACCCTGTTCGCCTGGCGCTGCGCGCAATCCGCCGACGACACCGCTTACGCCCTGGTGCGCGGCGACGGCGAGTGCGCGGCGTCGCTGAGCTACGCGGAACTGGCGCATGAGGTGAACGCGCTGGCGGCACGCATCGCCGAGCGCAGCGCAGCCGGCGAGCGCGTGCTGCTGATGCTGCCGGCCGGGCTCGAATGGGTGTGCGCCTTCTGGGCCTGCGCGGTGAGCGGCCGCATCGCCGTGCCGGTGGCCGAGGCGCGCGCCGCGCGCGGCGCCGACGACGTGCTGGGCGCGATCGTCGACGATGCCGCGCCGCGCCTCGTGCTGGCGCTGCCCGGGGCGCGCCTGCCCGCGCGCGGCGGACGCGCCTGGCCCGAGCGCATCGACGTGGCGCTCGGCGCCGCGCCCACGGCCGCCGCGCCGGCCGTGCCCATCGACAGCCCGCAGCTCGCCTACCTGCAATACACCTCCGGCTCCACCGGCACGCCGCGCGGCGTGATGATCAGCCACGCCAACGTGCTGGCGCAGCTGCGCGCGGCGCTGGCGCGCGGCGACATGGACGCACGCTGCCGCGTGCTGACCTGGCTGCCGCTGTTCCACGACTACGGCCTGGTGTCGGGCGTGCTGATGCCCTTCGCCGCCGGCGGGCGCAGCGACCTGATGCCCGCGCACGCCTTCATCCGCCAGCCGCTCGCGTGGTGGACGGCCGCCGCGCGGCGCGGCACGACGCACACCGGCGGCCCGCACTTCGCCTACGCGGCGCTGCTGAAGGCGCTGGCCGCCGCGCCCGGGTGGCGCGAAGACCTGTCGGCGCTGCGCTGCCTGTCGTGCGGCGCCGAGCCGATCCGCGCCGAGACCGTCGATGCGATCGGCGCAGCGCTGGCGCGCTTCGGCGTCGGCCCCGGCGTGTTCGCGCCCGCCTACGGGCTGGCCGAGGCGGTGCTGGGCGTCAGCGCGCCGCCGCTGGAGCCGGCGCGCGCGCCGCGCCTGCACCGGCTCGACGCCGCGCACGAACGCAGCGTCGCCTGCGGCGCGCCGCTGCCCGGCTTCGAGTTGCGCATCGTCGACCCGCACAGCCTGCAGGCCTGCGACGGCGACGCCATCGGCGAGATCTGGCTGCGCGGGCCCAGCGTCGCGCAAGGCTACTGGGGCCGCCCGGCCGACAGCGAGGCCGTGTTCGGCGCACGCGCCGCCGACGGCAGCGGCCCCTGGCTGCGCAGCGGCGACCTCGGCTGCCTGCACGGCGGCGAGCTGCACATCGCCGGCCGCCTGAAGGACATGCTGATCGTGCGCGGCCGCAACCTCTACCCGCAGGATCTGGAGCACGGCGCCGCCGCGGCGCATCCGGCCTGCATCGCCGGCGGCGCGGCGGCGTTCACGCATGCGTCGCTGGCCGGCGCCGATGGCGAGCCGCTGGTGCTGGTGCAGGAAATCGGCGCGCACGATGCCGCCGAGCTGCCCGGCATCGCCGCGGCGATCCGCCGCGCGCTGGCCGAATCGCACGAGCTGAGCGCGCACGCCGTCGTGCTGGTGGCGCGCGGCCGCGTGCCGCGCACCTCGAGCGGCAAGGTGCGCCGCTCGGCCTGCCGCGACGCCTGGGCGGCCGGCACGCTGGCCGTGCTGCTCGACGACCGGCTCGCGAACGCCGCGCCGGCCATCGCCACCCTCACCCCGCCGCGCGACCCGGTCGAACAAGGCGTGTGGGAGATCTGGCGCGAGCTGCTCGGCCACGACCGCTTCGGCGTGCACGAGCACTTCTTCGCGCTCGGCGGCAGCTCGCTGACGGCCACGCAGGTGGCGGCGCGGCTGCGCGCGCGCTCGGGCGTCGAGCTGCCGCTGGCCACGCTGTTCGCCTGCCCGACGGTGGCCGCGCTGGCCGACGCCGTGCGCGGCACGCCGCGCGACGAGGCCGGCGCCGCGCCGATCCCGCCGCAGCCGCGCGGCATGCCGATGCCGGTGACCTTTTCGCAGCAGCGCATGTGGCTGGTGCAGCAGATGAACCCGGCCACCACCGCCTACAACGTGCCGATGGTGGTGCGCCTGCGCGGCACGCTCGACGCGGCGGCGCTGCGCGCGGCCATCGACACGCTGTGCGCGCGCCACGAGGTGTTCGGTGCCCGCTTCGCGCTGCGCGACGGGCAGCTCACCCAGACCTTCGAGGCGGCGGGCGCGCCGCCGTGGCGCGAGCTGGATCTGCGAACGCTTCCCGAAACCGAACGCGCCGCCGCGCTGCGAGGCGCCCTGCGCGCCGAAGCGGCGCACGTCTTCGACGTCGGCCACGGCGCGCTGCACCGGGCGCTGTGCGTGCGCACGGCCGAGGACGAACACGTGCTGAGCTGGGTGGCGCACCACCTGATCGCCGACCAGTGGTCGGCGATGGTGCTGTGGCGCGAGCTGGCCGAGCTGTACAACGCGCGCCGCGAAGGCCGTGCCGCGCAGCTCGCGCCGCAGCGCATCGACCAGGCCGACTACGCCGCCTGGCAGCGCGGCGCGATGGGCAGCGAAGCCACCACGCGCGAGCGCGACTACTGGCGCACGCGCCTGGCCGGCATGAACCCCGCGCCGCTGCCGGCCGACCGCCGCCTCGCCCCCGGCGCCAGCCTGGGCGGCGCGCGCGTCGTGCGGGCGCTCCCGCCGGCGCTCGTCGAGGCGATGGCGCTGCTGGCGGGCAGCCACGCCGCCACGCCCTTCATGGTGATGCTGGCCGGCCTGAACGCCTGGCTGGCGCGCATCACGCGCAGCGACGACATCGCCGTCGGCACGCCGGTGGCGCACCGCCGCCATGTCGACACCGAGAACCTGGTCGGCACGCTGGTCAACACCGTGGTGATGCGCAACGCCGTGGCGGCCGACGCGCGCTTCGAGGAGCTGCTCGAGCAGGTGCGCCGCAACGCGCTGGAAGCCTTCGATCACCAGGACATCTCCTTCGACGAACTGGTCGAGGCGCTCGGCAGCGAGCATCGCCGCCAGGACCTGCCGCTGGGCCTGCAGGTGCTGTTCAACGTGCAGAACGCGCCGCTCGGTCACGTGGCGCTGGCCGGCCTGGCCTGGGCGCCGCTGAGCGTCGAGCGCGGCGCGACGCAGTTCCCGCTGTCCTTCGCGGTCGACACCGAGATGTCGCGCACCGTCACGCTCGAATATTCGGATGCGATGTTCGACGCCGCCACCGCCGAGCGCTGGCTCGATCAGTACCTGGCGCTGCTCGAACGGCTCGCCGCCGAGCCTTCGCGGCGCGTGTCGGAGGTCTCGCTGATGGGCGCGGCCGACCACGCCGCGCTGGCGCGCTGGAACGCCACCGCGGTCGAGCACGGCGGCCCGATGCTCGCCGACGAGCGCGTGCTCGCCGGCTGCGCCGAGGTCGAGCGCAGCGTGCTGCGCGACGCCGCCGGCGGCCGCGCCTGCAGCGGCCCCGAGCTGGCCGAGCGCGTCGAGCACCTCGCGGCGGCGCTGCAGCAGCGCGGCGTGCGCCGCGGCGACCGCGTCGGCCTCGCGCTGCCGCGCGGCATCGACATGGTCGCGGCGATGCTCGCCACCTGGCGCTGCGGCGCGGCCTACGTGCCGCTCGACCCGGCCTACCCGGTGGCGCGGCTGGCCGACATGGCGGCCGACGCCTCGCTGCGCTGCCTCGTCGCCACGCGCTACCAGCACGTGCTGCTGCGCTGGCACCAGGGCGAGCGGCTCGAGATCGACACGCTGCCGCCGCGCGCCGAGCTGCCGGCCTTCGTGCCGCCGCAACGCTCGCCGGAGGACGCCGCCTACCTGATCTACACCTCCGGCTCGACGGGCAAGCCCAAGGGCGTGCGCGTGCCGCACCGCGCGGTGGTCAACTTCCTCGCCGGCATGGCCGACGAACCCGGGCTGCAGAGCAGCGACCGCCTGCTCGCGGTGACCACGCTGTCCTTCGACATCGCGGTGCTCGAGCTGCTGCTGCCGCTGATGCAGGGCGCCGAGCTGGTGCTGGCCTCGGCCGAGCAGGCGCTCGACGCCGCGGCGCTGCAAGGCCTGATCCATGCGCACGACATCACCGTGCTGCAGGCCACGCCCTCGACCTGGCGCATGCTGCTCGACGCCGGCTGGCCGGGCCGGCGCAGCCTGCGCGCGCTGATCGGCGGCGAGGCGCTCGCGCCCGACCTGGCGGCGCGCCTGCTGCCGCGCGTCGGCGAGCTGTGGAACATGTACGGCCCGACCGAGACCACGGTGTGGTCGACCTGCGTGCGCGTGGCCGACGCGGCCGCGCCGATCACGATCGGCGCGCCGATCGCCAACACGACGATCGCGGTGCTCGACGAGGCCGGCCACGATTGCCCGGCCGGCATCGCCGGCGAGATCGTCATCGGCGGCCAGGGCGTCGCGCTCGGCTACTGGCAGCGGCCCGAGATCACGGCGGATCGTTTCGTCGCCGACCCCGCCGCGCCCGGCGCGATGCGCTACCGCACCGGCGACCTCGGGCGCTGGCGCGCCGACGGGCAACTCGAGCACCTCGGCCGCCTCGACGGGCAGGTGAAGCTGCGCGGCCACCGCATCGAGCTGGGCGAGATCGAGGCCGCGCTGGCGAAGCACACGGCCGTCGCGCAGGCGGTGGCGCGCGTCGTCGAGCTGCGCCCCGGCGATGCGCGGCTGGCCGTCTACATCGTGGCGAGCGAGCCGCTGCCGCCGCCGGCCGCGCTGCGCGACTTCCTGCGCCTGGCGCTGCCCGAGTACATGCTGCCGCAGGCCTTCGTCGCGCTGGAGCGGCTGCCGCTGCTGCCCAACGGCAAGGTGGCCCGCCACGCGCTGCCGCTGCCCGACTTCCATGCGGTCGAGTCGCACGGCCAGCGCGCCGACCGACCCGACACGCCGGCCGGACGCGCCATTGCGCAGGTGTGGGCCGAGCTGCTGGGCACCGACGACATCGCCTGGGACGACAACTTCTTCGATCTCGGCGGCCACTCGCTGCTGGCGGCGCGCGCCGCGCAGGAGATCGAGCGCCGCCTCGGCCGGCGCGTCGCGCTGCGCCAGCTCATCTTCGAGAGCCTGCGCCAGATCGCCGCGGGCTGCGAGCGCTACAACGCGCCCGCGCCGGGCTCACTGCGGGTTGACGAGCAGGTCCTGGATCGCCACTGACTTGACCGCCGGCGCCTCGGCGCTGCCGCCGAGGTAGGCGTTCAGCCGCTCGCGCATGTCGTCGGCCAGGCGCGGAATGCCGGCCGCCGCGCCGATCTGCGCGCGCGTCTGCTGCGCGAGGCTCACTTCGAGCACCAGCCCGATCTGCTGCACGTTGCGCTCGATCGCCGAACGTGCGCTGCGGCTCGGCACGTCGAGCGCGACGCGCGCCTTGACCACCGTGCCGTCGGCGGTGGTGGCGCGCACCAGCGGCAGCGCCACCCAGTCGGGCGCGGGCTGCGCGCGCGACGGCTCGGCCCAGGGCATGTCGACCCACTTCATGCCCAGTGACACGCCCACCGGCACCGCCACCAGCGCGGTCAGCACCGCGACGATGAAGACCGAGCGGCGTGTGTCGGCGCCGCTCGAGGAGTCGTCGAAGGCGGTGGTCTGCGAAAAAGAGGCCATCCCCGATTAGAAGATGGCGCAAGGCGGCGTGAACGCCCGGCCGGCGCCGCGGGCGTGGCGCGTTTCACGCCCGGCGCGATCAGGGGCAGGCCGCCATCACTTGTGCGACCGCCGCCGTCAGTTTCTTGCCGTAGGGCACGTGCAGGAATTCGTTCGGCCCGTGCGCGTTGCTCTTGGGCCCGAGCACGCCGCAGACCATCATCTGCGCGGCCGGAAAGCCCGCTTGCAGCATGCTCATCAGCGGGATCGTGCCGCCCTGGCCGATGAAGCCGCAGGGCGCGCCGAAGTGCGCGCTCGACGCGGCGTGCAGCGCGTCTTCCAGCCAGGGCGCGAGCGCGGGCGCGTTCCAGCCGCTCGCGCCCATCGCACCGACGCGCCCATCGGCGTGGAAGGTCACGCGCGCGTTGTAGGGCGCGTTGTCCTCCAGCAGCGCCTTCAGCTCGGCGGCGGCGCGGTTGCCGTCCACCAGCGGCGGCAGGCGCAGCGAGAGCTTGAAGGCCGAATAGGGCCGCAGCACGTTGCCGGCGTTCTTCAGCTCGGGAAAGCCTTCGGCGCCGGTGACGCTGAGCGTCGGCTTCCAGGTGCGCCGGATCAGCGCCTGCGTCGGGTCGGTCGTCGTCGGCAGGGCCGGCGTGCCGTCGGCGCCGCAGGCCCAGGGGAAGCGCTTCCACACCTCGTCGCCGAGGATCGCCGCGGTGGCGCGCGCCTGCTCCAGCCGGTCGGCCGGGATCTCACAGTGGAAGGATTGCGGCAGCAGCTCGCCGGTCTTCGCGTCTTCGAGGCGATCGAGCACCTGGCGCAGGATGCGGAAGCTCGACGGCACCAGCCCGCTCGAATCGCCCGAGTGAATGCCCTCGGTGAGGATCTCCACCTTCAGCGTGCCGGTGACGTTGCCGCGCAGGCTGGTGGTGAGCCAGAGCTGGTCGTAGTTGCCCGCGCCGCTGTCCAGGCACACCACCAGCGCCACCTTGCCCAGGCGCGGCGTCAGCAGGTCGATGTAGGCCGGCAGGTCGAAGGAGCCGCTCTCTTCGCAGGTCTCGATCAGGCCGACGCAGCGCGCTCGCGGGATGCCTTGGCGGTCGAGCGCCTCGATCGCGGTGATGGAAGCGTAGATCGCGTAGCCGTCGTCGGCGCCGCCGCGGCCGTAGAGCAGGCCGTCGAGGTACTTGGGCGTCCACGGCCCCAGGTCGTTGCGCCAGCCGTTGAACTCGGGCTGCTTGTCGAGGTGGCCGTACAGGCAGATGGTGTCCGTGCTGCCCGCCTTCGTCGCCGGCACCTCGAAGAAGATCACCGGCGTGCGCCCTTCGAGGCGGATCACCTCGAGCTTCAGCCCGGCGATGCGCCGACCCTCGACCCAGCGCGCCGCGTCGCGCACCACGCGCTCGATGTGGCCGTTGCGCTGCCAGTCGGCGTCGAACATCGGGCTCTTGGCGGGGACGGCGATGTAGTCGGTCAGCGCCGGGACGATCTCTTCGTCCCAGGCCTGGTCGGCGAAGGCGGCGATGGCGCTCGCGTTCATGGGGCGGCTCCCGTGTCGGGTGGAGCCGCGAGTTTAGAACCGCCTCAGCCGACGCGCGCGAGCCAGCCGAGCAGTTCTTCGATCACCGCCTCACGCTCGGGCTCGTTGAAGATCTCGTGGTACAGCGCGGGGAATTCCTGCGCCTGCACGATGCCTTGCGGCGCGGCCGCCGCGAACTCGGCGCTGCCGCGCGGCGCGACGCAGCGGTCCGCGCCCGCCCACAGCAGCAGCGCAGGCACGCGCCACAGCGGCGCGAGGCGGCGCACCAGCGCGCCGCCGTCGAGGATGAAGCGTGCCAGCCGCGGCGTGATGCGGTCGTGCACCAACGTATCGGCGACGTAGGCCGCCACCACCGCCGCGTCGCGCGAGATCCACTCGGGCTTCAGGCCGTTGTTCACCGCGAGGTTGGGCGCGACGCGGCCGAGCGTGGCGAGCAGCAGCTTCTGCGCCGCGCTGGTGTCGGCCGCCAGCGCGGGCGAGGACAGCACCAGCGCATCGACCGGCCGAGACCACGGCGCCGGCGGCGCGCGCAGGCCTTCGGCGACGAAGCGCGCGGCGACCAGGCCGCCCATGCTGTGGCCGAGCAGCACCAGCGGGCCTGGGCGCTCGGCGCGCAAGCTGTCGATCACCGCGGCGAGGTCGCGCAGCAGCGCGTCGTCGTCGGGGATCGCACCGCGCGCGCCGGGGCTCGCGCCGTGGCCGCGCTGGTCGTAGCTCACGACGTTCCAGCCCTGCGCCGCCAGCCGCGCCGCGAGCGCTTCGTAGCGCCCCGCATGCTCGCCCAGGCCGTGCACGATCAGCAGCGTGCCGCGCGCCGTGCCGGCGGCCGGCCAGTCGCGGCGCGCCAGCGCGAGGCCATCGGCGGTGCTGAAGACAGCGTTCATCGCAACGAGTGTAGGTGGTAGCCTGCGAGCCGCCCTGGAGCCCGCGATGACGACCGACAACGACTTCTTCACCCTGCAGCACGACGGCGCGATCGCGCACCTGCAGCTGAACCGGCCCGAGCGCATGAACACGCTCGCGCCGGCCTTCTTCCCGGCGCTGCGCGACGCGGTGCGCGGCCTGCAGGACGACGCAAAGACGCGCGTGCTGGTGATCTCGTCGACCGGCAAGCACTTCAGCGCCGGCATGGCGCTGGACGTGTTCGCCCCCGACGGCCCGGCCGCGCAGCTGCTCGACACGCGCAGCGCGCGGGCGCGATTGAGCTTCCAGGAATCGCTGCGCCGCCTGATCGACTGCCTGAGCGCACTCGACGAAGCGCGCTTCCCGGTGATCTGCGCGGTGCAGGGCGGCTGCATCGGCGGCGCGCTCGACATCGCGGCGGCGTGCGACATCCGCGTGTGCAGCGCCGAGGCCTTCTTCACCGTGCAGGAGATCCACATCGGCATGATGGCCGACCTCGGCGTGCTGCAGCGCCTGGCCAAGATCGTGCCGCAGGGCGTGGCGCGCCAGATGGCCTACACCGGCGAGCGCGTCGACGCCAGGCGCGCGCTCGAATGCGGCCTCGTCAACGCGGTGCTGGCCGATGCGGCCGCCGCGCTCGAACATGCCTTCGGCCTGGCGCGCCAGATCGCCGCCAAGTCGCCGCTCGCGGTGGCGGGCAGCAAGCTGGCGCTGAACCACGCACGCGACCACGGCACCGCCGCGGCCTTGCAGCAGTTGACGCTGCTGCAAAGCGCGATCTTCGACACCGCCGAGATGGCCGAGGCGATCGCCGCCTGGAAGGACAAGCGCGAGGGTGCGTTCGCGCCGCTGGCGCCCGTCGCGCGCCTCTGAGCGCACCGCGCTCGGCGCGCGCGATACGCTGGTGCAGTCTCAGCAGGGAGCCTCGCCGCGCTGGTGGCGGTGTATCGGGCGCTCGGTGGGGGCTGGGCGTTGCCGGGTGGGTCAGAACCACTCGGCCTGCATCTGGCGGCATACCGGCTCTCGGCGGCTCACCGCGCCCAACCAGGCATCGACCAGCGGCAACTCGTAGGCATGGAAGTAACGGCAGGCCGCTACGACGCCCTCGCGCCGCTCGGGCTCGGCGGCCTTGGCAGCCAGCGCGAGATCCAGCCATACCCAGGCGATGACGAGGTGACCGAAGGCCTGGAGGTAGGGCGTGGCATTGGCCAGGGCCTCCTCCGGTCGTCCGGTCGACCAGGCGGCGCTCGTGGCTGCCAGCAATCGGTTCAGGGCCGCACCCAATCCCTCGGCCAGCGGCAACAGCGCGGAATCTTCGGCGGCATGAGCCGCTGTCGCGCGTACCCGGCTCGCCAGCAGCGCCAGGCCCGCGCCGTCCTGCATCACCACCTTGCGGCCCAGCAGGTCCAGCGCCTGGATGCCGTGCGTGCCCTCGTGGATCATGTTCAGGTGGTTGTCGCGCCAGTACTGCTCCACCGGGAAGTCGCGCGTGTAGCCGTAGCCGCCATGGACCTGGATCGCCAGGCTGTTCGCTTCCAGGCACCATTGGCTGGGGAAACTCTTGGCGATGGGGGTCAGGATCTCGAGCAGCTGCGTGGCCTCGGCCGCGGATTCCTCGCTTCCGGTGCGCTGCTCGTCGACCAGTCGCGCGCAATACAGCAGCAAGGCCAGCGCGCCTTCGCTGTAGGCCTTCTGCGCGAGCAGCATGCGCTTGACGTCGGCGTGCTCGATGATCGGGACCTGCTGCCGGGTGGCGTCCTTGCCGCGGGCCGTCACGGGGCGGCCCTGCGGGCGCTGCCGCGCATAGCTCAGCGATGCCTCGTAGCCGGCGAACCCGAGCATCGCCGAGGCCATGCCGACGCCGATGCGCGCCTCGTTCATCAAGTGGAACATGCAGTGCAGCCCATCACCGGGGCGGCCGACCAGGTAGCCCACGGCGCCTGCCCGCCCCGCTGGCATGGAACGCCCTTCGCCAAAGTTCAGCAGCGTGTTCGTGATGCCCCGCCAGCCGCACTTGTGGTTCAAGCCGGCAAGCGTCACGTCATTGCGCTCGCCCGTCAGCCGGCCCTCGCCATCCACCATGCGCTTGGGCACGACGAACAGCGAGATGCCCTTCGTGCCCGATGGGAGCTTGCCGTCCGGCCCCGGAATCTTCGCCAGGACCAGGTGGACGATGTTCTCGGTCAGCTCATGGTCCCCGGCCGAAATCCACATCTTGTTGCCGGTGAGACGGTAGCGTGGCCCCAGCGGATCGGCTTCGAAGTCCGCGCCATCCGGCAAGGCACGGGTGGCGATGTCCGACAGGCTGGAACCGGCCTGCGGTTCCGACAGGCACATCGTGCCCGCCCAACGCCCCTCCAGCTCGGCTTGCGCGAACACCCGTCGTTGCGCGGGCGTGCCGTGGGTCAGCAGCAGGTTGGCGTTGCCGACCGTCAGCATCGCCGCACTGATGCTGACGGACGCCTTCATGAAAAAGGCATTGGCGGCCAACTCGAGGGTGCAGGGAAGCTGCATGCCGCCGAGATCGGCATCCTGCGCCGCGGCCAGCATGCCCGAGCCCGCATAGGCCTGCCAGGCCTCATGGGTCGCCTTGGGAAGGATCACGCGTTCTCCGTCGAAGCGGGGCTCCTCGGTGTCGACCAGGCGATTGAACGGCGCAAAGCGCTCGCGCGCGATCCGCTCGCAACTGTCGAACACCGAGTCGAAGGTTTCGCGCGAGTGCTCCTGGAAGCGTGGCCTGGAGAGCAACTGCTCCAGCTGGAGCCAGTCGTAGAGCAGGAAGTCGAGAACGGGTCGGAGCATGGTTCGCCTGTGAGCCAAAGCCCAATGTGCGCCTGAAGCTCGCGCGTCTCGAGGTGGACAACGGACGGCGTGCGGTGAGCACCGGCCAGCTTCGCGCGCCTGAGCCGTGCGGTCGATTCCGGCCATCTGCTCCCCCGCATTCGGCCTGCATCCACCTGTTGCGAAGCCCTTGCGGGCGATAGCTTCAGCGCGTCAATCGAAAAGGGTGCACATGGCAACCGACGATCTCGGCACCGTCGTGGTAACCGGGGCCTCCACCGGCATCGGGGCCGCCTGTGCCCTGTACTTGTCCGAACGGGGCTTCCAGGTGTTTGCGGGGGTGAGAAAACCCTCCGACGCCCAGGCCGTCACGGCACGCGGCCGGCCGAACCTCGAGCCCTTGATCCTGGACGTGACGCAGCCGGAGACGATCACCGCCGCGGTTCAAGCGGTGCAGGCAAGCCTGGGCAGCAAAGGCCTTGCGGGCCTGGTCAACAACGCGGGAATCTCCTACGACGAGCCGCTGGAGTGCGTGCCGATCGCCTCGCTGCGCCACCAGTTCGAGGTCAACGCCATCGGGCCCGTGGCCGTGACCCAGGCCTTTCTGCCGATGCTCAGAAGCGCACGCGGACGGGTGGTGACCGTGGGCTCGATCAACGGGCTGATCGCCTCGCCCATGTCCGGCCCCTACTCCATGTCGAAGTTTGCGATCGAAGCCTTTTCGGATGGCTTGCGACGGGAACTCGCGCCCTGGGGCATTCACGTGGCGCTGATCGAACCGGGGGCGATCAAGACCGCCATCTGGGACAAGGCGACGGTCAACGACTGGAGCGCCAAGGCCACGCCGGCACAACTCGATCTGTACGGCGAGGCATACCGGCAATTCCGGAAGTTGATCGCCGACAGCGCGCAAAAGGCCGTGCCCTGCGACCAGGTCAGCCAGGCCATCCTGCACGCGCTGACTGCGACGAAGCCGCGCACGCGCTACCTGGTGGGCAAGGATGCGCGACTTCTGGCGCGCCTGGCGGCGCTTCTTCCCGACCGCGTGCTGGACGGCGTTCTCAGGAAGGCGATGAGCTGACACCGCTCCCGCGCCATGGTCGCGAGCGGGCGTGACTGCACCGTCAACTGACCGCCGGCCACCTGTTGAGACCGATCCGCCCTCCATAGACTGATTCGAACACCTCATCGCAGGAGACATGCCGTGCCCACCATCCGCTTTGCCCTCCGAGCGTGCGTCCATGCCGCTCTGTCGCTCTGTGCAGTCGTGGTCGCTGCGCAGGAACGAACGCCGGTCGGCGCCGAGAAGGCCGGCAATGCGGCCGGCACGATCCCCGCCTTTGGCGGAAGCGAGGCGCCCTTGCCGGGTTGGTCGTTCGGCAAGTACCGCGGGGACTACTGGGCGCACAAGGACGAGAAGCCCTTGTTCGTCATCGACGCGTCCAACGTGGACAAGTACGCCGACAGGCTGATCCCGGGCCAGGTGCAGCTGCTCAAGACGGTGAAGGGCTACAGCATGCCGGTGTACCCCTCGCACCGAAGCTGCGCGATGCCGGACTACGTGGTCGAGAACACGAAGGCGAACGAAGGCAAGGCGAAGATCGCTGCGAACGGATGGGCGTTGGAAGAAGCGGTGCTGCCGTCGGTGCCGTTCCCGGCGCCCAAGAGCGGCATCGAGGCGGTCTGGAACATGCTGATGCGTTTCCAGGGCGTGGCCGTCGACCTGCCGATGAACCTCACCTACGTCTCGCCGGCGCCCGGCTCGGACAAGGGGATCCTGATCAAGGCGCAGCAGGTGTTCTACTGGCCCTGGGCCGCCAAAGGCCACGCCTCTCCGAAGTCCGAGGGAACGATGCAGGCCGGCGTGTACTACGCCTACCGCGAGCCGGCCGCGCTCGCGGGGCAGGCCATCGTGCAGCGCTACTACTTCGGGCAGGACACCGAGAGCTTCTACTACTTCACCGGCCAGCGGCGCGTCCGGCGCCTGCCGCTGTATGCCTACGACGCGCCGCTGATCGGGTTCGAGAACCAGCTCCCGGCGGACGCGTCGTACGTGTTCGGCGGCAACCCCGATCGCTTCGAGTGGAAGGTGGTGGGGAAGAAGGAGGTCTACGTTCCCTACAACAACTTCAAGAGCGCGAACTTCAACGCCGCCGTCGCCGATGTGTTCAAGCCAGGCTTCGTCAGCGCCGACTTCCGCCGCTACGAGCTGCACCGCGTCTGGGAAGTCGTCGGCACCGTGAAGGAGGGCGTGCGCCACTCGTCGCCCAAGAAGACCATCTACCTCGACGAGGACACCTGGCACGCGATGGTCGGCGACGACTACGACGCGCAGGGCAAGTTGTGGCGGCACAAGGAGAACGGCGTCCGTCCGGCCTGGGAGGCAGGGATCTGCACCTCGCTGATTCAGTACAACAACTACGACTTCGTCAGCGGCCGCTACGTGGCCGACAACATCCAGATCGGCGCCGGTCAGGACGTCCGTGTGCTGCTGGATGCAGGCGCGGATCCTCGCCTGAAGCCTTCGTTCTACACGGCCGAATCCCTGCGTGCGAACAGCGAGCGCTGACGCGCAGGCATGGCACCGCGGAAGTTCAAGACGAGGAGAAATCAGGTGAACAAGACAACCTTGGGTGCGCTCGTGTCGGTCGCGACGCTCGTCGCCGTGGACGGCGCGCACGGCGTGGAATTCAAGAACGACCAGTTCGAAGGATCGTTCAACAGCACGGTGACGGTCGGCGGCGGGCGCCGGTCCGGCGACCCGAGCTGCAGCATCGTGGGCGACAGCGCCGCCTGCGGAGGCCCCGCCAATCCCGAGCAATGGTCCGCAGGAGACGACGGCAACCTGAACTACCGCAAGGGCGACTGGTTCACGCTCTACCTCAAGGGCACCCATGAGCTGCTGCTCAAGAACGATTCCGGACTCAAGCTCTTCGCGCGCGGAACCTGGAAGAAAGACTTCAAGGCGGACGACACGCGGCGCACCGATCTGTCCGGCGACGCGAAGAAGCAGATCGTCAACAACGCCGAACTCCTGGACCTGTGGGTCAGCAAGGATTTCTCCCTGGGTGAGCGCAATGGGCGAGTGCGCCTCGGGCAGCAGGTCATCAGCTGGGGCGAGGCTCTCTACCTGACGGGCGGCGTGGCCACCAATGTTCTCGACGTCCAGAAGCTGCTGGTTCCCGGCACCCAGCTCAAGGAAGCCTTCCTTCCCGTGCAGGCCCTCAGCGTCAGCAGCTCGCTCGGCGATACCTTGAACGCCGAGGCGTACTACCAATTCAAATGGCGCCGTTCGCGGGTGTCGCCCGTGGGCTCGTACTTCAGCGCCGCCGACTACTACGACAAAGGTCGCGGGCCGATCGCCTACCTCGGCACCAACCCGAACGTGACGGCGCCGGACCAGTACAGCACGCCGGGGGCACCGCGCCTGATGTCCCAGGACGATGCCGTGCTCGCGATCTATGGCGCAGGAAACTACGGCATTCCCATCCTGGCCGACAAGACGCCCAAGAAGGGCGGACAGTACGGCCTGTCGCTGAAGTGGGCGCCCGAAGGCACGCAGGCCAACTTCGGCTTCTTCGCCGTCAACTACCACGACCAGTTGCCGGTGCTTGCCAACGCAACCACGTTCAACGATGCGTTCGGCGTCGACATCCCGGCGCTGCAATGGCGGTTCCGCGAGAACCGCAAGATGTACGGCCTCACGAGCAGCTTCCCGCTCGGCAACTGGGCGATCGGCACGGAGCTGAGCTATCGGCCGAAGGACGCCGTGACGCTGTCCGGCTGCTACGGCGCGGGCGGGCCGCTGGATACCGCGACCAATCCTGCGCTTGTCGATCCGGCCAGCTGTCCTTTGTACAAGGACATGAAGAAGTACCAGGTGAGCGTGACGGCGCTGCTTCAGCTCCAAAAGAGCGAGCATCCGTTCGTGCTGAACGCGCTCGCTGCCGACAGCGCCTTTCTGACCATCGAGGCAGCCGTCACGCGCTATCCCGGCATCGTCAATGGTCGCATCCGGCGGACCATCGACGGTGTCGAGGTGGACCAGGTCGCGCAGGCCGGCTATTTCCTGGGCCTGGATCGGACCGACCCGAACAACCCGATCGTGGCCCGGGTCGGAACCGCGACCTCGTGGGGCTACGTGCTGGACTTCAACTGGACCTACGACGGCCGACCCTTTCCGGGCTGGCAGCTGACGCCCGGCATCACGTTCTCGCACAGCGTGAAGGGCGACACGCCGAACATCTCCGCCCAGTTTCTCGAAGGCAACAAGTCCGCGAACCTGTACCTGATGCTGAACCAGAACCCGCCAGCCTGGCAGTTCGGCATCAACTACACGACCTACTTCGGCGGCAAGAAGGACGCCGTCGAGCGCCAGGTGTTCAAGGACCGGGATTTCTTCGGCTTCTTCGGAAGCTACAGCTTCTGACCCGCGGACCGACGATGCCGACACCGCAGGATCACGAGTCGCTGCGCCGGACGGACGAACGGCGGGTGCTGCACCCGTTCTCCGCCCTGCACACCCAGCCGGGCCGCGACGTTCTGGTCGTGCGCGAAGCCAAGGGACTGGTGCTGACCGACGATCGCGGCCATCAGTTCATCGATGCCGGCTCGGGGCTCTGGTGCAGCAACGCCGGCTACGGCTGCGCAGAGATCGTCCGTGCGGCGGCCGCGCAGATGCAGGCCGTCAGCTTCTCGCACAACTTCAGCGTGATGTCGAGCGAGCCGCTCATCCAGCTCAGCGAGCGGCTCGTCGCGCTGGCGCCGCCGGGGTTCGAGCGGGTGCTGTACGCCAACGGCGGCTCCGAAGCCAACGACACGCAGGTCAAGCTGGCGTGGCGCTATCACATCGTGCGCGGCAAGCCGGCCAAGAAGAAGATCATCTCGCGCAAGGGCGGCTACCACGGTGCCACGGTGATGGCCGGCAGCCTGACCGGGCTGGAGGTGACGCACCGCGGATTCCACATGCCGCTGGACTTCGTGCTTCACACCGAGGCCGCCGAATACCGCAGAAGGCCCGCGGCCTTCGACGGCGACGAGCTGGCGTTCTCGCGCTACCTGGCCGACCAGCTGGACTGCATGATCCAGGCCGAAGGTGCCGACACCATCGCCGCCTTCTTTGCGGAGCCGATCATGGGATCGGCCGGCGTCATCCTTCCGCCGGCGGGCTACTTCGCGGAGATCCAGAAGGTCCTGGCCAGGCACGACGTGCTGCTGGTGGCCGACGAGGTGATCACTGCGTTCGGCCGCACCGGCGCCTGGTTCGCCAGCCCGGGCCTGGACATGCAGCCCGACCTGATCACCGTGGCCAAGGGCCTGACCAGCGGCTACTTCCCGATGTCGGCCTGCCTCGTCTCCCGCAAGGTCTGCGAGGTGCTGTATGCCGAGGAGGAGGCCGACGGCATGTTCGGGCACGGCTTCACCACCGCGGGCCACCCCGTGGCCGCCGCAGTGGCCCTGGCCAACCTGGACATCATCGAGCGGGAAGGCCTGGTCGCCCATTCGGCCCGGACGGGTGCCTACCTGCTCGAGCAGTTGCGGCAAAAGCTTCGCGGCGCGGCGCACCTGGGCGAGATCCGCGGCAAGGGGCTGTTCGCCGGGATCGAGTTCGACGCGGAGCCCGGCGCGCGCAGGCCGTTCGCCGAGCCGGGCCGGATCTCGGGGCTGTTGCAGCAGTGCCTGGTCGAAGAGCGCGTGCTCCTGCGCAGCGGGCACGGTCGCGTCGTGGGCGCGGTGGCGCCGCCGCTGATCGCCACGCCGGCCGACGTGGACGAGATCGTGAAGCGGGTCGCGCGAGCCGTCGAGCGATTCGAAGAGCGGCTGCCGGCCGACCTGGGTGCCTAGCCGATGGTAGGACGCCTGGAGCAACTGCTGTTCACGTCGCGAAGCGCGGTCCTGGCCGTGCTTCTGGCCTTGACGGCCGTGATGGGATGGTTCGGCAGCCATCTGCGCATGGAAGCCGGGTTCGAGAAGCAGATGCCCTCGGGGCATGAGTACATCCGGACCTTCGAGAAATACAGCAAGCAGCTGTTCGGCGCCAATCGCCTGACCGTGGTGGTGCGGGCCCGCCAGGGCAGCATCTTCACCAAGGAGGGCTTGACGCGCCTGTACGACGCGACCCAGGCCGTCATGCTGCTGCCGGGGGTCGATCGGCTGGGCGTGCAGTCCCTGTGGACGCCGAACGTCTTCGTCAACGAGATCACCGAGGAAGGCTTCCGGGCGCAGCCGGTCATCGACGGCACCGTCACCGCGCAGTCGCTCGAGCCGGGCCTGATCGCGCGCATCCAGCAGTCGGCCACGCAAGGCGGCTACGTCGGCACGCTGGTGTCGCGCGACCAGTCCAGCGCGATGGTCTCCGCGGACATCTCGGAAACCCTCGCCGACGGCACCCGGCTGGACTACGTGGCCTACAACGCGCTCATCGAAGAGCGCGTCCGCAAGCTGGAAGACCAGGATTTCGAGATCCAGATCATCGGTTTCGCCAAGCAGATCGGCGACATCGCGGACGGCGCGGCGAACGTGCTGGAGTACTGCGGCATCGCCTTGCTGCTGACGGCGCTGGCCGTCTACTGGTACTGCCACTCCATTCGCCTCACCCTGCTGCCGGTGCTGTGCTCGCTGTCCTCGCTGGTCTGGCAGTTCGGCACCCTCAAGTTGATCGGCTACGGGCTCGACCCGCTGGCCGTGCTGGTGCCGTTCCTCGTGTTCGCCATCGGCGTGTCGCACGGCGTGCAGCAGATCAACTTCATCGTGCGCGAGATCGCCGCGGGCAAGACCACCCTGGAGGCGGCGCGCCTGAGCTTCACCGGCTTGCTGGTGCCGGGCACGCTGGCCCTGGTCACGGCCTTCGTCTCCTTCGTGACCCTGCTGCTCGTGCCCATCCCGATGGTCCGCGAGCTGGCCATCGTTTCGTCGATCGGCGTGGCCTACAAGATCGTGACCAACCTGGTCATGCTGCCGCTGGCGGCCTCGTACTTCAACTTCACCGCGGAGTTCGCCGGGAAGGCGCTGCTGAAGCGCGAACGACGTTCGCGTTGGCTGCAACGCCTCTCCCTGGTGGCCGAACCGCGCAACGCGGTCGTGGTCGTGCTGCTCACCGCGCTGGTGCTGGTGGCAGCGGCCTTCGCGAGCCGCGACAGGGTCGTCGGAACCTTGCAGCCCGGCGCGCCCGAACTGCGGCCGGAGTCGCGCTACAACCGGGACGCGGTCTCGATCGCGCAGAACTACGACATCGGCCTCGACTGGATGTCGATCGTGTTCGAAGGGCCCAACCAGGGTTGCGCGAACGTCGAACTGGGCAAGTACCAGGATGACTTCGTGGCCGCCATGACGGAGGTTCCCGGCGTCCAGGCGGTGCAATCGTTCTCGGGTCAATTGCGCACCTACAACCAGGGCTACAACGAGGGCAACCCGAAGATGGCCGTCGTGCCCCTGGACCCGGCCAACTACGCGGCGCTGGCCACCGAAGTGGCGCGCGTCAGGGGCTTCGCGGTGGGCGATTGCACCATGACGGCGGTGCATCTGTTTCTCACCGACCACAAGGCCGTGACGCTGCGCCATGTGGTCGATGCGGTGAAGGCATGGCGCGAGCAGAACAAGCTGCCGGGCGTCACGGTCCGCCTCGCGGCAGGCAACGCCGGCGTCCAGGCCGCCGTCGACGAAGCCGTGGAACACGCCGAAACGCCGATGCTGCTGTACGTGTACGCGGCGATCGCGCTCTTGGTGATGCTGGCCTACCGTGATTGGCGTGCGGTCGTCGCCTGCTGCCTGCCCCTGACCGTGGCGACCTTCATCGGCTACTGGTTCATGAAGGTGGAGGCCATCGGCCTCACGGTGGCGACGCTGCCCGTCATGGTGCTGGCCGTCGGCGTGGGCGTCGACTACGCCTTCTACATCTACAACCGCCTGCAGTGGCACCTTGCGCACGGCCAGCAGATCGTGCAGGCACTGGAGTCCGCGGTGCTCGAAGTGGGCATGGCCACGATCTTCACCGCGATCACGCTGGCCATCGGCGTGGCCACCTGGGCCTTTTCCGATCTCAAGTTCCAGGCCGACATGGGCAAGCTGCTGGCCTTCATGTTCATGGTGAACCTGGTCATGGCGATGACGGCGCTGCCTGCGTTCGCCGTGGTGCTCGAGAAGGTGTTCCCCAGGCGGCGGCCGGTCTACCTGCCGGGTGCGCTGCAACACTGACCGGAAACGCCGGAATGAGTCCGATGTCGAGGCGCAAACATTGTCTGGCCACACTCCTGCTCGCGGCTTGCGCATGCGCCGCGTCGGGTTCGGTTGCCGCGGGCGAGGCCGCACCGAAGCCCGTTCACCACTTGCCAGCGGTTCACTCAAGCTCCGCGATTCACAGCAGCATCCTGGCGGTCACGCGCGCGGGCGAACGCATCGTGGCCGTTGGCGATCGTGGTGTGGTCTTGCTCTCGGATGACGACGGTGCCAGCTTCCGCCAGGCCCAAAGCGTCCCGACGCGAGCGACCTTGACGTCGGTGACCTTCGCGCCGGATGGCCGCACGGGCTGGGCCGCGGGGCATTGGGGCGTTGTTCTGGTGACTGAGGACGGCGGAGAGCGTTGGCGAATGCAGCGGGACGACCTGAGCGTTGACCAGCCGCTGTTCTCGGTGTTGTTCACGGATCCGAAGCACGGCGTGTCCGTCGGCCTGTGGTCGCTGCTCGTCCGCACGGAGGACGGCGGCAAGACCTGGGCGGCCTCCACGGTGGAGGCAGGTGCCGGCCCGGATGCGGGGGCAAGAAGCGGCGGGCGCAATCTGTTCAACCTGTTCACCAGCAGCAAGGGCACGCTTCTGATCGCGGCCGAGGCGGGCGTCGTCTATCGATCGACGGACGCCGGAAAGAGCTGGACGCCGGTCGAGACCGGCGGCAAGGCAAGCCTGTGGACGGCCGCGTCGCTGAAGAGCGGCGCCTTGCTGGTCGGTGGCCTGTCCGGTGCGCTCTATCGCAGCGACGACGACGGGGCGAACTGGCAGGCCGTGGCATCGTCCAGCAAGAGCTCGATCACGGCCCTGGCTCAGGCCGCGGACGGCAAGGTACTGGCGGTCGGGCTGAACGGCGTCGTGCTGTCCAGCAGCGACGATGGCCGCAGCTTTCAAGTGGCCAGGGTCTTGCCGGACCGTGCCGGCATCGGCGCCGTGATCGGCAATCGCAAGGGCGCGCCGCTGCTGTTCGGCGAATACGGCCCGATCACCGGCGAGAGCGCAGGCCGCTGACCAATCGGTTTCCGAGGACGCATGTGATGGCAAATACCGTAGCGATGCAGGACGTCTCCGTCATCGGGATCGGCGCAATGGGCGCCGCCCTTGCCAAAGCGCTGCTTGCCGACGAGCACCGCGTCACGGTCTGGAATCGCACTTCGAGCAAGTGCGCGGCGCTTGGCCGGGCAGGCGCTCGGATCGCACACTCGGTCGCGGAAGCGGTCGATGCGAGTCGGGTCGTCATCGTTTGCGTGCTCGACTACGCCGCGTCCGACGCGCTGCTGCACAGTCCGGAGGTCGCGGCGCGTCTCGAAGGCAAGACGCTGATCCAGTTCACGACGGGCTCGCCGCTGGACGCGCAAGGCGCTGCGGCATGGGCCGAGGCACACGGCGTGGCTTATCTGGACGGCACCATAGAAGGCTATCCCAAGGACATCGGCACGCCGGACGGCGCGATCCTCTACACCGGCGCGCGCACGACGTTCGACGCGCTGCAGCCTGTGCTGGCGAGCCTGAGCGGGCATGCCTTCTTCGTCGGGGAGCAACATGGGGCTGCCGCTGTTCTCGATGGCGCCGTCATCGGTTCGTTCTCTCTCATCGCCACGCTCGGGTTTCTCTACGGCGCCGCGCTGTGTGACGCCGGCGAGGTTTCCATCGACGACTATCTGTCGATCGCCTTGGCGCGTCTTCCGTTCATCAAGGACAACCTTCGAACGTCTGTGGAAATGATCAAGAAGGGCGACTATTCGGGGTCGCAGGCCGCCCTGGACACCTGGGCCGCGGGTATCGAGCAGCTTGTGGAGTTCAGCGGCGACGTTGGCGCGGACAGCAGCTTCCCACGAGAAGTGCTGGCACGGCTCCAGCAAGCTGTCGCCATGGGCCACGGCCAACACGAGCTGGCCGCCGTTTTCGAGTGCTTCAGGAAGCGCTCCGGGCACGCGATCGAGCCCTGATCGACATCGACCGGCGGCCTCGCCTCCCCTGCGGTCGGCCGCTTCGCACCTGTCTGGCCGGCAGCTCGCGAACTACGCTCGACCGACAGCCATCGACGGAGACTGCCAATGGGAATACCCTCATCCGCTGGCGCGCAAGCGCCCCGACCCATCATCGAAGAAATCTCGCGGGTGCGCCGCAGCTGGACGCCCGCGGAGACGAAGAACCACATCGCCAAGCTGCCGATCTGGAAGGGCACGCCGCAGATCAAGCAGAGGTTCGGCGGTCTGCAGAACCGCACCTTCTTCGTCACCGAGCCGAGCGGCAAGCGCTACGCGGTCCGGGTCGGCTTCGACCAGTTCCGGACGCGGCAGACCACGGTCGTCCAGTGCACCATCGCCGCCCACAAGCTGGGCCTGGGGCCGCGCCTGGTGTATGCCGAACCCAACCTGAGCGTGGTGGAGTTCGTGGAAGGGCGGCAGATGGGCGCGGACGAACTGCGCGAGCCGAAGATGCTGGCCCACGTCATCGAGCGCATGAAGACGCTGCACGAAGGCGCCTGGGCGATCGAGGAGACCATCAGCTACTGGTGGCCGTTCGACACGGTGCGTCGCTACTGCCGGACGCTGCTGGCGGGCAAGCTGGCCACTGGATACCAGCCATCGGCCTGGGCGAGCTGGGTGCCTCAGTTCCTCGACGCGACCAACCGGCTGGAAAAGGTCATCGCGCCCTTCACCCCGAAGTTCACGCACAACGACATGGTGTTCGTGAACATGATGGTGAACCCGCGCAACGAGGTGATGTTCATCGACTGGGACGGCGGCGGGTATGGCCACCCGATGTGGGACCTCGGAGAGATGCTGATGTGGATCGAAGCGGACGATGATGTCGTTCGCTTCGCGCTCGAGCAGTACTACGGTGCCCTCGACCAGGAGACCTTGGCGCAGCGCGTGCTCGAAGTGCGCGCCTTCCAGCTGATGGCCACGATCCGCATGGCCACGGAGTGCATGGAGCATGTGCTGGATCCGTACTACTTCCTGACGCCGGAGGAAGTGGCCGAGGGCATGAAGGCCAACATCCCGCCCGAGCTGGGCATCGAACCCTCCCTGGCCGGCCTGATCGAGCTGGTGCTTCCTCGGTTCCAGATGTTCTGGGACCAGTTCAAAGACCAGCTTTGAACTCGTACCGCACCGGTGTGGCATGCCATCCGGCCCAACGCTTCTCCCAGTACAGGTTGTGCAGCAGGGTGGTGATCGGGCCGGGCGTTCCTCTGCCAATGGGCTGCCCTTCCAGGCGGGTCACCGGCATGATGCCGCCGGCCGTCGACGTGATGAAGACTTCGTCCGCGGCACGAAGCGTGCTCGCGGGGATGTCGCCCACGAACGTCGGCACCCGGATCTCCGCGGCAAGGTCCAGCACGGACTGGCGCGTGCCGCCTTCCAGGCAATGCTGCGCGGGCGTCATCAAGCGGCCGCCCGCGAGCACGAAGATGTTGGCGCCGGGGCACTCGGCCAGCATCTGCCGCGAGTCGCACAAGACCGGTATCTGGTGCCCCGCCTCGGCCGCCTCGAAGATCGATTGCCGCAAGTCCATCCAGTGGAAGTTCTTGGCCCTGGAATCGACGCTTTCCGTCGGAATGCGGAGGTACTGCCGGCTGATCATCATGTCGAAACCCCGCTGACGCATCTCGTCGTCGGCGATGAAGCTGTAGGGCATGACGAAGGCGTAGAAGCGGTTCTCGTAGGCTGAGGGACGGTTGGATGCGGCGCCCGGCCGGGCGACCCCGCGCGTGACCGCCCACCACACGTACGCATCGCGCAGCCCGGCAAGCCGAAGCAGTTCCGTCAGGATCTCGACGGTCTGGGCACGGTCATAGGGGCTGCGCAGGCGGAAACGCTCGGTGGAACGATCGATGCGGTCCAGGTGGTAGTCGAGCCGGAAGAACATGCCCCGGCTGACGCTGACGACGTCGTAGGTGGCGTCCGCGTTGCGGAAGCCCATGTCCAGCATCGGGACGGTGGCGTCCTGTATCGGCGAGTACCGCCCGCCCGAGAACGCAGCTCCGCCCTCGTATTCGGCAGCGTGCGGCAGGCGTGCGTGGCGCGCGTCCGTCTGCATGATGTGTTTGACCGGTGTGACGCGGTGCTCGATGCTTGTGTTCATTGAGGTCTCCCAAACATTGGTGCGATCGCCGACCGCGGACGGGTCAGCCCGTTTCGACGGACGACAGGTGGGTGCCACGCGCGCGAAGGACGGCGGCGACGACCACGCCGGTGAGCAGCCAGGCCCCGCCCACGGCCAGGCCGATCATGTTCATCTGGCTCAGGACCAGCAGCAGGATGGCGATCCCGACGATCGGCAGGACCAGGTGCACGATCAGCTGGGTCGATCCTCGCTTGACGCGGTAGAAGGCGATGACCGAAGCATTCACCGCGATGAAGGCGAGGATGGCGCCGAAGTTCACCATGGAGGTGAGCGCATCGAACGCATCGGCGAACAGCGCGGCCACCGCGATCGACAGCGCGCCGGAGAACAGGATCGCGCGGTCCGGCACGCCGTAGCGGGGGTGAAGGTGGGCGAGGAACGACGGCATCTGGTGGCAGCGAGCCATCGCGTGCAGCACCCGCGAGACCGCAATCACCATGGTGGGCGTGATGGAGAAGGCCAGCGTGAGCGAACTTGCCAGCACCACGATCTGGGCCAGGGCCGGATCGACGCGCGCTTCGAGCGCTTCGTAGGTCGCCGTGGCAAGGTCCTTGAACTCGAGTCCTGCGGCGAGGTCCGCGAAGATCCAGACCTGGACGACGGCGAGCGTGGCGATGGCGGCCAGCGTGATCAGCACGGCGCGGCCCACGAGGTGGCGCTGTTCGGGGCGAACTTCCCCGGTGAGGGTGGTGATGGCGTCGAAGCCCAGGTAGGCCATGAGGCACAGCGACGTGGCCGCCAACACCCCTTGGCCGGACGACTGCGGCCCCCACCACGCACCCGCTGTGAAGGCCGGGACATGGTGGGCCTGCATGGCGTAGAGCACCCACCCGAGCACCAGGAACAAGATGATGAACTGGGCCAGCAGCGTGGCGAAGTTGAATCGGGCGCTGGTCTTGATGCCGAACCAGTTCACGCCAATGTTGTAGCCGGCCATGATGAGGATCCACAGCCAGCGCGGAACGGCGGGCGCAACGAGGGACATGCCGATCGCGAACATCACGTACATCAATGCCGGCAGCAGGAGGTAGTCCAGCAGCACCATCCAGCCGGTCAGGAATCCGACCGTGTCGCCCATGGCTGCGCGGGCATAGCCGAAGGCGGAGCCACTGCCGGACACCTCCCTGGCCATGGTGGCGTAGGAGATGGCCGTGAAGAACAGCGCCACGGCGCTGAGGGCGTAGGCCAGGGGAGCCGCCCCACCGGAAAGCGCCCGCGCAAAACCCCAGGTGGAAAACGGCCCCAGGGGCGAGATGTAGGCCAGGCCGTAGACGACCAGATCCCAGAACACGAGCACCCGCAGGAACTGCGCCGCATGGGCGGCCGGCTTCACGTTGTTCTGCGGCATGGGAAGGTTCCTTCTTCGCGCCAGGACCAGGCCCGAAGAATGTGCCGCAGCACGCACTCGCCCAGCAGGTGCGCGCAGGCCGTGCCGGGATGCGCTCCGGCCAAAATCACGCCCGACGTCGGGCGTACCGGCGAGCTACGGCGCGGTGCCGAACAGCGAGAGACAGGCTCGCTTCATCTGGCTGGCCACGGCGCCGATCGGCGGATCGCCGGGGGCGTAGCGCCAGACCACCTCGAAACCTTCGATCAGCGACGCGATGAGTCGGGCGTGGACACGCGCTTCATCCTCGCTCTTGCCCGGTGCGATCTCCAGCACGAGGCCGGTCAGGATGTTCTCGTACTCGAGGTAGAGCTGCTCCAGCAGCCGGGCGATGCCCGGCTTGTGCACGGCCACCGCCCACGTGTGCGTCATGAAGGCGTGAAGCTGCGGATCGACCATCACGCGCAGGTTTTCCTCCACGATCCCTTCGAGCCGATCGCGGGCCGGCAGGCGACTGCCGTTGGCGATGAGGCGAAAGCGGACGACGAACTCGTCGAGCACGCTGTGAATCGTGCTGCGCAGCAGGGCATCCACGTCACCGAAGAAGTGCTGCACCGAGTTCAGGTGAAGGCCGGCGTCGTCCGCGACCTTCCTCATGGAGTACTCCGCGTATCCCAGTTCGCAGAACACGCGCCGCGAGCTGTTGAGGATCTGAGCCATGCGCATGGCCCGGTTGCGTTCCCGCACGCCCTGGGTCGCCCGAGCGTCTGCGGCCAGACCGGCTTCACCGGCGAGTTCTTCTGCGTCCATGGCCCGACACTACCGGCTTGGCACTGGCATGGCAAGTGCATAGTGTGTCAACTGACCAAAATACGATGGTTTCCACCTAGTGACGCAACTTGGTCATGTGTACAACACTGCCGCACATCGATGCACTGGAGTCCACGATGGCTGATTGGATTGAGCGGCTGTGTCTCACGGCGGACGACCCTTCCATGTCCTGCTCGGAGCTGGCAACTTGTGTTCAGTTGGCGCTGGAAGAACGTGTCGACAGGCGGCACCTGTATGACCGGATCGAACTGACCCGGGCGGCACTCGAGGATCCGGCAACCCGGCTTTCCATCCGCCAGCAGTACGCCGCCACCAGCGCCATTGCCGCGGCCTGTACCCCCGGCTTTGTCCTGCGTGCGGCGCGGCGCATGCGCCTGACCGCCTATGGCATCGCAGGCTACGCCTTGCTCAGCAGCCCGACCCTGGAGGAGGCGCTGAGCACCGCCGAGGCCTATTCGCCGCTGCTCAATCTCAAGTTCCACTTGTCCGTGCGGGTGGAACGGGACATGGCGTGCATCGGCCTGCGCCAGCGCTACACGATGGACGGCGACATGCTCGCCCAATGCCTGCGGTTCGAGCTGGCCAAGCTGAAGACGCTGCTGGACGACGTGACGTGCGAGCCGACGCGGGTTCGCGAGGTGGCCTGCGGCCCGTCCTTCCAGTCCGCGCTGAGCGATCTGCACACGGTGATGGGTGTTGCGTCGCACATCGACCATCGCCTGCCCGATGGCCTGCTCGCCGAGATCCGGGTCGACGCTTTCCGTCTCCAGGTGGCGCTGCCGCAATCGCACGCCGCGACGCATGCGGCGTGCGCGAAGGTCTGCGACGCCTTGATGGCCGACTGTGCGGAGCAGTACGACCTCGCGCGGCAGGTCAAGGATCTGTTGCGCAAGTCGACCGGCAAGCCGCCGACGCAGTGCGAACTCGCAAGCTCGCTGTGCATGTCGCAGCGCACGCTTCGTCGTCGTCTGGAGGACTTGAACACCTCCTACAACCTGCTGCTCGACGAGGTTCGCAAGGAGCTGGCCATCCACTACGTGACCAGCACTCAGTACACGACCGAAGTCATCGCGGAGCTGCTCGGCTACAGCGACCCGGCCAACTTCCGCCATGCATTCAAGCGCTGGACAGGCAAGTCGCCGCGCAACTATCCGAATGGGCTCGCGCTCGTCGACGGCGCCGCGCGGCGCGTGCGCAGCGGGCGCGCGAGGACACCCGCGTTGCGGTCGCATGTTCCGCAGCTGCTGACCCACGAGGGTGCGCTGAACGCTGCCGTCGCCGCATGGCGCCGGGCCGCTTGATTCAAGAGGGTTGGCAAATGAGCGCGCGCGACGTTCTGATGGTCGTTTCGAGCCTGGCACTGACTTTCACCGGCTTCTACTTCGGCAGAAGGTTTCTCAGGCTCGACAACCGATTGCTGGGCTGGGAGTGGGTGGTGCTGGGCTTCTCCGCCGCCAACATGGCGCTGGCGGGCCTGACGCAGCAGCCCCTCTTCGAAGCCGTCTCGTACTACTGCGACGCCTTCTCCCGGGGCGTTGGATTTCCGGTGATCGCCGTTCTCGGATTCGTCGAGTTGTTCAGAGGCCGCAAGTTCTCGTGGCAGTTCGACGTCGTGGCCTTCGCCGGCGGCGCCGTCTTCGCCTGGGCGGCCAGAACGGTGTGGGCCGAATCGCCGGCCCTGCAGCAGTTCTACATGGTGGCGGGGCTGACGTTCAATCTTTGCATGGTCTATTTCGCGGTCAGGCTCTTCGCCGTGCGTCTGGTGGCGCATGGCGTCGCGATCATCGTCGGGCTCGTCGCACTCATCGGCGTTTCGCTCCTCGAAGGCGGATTCATCGCATTCCCCGGCGAGGAGACGAACGTGCTCTTCAACTGGCTGACGGTGGCTCTGCTCGTGTGGGCGCTGGTGTTCGCCCACTACTTCTTTGCCTACCGCGCCTACGAGGCGGCAACGAGCGGCCAGCGCCGCCTGCCAGGGGCAGTCTGACCTCCAAGTTGGCCGGGCCGCACCTGTTGCGCGGCCCCACCGGTCCATAGCATGGGTTGCAGGCATGTGTCATCGCTTGCCCAGCCCCACATCTCGAACAAGGAAGATCATGAAGCGTCCAGTCGCTACCGTGCGCTTGCGCGTCAACGCCTTCATCGGCGCCGGGATGGTGTTGGCGTGCACCACCGCATGGGCCGCCTCGGCGGACTGGCCCTTGCTGGGCCGCAACGCCGACATGCAGCACAACAGCCCGCTGGCGCAGATCAACGACGGCACGGTGGGCCGCCTTGGCCTGGAGTGGATGGCCGACATGCCGACGCCCGACGGGCTGGTCGGCAACCCCTTGGTGGTCGACGGCGTGGTCTACCAGGGCGGGCCGATGGCGCGGGTGTATGCGAACGACCTGAAGACGGGCAAGTTGCTGTGGTCCTTCGACCCCAAGATCAAGACGACCACGCTGCTGGTCTACTGGGCGCAGCGGGTGAACCGCGGGCTGGCCGTCAGCGGGGACAAGGTGTTCATCGGCGCGGCCGACTGTCGCTTGTATGCGTTGGATCGGAAGACCGGAAAGAAGATCTGGGACGCCGTGGCATGCGATGCGACCGGCAAGAGCGGTCTCTTCGCCATCACCGGCGCGCCGCGCGTCGGCGGGGGCATGGTGTTCATCGGCAACGCCTGCGGTGATTCCGGGTTCGGGCGCGGCCACGTCGATGCCTTCGACCAGCGCACCGGGCAGCGGAAGTGGCGCTTCTATACCGTGCCGGCGAACCCGGCACTGGGCCGGCAGAAGACCCCCGAACTGCAGCGCGCCGAGAAGACCTGGGGCACCGGGTGGTACGCGAAGTCCAATGGCTGCGGCAGCGTCTGGGAGGCCATCACCTACGACGAGAAGCTGCAGCAGGTCTACATCGGCGTGGACGGGCCCTCGCCCTGGAACCCCAAGACGCGTGCCGCGGACGCGGGTGACGAACTCTTCACCAACTCGATCGTGGCGCTCGACGCCAGGACGGGCAAGTACCGCTGGCACTACAAGGTCACGCCCAACGACGGCTGGAACTACACGCCCACCGGGCACATCATGATCGCCGAGCTGCCGATCGGCGGCTCGCCGCGCCGGGTGGTGATGAGCGCGCCGAAGAACGGCTTCTTCTACGTGCTGGACGCCAAGTCGGGCGGGTTCGTCTCGGCCAACAACTTCACGCCGGTGAACTGGGCCTCGCACATCGACCCGAAGACCGGCCGACCGGTCGTCCTGCCGGATGCGCGCTACTGGGAGAAGGCCGACGGCAAGGCGGTCGTGCTGCCGTCGGTGGCCGGTGGGCATACCTGGCAGCCGATGTCCTTCAACGAGCAGACGGGCCTGGTCTATTTCCCGGTCTCCGTCATGCCGACGCTGATGGAATCGGACCCGAACGCCATCGTGGGCGGCGTCGTGACGCACGACTACTACGGGTTCGGCGGCGACCCCAAATGGAAAGCCTACGGCGAACTGGTGGCCTGGGACCCGGTGAAGCAGGAGGCGCGCTGGCGCGCGCCGCGAACCCTGCCCTTCAACGGGGGCACCTTGACGACCGCCGGCAACCTGGTGTTCGAGGGCACGGCCGACGGCAAGTTCGAGGCCTTTGCCGCCGACAGCGGCAAACTGCTGTGGTCTTTCGACGCGGGCGGCGCCGTCCAGTCCGCCCCGGCGACCGTGGAGGTCGACGGCCGCCAGTTCGTGCTGGTCGCCGTGGGCAACGCAGGAGCGATGAACCTGGGCACGACCATGGCGCGGGCATCGTCCACGCTGGCGACCCGCACGCCGTCTCGCCTGCTGGCCTTTGCGCTCGATTCGAAGCTGGCCTACCAGAAGCCGGTGGGCAAGCCGATTCCGCAGCCGCCGCGTCCCCGTCCGCAAGACGCGCCACTCGTTGCAAAGGGCGCGGCTGCCTATGAAGCCGTCGGCTGCGCCTACTGCCACGGTCACGACGTGGAGACCGCCAACGGGTCCATCAAGGATCTGCGATTCGCCAATGCGGAAACGCACGATCGGTTCGCGGGCATCGTGATCGGCGGATTGCGCGCCAAGAACGGCATGCCTGCCCACCCGCAGGTTTCGATGGAAGAGGCCAACGCCTTGCAGGCCTACATCCTGGACCAGGCCTGGCGCGGCTACGACGCCGCGAACAAGAAGCCGTAGCGCCACGGATCCTTGAACTGCCAGTGTCGATCAACAGGAGAAGAACCATGGCGCATATCGAGTTCGTCGACGAAACCCTGAGGGACGGTCCGCAGAGCCTGTGGGGAATGCGGATGCGGGCCGGCATGGCCTTGCCCATCGCCCCCGTCCTGGACCGCACGGGCTTTCGCGTCATCGACCTGACCGGCTCGTCGGGCTTCGAAATCATGATCCGCGTGTTCCGCGAGGATCCGTGGGAGGCCCTGGACCTGCTGGTGCAGGCCATGCCGCGCACGCGGCTGCGCGCCGGCATGCGCGCCAACTGCGCGGTGAGTTTCGGGGTGACGCCCGACGCGCTGATGGACTGCTGGATGCGCCAGCTCAACCGCCACGGGTGCCGCAGCTACTGGATCTACGACGTTCTCTACAACATGGAGAAGATGCACCGGCTGGCCAAGGTCGCCAAGGAATTCGGCTCCGAGGTCGCAGGCGCGGTGATGTATTTCCAGTCGCCCGTTCACACGCAGGACTACTTCGTCGACAAGGTCCGGCAACTGGCGGCGAGCCCGGACATCGACACCATCCTGCTGTACGACACGGCGGGTGTGCTCAATCGTGAGCGCGTGTCGCAGCTCGTTCCGGCGCTGAAGCAGGCGGCGGGCGGCAAGCGCCTGGAGTTCCACGCCAACAACATCCTCGGGCAGAGCGCCAGGACCTATTGCGACGCGGTGGAATTCGGCGTCGACATCCTGCACACCGCCAGCCGCCCGATGGCCAACAGTTCGTCCGTGCCCTCCACGGAGATCATGGCCTACAACCTCGAACTCCTCGGCCATACGCACGGCCTCGACAAGAAGCGCTTCGACGAGGTGGCGCAGTACATGGCGCGGGTGGGCAAGGCGGCCGGCCTGCCGGTGAATCAGCACAACGAATACAACGTGCTCGCGGAGCGCCACCAGATCCCGGGCGGGATGATGGGCACGCTGAAGGCCCAGCTCGCCAACCACCAGATGAGTGATCGTCTGGACGAGGTGCTGCGCGAGACCGCCTTGGTGCGCAAGGAACTCGGATACCCCGGCATGGCCACGCCGTTCAGCCAGCTGGTCGGCATCCAGGCCGTGCTCAACGTGGTCACGGGCGTGCGCTACGGCACGATTCCCGACGAGGTCATCCAGTACGCCTGCGAGTGGCATGGCAAGCCGGTCGCGCCCATCGAGCCGAACGTGCTGGACAAGATCATGGCCGCGCCGCGCGCCGCCGAGATCCGCTCGAACCCGCCGGAACAACCGAGCCTGGCGGAACTGCATGCCCGCCACGGCACGCAGGACGACGATGAACTCCTGCTGCGCGCGCTCGTTCCCGCGACCGACCTCGAGAAGATGCGCCAGAACGGCCCCGTCCAGCAACGATTCCCCCTGCTGTCATCGCCCGAGCTCGAGCAGGTGCACCGCCTCATGCAGCTGTCGGCGGCGAAGGAAGTGCAAGTGCGCAACGGCCGCTTCTCGCTGAGCCTGGCCCGGGATTGAGGAACACCCATGAGCATCTCTGACCAAGACCTTGAAGGGCTCGTGCAGTTGTACGAGCAAAGCAGCTGGCGCGAGCTGGAACTCCAGCTCGACGACACCTACCTCTATCTCGGCCGCGGCGAGGCGGGTCGCACGCTGCGGCGGGATGGGGCGGCCGCGGTGGCCTCTTCGGTGGCCGTGGCCGCGACGCCCGCCACGGCCCCGGCCCCGCAGACGCCGGCGGCCGCCCCCTCCTCCGGGAGCACGGCGCCGAAGGCGAGCCCGAACGCCGAACAGGCCGAGTTCCCGGAAGGCTGCGTCCCCATCCGCACCCCTTCGCTGGGCAACTTCTACCGCTCGGCCAAGCCCGGCGCGGCGCCTTACGTCGAGGTGGGCCAGCGTGTCGAGCCGGGCACGGAAGTCTGTCTCATCGAAGTGATGAAGCTCTTCACGACGGTGCAAGCCGGGGTCGCGGGCGTGATCAAGTCCGTCCTCGTCGACGACGGCGCCCTGGTCGAGTTCGGCCAGCCGCTGTTCGTCATCGACACGCGAGGTTGAGTGGAACCGGTGCATCGACTGTTCGTCGCCAATCGCGGCGAGATCGCGCTGCGCATCATCCGCGCGGCGCACGCCGCCGGCGTGGAGACGGTGCTCGGCGTCTCGCAGGCCGATCGCGATGGCCTGCCCGCACGCGAAGCCGGGCGCGTGCTGGTGCTGGGGCCCGCCGCGTCGCGTGACTCCTATCTCAACCTCGATCTCATCGTCCACGCAGCCACCAGCAGCGGCTGCACGGCCTTGCATCCGGGCTACGGCTTCCTGTCCGAGCGACCGGAGCTGTCCGAGCTGTGCGCGCAGGCGGGCCTGATCTTCGTGGGCCCACGCGCCGAATCGGTGCGCGCGGTCGGCGACAAGATCTCGGCCAAGCGCGTGGCACGAGACGCCGGCATCCCCTTGACGCGGGGCAGCGACAAGTTGCGAGACCTCGCGCATGCGTTGGAAGTGGCGTCGGACATCGGCTACCCGGTCATCACCAAGGCCTCGGCCGGCGGGGGTGGGCGCGGCATGATCGTGGCGCGCAACGCGGAAGAACTCTCCAAGGCATTCGACCGCGCACAGACCACCGCCCGCGAGGCCTTCGGCGACGATTCGCTCTACCTCGAGGCCTATGTCGAGCGGGCGCGACACCTGGAGGTTCAGGTCGTCGGGGACGGCGAAGGCCGCGCCGTCCACTTCGGTGAGCGCGATTGCTCGCTGCAGCGGCGCTACCAGAAGATGATCGAGGAAGCACCGGCGGCCGTCCTGCCGCCGGATGCGCGCGCACAGCTTCGACAGGCGGCCGTCGACTTGCTGTCCTCGATCAAGTACCGCAATGCCGGCACCGTCGAGTTCCTCTACGACGAGGAGCGGCAGCGCTTCTCCTTCATGGAGGTCAATGCCCGGATCCAGGTCGAGCATCCCGTGTCCGAGGAAGTCACCGGCTGCGACCTGGTCCGGCTGCAGCTGGAAACGGCGCTGGGCATGCGTTCACTGCCCGAGCAGGCATCGATCGAGGTTTCCGGCCACGCCATCGAAGCCCGGATTCTTGCGGAGGACCCGGCGAGGAACTTCGCGCCCTGCCCTGGCCGAATCACGCGATGGCGTCCTCCCACCGGCCCCGGGGTGCGCGTCGACAGCGCGGTGACGGAAGGGACGATGGTTCCGCCCTACTACGACAGCATGATCGCCAAGCTGATCGTCCGTGGCGCCAACCGCGAACAGGCGCTGCAGCGTCTCGAAGCGGCACTGGCGCGATTCGAGGTCGGCGGGCTGGCGACCAACATTCCCCTTCTGAAGGCCATCGTCGCGCACGAGGACTTCAGGGCCAATCGCCTCGGCACCCAGTGGCTCGAAACGACGCTGCTGCCGACTTTCCGCAGTGAGTGAGGACAGGCATGAAGCAGAACGCAGTGATCGCAGGGGTGGGCATGACGCGCTTCGGAAGGCATCCGGACCGCACGCTGAGTTCGCTCGCGCATGAGGCGATCCGCAAGGCCCTCGACGACGCAGGCATCGGCATCGACAAGATCCAGGCGGTCTGGGCCGGCAACGCCGCGGCCTCGCTGATGACCGGCCAAGTGTGCATTGCGGGGCAGGCCATTCTGCGCGGCATGGGGCTGGGCGGGGTGCCGGTGGTCAACGTCGAGAACGCCTGCGCCACCGCGTCCACGGCCTTGCAGCAGGCGGCGAGCATGGTGACCCTGGGCGCCCACGACATCGTGCTCGCCTTCGGGGTCGAGAAGCTCTACAGCGCGGACAAGCGCAAGGTCTTCTCGGTCTTCGATGGCTGCACCGATGTGGAGGACGGGCAGGCGCTGCGGACGTTCGCCTTCGGCGCGGGGGGCACGCCCGGCGGCGCCGGAGAGTCCCGGTCCGTCTTCATGGACGTGTACGCCCGCATGACGAGGGACTACATGGCGGCCAGCGGCGCCACGGCGGAGGACTTCGCCGAGGTCTCCGCCAAGAACGCCTTCCACGGCAGCCTCAACCCCAACGCGCAGTTCCGGGAAACGCTGACACCTAGGCAGGTCCTCGACTCGCCCCCCATCGTCAGCCCGTTGACGCTGCTGATGTGCTCGCCGATTGCGGACGGCGCTTCCGCCGCGGTGATCATGTCGCCGAAGGCAGCGCGGGAGCTGGGGGTGCGGCAACCGGTGACGATCCGGAGTTCCGTGCTGGCCAGCGGCTACGACTACACGCCGGCGATCGACAAGCTCGCCACCCGTGTCAGCCGCGCGGCCTATGAGGCCGCCGGGGTCGGCCCCGCGGACGTGAACCTGGTCGAGTTGCACGACGCGTCCTCGCCCTCCGAACTGGTCTACTCCGAGGCGCTGGGCCTCTGCGAGCCTGGCGGGGGCGTGCGTTTTCTGCGCGAAGGCCACACCCGCCTGGGCGGGCGCGTGCCGATCAACACCTCCGGCGGCCTGGTCCGAAACGGCCACCCGATCGGCGCGACCGGGCTTTCACAGATCCACGAACTCACCGTTCAACTCCGAGGCCGGGGCGGTGCTCGCCAGGCGGACAACAAGCCACGCATCGCCCTGGCGGAGAACGGCGGGGGCTTCCTCAAGGAAGACTCGGCCGCCATCGTCGTGACCGTGCTTGGACTCTGAGTCTCATGAGCGCGCAGGTTCGAGCACCGCACCACCGCCTGGTCGCGAGCCAAGGCATCCGCAACTTCCGGGACTTCGGCGGCTACGCGATTGCGGGGGGCGGGCATCTCGTCACGGGAAGGCTGTACCGATCGGGCCAGCATTCATCGGCAACGCCCGCCGACCTCGGGCTCATGCAGGCGATGGGCATCGCCTGCTGCGTCGACCTGCGAGGCACCAGCGAACGCGAGAGCGCTCCCTGCGCGCGAATCCCTTCATGCGAGCTCATCGTTGCCGACGGCGAGACGGCCGAGATGGCGCCGCATCTCGAAGCCGCCCAGGCGCTGGATGCCGCGGCAGCACGACGCACGCTGACGGGCCGCTACGCGACACTGCCGTTCCGGCCCGCGCTGACGCAGGCCTACGGCGCGTACCTGCGCATGCTGGCCCGCTCGGACCGCGCTTCGGTGGTGTACTGCTCGGCAGGGAAGGACCGAACGGGGCTGCTGGTGGCGCTCGTCCACACGATGCTCGGAGTGCACGAGGACGATGTCATGGCCGACTACTGCCTGACCAACAGCGTCGAATGCGACGAGGGCCGTATCGAGCACCTGCGCAAGGAACTGTCCAAACGCTTCGGCCCGATGTCGACCGAGGCCGCCCGTGTCGTCCTGTCCGTGGAGCCCGCCTACCTCGCGGCCGCATTCCATGCGATCGACGAGCGCTACACCTCCCTGGATCGGTACCTGCAGCACGAGCTCGGCATCACGCCGTCGCTGCGCGAGGCCATCGCAGCGAAGCTGATCGCCTGAGCGCCGACCTTCTCCATTCACCCTCCCGCCACGCCATGAACACCTTTGCCCTGCTGCGCAATGCGGCACTCGTCTACGGCGCATGCCCCGCCCTGTCCGTGGGCGACGAGCTGCGTTTTTCGTACCGCCAGCTGTACGAACGCGCCTTGCGCATGAGCGGCGCGTTGCGCTCGACCCATGGCCTGGCCCGCGGGGCACGGGTGGTCGTCGCGATGTCGAACCACCCCAGCTACCTCGAGGTGCTGTTCGCCGCCTGGGGCGCGGGGCTGGTCGTCGTCCCGGTCAACGCGAGGCTGCATGCGCGAGAGATCGCCTACATCGCGCAGGACTGCCAGGCGGCACTGTGCTTTGCCACCGATGACATCGCGCACGATCTCGCCAAGGCTTTGCAAGATGCCGCCGTTCCGGCACGGCTGATCGCCGTCGGCGACTCGGCGTATCAGGACCTGTTGCGTGGGGAGGCCACAGAGCCGATTCACCGAGAGCCTGCGGATCTGGCCTGGATCTTCTACACCAGCGGCACCACGGGCAAGCCCAAGGGCGCGATGCTGAGCCACCTGAACCTGCAGCTGATGTCGTGGAGCTTCCTGGCCGACGGGGACCAGGTCACGCAGAAGGATGCCTTCCTGCACCTGGGGCCGCTGTCCCATGCGGCCGGCCTGCTCGCGCTGCCGGCGGTTGCGAAGGCAGCGCATCACGTGCTGCCCGCCAGCGGCGGCTTTGACACCGCGGAGATCGCGCGGCTGGTGGATCACTTTGCCCAGCTCTCCTTCTTCGTGTCACCGACCATCGCCCGACGCCTGATGGCATGCCCCCAGATCGCCGCGAGCAAGCTCGACCATGTGCGCAGCCTGCTCGGCGGTGCGGCGCCGTTTCTTCCGGCGGATGTGAAGCGCATCATCGAGACACTGCCCGGGCGCTTCACGAACGGCTATGGCCAGGGCGAGTGCCCGGCGACCATCACCGGCGTGCCCAAGCACCTCTACGCCTCGCTGTCCCTGGAGCAGCTCGACACGGTCGGCATTGCGCGCAGCGGGGTCGAACTCAGGATCGTGGATGAGCATGGGCAGGCCGTGCCGCCCGGAGAGGTCGGGGAGATCGTCGTGCGCAGCCCCATCGTGATGCAGGGCTACTGGAACAACGAGGAGGCGACGCGGGCCACGCTGCGAAACGGCTGGCTTCACACCGGCGACCTCGGCAGGATCGATGCAGACGGTTTGCTGTACCTGAAGGACCGATGCAAGGACCTCATCATCAGCGGCGGCTCCAACATCTACCCGCGCGAGGTTGAAGACGTGCTGCTCCTTCATCCCGGCGTGGCGGAGGCGGCGGTCGTGGGCGAGACCGATCCGGAATGGGGGGAAAGCGTCGTGGCGTTCGTCGTTCCCCAACCCGGCGCGACGGTGCCGACCGAGGAACTCGATGCCCTGTGCCTCACCCGCATGGCGCGCTTCAAGCGACCCAAGCGCTACGTGTTCATCGGCGCGATGCCTCGGAATGCGACGGGCAAGATCCTCAAGACGACCTTGCGTGAGAAAGCAAGATCGATCGAGTGATCTTCGAACGGGTCGGCGCCTCTGAATGCCCGGAACGTCGGAGAGAATCGGGCGCGGGCCGCTCGCCGAACCGCCGCGAGTGATCCGGCGTCACCGCCTCATCCGCGCTCGAACTTGAACACCGCGACGCTCGCGAGCAGGTTCGGCCACGCCCGCACCGCCTCGCCGTTCTGGATGCCGAACGAATCGAGGATGCGCAGCCCGTCCTTGCGCGCCAGCACCTCGAAATCGGCATAGGTGCCGACGCGGATGTTCGGCGTGTCGTACCACTCGTAGGGCAGCGCCTTGGTCACCGGCATGCGGCCGCTGGCCACGCGCACGCGGTTCGGCCAGTGCGCGAAGTTCGGGAAGCTGACGATGCCGATGCGCCCGACGCGCGCCGTCTCGCGCAGCATCTTCTCGGTGTTGCGCAGGTGCTGCAGCGTCTCGAGCTGCAGCACGACGTCGAAGCTCCTGTCCTCGAAGATCGCCAGGCCCTCTTCCAGGTTGAGCTGGATGACGTCGACGCCGCGCTGCGCGCAGGCCAGCACGTTGTCGTCGGCGATCTCGATGCCGTAGCCGGTGCAGCCGCGCTGCGCTTGCAGGTACGCAAGCAGTTCGCCGTTGCCGCAGCCGAGGTCGAGCACGCGCGAGCCTTCGGGCACCAGGCTCGCGATGATTTCCAGATCCTTGCGCTCACTCATGCCCCGACCTCCTTCGCGAGGTTGTCGAAGCAGGCGCGCAGCACGCCGTGGTAGCGCGCGTCGTCGAGCAGGAAGGCATCGTGGCCGTGCGGCGCGGCGATCTCGGCGTAGCTGACGCGGTGGCGGTTGTCGAGCAGCGCCTTGACGATCTCGCGCGAGCGCGCCGGCGAGAAGCGCCAGTCGGTGGTGAAGCTCACCAGCTGGAAGCGGCATTTCGCGCCGGCGAAGGCGCGCGTCAGGTCGCCGCCGTGCTCGCGCGCCGGGTCGAAGTAGTCGAGCGCGCGTGTGATCAGCAGATAGGTGTTGGCGTCGAAGTACTCGCTGAACTTGTCGCCCTGGTGGCGCAGGTAGCTCTCGATCTCGAACTCGATCTCCTGCGTCGAGTAGCCCAGTTCGGCGGCGCGCAGGCTGCGGCCGAACTTCATCTCCATCGCGTCGTCGGACAGATACGTGATGTGGCCGATCATGCGTGCCACGCGCAGCCCGCGCTTGGGCACCACGCCGTG
This sequence comes from Pseudomonadota bacterium, assembly GCA_029779845.1. Taxonomy (GTDB): domain Bacteria; phylum Pseudomonadota; class Gammaproteobacteria; order Burkholderiales; family Burkholderiaceae_C; genus Piscinibacter. The sequence continues at coordinate 37,379 of JAKOZT010000061.1, read as the reverse complement.
CGCGTAGAAGTGGCCGCCGTGGAACTCGGGGTCGGTGACGATGGCGCGCCGAGCCACCTCGTTGAAGGCGATGTTCTGCGCCGAGAGGTTGGGCGCCGTCGCCACCGCGATGCACAACCGCAGGCGCTCGGGGTGGCGCAGCGACCAGCTCAGCGCCTGCATGCCGCCCAGGCTGCCGCCGAGCACCGCGGCGAGCTGCGCGATGCCGAGCCGGTCGAGCAGGCGCGCCTGCGCGTCGACCCAGTCTTCCACCGTCACCACCGGGAAGTCGGCGCCCCAGATGCGGCCGGTGGCCGGGTTCACGTGCATCGGCCCGGTGGAGCCGAAGCACGAGCCGGGGTTGTTGACGCCGATGACGAAGAAGCGGTCCGTATCGAGCGGCTTGCCGGGGCCGACGAGGTTGTCCCACCAGCCCTCGCTGCGCGGCTCGCCGGCGTAGGTGCCGGCCACGTGGTGCGAGGCGTTCAGCGCATGGCACACCAGCACGGCGTTGCTCTTGTCGGCGTTGAGCCGGCCGTAGGTTTCGTAGACCAGCGTGTAGCCGGCGAGCTGCGCGCCGCTCTTCAGCGGCAGCGGCTCGGCGAACGCCATCGCCTGCGCTTGCACGTCACCCAGCGATCCCATGAGACCTTCGCAAAAGAAGACACCCGGCGCCGCCAAAGCGGAACGCCGGGTGCGTTCTTCTTTAGCTGGATTTATAGAGCGCTCGCAAGCCGGAACAAATCAGCGCTGGGCGGCAGTATAGCCGCGGCACCTCACCCGAGCTCGCGGCTGGCCAGCGCGGCGGCGGCCGCGCGCGTCTCCACGCCGAGCTTCTCGAACACATGCTCGAGATGCTTGTTCACGGTGCGCGGGCTCATGCCGAGGATCTCGGCCACGTCGCGGTTGGTCTTGCCCTTGGCGATCCACGACAGCACCTCGGTCTCGCGCGGCGTCAGCGCCGCGGTGGCCAGGCGCGAGGCCGGCGCCTCGCCGGCGGCGCGCACGCGCAGCAGCCACATCGTCTCGCCCAGGCCCGCCTCGCCCAGGCGCCGCGCGGCGAGCACGCGGCCCTCGGCGCCGCCGCGTTCGGCCTCGCCGCCGGCGGCGGTGAGCCAGGCGATGCAGGCCTCGTCGCCGGCGGCGAAGAACTCGGCCAGCCAGACCTGCGCCTGCGGCGAGCGCCAGGCGAGCCGGCCGCGCGCGTCGGCCACCAGCACGCCCATGCCGCCCACGTCCACGGCCTCGCGCGCGAGGCGCACCGCGCGCGCATTGCGCACGTGCGTGGCCAGGCGCGCCAGCACCTCCTGCGCGCGCACCGGCTTGACGACGTAGTCGACCCCGCCCGCGCCGAAACCGGCGACGATGTGCTCGGTCTCGGCCAGGCCGGTCATGAAGACCACCGGCACGTGCGCCCAGGCGGGCTGGGCCTTGATGCGGCGGCAGGTCTCGAAGCCGTCCAGCCCCGGCATCAGCGCGTCGAGCAGGATGGCGTCGGGCACGGCCAGGTCGATCTGCGCCAGCGCCGCCTCGCCGTCGCGCGCGACGAGCACGGTGTAGCCCTCGGCTTCCAGTTCGCTGCACAGCGCGCCGAGCGAGGCCGGCGCGTCGTCGACGAGCAGCACGATGTCGCGCGTCGTCATGCGGGCTCCCCCTCGTGCGGGGCGAGCGAGCGCTGCAGCCGCTCGATCAGCTCGTTCCAGGCGAAGCGCTCCGCCAGCGCGCGCAGCTCGCTTGCCGCCTCGGCGCATTCCGGAGCCTCCTCGGCGAGCCGCTGCAAGGCCAGCAGCAGGCCCTGCCGGTGGCCGAGGCGCGCCAGCCGCACCAGCGTGCGCGCGTGCTCCTCGGGAATGCGCGCCGACGCGGCCGCGTTGTCCGCCGTCCAGCTCGGCCGCGCCAGCTCGGCCACCCATTCGAGCTGCAGCACGCGCTGCAGCGCGGCGAGCAGTTCGGATTCGATCACCGGCTTGTCGACGAAGCCCTGCGCGCCCGCGGCGGCGAGCTTGCCGGCCTGGTTGTCGAAGGCGTTGGCCGACACCATCAGGATGGGCAGATCGGCGAAGCCGGCGGCGCGGACGCGGCGCGCCGTCTCCCAGCCGTCGAGGTCGTCCATCGTGATGTCCAGCAGCACCGCATCGGGCCGCAGCTCGGCCACGCTCTGCAGGCATTCCGTGCCGCTGGCCGCCTCGCGGATGCGAAAGCCCAGCGGCAGCAGCATGCCGGCGAGCATCTGGCGCTGCGTGGGCTGGTCGTCGACGACCAGCAGCGTGCGCCGCGCGCCGATGTAGCCGCTCACCGGCCGGCGCGGCACGCCGCGCGAGGCCGGCGCGTCGCCCGTCTCGGCGAGGTAGAGCCGCACGGTGAAGGTGCTGCCCGCGCCGGGCGCGCTCTTCACCGTCAGCTCACCGCCCATCAGCTGGGTGAGCAGGTGCGTGATCGTCAGCCCGAGGCCGGTGCCGGGCTCGCCGCTGCGCCGCCCGGCGCTGCCGCGCTCGAAGGGCAGGAAGATGCGCTCGAGGTCCTGCTCGGCGATGCCGATGCCGCTGTCGATCACCTCGAAGCGCGCCACCTCGCGGCTGTGGTCGATGCGCAGCACGATGCCGCCCTTGTCGGTGAAGCGCACCGCGTTGCCGAGCAGGTTGACGAGGATCTGGCGCAGGCGCCGCGCATCGGCGCGCACGTAGCCCGGCACGCGCCCGTCGGTCTTCAGCTCGAAGGACAGGCCCTTGGCGGCCGCCTGCGGCGCCACCATGCCGACGATGTCGTCGAGGAGCTCCTGCATCGACATCGGCGCGATGTCCAGGCGCAGCTTGCCGGCTTCGATGCGCGCCAGGTCGAGCAGGCCGTCGATCAGCCCGTGCAGGTGCTCGCCGCTGCGCCGGATGGTGTCCACCGCCAGGCGCGGCTCGCCGTGCAGGCGCTCGTCCTTGAGCAGGATCTGCGTGTAGCCGAGGATGCCGTTCAGCGGCGTGCGCAGCTCGTGCGTCATGCCGGTCACGTAGCGCGTCTTGGCCTGGTTGGCGGCCTCGGCGATGTCCTTGGCGCGCTGCAGTTCGGCGTCGGTGCGGCGGTGCGCGTCGATCTCGCGCGTCAGCAGCAGGTTCTGGCGGTTCGATTCGTCCTCGGCCATCTGGCGGCTCTCGCTGCCCAGCACGATCCACCAGGCGCCCACCGCGGCCACCAGCGAGAGCAGCGCGAAGGACTGCAGGAAGGGCTGCCGCAGGCCTTCGCTCACGACCGGGTGCAGCGCGGCCTGCTGCTCGTAGACCACGCCGAGGATCGCGCCGAGCAGCGCGATCAGCGAGACCAGCACGACGAGGTAGTGCGCGACGCGGAAGTTCACCGCCTCGCTGAAGCGCCGCGGCAGCAGCGCGGCCAGCAGCACGCGCACCTGGTCGGCGGCGCGCGCGTCGGTCTTGCAGCGGTCGTGGCAGCGCGACTCGAGCGTGCAGCACAGCGAGCAGATCGGCGCGCCGTAGGCCGGGCAGTGCGCCATGTCCTCCGACTCGAAGCGGTTCTCGCACACCGCGCAGCGCACGATCTCGCCGGGCTTCCACAGCGGCGCCGGCTCGCGCGCCTGGTACCAGCGGCCGCGCGTCCACCAGGCGATCAGCGGCGCGGCGGCGAGCGAGGCGGCCAGCGCGATGAAGGGCGAGCCGGCCTGCGCCGCCGGCCCGAGCGCGCCGGTGTAGGCGAGCATCGACAGCGCCGCGGCGAACAGCATCGCGCCCATGCCCACCGGGTTGATGTCGTACAGGTGCGCGCGCTTGAACTCGACGTGCTTCGGGCTCCAGCCCAGCGGCTTGTTGACGACGAGGTCGGCCACCAGCGCGCCGACCCACGCGATCGCGACGTTGCTGTACAGGCCGAGCACGCTCTCGAGCGCGCCGAACACGCCCAGCGTCATCAGCAGCACGGCGATCAGCACGTTGAAGACCAGCCACACGACGCGCCCCGGGTGGCTGTGCGTGAGCCGCGCAAAGAAGTTCGACCAGGCCAGGGAGCCGGCGTAGGCGTTGGTGAGGTTGATCTTCACCTGCGAGACGACCACGAACAGCACGGTGAGCGCGAGCACCCAGCGCGCGTCGGACAGCAGGTAGGCGTAGCCGGCCTGGTACATGTGCGTCGGCTCGATCGCCTTGTCGCCGGGGATCTCGTGCTGCAACACGAGGAAGGCGAGGAAGGCGCCGCCGAGCATCTTGGCCATGCCCGGCACCACCCAGCCGGGCCCGGCCACCAGCACCGCGCCCCACCAGCGCCAGCGATTGGCGCGCGTCTTCTCGGGCAGGAAGCGCAGGTAGTCGACCTGCTCGCCGATCTGCACCACCAGCGAGAAGGCCACCGTCGCGGCGGAGGCGAACATCAGCGCGTCGAAGCCCGCGCTGCCCGAGACGCGCCCGGCCAGCGTGGTGAACTCGGCGAACTTGGCCGGCTCCTGCAGCGCCACCGCGGCATAGGGCAGCAGCCACAGCACGATCCACACGGGCTGCGTCCACAGCTGCAGCCGCGAGATCAGCGTGACGCCGTACATCACCAGCGGCACCACGCCAAGCGAGGCGATCAGGTAGCACACCCACATCGGCCAGCCGCTGGCCATGTTCAGCGCCAGCGCGAGGATGGCCGCCTCGAGCGCGAAGAAGATGAAGGTGAAGCTCGCGTAGATCAGCGAGGTGAGCGTCGAGCCGAGGTAGCCGAAGCCGGCGCCGCGCGTGAGCAGGTCCATGTCCAGGCCGTGCCTGGCGGCGTAGTAGCTGATCGGCAGCCCGGTGAGGAAGACGATCAGGCCGACCACGAGGATGGCCCACAGCGCGTTGGTGAAGCCGTAGCTCAGCGCGATCGCGCCGCCGATGGCCTCCAGCGCCAGGAACGAGGTGGCGCCGAACGCGGTGTTGGCGACGCGGAACTCGCTCCACTTGCGGAAGTGCCGCGGCGTGTAGCGCAACGCGTAGTCCTCCAGCGTCTCGTCGGCGACCCAGCTGTTGTAGTCGCGGCGGATGCGGAAGATCTTCTGCGGGGCGGTGGTCAAGCGGAACCTCGGGAATCTCGCGGGCGGCGCGCTCACCGCTTCTGCAAGAAGCGGTCCAGCGATGCTGCGCGCCGCACCGGCGCGCGGCGCTACGTCGAATGACGTATTCGGGATGCGCGCGCCCTCTCCTACCTTTGCGCCATGCCGCAGTGCAGCAACGCCGCACAGCGTTGGTGCCCGCCGCAAGGATCCATCACCCAACCGTCAGGAGAGCCGAATGTCCCGTGACCAAGACCTCGATCAGAAATCCCTGCAGCGCCGCCGCCTGCTGCAGGGCGCGGCAGCCTTTCCGCTGGCCGGGCTGCCGGCCTGGGCGCTGGCCCAGCAGTTTCCCACCGCGAAGGTGAACACCACCAAGCTGGCGATCACCGACACCGAGGTCATCGTCGGCCAGCTGCACTCGGCCACCGGCACGATGGCGATCTCCGAGACCGGCTCGATCCAGGCCGAACAGCTCGCCATCGACCAGATCAACGCGATGGGCGGCGTGCTCGGCCGCAAGATCAAGGTCATCAAGGAAGACGGCGCCTCCGACTGGCCGACCTTCGCCGAGAAGAGCAAGAAGCTGCTCGTCAACGACCACGTGGCCGCCGTGTTCGGCTGCTGGACCAGCGCCTCGCGCAAGGCGGTGCTGCCGATCTTCGAGAAGGAGAACGGCCTGCTGTACTACCCGACATTCTACGAAGGCCTGGAGCAGAGCAAGAACGTCATCTACACCGGCCAGGAAGCCACCCAGCAGATCATCTGGGGCCTGGACTGGGGCGCCAAGGAGAAGAAGGCCAAGACCTTCTTCCTGGTCGGCTCCGACTACATCTGGCCGCGCACCTCGATGAAGATCGCGCGCAAGCACATCGAGACTGTCGGCAAGCTCGGCAAGGTGGTCGGCGAGGAGTACTACCCGCTGGGCAACACCAACTTCAACTCGCTGATCAACAAGATCAAGGTCGCCAAGCCCGACTGCATCTTCTGCGCGGTGGTGGGCGGCTCCAACGTCGCGTTCTACAAGCAGCTCAAGGCCGCCGGCATCACCGGCGACAAGCAGTTCCTGCTGACGCTGTCGGTGACGGAAGACGAGATGACCGGCGTGGGCGGCGAGAACTTCGCCGGCTTCTACTCGTCGATGAAGTACTTCCAGACGCTCGACAACGAGAACAACAAGAAGTTCGTCGCGGCCTTCAAGGCCAAGTACGGCAAGGACGCGGTGATCGGCGACGTGACGCAGGCCGGCTACCTCGGCCCCTGGCTGTGGAAGGCGGCGGTCGAGAAGGCCGGCAGCTTCGACGTCGACAAGGTGGTCGCCGCCTCGCCCGGCATCGAGCTGAAGACGGCGCCGGAAGGCTACGTGAAGGTGCACGCCAACCACCACCTCTACAGCAAGGCGCGCATCGCGCAGGGCCAGCCCGACGGCAGCTTCAAGGTGGTGGCCGAGTCGGCCGAGCTGATCGAGCCGAACCCCTTCCCCAAGGGCTACCAGTAACCGGCGGCCACGTCAGGAGCGGCATCGTGAACTTCTCGGAAATGCTCAACATCGCCCTGATGCAGGGTTTCGCCGGGCTGAGCCTGTTCTCGGTGCTGCTGCTGATGGGCCTGGGGCTGGCCATCATCTTCGGCCAGATGGGCGTGATCAACATGGCTCACGGCGAGTTCATGACGATCGGCGCCTACACCATCTTCCTCGGCTCGACGCTGTCGGAGAAGTTCGCGCCGGGCTTCATTCCCTACTACTTCCCAGTGGCCATCGGGGTCGCCTTCGTGCTGGCCTTCATCGCCGGCTGGGTGGTGGAATGGGCGCTGATCCGCCACCTCTACAAGCGGCCGCTGGACACGCTGCTGGCCACCTGGGGCCTGAGCCTGGGCATCCAGCAGGTGTTCCGCTCCGGCATCGGCCCGAAGGAGGTGAGCCCGACGCTGCCCGACTGGCTGCTCGGCTCCTGGAGCCCGGCCGAGGGCCTGGACATCCCGATCAACGGCCTGTTCGTGCTCGCGCTCACCGCGCTGGTGACCGCCGGCGTGATGATCGCGATGTACCGCAGCCGCTGGGGCCTGCGCGTGCGCGCCACGGTGAGCAACCGCATGATGGCCAACGCCATCGGCATCAACACCAGCAAGACCGACCGCCTCACCTTCGCGATCGGCTGCGGCATCGCCGGCATCGCCGGCGCGGCCTTCACCACCATCGGCTCGACCGGGCCGACCTCCGGCTCGCTGTACATCGTCGACGCCTTCCTGGTCGTCACCTTCGGCGGCGCCGCCAGCCTGCTGGGCACCGTGGCCTCGGCCTTCGGCATCGCGCAGACGCAGTCGATCAGCGAGTTCTTCCTGAGCGGCTCGATGGCCAAGGTGCTGACGCTGTCGCTGATCGTCCTGATCCTGATGCTGCGGCCGCAGGGCCTGTTCGCCGCCAAGGTGCGCCGCTGAGCCGATTGCCGAACCGTCCCGGAGATTGCGCATGAATCGATTCAAGACCTGGCTCGCCCGTCCCGGCGTGGGCAGCACGGTGATCCTCGCGGTGCTGCTGCTGGCGGTGCTGCCGCTCACGCTGGATGCCTTCCGGCTCAACCTGGTGGGCAAGTACCTCACCTACGCCTTCGTCGCCGTCGGGCTGGTGATGCTGTGGGGCTGGGGCGGCGTGCTCAGCCTCGGCCAGGGCGTGTTCTTCGGCCTGGGCGGCTACGCGATGGCGATGTTCCTCAAGCTCGAGGCGAGCGATCCCGCGAGCACCGCGATCCAGTCCACGCCCGGCATCCCGGACTTCATGGACTGGAATCAGCTCACCGCGCTGCCGTGGTTCTGGGTGCCCTTCAAGAGCCTGCCCTTCACGCTGATCGCGGTGGTGGCGGTGCCCGCGCTGCTGGCCTTCGTGATCGGCTTCGCGATGTTCAAGCGGCGCGTCGGCGGCGTGTACTTCGCGATCATCACGCAGGCGGTGGCGCTGATCCTCACCGTGCTGATCATCGGCCAGCAGGGCTACACCGGCGGCGTCAACGGCATGACCGACCTGAAGACGCTGCTCGGCTGGGACATCCGCACCGACTCGGCGAAGACCATCCTCTACTACGTCTGCTCGATCACGCTGCTGCTGTCCATCGCCGGCTGCGCCTGGATCCAGCACAGCAAGTTCGGCACGCTGCTGCTGGCGATGCGCGACAAGGAGGACCGCGTGCGCTTCTCCGGCTACGACGTGGCGATGTTCAAGGTGGCCGCCTACTGCCTGGCCGCCGCGCTGGCGGGCATCGGCGGCGCGATGTTCTCGCTGCAGGTGGGATTCATGTCGCCGTCCTTCGTCGGCATCGTGCCGTCCATCGAGATGGTCATCTTCGCCGCGGTGGGCGGGCGCATGAGCCTGGTCGGCGCGGTGTTCGGCGCGCTGCTGGTGAACTGGGGCAAGACGGTGTTCTCCGAGAGCTTCCCCGACCTGTGGCTGTTCCTGATGGCCGCGCTGTTCATCGGCGTGACGATGGCCTTCCCCGACGGCCTGGCCGGCCTGGTGGAGAACAAGCTCAAGCCGTGGTGGCGCGCGCGCCAGGCGCAGCGCAGGCAGATCAGGGACGACGTGGCCGCTGCGCAGGCGGCCTATCCGGAGGCAGCGGCGGGCCGGGCGCCGGGCCGTCCCAAGCCGGCCCGCACCCCCTCGGGGGGTCGGCCGGAGTACTCGCCGGCCGGGGGGCAGTCATGAGCAACAACACCGACTTCGCGCTCGCCGTGGAAGACCTGAGCGTCTCGTTCGACGGCTTCAAGGCGATCGACGCGCTGACGCTGTACATCGACAAGAACGAGCTGCGCGTGATCATCGGCCCCAACGGCGCCGGCAAGACCACGCTGCTGGACCTGATCTGCGGCAAGACCAAGGCCAGCAGCGGCAGCATCAAGTTCAAGAACGAGGAGCTCACCCGGCTGCCCGAGTACACGCGCGTGCGCCGCGGCATCGGCCGCAAGTTCCAGACGCCCTCGATCTACGAGAACCTGTCGGTGTTCCAGAACCTCGAGGTGTCCTTCCCCAAGGGCCGCTCGGTGCTGGGCGCGCTGTTCTTCGAGTGCAGCGACGAGGTCAGGGCGCGCGTGCAGGCGGTGGCCGGGGAGATCGGCCTGGCCGACAGGCTCGACGGCGAGGCCGGGCTGCTCAGCCACGGCCAGAAGCAGTGGCTGGAGATCGGCATGCTGCTGATGCAGGAGCCCGAGCTGCTGATGCTCGACGAGCCGATCGCCGGCATGAGCGCGCGCGAGCGCGAGCTCACCGCCGAGCTGCTGCAGCGCATCTGCCGGAACCGCTCGGTGATCGTGATCGAGCACGACATGGACTTCGTCAAGCAGATCGCCCACAAGGTGACCGTGATGCACCAGGGAAGGATCCTCGCCGAGGGGTCGATGGAGAAGGTGCAGAACGACCCGAAGGTGATCGACGTCTACCTGGGCCACTGAGGAGAACGCCATGCTGAGCGTGAAGGATCTGTTCGTCGCCTACGGGCAGAGCGAGGCGCTGCACGGCGTCTCGTTCGAGGCCGCGCCCAAGGAGACCGTGGCCATCATGGGCCGCAACGGCATGGGCAAGACCACGCTGTTCAAGAGCCTGATGGGCGTGCTGCCCGCCAGGAGCGGCTCGGTCAGCGTGGCCGGCCAGGACGTGACCCGCGACGAGAGCTGGCGCCGCGTCGCCAAGGGCATCGCCTACGTGCCGCAGGGCCGCATGATCTTCCCGACGCTGTCGGTCGAGGAGAACATCCAAACCGGGCTGGAGAACGCCAGGGTCAAGAAGATCCCCGAGGAGATCTTCGCGCTCTTCCCGGTGCTGTGGGACATGCGGCGCCGCAAGGGCGGCAACCTCTCCGGCGGCCAGCAGCAGCAGCTCGCGATCGCGCGCGCGCTCGTCACCGAGCCGAAGGTGCTGCTGCTCGACGAGCCCACCGAGGGCATCCAGCCGTCCATCATCAAGGACATCGCGAAGGCCCTCAACGAGATCCGCAGGCTGCGCGACATCTCGATCGTCGTCTCCGAGCAGGTGCTGAGCTTCGCGATGGACGTGGCCGACCGCCTGTTCGTCATCGAAGGCGGCCGCCTGGTGCACGAGACGAGCCGCGCCGACACCGACGCCGCGCACATCAAGCAGTACCTCTCCGTCTGACCCACGACTTCATCCACGAAGGAGCCACGCCATGCCCGACACCCTGATCAAGGTCGACCTCTCCAAGCCCGCGCCCACCAACGAGATGGTGCACAACCGCTGGCACCCGGACATCCCGATGGCCTGCTGGGTCAAGCCGGGCGACGACTTCGTGCTCGAGACCTACGACTGGACCGGCGGCTTCATCAAGAACGACGACAGCGCCGACGACGTGCGCGACATCGACCTGACGACGGTGCACTACCTCAGCGGCCCGGTCGGCGTGAAGGGCGCGCAGCCCGGCGACCTGCTGGTGGTGGAGCTGCTGGACATCGGCGCCAAGCAGGACAGCCTGTGGGGCTTCAACGGCTTCTTCAGCAAGACGAACGGCGGCGGCTTCCTCACCGACCACTTCCCCTCGGCGCAGAAGTCGATCTGGGACTTCCACGGCATGTTCACCACCTCGCGCCACGTGCCGGGCGTGAAGTACGCCGGCCTGATCCACCCGGGCCTGATCGGCTGCCTGCCCGACCCGAAGATGCTGGAGACCTGGAACACGCGCGAGCAGGCGCTGATCGATTCCGACCCCGCCACCGGCGGCCTGGCCAACCCGCCCTTCGCCGGCACCGCCCACATGGGCAAGCTGACCGGCGAGGCCAAGGCCCGGGCCGCGGCCACCGGCGCGCGCACCGTGCCGCCGCGCGAGCACGGCGGCAACTGCGACATCAAGGACTTGTCGCGCGGCTCGAAGATCTTCTTCCCCGTGTACGTGGACGGCGCCGGCCTGTCGGTGGGCGACCTGCACTTCAGCCAGGGCGACGGCGAGATCACCTTCTGCGGCGCCATCGAGATGGCCGGCTGGGTGCACATGAAGGTCTCCGTCATCAAGGACGGCATGGCCAAGTACGGCATCAAGAACCCGATCTTCAAGCCCAGCCCGATCAAGCCGGTCTACGACGACTACGTGATCTTCGAGGGCATCAGCGTCGACGAAAGCGGCAAGCAGTACTACCTGGACGTCAACGTCGCCTACCGCCAGGCCTGCCTGAACGCGATCGAGTACCTGAAGAAGTTCGGCTACTCGGGCGCGCAGGCCTACTCGATCCTCGGCACGGCGCCGGTGCAGGGCCACATCAGCGGCGTGGTGGACGTGCCCAACGCCTGCGCGACGCTGTGGCTGCCCACGCAGATCTTCGACTTCGACATCAACCCGAGCGCCGCCGGCCCGGTGAAGATGCTCGACGGCAAGATCGACATGCCCTTGTCGCCGGACCTCTGACCCCCGGGAGCCGCGCATGCCGACCTACGACTACGCCTGTCCGTCCTGCGGCGGCTTCGACGCGCTGCGCCGCTTCGCGCAGCGCGACGAGCCGGCCGCCTGCCCGGACTGCGGCGCGCCCTCGCCGCGCGTCTTCACCGCGATGCCGCGCCTGGCCTGCCTGAGCAGCCAGACGCGCCGCGCGATGGACATCAACGAGCAGGCGCGCCACGAGCCCGGGCGCTCGGGCAGCTACCAGCGCATGCGCCACCCGGCCGGCTGCGGCTGCTGCTCGCCGGGCCGGCGCGGCGCCACCGTCACCGCTGCCAACGGCGCCAAGGCCTTTCCGTCCAAGCGGCCCTGGATGATCAGCCACTGATCCGCGGTAGCCCCGCGGCGCGCCGGGATCGGGCGCCGAGTGCTAAGCTTTCCGGCCCATCCGCCAGAAAGCGCGCTCGCGCACGGAGAAACACATGCCCGGACTGCTGCCCGACGTCGACCCCGACGGCCTGCTCGAATACTCGGTGGTCTACACCGACCGCGCGCTCAACCACATGTCGCGCAAGTTCCAGGGCGTGATGCGCGACATCGCCTCGGTGCTCAAGGACGCCTACCAGGCGCGCTCGGCCATCGTCGTGCCCGGCAGCGGCAGCTTCGGCATGGAAGCGGTCGCGCGCCAGTTCGCCGCGGGCAAGCCGGTGCTGGTGATCCGCAACGGCTGGTTCAGCTTCCGCTGGTCGCAGATCCTCGAGGCGGGCGGCATCGCGTCGTCGGTGGCGGTGATGAAGGCCCGGCTGCAGGGCGGCGGCCGCCAGCAGCCGTTCGCGCCGGCGCCCATCGGCGAGGTGGTCGCCGCGATCCGCAAGGACAAGCCGGCGGTGGTATTCGCCCCGCACGTCGAGACCGCCGCCGGTCTGGTGCTGCCCGACGACTACCTGAAGGCCGTGGCCGACGCGGTGCACGAGGCGGGCGGGCTGTTCGTGCTCGACTGCATCGCCTCCGGCGCGCTGTGGGTCGACATGAAGGCCTCCGGCGTCGACGTGCTGATCAGCGCGCCGCAGAAGGGCTGGACCGGCTCGCCCTGCTGCGCCTTCGTGATGCTCGGCGAGCGCGCCCGCGCGGCGATCGACGCCACCGCCAGCAGCAGCTTCGCGCTGGACCTGAAGAAGTGGCTCTCGGTGATGGAGACCTACGAGAGCGGCGCGCACGTCTACCACACGACGATGCCCACCGACGCGCTGACGAAGACGCGCGACGCGATGGTCGAGACGCGCGCGATCGGCTTCGAGAAGCTGCGCGCCGCGCAGATCGAGCTCGGCCGCAAGGTGCGCGCGATGCTGGTGCGGCGCGGCTTCCCGAGCGTGGCCGCCGAGGGCTTCCAGGCCCCCGGCGTGGTGGTGAGCTACACCGACGACGACGGCCTGCACACCGGCAAGGCGTTCCTCGCCGAAGGCGTGCAGAGCGCCTCGGGCGTGCCGCTGCAGTGCGACGAGCCGGCCGGCTTCAAGACCTTCCGGCTCGGGCTGTTCGGGCTGGAGAAGCTGCAGCACGTCGACCGCTCGGTGGCCAATCTCGAAGCGGCGCTGGACCGCATCGCGGCGGCCGGGCAGCGCGCCGCGGCCTGACCGTTCCCGCCGAAGCCGCGCGGCCCGCCGTGGCCGCGCGCTACGTCGTTCGACGTATTCCGGCGGCGCGGCGCGTCCGCTGCAATGGCTCCGAACCACCCTGATGGAAGGAGCCCCGCATGCACCACGGTGACATCTCGAGCAGCAAGGACGCGGTCGGCGTCGCGGTCGTCAACTACAAGATGCCGCGCATGCACACCCGGGCCGAGGTGCTGGCCAACGCGCGCAACATCGCCGCGATGATCGAAGGCATGAAGCTCGGCCTGCCGGGCCTGGACCTGGTGATCTTCCCCGAGTACAGCACGCACGGGATCATGTACGACTCGAAAGAGATGTACGAGACGGCCAGCACCGTGCCCGGCGACGAGACCGAGATCTTCGCCGCGGCGTGCCGCAAGGCCAAGGTCTGGGGCGTGTTCTCGCTCACCGGCGAGCGCCACGAGGAGCACCCGGACAAGGCGCCGTACAACACGCTGATCCTGATGAACGACCGGGGCGAGATCGTCCAGAAGTACCGCAAGATCATGCCCTGGGTGCCCATCGAGGGCTGGTATCCGGGCAACTGCACCTACGTCAGCGAAGGCCCCAAGGGCCTGAAGGTCAGCCTGATCATCTGCGACGACGGCAACTACCCCGAGATCTGGCGCGACTGCGCGATGAAGGGCGCCGAGCTGATCGTGCGCTGCCAGGGCTACATGTACCCGGCCAAGGAGCAGCAGGTGCTGATGGCCAAGGCGATGGCCTGGGCCAACAACGTCTACGTGGCGGTGGCCAACGCGGCCGGCTTCGACGGCGTGTATTCCTACTTCGGCCACAGCGCGATCGTCGGCTTCGACGGCCGCACGCTCGGCGAGTGCGGCGAGGAGGAGATGGGCATCCAGTACGCGGCGCTGTCCAAGAGCCTGATCCGCGACTTCCGCAGGAACGCGCAGAGCGAGAACCACCTCTTCAAGCTGCTGCACCGCGGCTACACCGGCAAGATCAACTCGCGCGAGGGCGACAAGGGCGAGGCGGCGTGCCCCTACGAGTTCTACGGCCAGTGGGTGAACGACCCGGAGGGCACGCGCAGGCGCGTCGAGGCGATCACGCGCGAGACGGTGGGCACCGAGGAAGCGCCGATCGAGGGCATCCCGAACCCGGCCACGCTGGCGCATCGCTGAAGGGACGCCGCGATGGATGCCTACCGCATCCGCAGCGAGCCCTACTACCAGAGCGCCGGCGACGAGATCGCGCTGTTCGAGGCGGCCCATGCCAGGCGCCTGCCGCTGCTGCTCAAGGGGCCCACCGGCTGCGGCAAGACGCGCTTCGTCGAGCACATGGCGTGGCGGCTCGGCCGCCCGCTGGTGACGGTGGCCTGCCACGACGAGCTGAGCGCCGCCGATCTGGTCGGGCGCTGGCTGATCGACGCCGAAGGCACGCGCTGGCAGGACGGCCCGCTCGCGCTGGCGGCGCGCCACGGCGCGATCTGCTACCTCGACGAGCTGGTGGAGGCGCGCGCCGACACCACGGTGGTGATCCATCCGCTGGCCGACACGCGCCGCATGCTGCCGATCGCCGCGCGCAACGAGTTGCTCGCGGCGCATCCCGACTTCGCGCTGGTGGTCTCCTACAACCCCGGCCCGCTGGCGCGCGAGCTGAAGCCCTCGACGCGCCAGCGCTTCTGCGCCCTCGAGTTCCGCCATCCCGCGCCGGAGCTGGAAGCCGCCATCGTGGCGCGCGAGTCGGGCCTGCCGCTGGACGCCGCAGCGCCCATCGTCGCCTTCGGCGTGCGCACGCGGCGCCTGCAGGGCCACGGCCTGGACGAAGGCGCGTCGACGCGCATGCTGGTGCAGGCCGCGCTGCTGTGCACGCAGGGCGTGCCGCCGCGGCGCGCCTGCCGCATGGCGGTGGTGGATGCGCTGAGCGACGAGGCCGGCGTGCACGAAGCGCTCAACGCGGCGCTCGACGCTTCGTATTGAGGCCCCGCGATGGGATCCGCCCTGCCCGGCTCGCTGCTGCCCGATGCGCCCGGCGCGGCGGCGGCCTCGCCCGAGGCGCTGCGCCGCCTGATGCGCGCGCTGTGGGACGTGGACGCGCCGGTATTCGCCGACGCCGAGGCGCCGCACCTCGCGCGCGGCGCCATCCACCTGCCGGCGCAGGCGCCGTCGCGCCACGACGACGCGGCCTGGCGCCTGGCCGCCGCCGCGCACGCCGCGGCGCACCTGGTGTTCTCGCCGCCGGTCTTCGACGGCCGCGGGCTGAAGCCGCTCGTGCGCGCGCTGGTCGGCGTGCTGGAGGACGCGCGCATCGAGACGCTCGCCGCGCGCGAGCTGCCCGGGCTGTGGCGCTGGTGGCGGCCGCGGCACGCCGTCACGCCGCTGGACGGCGACGGCGCCGGGACGCTGCTGCTGCGCCTGGCCCGCGCGCTGGCCGACCCGGACTACGACGATCCTCATCCCTGGGTGCGCAAGGGGCGCGCGCTGTTCTTTCTCGACGCGCGCCACCTCGTGATGGCCGAGCCGCAGGCCGGGCAGCTGCGCGTGCTGGCCTCGCGCCTCGGCCACGACATCGGCCAGATGCGGCTGCAGTTCAACGCGAAGACCTACCGGCCCGCGCCGGACTACCGCGACGACCACCGCTGGATGTGGCCGCAGGCCGCGGGCGGCGATGCGGCAGGCCCGGCGCCGCCACCGCCGCCCGGCGGCCGCAGCGCCCCCGGGCCGCAGCCCGAGGACGATGTCGTGCCGCACCCCGAATGGGACCGGCTGATCGCGCGCCTGCGGCCGGCGTGGTGCCACGTGCACGAGGAGGCCGCGCAGCACGCGCGCGACGACGAAGCCGTGGCGGCGCTGCCGCCGGCGCCGAACCGCGCGGCGCGCCGCGCGCTGCTCGGCCGGCACGCCGCCGGGCGCTGGCGCGCGCAGGACCAGGGCCCGCTGCCCGACCTCGACGCGCTGGTGCGCGCGCGCATCGCGCGGCGCAGCGGCCTGGCCATCGACACGCGGCTGCACCGCGGCCGCACGCGCGAGCGCCGCGCGGGCAGCGCGCTGCTGCTGATCGACCAGTCCGCCTCCACCGCCGCGGCCTGGGACGACGGCGCGCGCAGCCAGCTGCGGGCCGCCTGCGCGATCGCATGGCAGGCCGCGCAGGCGATGGCGTCGGTCGGGCTGAGCGCGGCCATCGCCGGCTTCAGCTCCAACGGCCGCCATGCGGTGCGCTGGCGGCAGGTGCTGCACTTCGGCGAGCCGATGGACGAGCGCTGCCGCGCGCGCCTGGCCGGCCTCGCCAGCGGCGGCTCGACGCGCCTGGGCGCCGCGCTGCGCCACGCGGTGCGCCGCCTGGCGCGACGGCGCGACGGCGAGCGCATCGTCGTCGTCATCAGCGATGCCGATGCGCACGACATCGACGTGCACGACCCGCGCTACCTCGCCGAGGATGCGCGCCATGCGGTGCGCCATGCGCGCCGCCAGGGCGTGCGCGTCGGCTGCCTCCTCACCGATGCGTCGCGCGCCGAAGACGCCAGGCGCATCTTCGGCGCGGCGGGCCTCGCGCTGCCGCGCACCATCGACGAACTGCCGCGCGCGCTGGCGCACCTGCTGGCCTAGCCAGCGCGCTCCGCCGCCGGCGATGCGGCAGGCCCGCTGGCCGCCCGGAACGGCCTCATACCGACTGGCGATCAATCGTTCAGAAAGCCGGCAGCGTGGTCCGAGCGGCAAAGGGCCGTGCGGGCCGCCCGCGGCACTTCGATGAGACGGTCGGCCCGGCGGGCCGACTGCCTTGCGCTGCTCGGTCTCGCGGCCCCGCCGCGGAACTCGCTTCGCGGGCTTCGCCCGCTGCGCTCGATCACCCGCGGCGAGCATGAGGACGAAGCGCGCGGGTACGCGCGCAGGCCACGAGCCCTGCGCTGCTCAGCGTCTCATAGGCGCGCCGCGAGCGGCCCGCACGGCCCTTTGCTGAACCAGAGGTGACGTGCCACCCGATTGCATGCCACCGTAGGTTCAGCGCGGCGCATCCCCGACAAGAACACGCCCGCCCCGAGCTGCGCTTCTATGCCATTGATCGCAACGTCGTATCAGTCACGCTCCATCCAACTGCTGATGTCCTTGCCAATGGATTGGGCGAGCGTGATCAACCGGGGCACGAAGCGGAACGCAAGCTCGTTCGGACGGATGGCGTTGTTCGGGAAGCCCAGCGTCATCGCCCCCACGAGCCGGCCCGCCGAAATCAAGGGGACGCCAACCGCGGAGATGTGCGGGTACAGCGACCACTCGCCCCAATTCACCGAGTACCCTCGCCGTCGAGCCTCGGAGAGCATCCGCAGCACGCCGCGTCGATCGCCGAGGATGACGCGCATGGCCTCGTCGTCGCCGCGCTCGATCATCGACAGAAGGGTGCGGCGCTCCTGGGTGGGCGCCCATGCCAGATAGGCACGCCCGACCGCCGTGGTGAGCAGCGGCATGCGCTGGCCGATCATCGCGCGCTCCTGGGCCAGATTGCTCCAGCGATGGGTGGACTCACGCACCACCATCTCCGTGCCCGCCAGCGTCGCCAGGTCGCACCACCAGAGCAGATCGGGCACGGCGGCGCGCATCCTCGGCGTGGCCACGCGCTCGACCCACTCTTCTTCCTGGAACCCTTCGCTGAGACTGCGCACCCCGAAGGTCAGGCAGTACTGGCCGCTGCGGTCTCCCCGCCGCACCAGTCCGTTGATGCACAAGGTCTCGAGCAGGCGCTTGGTCGTGGTCCGGTGCAGTCCGCACGCGCGCGCCAGATCGGCCACGGTGGACACGCCGAACGGCGCCCGATTGAGCGCGCGCAGCATGTCGAGTCCCTTCGACAGGCCCTGGACTTCCTTGTAGGTCACCAGGCCATTGTGCATGGCCGGCATGCACCTAGACGCGCAGGTACGACTCGAGCCGACGGCACTCGTCGGCACCGAGCGAACCGTCGAACTGGTCGACGACGCGGCCTCTTTCGACCACCACCAGCCGCTCGGACAGCCTGCGTGCAAAGGCGAGGCTCTGTTCGACGAGCAGCACCGTGTAGCCGCGCGCTTTCAGATCATGGATGGCCCGCCCGATCTGCCGAACGATGACCGGGGCCAACCCTTCCGTCGGCTCGTCGAGCAGCAACAGACGCGCCCCGGTGCGAAGAATCCGCCCGATGGCGAGCATCTGCTGCTCTCCACCCGACAAGCGGGTGCCGGAGGTCGACTCCCGCCCCTGCAGGTTGGGGAACAGCCGCATGACCTCCTCGAGCGCCATGCCCTGGCGGCCGACCACCGGCGGCAGCATCAGGTTCTCCATCACGCTGAGGCTGGAGAAGATGCCGCGCTCCTCGGGGCAATAGGCGATGCCGCGCCGGGCGACCCGCTCGGGCTCGTCGCGGGCACATTCCTGCTGCCCGAAGCGGATGCTGCCGGTCCGGCGCACCAGCCCCATGATGGACTTCAGGCTCGTCGACTTTCCCGCGCCGTTGCGCCCCACCAGCGTGGTCACGCTGCCCATCGGCACGTCGAAGCTCATGCCGTGCAGAACCTGGGAATCGCCGTACCAGGCACACAGGTCGCGCACGGTCAGCAACGGCAGCTGGTCAGAACTCTGCATCGGCCCCTCCCATGTATGCCTCCATCACGTCGGGGTTCGACGAAACCTCGTCATAGCTGCCCTCGACGAGCACCTCTCCGCGGCGCAGCACCGTGATGCGGTCGCACAGCGTGGACACCACGTCGAGGTTGTGCTCCACCATGACCACGGTCCGGCCCACGGCCACGCGCCGTATCAGTTCCGTCACGCGCTGCACGTCTTCGTGCCCCATGCCGGCCGTGGGCTCGTCGAGCAGCATCAATTGCGGGTCCATCGCCAGCGTCGTGGCGATCTCGAGCGCGCGCTTGCGGCCATAGGACAGCGCCGCGGCGGGCAGGTCCCGCACCGCGAGCAGGTCGACCTGCGCCAGCAGAGCATCCGCCTGCTCGTCGAACCGGCGCAGGCTGCGGCTCGAGCGCCAGAATTGCCAGCCTTCGCCGAAGCGGCTCTGCAGCGCGACGCGCACGTTCTGCCGCACGCTCAGGTGCGCAAACGTGGCCGAGATCTGGAAGGACCGCACCACGCCGGCCCTCGCGATGCCGGCCGCGGACGCCCGCGTGATGTCCCGGCCGTCCAGATAGATTTCGCCGCTGCTGGGCTCCAGAAACTTCGTCAGAAGATTGAAGCACGTCGTCTTGCCTGCGCCGTTGGGTCCGATCAAGGCATGGATCGAGTGGCGCCTCACGCTCAGGTTGACGTCGTGCACCGCCACGAAGCCCTGGAAGCTCTTGCAAAGCCCGCGCGTCCGGAGGATCAGGTCGTCGCTCACAGAGGCCTCCCGAGCCGGTGCGCCACGGTGCCCACGATGCCGCGCCGCGCCAGCATCACGCATCCCATCAGGACCAGGCCCTGGATGACGACGAGCCAAGGCCCCAGCGTCGCCAGCTGGTTCTGCATGCCGATGAGGAGCGCCGCCCCGACGACGGGTCCGGTGAACGTGCCCAGACCGCCCAGCAGGCTCATCAGGATCACGTCGCCCGACATGGCCAGGTTGACGTCGTTGAGGGTGGCCATCTGCTGCACGATCGCCTTCAGCGCACCCGCCAGGCCGGCGAACGCGCCGGAGATCACGAAGGCGGCCAGCTTGTAGCGGGCCGTGTCGTACCCCAGCGAGGTGGCACGCGACTCGTTGTCTCGGATCGAGGTCAGCACCTCGCCGAACGGGGAGTGCAGGATGCGATAGAGCATCAGCGTGCAGGCCAGGAAGACCCCATAGACGAACACGTACAGCGTGTTGCCCTCTAGCGGCACCAGCCCCAGCAGGCTGCCCCTCGGCACGCCCTGGATGCCGTCCTCGCCGCCGGTGAACGGCGCGCGCAGGAATACGAAGTAGACCAGTTGCGATAGCGCCAGAGTGATCATCGCGAAATACACGCCCTGGCGCCTGATGGCGAGGCGGCCGACGACCACGGCCAGCGTCGCGGAGGCCAGCAGGCCCGCCAGCAGGGCAAGCTCGGCAGGCCAGTTCCAGCGCCCCGCGGCGTGCGCGCAGACATAGGCACCCGTGCCGAAGAACATCGCGTGCCCGAAGGACACC
Organism: Pseudomonadota bacterium; assembly: GCA_029779845.1. GTDB lineage: Bacteria > Pseudomonadota > Gammaproteobacteria > Burkholderiales > Burkholderiaceae_C > Piscinibacter. The sequence continues at coordinate 17,292 of JAKOZT010000061.1, read as the reverse complement.
AGCCCGCCGAAGCCGACCAGCAGGTTGAAGGCCATCGCGAAGACGGCGACGCACATCACCGTCATCACCGTCACGGGCGGCATCACCGCCGGCGCCAGCGCGAAGGCGGCCGCCAGCGCGAAGAACAGTGCGAAGCGGTAGCGGGCCGTGTCCAGGCCCGCAGGCAGGCGCTCCGCATGGCCGGCATCGTGCAGCGCGACGGGGCGACCCAGCAGACCGTTGGGCCTCAGCAGCAGCACGAGCGCCATGACCACGAAGACCACGGTCCCGGACGCTTCGGGCCAGAGGTACTTGGTCAGACCCTCGATCAGTCCCACGCCGAATCCACTCACGATGGCGCCGGCGATCGATCCCATCCCGCCGATCACGACGACCGCAAAGACGAAGACCAGCAGCCCATTGCCCATGCTCGGGCTCACCTGCAGGATCGGCGCAGCGAGCACTCCCGCCAATGCCGCCAGCGCCGCTCCGATGCCGTACGTCACCATGATGATGAGCGGCACGCGGACGCCGAACGCACGCACGAGCGAGGAGTTCTCGGTGGCCGCTCGCAGGTAGGAGCCCAGCTGCGTCTTCTCGACGAGCACCCAGGTGGACAGGCAGACCGCGAGGGAAGCCGCGACCACCCAGACGCGGTAGCGCGGCATCACCATGAAGCCGAGATCGAACACGCCGTGAAACGCCTCCGGCACCGGGTAGGGGCGCGACATCGAGCCCAGCGTGGCGGTCAGCAGGCCTTCGATCGCCGCGGCCAGACCGAACGTCAGCAGCAGGCCGTACAAGTGATCGAGCTTGGCGATTCGGCGCAGAGCCAGCCTCTCGACCAGCATGCCGAACACGCCAACCGCGACCGGGGCCAGCAGCAGGGACCACCAGTAGCCGATGTCCCACTGGGCCAACAGCGCCCAGGCGACGAAGGCGCCCAGCATGTACAGCGCGCCGTGCGCGAAGTTCACGATGTTGAGCATGCCGAAGATCAGCGCCAGGCCGATGCTCAGCATCGCGTAGAAGGCGCCGTTGACCAGGCCGATCAACAGCTGGCCCCACAGGGCCTGAAGAGAGAACTGCATGAATCTCCGATTCCGCTCAAATGGCCAGGAAGCCGCCGTCGACGGGCATCGTGATGCCGGTCACGTAGCTGGACAGCTCGGACGCCAGGAAGGCCACCGGTCCGGCCATCTCTTCGGCTGCCGCGACGCGGCCCAGGGGCACGCGCCGCAGCAGCTCTTCCATGCGGCCCGGCACCTGCCGGATGCCATCGGCCATCGGGGTCTCGACCAGACTCGGCGCGATCGCATTGACCCGGATGCCGTCGTTCGCCCACTGCTGCGCCATCGACTTCGTCAGCATGGAAACCGCCGCCTTGGAGACGGGGTAGGAGGGGTTGTTGGTGGTGGCGACGAAGCTTGCGATGGACGCCATGTTGACCACACGCCCGCGCGTCTTCCTGAGCGAAGCATGAAACGCCAGCGAGACGTTGATGATGCCTTGCACATTGACATCCATCGTCGTGCGCCAGATGTCGTGAAACGCCGCGTTGTCGTCGAACGGCGCACGCAGGCACACGCCGGCGTTGTTGACAAGAATCGACACATCGCCGGCTTCGCGCATCACGCGCGCCGCGACGTCCGCGACCTGCGCGGCGTCCGTCACGTCGAGTGCATGGCTCCAGGCGCGATGCCCTTCGCGCACCAGCGCGTCGGCCGTCTGCGCGACCTCCGCATCGCGAAGGTCCGTCAGCACCACCGCGGCACCCATGCGCGCCAGACCGCGGGCGATGGCCTGGCCCACCCCCCGGCCGGCACCGGTGACCAGGGCCAGTTCGCCATTGAACAATCTCATCGGCACGTTCTCCTGCGCGTTGATGCTTCAGACCATCTTGCAGCCGCCCTCTTCCAGAGGACGGAAGGCCTGGCTGGCCGGCACGACGGCGACGGTCTTGTAGTAGTCCCATGGCTCGCGAGACTCCCCAGGGGACTTGACCTGGTAGAGCGTGACGTCGTGCAGCTTGCGTCCGTCGGCGCGGATCACGCCGTCGCTGAACAAGCCGTCGCGTGTCGGCATCCGCTTCATCTGGTCGACCACGGCACGGCCGTCGCCGGCTTCGCCCTTGAGCTCGGCAACGGCCTTCAGGTAGTGCAGTGCCGAGGCATAGTTTCCGGCGTGGTGCAGCGAGGGATAGCTCTTCGAGTAGCGCGCCAGGAAGCGCTTGGTCCAGCCTCGGGTGCCGTCATTGGCATTCCAGTAGAACGGCTCGGACAGCAGCAGGCCCTGCGCCGAACCCAGCCCGATCCCGTGCACGTCGACGAGGCCCGCCACCAGCGCGGCGAGCTTCTGCTTGCGCGTGATGCCGAACTCCTGCGCCTGCTTGACCGAGGCCACGGTGTCTCCGCCGGCGTTGGCGAAGGCGACGACGTCGGCCCCGGAACTCTGGGCCTGCAGCAGCAAGGCGGAGTAGTCGGTGGTGCCCATCGGGTGGCGCACCGCTCCGACCACCTTGCCGCCGAGCTTGCGCACGATCGTCGAGGCCTGGGCCTCCAGGTCGTGTCCGAACGAATAGTCCGCCGTGATGAAGAACCAGCTCTTGCCGCCTTGCGCATAGATCGCGCGTGCCAGCACGTTGCCCAGTTCCCAGGTGTCGTGCGTCCAATGCACCGTCACCGGCGAGCACGCATCGCCAGTGAAGCGCGAGGAGGTCGCAGCGCTCAGAATCGCGGCCCGGTTGGCACGCCGCGCGATTTCCACGACGGCCAGGCCGACCGACGAGTTGCCCAGGTCGAAGACGGCATGCACGCCCTGGTCGAACCAGTTGCGCGCGATGTTGGCACCGACGTCGGCCTTGTTCTGGTGATCGGCCTGCAGCAACTCCACCTTCATGCCGCTGCGTGGATACAGGCGGTGAAAGTCTTCGATGGCCAGCTCGATGCCGGTCACGATGCCCTGCCCCTGGTTGACGGAATAGGCGCTGGAAAAGTCCGTCAGCACGGCCAGGCGGACGGTTCGCTCGCTCTGCGCGCGGCTGGCCAGTCCGGTCGAGGCGAGGGCCGCGGCCAGGCCGCTCTTCAGCAGGCGGCGACGCGAGGAAGGTGAGGTGTCGGCAGTCATGCAAGTCTCCTTGTGGGTCATTCGGATATTCAGCGGCGGGGGGTGATCACGCCGGGCGCGCCCCGGCAAAGACACGTCGTGCGGCGGCCATGCAGGCCTTGGCATGGATGCGCGCGTCGTCGAGGCCGAGACGCTCGCGCACGGGGACCTCGATGGAGACAGGCAGCCCCGGCTCCACAGCACCCAGGAATTCATCGAGCGCAATCACGCCTTCGCCCGGCAGCAGCCGGCCCCGCATGGCCTCCTGCTCGAGGGCCGTCAGGTCGGTCGGTTCGCTGGCCGAAGCGTCGCTCAACTGCACATAGCGCAGTTCACCGGGCGGCAGTTCGCGCAGTCGCGCCGGCGACAACCCGGTGCGGTGCGCATGCAGCGTGTCGAGCAACAGCCGGCCGGCGGGGTGGTTCGCACAGGCCAGTATCGCGCGCGCGCGGGCCAGGTCCTGAACGCCGTGCCAGGCCGGAAAGAATTCCAGGCATGGCGTCAGCCCATAAGGTCGGGCCAACTCGCACAGCCGCCCGAACTGCGCTCCGGCTTCGCTCAAGTCCCGGGTGGCGACACCCACCAGCAGATTCTCGGCGCCGAGTTCCGCAGCGGCATCGAGAAGCGCCCCGAAAGCGTCGAACGTCATGCCGGCTTCGAGGTAGAAGGTTTCGATGTCCAGCACGCGCAGGCCGGTGCCGGACAGGCGCGCCAGGGTCTCCTTCATCATGGGCGAGCCCACCGCCATCGGGTGCGGCATGGCGCGGGCCTTTGCGCTGTAGAGCTTGATGCCGATCGCGTCGTATCCGGCTTCGCTGGCCACCGTCACCAGTTCCGGCGGGGAGATGCCCCACACGGTCAGGGGCGCCAGCGCGATCAGCGCGGGGTCGTAGAGAGGTTGTTTCATGCGGCTGATTCTTCAGGCGAAGAACCAGCCCTCCAACACAGTGCACAGAGTGCACATTTGGGCAGGGTTTCCACCGAGCATCCGATGGATCCAGCCGCGCGCCCTCGGGCCAGCGCACGGGCGGATCGCCAATAATGCAGCTCGTCACCTCATGCCTTCGCCTCTTCGCCCCGCACTCACCCGGCTGACCGTTCCGATGGCCGCCGCACTCGCGCTGGCAGGCTGCAGCGAGCGTGCTTCTCCCGGCTGGGCCGGCTACGCCGAGGGCGACTACGTCTACATCGCCGCGCCGATCGGCGGCCGGCTCGACACCCTGGCCGTGCAGGCCGGCCAGACGGTGGCGCGCGGCGCGCTGCTGTTCACGCTCGACGACGAAGCCGAGCGCGCCGCGCGCGACGAGGCGCGGGCGCAGGCCGAGAGAGCCCGCGCGCAGGCCGCCAACACCGAGACGGGCCGGCGCCGCGAGGAGATCGCCGTCACCGAGGCGCAGCTCGCGCAGGCGCGCGCCCAGGCGGCGCTGGCGCGCAGCGAGCTGGCGCGGCGCCAGCAGCTCGTCGAGCAGGGCTTCATCTCGAAGGCGCAGCTCGACGATGCGCGCGCGGCCGTCGAACAAACCTCCGCGCGCGTGGCCGAACTGCAGGCGGCGCGCCAGGTGGCCACGCTGCCGGCGCGGCGCGACGAGCGCGCGGCCGCGCGCGCGCAGGCCGAGGCGGCGAGCCAGGCCGTGCGCGCGAGCGACTGGCGCGCGCAGCAGAAGCGCCAGAGCGCGCCGGCCGATGCGCTGGTGGCCGACACCTATTACCGCACCAGCGAGTACGTCGTCGCCGGCCAGCCGGTGCTCGCGCTGCTGCCGCCGGCCAACCGCAAGGCGCGCTTCTACGTCGGCGAGGCCGAAGTCGCGTCGCTCGCGCCGGGGCAGCGCGTGGCGATCAGCTGCGACGGCTGCGGCGCGCCCATCGCCGCGCGCATCGCACGCATCGCCGCGCAACCCGAGTACACGCCGCCGGTGATCTACTCGAACGCGCAACGCGCCAAGCTGGTGTTCATGGTCGAGGCGCGGCCCGAGCCGGCCGACGCGCCGCGCCTGCATCCGGGCCAGCCGCTGGAAGTGCGCCGCGACGGCGCGAACTGAACCTCATGGTGCTCGCCATCGCCGTGCAGGGCCTGACCAAGCGCTACGGCGGCCGCGCGGTGGTCGACGCGATCGACCTGCAGGTCGAAGCGGGCCGCATCTGCGGCTTCCTCGGGCCGAACGGCAGCGGCAAGACGACGACGATCCGCATGCTGTGCGGGCTGCTGACGCCCGACGCCGGCAGCGGCACCTGCCTGGGGCTGGACATCGTGCGCGAGGCGCGCGCGATCCGCCGCCAGGTAGGCTACATGACGCAGCGCTTCGGGCTCTACGAAGACCTGTCGATCCGCGAGAACCTCGATTTCATCGCGCGCCTGTTCGAGCTGCCGCGCCGGCGCGAGGCGGTGGACGGCGCGCTCGAGAGGCTCGGCCTCACGGCGCGCCAGCATCAGCTGGCCGGCACGCTGTCGGGCGGCTGGAAGCAGCGCCTGGCGCTGGCGGCCTGCCTGATCCACGCGCCGCGCCTGCTGCTGCTCGACGAGCCCACCGCCGGCGTCGACCCGAAGGCGCGGCGCGAGTTCTGGGACGAGATCCACCGCCTCGCGAACGAGGGCATGACGGTGCTGGTGTCCACGCACTACATGGACGAGGCGGCACGCTGCCACGAGCTGGTCTACATCGCCTACGGGCACGTGCTCGCGCGCGGCAACGCCGAGGCGATCGTCGCCGAGGCCGGCGCCACGGACCTCGAGGACGCCTTCGTGCGCCTGATCGGCCGCGCGCAGGACAACTTCGCCGCCGCGCCGCCGGGAGCGCAGGCATGAGGCGTTTCTCGTGGCGCCGCATGGCGGCGGTGTTCGTCAAGGAGTTCCAGCAGATGCTGCGCGACCGGCTCACCTTCGCGATGGCGGTGGGCGTGCCGGTGATGCAGCTGGTGCTGTTCGGCTACGCGATCAACACCGACCCCAAGGGCTTGCCCACCGCGGTGGTGGCCGGCGACAGCGGCCCGCTCACGCGCAGCCTCGTCGCGGCCTTGCAGAACACCGGCTACTTCCGCATCACGCAGCGCGGCCAGAGCGAGGCCGAGGCGCAGGCGCTGGTCGAGCGCGGCGAAGCGCAGTTCATGGTGGTGATCCCGCCGCACTTCGAGCGCGATCTGATTCGCGGCGAGACGCCCGCGCTGCTGGTGTCGGTGGACGCCACCGACCCTTCCGCTTCCGGCAACGCGGTGGCGGCGCTGGAGGCGGTGGCGACGCAGGCGCTGCGCCACGACCTGGTCGGCCCGCTGCACGGCCTGAACGGTGGCGCCTCGCCCTACGAACTGCGCGTGCAGCGGCGCTACAACCCCGAGGGCCTGTCGCGCTACAACATCGTGCCGGGGCTGATCGGCACCATCCTGACGATGACGATGGTGATGCTCACGTCGCTCGCGATGACCCGCGAACGCGAGCGCGGCACGATGGAGAACCTGCTGGCCACGCCGGTGCGCCCCGGCGAGGTGATGGCCGGCAAGATCCTGCCCTACGTGCTGATCGGCTACCTGCAGCTCGGCGTGATCCTGCTGGCGGCCTGGCTGCTGTTCGAGGTGCCGATGGCCGGCAGCTTCGCGCTGCTGATGGCGATGATCGGCGTGTTCATCGTCGCCAACCTCGCCGTCGGCTTCACCTTCTCGACGCTGGCGCGCAACCAGCTGCAGGCGGTGCAGATGACGTTCTTCTTCTTCCTGCCCTCGATGCTGCTGTCGGGCTTCATGTTCCCGTTCCGCGGCATGCCCGAATGGGCGCAGCACCTCGGCGAGATCCTGCCGCTGACGCACTTCCTGCGCATCGTGCGCGGCATCCTGCTCAAGGGCAACGATGCGGCGCAGCTGCTGCCCGAACTGTGGCCGATGCTCGCTTTCCTGGGGGTGGCGGGCGTGGTCGCATTGAAGCGCTATCGTCAGACACTCGACTGAGCGGAGAACGGCATGGCGCAGTGGTTCGAGGGCTTCGAATCCGGCTGGCACGAACTCGGCGGCACAACGCTGTTCGCGCGCACCGGCGGCCGCGCCGACGCGCCGCCGCTGGTGCTGCTGCACGGCTTTCCGCAGACGCATGCGATGTGGCATCGCGTGGCGCGGCGCCTCGCGCCGCACTTCCGCCTGGTGCTGCCGGACCTGCGCGGCTACGGCGACTCCGACAAGCCGCGCGGCGAGCCGGCGCACGCCAACTACAGCAAGCGCGCGATGGCCGCCGACATCGCCGCGCTGATGCGCGCGCTCGGCCACGAACGCTATGCGGTGTGCGGCCACGACCGCGGCGCGCGCGTGGCGCACCGGCTTGCGCTCGACCATGCCGATGCGGTGAGCAGGCTCGCGCTGCTCGACATCGCGCCGACGCTGGACATGTACAACGCCACCGACAAGCGCTTCGCCAGCGCCTACTACCACTGGTTCCACCTGATCCAGCCGAGCCCGCTGCCCGAGACGATGATCGGCGGCAACCCGCGCTTCTACCTGCACTGGAAGCTCGGCGGCTGGGGCGCCGGCGGCGTGGATCACATCGAGCCGGCCGCGCTGGCCGAGTACGAGCGCTGCTTCTGCCGCGCCGAGGCGATCCACGCCGTGTGCGAGGACTACCGCGCCGCCGCCGGCATCGACCTCGAGCACGACCGCGCATCGCGCGCCGCCGGGCACAGGATCGCCTGCGACACGCTGGTGCTGTGGGGCGCGCGCGGCGTGGTGCACTCGATGTTCGATCCGCTCGCGCTGTGGCGCGCGCAGTGCAGCGCCACGGTGACGGGACGTTCGCTGGACGCCGGCCACTTCCTCGCCGAGGAGCAGCCGGAAGACACCGCGCGCGCCCTGCTCGACTTCTTCGCCTGAAGACAGAGAAAGGCTCGCGCATGTTCGCCTGGCTGCAACGGCTCGACCAGCATTTCCCGGTGCGCTACGCCGCGTGGCTCGCCTGCGCGGTGGCGATGATGCTGGCCGCCTTCACCTGGGTCGCCTTCGACCGCGGCGGCTGGCTCGCGCTGGGCTTCCTCGCGCTGACGCTGCTGGGCGTGCGCGACACGCGCCAGGCGCGCCACGCGGTGCTGCGCAACTACCCGGTGATCGGGCATCTGCGCTTCCTGCTCGAATACATCCGCCCCGAGATGCGCCAGTACTTCATCGAGGGCGACAACGAGGCCGCGCCGTTCTCGCGCCAGCAGCGCTCGCTGGTCTACCAGCGCGCCAAGGGCGAGCCCGACAAGCGCCCCTTCGGCACGCAGATGGACGTGCACGCGATCGGCTACGAGTGGATCAACCATTCGCTGCAGCCGAGCAAGCTCGCCACGCACGACTTCCGCGTGACCATCGGCGCCGGCCGCGCCCAGCCCTACAGCGCGAGCATCTTCAACATCTCGGCGATGAGCTTCGGCGCGCTGTCGGCCAACGCCATCCTCGCGCTCAACGAGGGCGCGCGGCGCGGCGGCTTCGCGCACGACACCGGCGAGGGCTCGATCAGCCGGCACCACCGCGCCAACGGCGGCGACCTGATCTGGGAGATCGGCTCGGGCTACTTCGGCTGCCGCGACGCCGAGGGCCGCTTCGACGAAGCGCGCTTCGCCGAGAACGCGCGGCTGCCGCAGGTGAAGATGGTCGAGCTCAAGCTCAGCCAGGGCGCCAAGCCGGGCCACGGCGGCGTGCTGCCGGGGCCGAAGGTGACCGCGGAAATCGCCGAGGCGCGCGGCGTGCCGGTGGGCGTCGATTGCGTGTCGCCCTCGGCGCACAGCGCGTTCACGACGCCCGTCGAGATGCTGCACTTCATCGAGCGGCTGCGCGATCTGTCGGGCGGCAAGCCGGTCGGCTTCAAGCTGTGCATCGGCCACCCGTGGGAGTGGTTCGCGATCGCCAAGGCGATGCTCGAAACAGGCCTCGTGCCCGACTTCATCGTCGTCGACGGCGCCGAGGGCGGCACCGGCGCGGCGCCGCTGGAGTTCACCGACCACGTCGGCGCGCCGCTGCAGGAAGGGCTGCTGCTGGTGCACAACACGCTGGTGGGCCTGAACCTGCGCGAGCGCGTGCGCATCGGCTGCGCCGGCAAGGTGATCAGCGCCTTCGACATCGCGCGCGCGATGGCGCTCGGCGCCGACTGGTGCAACTCGGCGCGCGGCTTCATGTTCGCGCTCGGCTGCATCCAGGCGCAGAGCTGCCACACCGGCGCCTGCCCCACCGGCGTGAGCACGCAGGACGCGCTGCGCCAGCGCGCGCTCGACGTGCCGAGCAAGGCGCAGCGCGTGTTCAACTACCACCAGCAGACGCTGCACGCGCTGCAGGAACTGGTGCAGGCCGCCGGCCTGGCGCACCCGCGCGAGATCACCGCCGCCCACATCGTGCGCCGCCACGCCGAGCAGGGCGTCAAGCTGCTGGCCAACCTGCTGCCCTTCGTCGCGCCCGGCGCGCTGCTCGGCAAAGACGCCGAAGCGATGCCGCAGCAGGTGTTCCGCACCTACTGGCCGATGGCGCGGGCGGAGAGCTTCGCGCGCGCCGCAAGCTGACCGCGCCGGCCCCGGGGCAGGGGAAGTCTCCCACCGGGTCACGGGGATGCAACAGCTTCGTGCGGATCTGACAATCCCTACGTCATCAATCCGCCCCCGCACCATGTCACGCGTCTTCCTGCTCATCAACGATCCGCTCGTCGCGGCGCGCATGCGCGTCACCATCGACGGCACGCCGGGGCTGAAGACGGTGGGCTGGACCACCACGCTGGAGCAGGCGCGCGCGCAGCTGCCCGCGCTGGGGGTCGACGTGGTGCTGGCCGACCTGCAGCTGGCCGACGGCTTCGTGGCCGGGCTGGTGGAGGAGATCGCCACCAGCGGCCGCTACGGCTGGCCGAAGACGCTGCTGGCCACGCTCTCGATCGACGATTCGCAGCTGCTCGCCGCGCTGGCGCGCGGCGCCGACGGCTACTTCGTGCAGGGCGGCTCGCCGAACATGCTGATCGCGACGATCGAGCAGGTGCTGGCCGGCGGCGCGGAGATGGCGCCGGCGATCGCGCGGCAGGTGAAGGCGCACTTCGACGCCTCGGCATGGACGGTGCGCGAGCCGCTCGACGAGGACAACCCGCTGCACCCGGACCGCGTGGAGCGCCAGGTGCTGCAATGGACCTGCGACGGCTTCCTGCCGCACGAGATCGCGCGCGACCTGCGCATCAGCACCCGCGAGGTGGCGCAGCGCGTGCGTACGCTGTACCGCAAGCTGCACCTGGACCGGCGCACGTCGTCCTTGTCGCTGCAGCTGCAGTGACAGACCCCGTTCGGGCTGAGCCCTTCGACAAGCTCAGGACAGGCTCTGTCGAAGGCCCGTGTCGAAGGACAAGCTCAGGGCGAACGGATTTCCATCAGGCCGTCGGCGGCCTGGTGTCGATGAAGCTCTGCCGCGCGGCGAGCTTCTCGGCCAGCTTGCCCAGGTTGGCGTGGCGCGCGCGCCAGTCGATCTGCGGGAAGCGGAAATCCAGATACCCCAGCGCGCAGCCGACCGCGATGTCGGCCAGCGACATGTGCACGCCCGAGCACCAGGGCTTGTCCGCCAGGCCGGTGCCCATCGCCGCCAGCGCGGCGTCGACGCGGCTCAACTGGCGTGCGATCCAGGCCTGCGAGCGCTGGCCTTCGCCGCGCCCCGGCCAGGTGGCTTCCAGGCGCGCGAGGATGGAGGCGTCGAGCAGCCCGTCGGCCAGCGCCTCCCAGGTGCGCACCTCGGTGCGGCCGCGGCCCGATTCGGGGATCAGCCGGTTCAGCGGCGAGCGCGTGTCGAGGTATTCGACGATGACGCGCGAGTCGAACACCGCCTCGCCGCCTTCGAGCACCAGGCAGGGCACCTTGCCCAAGGGGTTGGCGGCGAGGATAGTGTCGGCGTTCCACACGTCCTCGAGTTCGAACTGGTAGTCGAGCTTCTTCTCGGCCAGCACGATGCGCACCTTGCGCACGTAGGGGCTGGTGAGAGCGCCGATGAGCTTCATCGTCGTCGTCATGGAGTCGTTGTTGCCGTGTCGTCGTCCCTGCTGCGATTCATTCTAGGGTCTGCCTCGTGCATCGCGCCCGCTCGAACCCGGTGTAGAGTGCCCCGCGGAAGGGAGCGAGGCACGCCGGCGCATGCAAGCGGCAGGCCCGGCGACGAATGAACGACAACGACGACTGGCCCGCCACGCAACCCGAGGGCGCGCCGCAGCGCCTGCCGCTGCGCTTCAGCGGTTCGGGCAGCGAGTACTTCCGCATCTGGATCGTCAACCTGCTGCTCACGCTCGCGACGCTCGGCCTGTACTACCCCTGGGCCAAGGTGCGGCGGCTGCGCTACTTCCACGGCAACACGCTGGTCGGCGAACACCCCTTCGGCTTCCACGCGCAGCCGCGCAAGATGCTGCGCGGCTACCTGCTCGTCGCGCTGCTGTTGCTGCTGTACTCGGCGGCCGGGCACTTCTCGTCGCTGGCCGGGCTGGCGGCGTTCGTGATCGTCGCAGCGGTGTGGCCGGCGCTGCTCAAGTCGTCGATGCAGTTCCGCCTGGCCAACACCAGCTGGCGCGGGCTGCGCTTTCGCTTCCGCGGCACGCTGGCCGGCGCCTACGCGGCCTGGCTGCCGTTCTTCGTGCCCGGGCTGGTGATCCTCGCGGCGCTCGCCGCCGTGCCCGACCAGGAGCACCCGCCCGTGTGGTACGGCATGACCACGCTCGCGGTGATCGCCGCCTTCCTCGCCTTCGCCCCGTGGTGGTGGTGGCGGCTGAAGAAGTACCAGCACGACCACTACGCCTACGCCGGCGAGCAGACCTCGCTGCGCACCGGCGTCGGCTCGTTCTACGGCGTGTTCGCCGAGACCGCCGGCATCGGCGCGGCCGGCGTGACGGTGATCGTCATCGCCGCGGTGGTGCTGGCGCTGCTGGCCGGCGTCGCCTCGGCCTTCGGCGGCGCGGCGGATGGCGAAGAGACGCGACGCGGCGACCTCGCGCTGGCGGCGGTGATCACCATTGCAGTGTTCGCCGTGGCGATGCTGGCGGTGCAGCTGGTGCCGCGGCCCTACTTCGCGGCGAAGATGCAGAACCTGCTGTGGTCGCGCACCGCCAGCGACGCGGTGGCCTTCGAGAGCCGCCTGCGCTTCTGGCCGCTGTTCGGCCTGACGCTGAAGAACTGGCTGCTGATCGTGCTGACGCTGGGCCTGTACTGGCCCTTCGCGGCGGTGGCCACGCAGCGCCTGAAGATCGAGGCGCTGACGCTGCTGCTCGCGATCGATCCGCAGCAGCTGATCGCCCAGGCGCGCAGCGGCGACGGCGAAGCGGCCGGCGACGCGGCGGGCGACCTGTTCGGCATGGATTTCGGCCTGTAGTGCCCGGCGCCTTGCAGATCGACGCCGACTTCTTCGACGGCCGCAGCGCGCACGCCCACCGCGTGCGCCTGCGCCGCGACGGCGACGCGCTCGTGATCACCGGCGATGGCGTCGAGCAGCGCGTGCCGCTTGCCGCCGTGCGCTGGCCGGAGCGCACGCGCCACGGCGTGCGCGTCGCCGAGCTGGCCGGCGGCGCGTCGCTGCAGGCGCGCGACGCGGCCGCTTTCGATGCCTTCGCGGCACACTGCGGCCGCGGCGACAGCGCAGTGGTGCGCGCGCAGCAGAGCTGGCGCGCGGTGGCGGCGAGCCTGGCCGCGCTGGTGGCGCTGGTCGCGGCGCTCTACGTCTGGGGCATCCCGGCGGCGGCGCATGCCGCCCTGAGCGTGCTGCCGGAAAGCGCCGACGAGGTGGTGGGCGACGTCGCGCTGCGCTCCATCGACGCCGAGCTGATGAAGCCGAGCGCCCTCGAACCCGAAGAGCAGCAGCGCGTGCGCGACGCCTTCGAGCGCTTCGTCGATGCGCAGCCGCGCGGCAGCATTCCGGCGCACCGCCTCGAGTTCCGCGCCAGCCGCATCGGGCCGAACGCCTTCGCGCTGCCCGGCGGCACCATCGTGCTGACCGACGAGCTGGTGAAGCTGGTGGACGGCGACACCGCCGTGATCAACGGCGTGCTCGGCCACGAGCTGGGCCACGTGAAGCAGCGCGACGGCATGCGCATGCTGCTGCAGGCCAGCGCGGTGGGCGTGCTGGCGAGCACGCTGGTGGGCGACTTCAACAGCCTGCTGGCGACCGTGCCGGTGGTGCTGGGGCAGTCGGCCTATTCGCGCGATGCCGAGCGGCGCGCCGATGCCGAATCGGTGGCGCTGATGCGCGCGGCCGGCATCTCGCCGGCGGTGATGGTCACGTTCTTCGAGAAGATCGCCAAGGAACAGGGCGAACACCGCCTCGGCATCGCGATCGCCTCGCACCCGGCGGATGCGGAGCGCATCCGCTACTTCCAGGATGCGGCGGCTCAGCGCTGAAGGCGGAAGTCGACGCTGACCGGGCGGCCGGGCAAGGACATCACGGATTTCGCCGGCGCGCTGCACGCGACCACCTGGCCGCGCCGAACGACCAGCAGCCTGGTGGCGCGCAGGCGGATCGCCTCGATGGGATCGCCCGCCTGCAGCAGCACGAAGTCGGCGGCCTTGCCGACCTCGAGGCCGTAGTCGTCCAGCCCGAGGATCTTCGCGCTGTTGACCGTCACCGCATCGAAGCACTGGCGCATCTGCGCCTGCGAGGTCATCTGCGCGACGTGCAGGCCCATCGCCGCGACCTCCAGCATGTCGGCGCTGCCCAGCGAGTACCACGGGTCCATCACGCAGTCGTGGCCGAAGCCGACGTTGATGCCCGCGGCCAGCAGCTCGGGCACGCGCGTCATGCCGCGGCGCTTCGGGTACGTGTCGTGGCGGCCCTGCAGCGTGATGTTGATCAGCGGGTTGGCGATCGCGTGCACGCCGGCCTCGCGCATCAGCGGCAGCAGCTTGCTGACGTAGTAGTTGTCCATCGAGTGCATGGACGTCAGGTGCGAGCCGGTCACGCGGCCGTGCAGGCCGAGGCGCTGCGCGTGGAAGGCGAGCGTCTCGATGTGGCGCGAGAGCGGGTCGTCGCTCTCGTCGCAGTGCATGTCGACGCGCAAGCCGCGCTCGGCGGCGAGTTCGCAGAGGATCTTCACGCTCTGCGCGCCGTCCGCCATCGTGCGCTCGAAGTGCGGAATGCCGCCGACCACGTCGACGCCCTGGTCGAGCGCGCGCTTCAGGTTGGCCAGCGCGTTCGGCGAACGCAGCACGCCGTCCTGCGGGAAGGCGACCAGCTGCAGGTCGAGATACGGCTTCACGCGCTCGCGCACGTGCAGCAGCGCCTCGACGGCGAGCAGGCGGTCGTCGCAGACGTCGACGTGCGAGCGGATCGCCAGCAGCCCCCTGGCCACCGCCCAGTCGCAGTACTGCAAGGCGCGCTCGACCAGCGCCTGCTGCGTCAGCTGCGGCTTGAGCTCACCCCACAGCGCGATGCCTTCGAGCAGCGTGCCGCTGGCGTTCACGCGCGGCAGGCCGTAGCTCAGCGTCGCGTCCATGTGGAAGTGCGCGTCGACGAAGGGCGGGCTGAGCAGCTGGCCGGCGGCGTCGATCACCTGCATGCCTTCGGGCGCCGCGAGCTTCGCGCCGAGCGCGGCGATGCGCCCGCCTTGCACCAGGACGTCGATGTGGGTGCGGCCGTCGGGGAGGGTGGCGTTGGTGATCAGCATGGCCCTCAGGTTAACCCGTCCCAAGTTCGAAGGCGCGTGAACGCGGGGTTTGACCCGCTTCAAGGGGATGCGCGCAAAGCGCTTCAGGCGTTCATTGGAGGCATGCGCCTCGCCCTGCCCGCCCTGCCCCGTTTGCCGATCGCCGCGCCGCGCGCGCGGCCGCAGACACGCGCCGAGGAAGTCGCCAACGCCGCCAGCCATGCGCTGGCCTGCGCGCTGCCGGTGGCGGCCTGGCCGGCGCTGGCGGCCGCCGCGCCGCGCCACAACGGCGCGCTGGGCACAGCCGCGGTGGCGGTGTTCTGCGCCACGATGGTGCTGGTGTTCCTCGCCTCGGCGCTCTACCACGCGCTGCCGCCGGGGCGCGCCAAGCTGTGGGCGCGCGCGGTGGACCATGCGGCGATCTACCTCTTCATCGCCGGCAGCGCCACGCCCTTCACGCTCGGCGCGCTGGCGGGCTGGGGCGGCTGGGCCGGGATCGTCACCTGCGCGCTGCTGTGGGCGCTGGCGCTGGCCGGCGCGGCGCTCAAGCTGATGCGACGCCTGACGCAGCGGCGTCTGTCGACCGGCCTGTACCTGCTGCTCGCCTGGTGCGCACTGCTCGCCGCGCTGCCCGGCGTCGCGGCGCTCGATGCCGCCGCGCTCGGCTGGCTGCTCGCCGGCGGCGCGGCCTACCTGGTCGGCACGGCCTTCTTCGTCTTCGACGCCTCGCTGCGCTTCGGCCACTTCATCTGGCACCTGTTCGTGATGGCCGGCAGCGGCTGCCACCTCGCGGCCGCGCTGGTGCCCGCCTGAGCGGGACGAAAGGCCTCATACGGCGTTGCGATCAATGGCATCAAAGCGCAGCTCGGGGCGGGCGTGTTCTTGTCGGGGATGCGCCGCAGCGGCGCGGCAGGCACGGCCCCGTGGGCGCTCCTGCGGTGGCGGTCGGCGCGGCGCGCCGACTGCGCTGCGATGCTCGCGTCAGGGGGCTGCCGCCCAACTTGTATGTTCTGGGTGCTGGAGTGGAGAGACGCGCTCAACTATCGGCCGCGCGAGCGGACCGACGAAGTGAGAGATCTCCCACCCCACTTCCAGCGTCGATGAGGAACTGAGCGGCAGCCCCCTTTGCGAGGGCTGACCGCCGATCTTCGAGCAAGTTGACGCGGCGGTGGGCAGCCCACTCCAGCGCATTCATTTTGCGTATGGAGGACTGCCAGATGCAAGCACCGATCCCCATCATCGGAGTCGACGTGGCGCAGGCGGAGCTGGTCGTGTCGGCTCACGCGCAGGGCTCGAGCCGGCCAGTACCCAACGATCCCGTGCACATTCAGCGCTGGCTGCGCACGCTGCCGGCCGGCAGCGTGATCGCGATGGAATCCACCGGCCGGTATCACCGCACGCTGGCGCAACTGGCCTATGAGGCGGGCATGCAGGTGTACGTGCTCAACGCGCGCGACATCTACTACTACGCCAAGGCCATCAGTGCTCGCGGCAAGACGGATCGGCTGGATGCCGCGGTGATCGCCCGCTACGTCGCCGAGCATCGTGAGCAGCTCAGGCCGTGGCAACCCGCCGCCGGCGTGACGCAGCAGCTCCAGGCGTTGCTGGGCAGGCGCCAGTTGCTGACCGACCAGCGGGTGATGCTGCGCCAGAGCCTGGGCGAGCTGCCGCAACTGCAGCAGGCCACCCAGGAGCTGCTGCTGGCATACCAGCGGATGATCGAGGAGATCGACCGGCAGATGCGCTGCCTGGTCGATTCGGACGCGACGCTGCGCGAGGGGGTGCGGCGGCTGGGCACGATCACCGGCTTCGGTGCGCAGGCCTCGACCCTGCTGGCGGCGCTGTTCAGCCGGCTGCACTTCGACAACGCAGATGCCGTGGTCGCCTACAGCGGCCTGGACCCCAGGCCGTGCGACTCCGGGACCAGGCATGGGACTCGGCGTCTGTCCAAGCGCGGGCCTGCCCTGGTGCGCCGCCTGCTGTTCCTGGCGGGCTTCTCGGCCGCTCACAGCAAGGCGCTGGGGCCGATCTATGTCCAATTGCGTGCCCGGGGCTTCGCCTCGACGCAGGCCACACTCATCCTGGCGCGCAAGCTGCTGCGCGTGGCCTGGGCGGTCTGGAACTCCGGCAAGGACTTCGATCCGCGCTTGGTGGGGGCACAGCAGGCTTGCCAGAAAACATAGAACCTCACTTCGTTCGCTGCGCTCACTGCGTTCAGACAAGCGGCGGCAAGTCAGTTCACGAAGCGCGCTCACGCGCGCCGCCCCCTGACGCTGCGCTTCTCGCCGCCACCCAAGTCGCCCCCACGGGGCCGCGCCTGCCGCGCTGAACCAGAGGTGGCATGCCATCAGCTGGCATGCCACCTCTGGTTCAGCAAAGGGCCGTGCGGGCCGCTCGCGGCGCGCCTATGAGACGCTGAGCAGCGCAGGGCTCGTGGCCCGCGCGCGTACCCGCGCGCTTCGTCCTCATGCTCGCCGCGGGTGATTGAGCGCAGCGGGCGATAGCCCGCGAAGCGAGTTCCGCGGCGGGGCCGCGAGACCGAGCAGCGCAAGGCAGTCGGCCCGCAGGGCCGACCGTCTCATCGAAGCGCCGCGGGCGGCCCGCACGGCCCTTTGCCGCCTGGACCACGC
>JAKOZT010000055.1 GCA_029779845.1 Pseudomonadota bacterium | reverse complement strand
TGCGTTTCGTGCCGCCGCCGCCGGACCTGCGTGCCTGGCTCGACGGCGGTGTCGTCGTGCAGGGGGATGCGCAGTTGCGCGCCACGCGCTTTCCCGCGCAGGTGGGCAGCATGCTGGTGGTGCGCGTGGCGGGCGCGGTGCACGGCTCCGCCGGCGCGTCCGGCGTCGCGTGCGACGGCGCGCATGCGCTGCTGCCGCGGGCCGCGTTCATCGGCGCGGCCACGCAGGCCACGCAGTACCTGCACGCAGGGGCCGTGCACGCGGTGGGGCTGCTCGTGCGGCCCGAAGCCGTGCCGGCGCTGCTGCGTGCGTCGGCGGCGCCGGTCGTGGACACGCGCGTTGCGCTGGCCGATGCGCTCGGCGGCGGCTGGACGTGGCTGGAAGACGCGGTGTGCGACGCGCACGACGACGACGCGCGGCTGGCGCGCCTGTTCGCTGCCGTGCGCGCCGCGGTGACCGGCGACGTGCACGCGTCCCGCCTGGCCGCGCTGCACCGGATGCGCGCTGCGATCGAGCGTCTGCCGGTGCCCGACGCGGCCGACGCGCTGGGCATCGGCACCCGGCAGTTCGAACGGCGCTTTCGTGACGCCTTCGGGATGGGGCCGAAGCAGTTCCAGGTGATCGCGCGGCTGCAGCGCGCACTGCATGCGGTCGCGCCGGCGCAGCGTGCGCCCAGGCACGGCGTGCCCGGGCACGGTGCGCCCGGGCAGGGCGCGCACCTGGCGGCCGACCACGGCTACTTCGACCAGGCGCATCTCGCGCGCGACGTCCGGCGCCTGGCCGGCGCGCCGCTCGGCCGCCTGCGGCTGGAAGCCGCACGCCCCGGCTCGGAGTACTGGCCGCTGGCGATCGGCCGATCAGCCGCCGCGCTGCGCTGACCGGCGCAGCAGGTACACCGGCAGGGCCACCGCAAGACCGACGGCAAAGCACAGCAGCACGTCGATCCACGGACGGCGCACCCGGCGCTCGCTCAGCACCCAGCAGGCGAACGCGATCGCCGCCAGGTACACGTCCAGGGTGATCGCCGTGGTCAGCGCGTTGGCCGACGCCGCAGTCCAGAACGCCTGCGGCGCGACGCTGCCGCCGGCTGCGAAGTACGCGAGGTTGTAGGTCCAGGGCAGCACCAGGCCGAGCACGGCCAGCAGACGCAGCAGCCAGCGCAGGCGGGGCGACGGTGCGCTCGGAGCGGGTGAACGCGCAGCGGGTGCAGTCGGGGCGGTCGGTGCAGTCCGTACAGTCGGTGCAGGAGCGGGCGGTGTCATCGCGGTCTCGTGCGTGATGTGGATGGCCGCAGCGTAGCCGCGGCGGCGTCCGCGGGATTGGAAAAACGCGACATGCCGGATGCACCGGTGACGGTGCGGAAGGCCGCTTCGCCGACGGGGCGGAAGCACGTACCATCCACGCGGCCCGGCGGTGCGCGGCCTTCCCGAACGTGCAACGCTCGACTCGACGCAATTCGACGGAACCCCCTGCCATGCCCGGATCCCTCTCCGACCCCATCGCCTTCGCCCGCGGCCCCGCGCTGACGAACCGCTTCGTGCTGGCCCCGATGGCCAACGACCAGAGCCACGCCGACGGCCGCCTCGGTGACGACGAGCGCCGCTGGCTGGTGTCGCGCGCCCGGGGCGGGTTCGCGATGACGCTCACCACCGCCACCTGGGTGCACCTGGCCGGCAAGGGCATGGCCGGCCAGCTCGGCATCAGCGACGACGCGCACGTAGCGGGGCTGGCGCAGCTGGCGCACGACCTGCACGCGGCCGGCGCGCGCTGCGCGGTGCAGCTCTATCACGGCGGCCGGCGCGCGATCCCGCTGCCCGGCCAGCGTCCGGTGTGCCCGTGGGACGACGCCGAGACCGGCGCCCGCGCGCTCACGACGGCCGAGGTGGCGCAGATGGTCGAGGACTTCGTGTCAGCCGCGCAGCGCGCCGAGCGCGCCGGCTTCGACGGCGTCGAGCTGCACGGCGCACACGGCTACCTGCTGGCCGCGTTCCTCGACCGAGACAACAACCATCGCACCGACCGCTACGGCGGCTCGCCCGAGAACCGCGCCCGACCGCTGCAGGAGGTGATCGACGGCATCCGCGCGCGCTGCCGTCCCGACTTCCAGCTCGGCGTGCGCCTGTCGCCCGAGCGCTGGGGCATCGACATCGGCGAGATGCGCACGCTCGCGCAGCGGCTGATGACCTCCGGGCAGATCGACTACCTCGACCTGTCGCTGTGGGACTGCTTCAAGGCGCCCAACGATCCCGCGTATGCACATGCGCCGCTGATCGATCACTTCACGTCACTGCCGCGCGGCGCCACGCGCCTGGGCGTGGCCGGCAAGATCATGGACGCGGCCACCGCGCAGCGCTGCATCGACCATGGCGCCGACTTCGTGCTGATCGGCCGCGGCGCGATCCTGCACCCGGACTTCGCGACCCGGGCGATCGCCGACCCGGCGTTCCGCAGCGTCGAGCGCCCGGTGACCAGCGCCTACCTGCGCGCGCGTGCGATCGGCCCGGCGTTCGTCGACTATCTGCGCACGTGGAAGGGGTTCGTGGCGGACTGATCCGCCGCCCTGCGCGGCGCCCGCATCGCCTGCAGCAGCCGGTCCCGCGCCGGATGGTCGCTGTCCGGATGCCACACGCAGAACACGTTCGATCGGTACGCGCCGGCGCCCGGTGACGCGCCGCCCAGCGGCCGGAACACCGCGCCGCGGATGCCCGAGCGCTCCAGCGGCGCGGGCACGATCGACACGCCCATGCCCTGCGCCACCACCGCCACCACCGACAGCCAGTGCCGCACCTCGTGCTGCACGCGCGGATGGAAGCCGGCGTCGTGGCACAGCGCGACGATGCGCGCGTAGTAGTCGGGCGACGCGCCCTGCGCGAACAGCACGAAGGGGTCGGACGCCAGCAGCTCGAGCCGCACCGTGCGCCGGGCGGCGGCCGGGTGCG